>MIBE01000010.1:184835-190870 GCA_001829415.1 Spirochaetes bacterium GWF1_51_8
CGCTTGTGGTCATTTCCGATGACTTATTTAAGGAAGTGACCATTGGGCGTAAGTAATCGATTAACCCTCTGACAGTTAATAATATTTAACAAAATGCAGGTTTTTTGGGCCCCCTTTATTCTCCCGAATAGAGCGACCAGAATTTGATTTTCAGGCGGTGTTTTTCGGATAATTCATTCAGGTATTCTGTGTGCGGAACAATATCCCGCCAATCGGAGACGAGCGGCGAAATCTTATCCAATTTCCGAAGATACCGTACTGCAAAAGGATAGTACTTACTGATCGTGCGGGCGAGAATTGATTCCAATAAGGTACGATAGATGACGCAGGCGGGTAAGAAGAGGCCCCGCTTTTCCAATACTTTTGTAAAATCAAGAAGCGTGCTGTAGTCTTTCCCGTCCAACTCGGTACGGCGGGCGATAATGTATTCTCCCGCTTCCTCGACGCCGCCGCAGTCGATGAGAAACCGCGCGCGGTCGTATGAAAACTCCGGGATTCGGAGAAATTCGTCCTTCAATTCCGATATCAGCCTGCCGCGTTCGGACTCCCCTGTTTCGCCTACGATGAGTTCAAAATTATCCATATCCGGTTTATTACGGAACAGTCTCCATGCGGTTTCGAGGGCTTCATCGGTGAGTCCTAATTTCTTATAAATCGAAAAGAGAAGATTCAAATATTCCTTAAGCAAATAATCCCGGTCAATCGTAAAAGTTTCGATCCATTCGAGAGCTTTTTCTGCCTGGCCGGAATTGAGGTAGACTTCGGATATTCTTAAAATATCGAAAAGGTTTAAATCAGGACTGATCTTTTTACAGATTTTTTCATACAGTTCCGGGTCGGGAATTTGACCGGCGAGAGTACGGATACCGTGGAGATAGTCCGAGTACTCGTTTTTTTTGGCAGGTTTTTGTTTATAAATTTTCCAAAGAAGATCGATCAGAATCCGGATCTCGTCCGGGGATAATAAACCCTCAACATCGTCGAGCAGAGTATCCCGCGCGCCATACTGATTTTCCTGAAGAAGATCGGATATTACCGAGAAGATTAAACTCTTATCAAGGATGCGGGACGCGATATTCCAGAATAAGTCCTTCGCGCTATAACGAAATATTTCGCCTATCTGTCCCGACGAGTCGTCGCAATTTTCGAAAACAGTCTTATCGCAACGGTAAAACTCTTCAACGAGCAGGATTTGGTCTTCGGATATCAATTCCGCGCGGGAAATGTCGTCCAAGATATTATTCAGTTTATCCGCCAAATCGGGAACGTCCCGCCAATCGTATAATTTCCTCGAACGTTTCAAACCGGCGAGCTTGACATTAATTTTTCGAAGAGCGGGCGGGGTGCTTTTTGGCATTTTTTTTACTCCGGCAAGATTATGAAGCAGTCGGGGATTTTCCGCCAGAAATGCGAGTATTCGGGGGACAATTGATTACAATTATTTCTTGAAGAATTCAAAATAAGGGCTTACACTAAAATGCAGTCATTTGAATTCGCGCAGTCTTGAAAAAACGCAGACGGCGGCTGTAAAAGGAGAAATACCTGAAATGAACGAAGTAAGAATCGCGCTTTTAACTTTTTCGATACCCGTCCCGATCCAGCCGAGAATGGCGGAAAAGCTGAGGGGTTTTTTCGGCGGGCTGTATCCTGAAGAGAACATTTTTCACAATCACTCACCGTCCGGCAAGGTTATTTACCGTTACCCGAAAATACAGTTTAAAATCGTCGAACAGCGGCTTGCCGTTATGGGTCTGAACGAGGGCGCCGATCTGGTACAAAACGAGTTTATCAGGCATGAAAAAATAGTTTTAGACGGTACAGAATATCCTGTCATGGAAAGCGCGCTTGAAGTACGGAATGAGGAATTTTCAGTGATTGACGAGCTTAACGAGTATCGCTTCGAGAGCCCGTGGCTCGCCATGAACGGAAAAAACAATCTCGCGTTTCTCCGCGGAAAATTAGACCTGAATCACGCGTTAGTCAATAACCTTCTTTCCGATCTCAAGGGGATGGGGATTCGCGCGGACAGAACGATTATGGTCAAGGGAAGTTTTACCCACCGGGAGGTGACATTAGATAACACCAAGATGACCGGTTTTTACGGAGGCTTCGTTTGCAATATGAAGATACCGGATTATATCGGGACCGGAAAACGGAAAAGTATCGGATTCGGGGTGATCGTAAGAAAATAATTCAGGAGTAAATGAATGAAAAAACGCAAATTGAAGAGAAACGAGATGATATTGACAATGAAAGTGTTTCCGCTTCATGCCGATCCGGATGAAGTGTTTTATAGGTATATCGAAATGCCATCCCTCGCTTCGTTATACGACCTGGCCGAGACGATTATCGACAGCATCGGTTTCGATTTCGACCATTCCTTCGGGTTCTACAGCGATTTTAAGAGGCCGTTTAAATCCCAGAGCGGTTATGAACTTTTTGCGGATGTAGGGGAAGAAACTAATTTCCCCGGGGTAAAGAAGACGATTATCGAGGATGCGTTTCCGGGAACCGGTTCCACTTTGCTTTTTTACTTCGACTACGGCGACTGCTGGCAATTTCCCGTGCAGGTTTGGGGCGCGAGAATGGCGGACGAGGAAGATGCCTGTAAAACTTTTCCGATATTGGTCAAGTCGGCAGGGGAAGCCCCGGAGCAATATCCGGACTACGATGAAACGGACGAAGAAGATTATGAAGAAAATTCGACCGGCGGGGAAGCGGAGATTATTGTCAGACTTACAGATAAGGAGAAGAAACTGATTCTCGAACATACTTTTGCGGAAAACTCTCTGACCGACCGTTTGAAGACGGCGGAATTGAAAGACGGAATAATCATCGTGAAATACAGTCCAGATGATCTCGAAGGACTGATCGGTTTTATCGCCGCCGAAGCCAATCACGCGGAAAATAAAGCGTTGCAGAAAAAGCTCGACGCGCTGTACGATAAAATGAACGATATGTTATCGGAGAACGAATAATATCTGTAAACGTTGACAAATAAACCGAGTATAAATAATATATATTGTATGATCCACCGGAGGATAAAATATGGAGGAAAGGTTAACATACGACAAAGATAAATTGGATGAGGTCTGTCTCGCGCTACTCTACCTGACCGCTTTCGGCGAAAAGCATCCATGGAGTCCGGAAATGTCCTACCGTGCGTGGAAAGCGTTTGATCATGGCGTGTTAGACCGCCTGTATGAAAAAGGCTATATCGCCGACTCGAAAAATAAAGCGAAATCGGTACTCTTTATGGAAGGCGGATTCGAGAAGGCGAGGGAGTTGTTTGAGAAATATTTTAGTGCGGAGGGGGAAGAATGATTCCAGCTTTGAGAGAGATTGGTGAGTACGCGAGGGGGAAACTATGATTGAGGCGTTGAAAAAGATAGGAATGAGCCGGGGGGACTTCTCAAATAATGAAAGTATTGAAAGCAAAAAAGCCTTTTTACTGAATCTTACCATATTACCGAAGAGCCACATGAAAGAAGAAGATGATATTGAACACGCCGTCGTAATCGACTTCGACCGGGGAAAGGATACTTTTTCTATAAAATATGGGTCGGAACTAATCGAAAGTAACCGCGAAAAAATATTTGCTTTCAGCGCAGCCGAAATCTTTGGGCCTCGAGGCGCAAAATCTGCTCTGTCACTCAATGGAGTCTATTATTATTTTACAGACGAAGCCCTGAATGCGGTCATTGATGGCTGCAAAAAAGATTCCAAATTAATAACGTTTCTCCAAGAATACAGGGACTGTTTTTATTCCGATGGAATTTTAAGCGCTGAAAAATTGGATAAAAGCGATAAAGAACTTTTCCTGTCGATAAAAAACACTCTTCAAGAGGAAACGAAAAAAGAACCTCAGCCTCTGGATGTTTTTAGTAAGTTGATCCAGAATAAATTCAACATCAAATTTGCGCGAATTGCAACCGTAACCTTCGATGGTAAAAACATCTTTGAAATCGATCCATCTTTAACCGAAGAATATTTGGATTTACTTTATAAAAATGTATTTGAGAAATATTATGATAAAGCTAAGGACGGATACTGTCACATCTGCGGAGAATCAAAGAAACTTGCGGATCAAACCGTGCCGATTTGGAATTTTTATGGAACAACCAACAATCTTTATTTTCAAAATACTAAGGGTGGAGTTTACGATGCATCCTTCGGAATTTGTGAGGATTGCCTGAAACCCGTCATGGTAGGAAAAAACTATATTCAGAATAACCTTTCGGGACGATTTTTCGGTTTGGACTGTTACTTGATCCCTCATTTTGAAACCGGAGACGATGCGGATAAATTTGCGAAGCGTACCTTTTTTACACTGATACAAAAAGCGCTCGATTCATTTAATCCCGCGATAAAAGAAATCGAGGAATTGAACGCTTTAATTAAAGGTAGCCGGAATAAAAAGCTTACCTTCAACCTTCTTTTTTACGAGCAGAATAAAAACGAATTCCGTATCCGAAAGCTCATATCGAATATCGAGCTGTCAGGTCTGACCTTTAAGCTTGAGGCATTCAGGAAAATGAGCGACATCTACGGACTATCGATGTTAAGCCAAAACGAAAAGAATTACTCCGAAGTTATTACGTTAAGCTTTCTCAGATACACCCTGTTCCATTCCAAATATTCGCATCCTAAATGCGAACCCGTTCATTACCGGACGGAACTATTAGGATTTTTAGAGACATTCCTCAACGGCGGGGAATACGATTATCGTAAGCTTGTTAATGAGTTTACACAAATCGTTCATCATAAGTTTCATCAAAGTGATTCCAATAATGTTGATTTTTCTCCATTTAAGTTCGTTTTAGCCTTACAAGTCTTTATCGACTTGGGGATGCTTAAAAACTATGAGAATAGAAAGGAGGATACAAAAATGCTGACAGAAGTTCCGAAAGACTTCGCCGAGTTCTTCTCGGCTCATCCGAAAATCTACGGAAACGCCCCCGACCGCCAGGGTCTTTTTCTGCTGGGGGTTCTTGTTAACCGGATTATTTATGCGCAAGGCGGGAAAAGTTCTACATTTATGAAGAAGATCAATCTTCAGGGAATAGAGCCGCGGAGAGTTCACTCTTTACTATTGCAAGTCAAAGAATTTGCGGAAATCTATAAAGTATTCGAAGAAGGATCGATATGGGCGTCCATTACCGAACGCCTGCAGGAAATCGAAAGCTCTCCGCTTTCGGCTGAGGAAGTAGTGTTTTACATCCTGACGGGTATGTCGTATGCCAAGTATATCGGTATCAAACAGGGTAAGCAAAAACAGGATTCTATCGAACCCGAAAAAATCACGGAAGAAGGAGAATAAAATGGCGACAATTACAAAAAACAGCGAAATCTTGTTTATTTACGACGCGAAGATGAGTAATCCCAACGGCGATATGGATAACGAAAACAAGCCCCGAATGGATTACGACACGGGAACGAATATTGTCAGCGACGTGCGTCTCAAACGGTACCTGCGCGACTACTTCGAGACGAATTGCGGTAAGGAAATCTTTATCAGTGATAAGGCAAAGGACGCAAAAGAGCGTGGAAAACAGATTAACGGTAGATATAAGGAGATGATCGATGTACGTCTTTTCGGCGCGGTTTTTGCGACAACCGGAGGAAACGATCATCTGACGGGACCGGTGCAATTTAACTGGGGCTATTCGCTGAACAAAGTGGAACTCACCGACAGCAATACCATCACCTCGAGTTTTTCGTCGGGAGAAGGTGTCGGAAAGGACTACCGGGTCAAATATTCCCTGATCGCATTTAACGGCACCGTGAACGCCAAAACCGCCGCCGGTACAGAATTAAGCGACGACGATTTGTCACTGTTCGATAAAGCGTTGGTCGAAGCCATTCCTTTATGCAAGACCCGTTCCAAGGAAGGGCAGACTCCGAGACTATACATTCGTGTGGAAATGAAGGATGATAAAGTCATACTGAAAGATTTGCGCGAATATGTGGATTTGAAGTTTGTTGATTTAGATAACCCGGAAAAAGAAAAAGAAGATTTTAAGGTTCGCGGTATA
>MIBE01000011.1:0-15109 GCA_001829415.1 Spirochaetes bacterium GWF1_51_8
CAGGACTGGGGAAAGGCAATGAACCAATTCGCTTTGCATTTCGGCGAAAGGGTGCAATTATGACGGAAATCCATTTACACAAAATTTCTGACACCCTCGTACAGCACTCTATTGTACTTCCTACGTTTCTTAATTCAAGCGGCATTATCACAAGTCTTTCAACCGCTGAAGAAAAAATATTTAATGAATCAGATAGTATTGATGTAACTCAACCGTCTGGAGATTACTCAATTGTATTAGAAGCCGACTTTCAAATCACCAACTTATAATATAAGTCCCCGCCTTCGGGCGGGGTTTTTCTTTTAATTTTTGCATTCCCTCCTTTCACCTTTTATAATCAATCAATCCAAAAAGGGGAGACCTATCGTGAAAAACGCTATGTTGTTAACTTTCTTATCTCTTATCATTATAACATGTTCCGGAGGAGAAGTCCCTCAGGCTGTCAAATCGGAATTACACTCCGCGGGACTGAAGTTATATGTCATGCCGTTCCATAAGACGGTGATGGTATCCGGGAAGGTGACGGTCACACCGAGATTGTACGAGTTTTTTACCGACGGATCGAAGACGAACTGTAACGTTTATGTCACGAACGCCGCTTTTTACCTCGGCGATAAGCTCCTCGGTATTTCAGCGGTGAAACCCATCATGCTGAAAACCGACCTGATCTATGTGAAGAACGGTGTTTATCCGTTCAGGATAGTGACCGCCGCGAGCGACGGTAAGGTCTACGATTATGTGACGAATATCACTGTCAGCAATGTTTCGATGACGGTCAAGACCATTTTAAAAGAGCCGATACCCGAGGGAATGTTTATGTATGTCGCGGGGAGCGCGTCGGTGCTGGTCAAGAAGGGCAAGGAGACCGAATGGAACGCTACGGCGCTCAAGATGAAAAAGCTTACCGATCTGGAGTACGAAGCGACTTTTCTCGCGGGGCTCGGCGAGACGGTGTTTTTCGAGTTTACTCTCGGAAGCTGGGCGACTAAGGCGCGCGACGAGAAGAACGAACTCATTCATGTCAGTACGATCGTGAAAAAAGACGGCCATGTGTTTACGGTGAAGATCGACAACTGGGGTAAGACCACCGGTAAGACCGCGCTCGAGGGGTACAATATCGGATTTCTCGGCGACGGGAAAAACCTTACATTGACATGGACGCAGAAAAACGAGAAACCCGGCGCGGTGTATTACGCGTACGCCGGTGAGAAATTCGTTTCATCATCATTCAGCAACACCCAGTATTACAGTTTCGATTTCCCGGCGAAATGGGGACAAGAGCTTCTGATCTACATCGCGGGGCAGAAGGTCACGAACAAATTTACTTTACCCAAGAAGGGCATCCCGTTCACATTTCTTAAGGTCGGCGATATCCATTGTAATGCTACCGCGCCGATCCCGGCGTTGATGGCAAAGGAAAGCAATATCGCGTTCGTGATGGATACGGGCGATCTGGTGATGGACGGCTTGAAGGCCGCGGACTGGAATTCTTATTATTCGCTTAATAATCCCTATCTTAAAAAGTTTTTATATCAGCCCGCGATGGGTAATCACGAGTACGAGTCGCCGTTCTATAACTGGATCACCGGTAAGCCCAAGTGGTACAGCTTCACATGGGAGAACTGCTACTTCATCTGCATCGACAATAATAACAATATAGAAACCGGATCGCCGCAGTATATTTGGGTTGAGAAAGAGCTCAAGGCTGCGCAGAAGTACAAGTTTAAAATAGTCTATTTCCATATCCCGCCGTACAGTTCAAAAAAGCATGGCGACGACGAATGGACGCAGAAGTTTCTTGTACCGCTTTTTGAGAAGTACGGCGTGCACGTCGTATTCTGCGGGCATGAGCACGGGTACGAAGTATCTTACCCCCTGAAGGGCGGGAAAAAGTCCGACAAGGGGATCGTTTATGTCACCTCGGCAGGCGGCGGACAGTTTCTTTACGAGCTCGAGGGGACGCCCGAATGGAGCAGGCTCGCCGTGAAAACCTTTAATTATATGAAGATCACCGTCACCGGGGATAAAATGGTTCTGAACGCTATCGACGACAAAGGAAAGGTTTTTGACAGTTTCGAGATCAAATAGAACGGAAAAAGCATTTACAGATATCATACATATGCTATAATGTTCAATCTCAATCGCGATTTTATTTGCAGGAGGAAATATGAAACCTAAGTTCAGTGAGAAGATGGGCTATAACTTCGAAAACTTTATGTCGAAGGGCGGTTCCGCGGTCTTTCTCAGTCTACTCGTCGTCTTTTTCCTGGCTTTCGGCTTGATCGCCGGAATACGTTTATTGATCTTCAATTTCGCGCCCGAATCTTTCGGCGACGCCTCCACTGACGTTTCGCGTCATATCTGGCTTTCCTTCTCTGAAATCGCCGACCCGGGATGTGTAGGCGACGAAGCGGATTTTTCGCTTGCTTATAAAATCTCCGGTATTGCCGCGATCCTAATCGGTATGGTGATCTTTTCGGCATTGATCGGTTTGATCGGTCAGAAGTTCGAGGAAATCGTGTACAATTTCCGCAAGGGAAAAAGTAAAGTGATCGAGTTCGAGCACACCCTGATCCTCGGGTGGAACGAACGGGTTATGGATATCCTTGGCACATTGATCATCGCGAATGAAAGCAGAAAAAAAGCAAGTATCGTACTTTTAGCTGAAAGAGAGAAAGAGGAAATGGATGACGAGATCGCGAACGCGATTTCCGACTTTAAAACGACGAGAATCGTCACACGTAACGGGCAGACCGCTTCGGTCAGCCAGTTGGTAAAAGTTGCCGCTTCTCAGGCACGTTCGGCAATCATTCTTTCCTCCTGCCCCGAGGGCGCTTCTCCCGAAGAAAAATCAATTTCCGATACTAAAGTAATCAAGACCCTTCTCGCGCTCACAAGCGCGCAAGGCGGTGTCAATAATCTCAATATCGTACTGGAACTCTTCTTCGAGTCGAGCATGGAGATTGTAAAAACACTCGAAGACCCCAAGATAAATGTGATTGCCGCGAACGAGATTCTGGGTAAGCTTCTGGTTCAGACCGCGATTTCGGGCGGACTGGAAATTGTTTACAACGAAATTCTCGGGTTCTCCGGATCGGAAACCTATTTCGTAGAGGAGAATTTCACCGGCCTTAAATTCCACGAACTTGTCAATCACTTTCAGGACGGCGCTCCTTACGGTATCCGTAAGGCCGACGGTCAAATTGTTATCAATCCTAAGATCGATACCGTTATGGGCGAGGGCGATGCGCTGATCATGCTGGCACAGGACGATTCGACGATTAAATTCAAGAAGAACGCCGAGTTCAAACCTGTCGATCATCCGTATAAGGCTGTCGTCACCGAAAAGAAAGCCGCCCGTGAGTTGATCCTCGGATGGCATACGATCGCCTCGGTCGTGATTTCGCAATTCGCCGATTACCTTGAGAAGGGTTCAGTCGTGGATATCATCATCGATAGCCCGTCGGACGAAGTAAAGGGTAAAATCGCCGCGCTCCGGAAAGAACTGACCGATATCAGCATCAACCTGATCGAAACCAACCCGTTATCGATGGAAAACCTCCGCGCGGTCAGCCCATTCTCCTATAACAACATCATTATTCTCGCGCAGAAGGAAGACGATTTCACCCCGGAAAGAGTCGACTCGGACACGTTGGTGCTTCTGCTCTTCCTGCGCAAGCTTTATAAGGAAAGCGGCATAAAAGAGCGAAACACGAAGATCATCACTCAGGTACTCAATTCGGAAAACCAGGACTTGATCACCGACTATAACGCCGACGACTTCATTATCAGCAATAAGATGCTCACCTTCCTCATGTCGCAGTTAAGCGAGGAACCCGAGATCATGCATGTCTATAACGAGATGTTCGGCGCGGAAGGAAGCGAGATTTACCTGAAACCCGCCTCTTACTATTTCGCAAATCTGCCTGTTGAAGTCGGGTTCGCGGATATGTACCACGCGGCGTTGAAACGCAAGAGCGACGAGGACGAGAACACGCGGGAAATCTGCCTCGGGCTTCGTCAGGCGGAGCATGCCGACGATGCCGGCAAGAATTTCGGCGTAATCGTCAACCCGGACAAGAAAGAGAAATTTACTCTGACAGACAAAGATTACCTTGTGGTATTCGCGGAAAACGAGTTATAATAAAATCGGGGCGTTTAGCCCCGATTTTTTTTCTTTCGATCAGGAGAGTAACATGACTAAACCCTATCGCGCCGCGTTAGCCGTCCTTATGTTATTATTTATTCTTCCGGTTCAGAAGTGGGCGCGTCTATTTTTCGTCGGATCGAATCCCTATCTCTCGATCATAGCCTTTCCCCAAAGCGTCCTCGAGATGGATAAAAATATGCTTTGGTTTACCGCCTCGTATCAAGCCCTGCCGTGGTGGGGCGATGTCGACGAACCGTTCAACCGCCCTAACGAATCTTACTCCTCGACCGAGCAGAATATCAGTTTTGTCAAGGAGCCCGGCGACACCCAATCGTCCTACTTCAAGCACTATGCCTATATGTCGGTGATCGAAGGGCAGCTCAGCATTTTCCACAAATGGGCGAAGGATATCAAGGGAATGCTGACCGCGCGCTATACCCTCGACTCGATGTACGGAAGCGCCGTGGGGAATCTCAGAGTCGAAACGAACACGATCCAGTATATCCCGTTCGATTACAGCGTCAATCACAGCATCCACAATTTTTATCTTCAGGGGATTATCGGCTTCCGGATCGGCAATAATCCTTCCGGCCTGAAACTGGGGTTCGGGTATGAGAATACCGGAAATCTCGCCTCGGTGTTTAATATGAATGTCAACGGTACCGCGATCACGACCGACCGTTTAGTGTGGGGATGGTCGAGTTCGCCGTGCAGTCATATCTTCGGTGTCCGTCATGTCAACGGCGACGCGTGGCTCCAGAGCAGTTATTCCACCGGTCCGGTCTACCAGTACGACATCCAGTTCGGAACGACTTTCCCGTTCGCGAAATTCGGTACAAGGTTCCGTTATATCACCGGCGCGCAGGATCAGTTCTCTTGGAAGTCGGACAACACGAACACGGTGCTCGACCAGAACTTCAACGGCGAGTATATTAAAAATGTCTGGTCAAAGAAGACCGACGATTTCATCTACCGACTCTACGGGAATTTTATTCTCCAGCGGACGCAGGCTTATTCGATCAATCTCCTTCTTTTCGGCGGGTACGAACGTTACGACGCATACAACGCGCTCGCGGAGAATCTCGAAGTACAGACCGATTCGCGCGAATCGTACACGACGTTCGTGATCGAGGCCAATCCGAATGTCAACATCTTCGGCGACAAGGGTTTTTCCATCGACCTCGCGGCGCTGATCGAATACAGCCACACCCGTTTCGAAAACCTCTACGACCGTTGGAACAGCCTGATCGGCGGATCGAAAATGACCTACTGGAGCACTTATATCTACGAGGGCGCGGAGTACTGGTGGGAGGATTTCTCCTACGCGGACGAAAACTTCCTTGACTTCGGAGCGGACGTGGCATTAAGCATACCGCTCTACGGGACGAAGACCGAGCGGCTCGGGCTGACGCTTATTTTATTTATCAATACGAAGTTCACGTTCAAGACGAAGACCTACGGGACGAACTACAACACCTCGACCGACGTCGTATTCGATCCGGTGAGCTACCGAGACAACTACAAGCGCGAGGTCTGGTTCAATTCGATCATCGGGCTGATGTACCAATGGGAACGATTCACGCTCAGGATTGAGTTTTACGAGCCGCTGATCTATTCGCTTTTTTCGTCGACGAAGGTCAGGAATTTAACGGGCGTATTGTTCGAGCAGGAGAAGTCGCAGGCATGGGCGGTGCAGGAAGGCTCGAAGATCGCGGTGACGCTGGGGTATGAATTATAGGCGAGGAGGAAAAATGCACAAATGGATCGCGGCTTTGTTTACTGGTTTGGGTTTGGTAACGGCGGGATACGGAAATAACGGCTCTGTCGATCATTACCCGGTGACGGGGCAAGTGATGATGGTCAAAAACAAGTCCGTCGATATGATATGGGAAATCGTAACTTACGAAAAATGGAAATTTACCGCCGTGTTCTGCTTCAGTAATACCACGGAGAAAGAGCAAAAAGTGAAAATGGGATTCCCGATCAAAAGCCTCTGGGAGTTGGAAGAGGATAGCGGAGAATTACCGATTGAGTGGAAGTATAAAGATGTCTACGGGTATATTTCGGGTGAAATCGATTTTAAGGCTTTCGACAACGGAAATCCCGTCAAGGTCGAACTGGTAGACCTCCTCGAAAACAAGGAATTAGTTAAAAACGCGGAAAAATATCCGATAGATTTTATTTATATCAGCGACGTCGTTTTCCGCCCGGGAGAAGTCAAGATCATCTCCAACTCCTACAATCAGAAACCGGTTATTAGAACTTCAGGCGGTATTTTAGGCGATTTTACACTCGAGTATATCCTGAAAACGGGCGCCACATGGAAAAGCCCTATCGGTCATTCGATAATAAAATTCGTACTGGATATCCCGATGTATGGCCTCGACGGTTATTATTTTCCCACAGAATTTGCAAAAGCAAGTATTGAAGTAACTCCAAAACCCCTCAAAATAACGCATACGAACGGTACCGCGATCATCGAATGGGATTACAAGAATTTCACGCCGTCAAAAGATATCAAGGTCGAGTGGCGGTATAAGCCGATACTTCACAGTATTTTTTATTATGTCGAGCGTATGATCGCGGAAAACAATCCTTATCTGATGTTTTCATTCGATTATGAGAACAATATCGATAACGGTCAGGCACTGAAAGATTTTCAAAATATTTACAATTTTGAACGATTTGTGCAGCTTATCGAAAACATTCTCCTCAAACAAGATGATTTTGAAAACGGGGGCTGGCTTGTCTCTTCCGGAAACGGTGAAATCTACAGGTTCCTGATAAACTGTAAGATGGCGCTAAAGGGATACAAGTTTAAGAAGACATTCTGGCAGAAATATTTCGCGCAGTTCAAATGGTATAAACCGGAAACGGACGAGCCTGTTTTCAGCGAAGAAGAGAAGAAGGTCATCGACATTTTGGTAAAGAAGGGGCAGGAACTGCAAACGGTAATTAATAATGAGAAAACTGTGCAGGATACGGGAAATGAGATAAAGGGCAACATTGAGAAGGCTATATTGGAAATGTTTAAAAATGACTAGGAAGAATGAGGCGGATTTCACATCGTACTATGGTGACGCTGGGGTATGAATTATAGGTGAGGAGGAACAAGATGAAAAGGGTAATTGTCACGCTAATCCTGACGGGTCTGGTTGCGGTGCTCCGGGGGAATGACGGATATGTGGAATACCATCCCGTGACCGGTAGAGTGTTCTTCTCGAAGAGCATGGTCATCGATATGGTGTGGGAAGAAGTAAAATTCGAGGATGACCAGTTTATTACTGTTTTTTGCTTTAGTAATACAACGACTAATGTACAGAAGGTAAAATTAGGATTTCCAATTACAAGTTATGCCGGTCATGAATGGGGGGAACTATATCCAGAAGGTGGAAAAGAGTTTGAGAAAGTCGCTTATAAAATGGTACAAGACGAACTAGAATTTAAAAGCTCTATTAATGGGAAAGAATTAGAAAGAAAATTGTATTTAATAGAAGAAAAAACAAAGGAAAAGCCTGATTTAAAAGGAAGTGATTTTTTATTTTTGGCAGAAATAGTTTTTAATTCATTTGAATCAATAATAATATCTAATGAGTATATCCAAAAACCTATACATAGCGAGAATAACAGTGGAGAAATTACTGACGAAATTAATTATATTCTAAAATCAGGAACAACGTGGAAAGACCCAATTAAAGAAAGTAAGATTCAAATAAAAATCCCTAAACCGATAAATCCCAATTACCCGGACTTGCAGAACTATTATAAGTTTAATGGACTTGGCGGAGAAGTAAAGTCTTATATTCTTGAAATTTCTCCTCAACCAAAACTAATTGAGGATTCTAAGTCGAATTTTATCCTTGTTTGGGATTATAAAGATTTCCAACCTGAACAGAATATTAAGGTTGTGTGGGGATTTGTAATTAATAAAAATTTGCCAAAAATTCAAGAAATATTTGAAGGTATAAAAAATGCAATATCGAAGGAAGATAATGGTTATTTAAACTATTTGTCATACTATTTTAAATTTGAAAGTAAAAGTAAATTCTGTAGCTTTATTTATTCTTTCGGTGATTATATTTTTGATATTGGCGATAATTCGTACTTTAACTATAATTATTCTGGTGCAATTCGGTTTATTATAAATGGAATTAACGCTATTTATGGGTATAAGTTTAAGAAGGATTTCTGGGCAGATTACTACTCAAAGTTCGAGTGGTATAATCCACAAACGGAAAGTCCAGATTTTTCGAAGAAAGATCAAGATTTTATAAACAGTCTTTTAAAGATAGATAAGCAAAAGAAGTAGGAATTTATGAAAACTAAACCCTACCGCGCCGCAATCATCGGACTCGGGCGGATCGGCTTCACCCTCCAGTACGACCGTCTGCGCGAACAGCCCGCGTCGCACACCGCGGCGTTCGGCGGGAACCGGCGTTTCCGTCTCGCGGGCGGGTATGACGCCGACCCGGCGCGTATCGCGGAATGGTCGTTCGCGAACCCGGGCGCGAAGGCGTATACGAGTCTCGGCGAAATGCTCGGCGACGGACGTTGGGACGTGATCGCGGTCGCCGTCGACGAGGACGAGCATTGGGCGGTGATGCGGAAAGTATTGCCGTACCGCCCGCGGCTTGTCGTGCTCGAAAAACCGGTCGCGCCCAATCTCGAAGCGTGCCGGAAGATCGAACGGCTCGCCGAAAAGTACGGCGTCCCCGTGCAGGTGAACCACGAACGGCGTTTCTCGCGCGACTATATCGAGGTGCGGCGATGGATCGAGGACGGCCGTTTCGGCGGACTGCGCACGGTGAAGGGCGAGATATACTCGAATATCCCGGCGTGGATGAAGGGCGACCGGAAGCACGCGCACGGGACGATACTTGTTGACGGCACGCACCTTGTGGATATAGTGCGCTTCCTGACCGGCGGGAAGACCGTCCTGAAAAAGGCGCGTGAGGACCTTCCCGACAGCGCGGGGAATACGGGCGGGATCACGGCGGTAGGGCATAGCGGCGGCGCATCGCTCGCGCTTTTCTTCGGCTACACGACCGCGCACTTTACCTTCGAGCTCGATCTGGTGTTCGAAAATGCCCGTGTTCGGATCGGCAACGGCGTCCTCGAGCTCTGGGAGAGCCGCGAGAGCCCGTACTACGAAGGGTTCTATTCGCTCATCCGCGATAAAAAGGTAAAGCCCTTCCGGAAGTCCGGATATTTCGCCGGGATGGTGAAAAACTGCGCGGAGTTCCTTGACGGCAAGTCCGAACTGGGATCGCCGTTGTCCGACGGGATACGCGCGGTGGCGGTGATGGAAAAACTCGCGCGGAAATCGGGATGACGTTTATAACAGTAGTTATTCGGATCATTGATTTCTCCAGTCAAAGGTGATATAATGATTAAATAAGGTTTTCATCGGGATGAAACCCGTGATGTTTGCGTATGGAGGAGAATTTGAAATTTATCTCTCTTTTTATGATGCTCGCTGTGTCAGTTATGCTTAACGCGGGGTGCAATAGCACGGGTTCATCCGCGGGTGGCGCGACGAATTCGACAAATGCGGTAATTGCGATCAGGGTAGAACTGTATGTGTGGGTGGATAAACTAAACGTGCGGAGCCTGCCCGATCCCGATCAGAAGGCCTTCACCAATCTTGCCGAGGGCACGAAGGTAGTTTACTTCGGTGAAATGAGTATGAATGAAGCGACCTATGTGCTTCGCGGAAATAAAATTACATCCTATTTCGTAAATGTCCAAATGCCGGATGGATCGTGGGGATGGGTATTCTACGGAGCATTGACTTCCAATAAAGTGTATTCGCCTGCCCAAGTAATGAATATCCATACCGAATTGAACGATCCGGCTATTGGGGAACTCGAATTCTTAGCACCGGGCGCGAACAGCAAGAACGCGGCGAATACGAAAACCGGCGATGTATGGTTTGCTCTTATCGATGACGGAATGGGTTGCCTGCTCGAAAAGACGAAGATTAAAATCGCTCCCGGAGAAAAAGATACGATAACTGCGCATTCGGATTCGGTTGTCGCCGAAGGTAAGAAGATACTGTTTTTCGTCCGGGGCATTGCGCTGAAGGAGGGATATGTCCAAACCGTCAGGTGCGATCAGTCAATCGACCAAGGCACCGACTTGCAGTATCAGAATTATAAAATCTATGTATATTCCATTTCAGAATTCCAAAAG
Source organism: Spirochaetes bacterium GWF1_51_8 (assembly GCA_001829415.1). Lineage (GTDB taxonomy): Bacteria > Spirochaetota > Brevinematia > Brevinematales > GWF1-51-8 > GWF1-51-8. The sequence goes on from MIBE01000011.1 coordinate 10,343, forward strand.
AATAAATGGCTTTCCCAGATATCCGATTGGCAGCTCGGTTTGAGTTCGCAGGAGTTGAATGCCAGTACCGGCTTTCATCATTCTCAGTTTATGACGAACATGAGCTTCAAAATCGTGTGGTCGGGCGATATCGACAGGGACGGCAGCCCAGATTTCCTCTTTAATATCCGGGAGTGGTATGTCGAATCTTATGTCGAATACTACAAAGCCGTCGTTTCCTCGCCGAAATCCGACGATAAATGGGGAACGTGGTTCGAGACGTCGATCACGAACAACTACGGGGTCGAGACAGCTATTGCTCAGGCAGTTGTTTGGCCGGACGAAGCGACGTTGTACGCGGAACCTTCGGGCAATTCCGCGCCGGTTGAAATTTTGAAATCGGGCGATACGGTTTCTATACTCGGAAAGGAAGCCGGAATGAGAGAGAAATTCATTTTTTGGAATACGGAGATCGAGTCCGACTTTCTGTATGTCCGGCTGAAGAGCGGAGTGACCGGATGGGTACCCTTTGCGGCGCTCATGGGGGAGAAATGGAACGGGAAACCCGATTACACCATTCCGGAGAAAAAAATCGAACAAAAAAACGTTCCCGAGGCGCAATATATTATTTATTCGCCGAATGCTAATATTTGGAGCTTCGATGAATTGGATATTCCCGGATTGGTGAAAGGAGAGACTTTTTACTCGTTCGGCGGCGAAAACGGGAATTTCTCTATGGAAAGAATAAAGTTATCGTTTACAAAAAAGAAAGAGTATTTGAATGAAGGTGCTCTTGAGGGATGGTTTACCTTTGTTACCCTGGATGTAGGCAATCCGCTGCTGCTAATAAAGGGGATGAACTTTCCGACAGGCGCGGTGAAGACCTACTTCTCGGGGCTTTCGGGGTATATAAATGATGGGCTGTTCGAGCTTCTTGTTAAATCTCCGGAAACCGAGTATTATATCGAATACGAATCGAAAGTCTATGGTTCGGGAGACCATAATGTAGCGGTAGCGGGATCGATGCGGATTTACGATAAGGCGAAAAAGGTCGTGCAGGAGATCGTACCGCATGGGGTGGTTGACTCTATCGAGTTCTTTTGCAAATGGGCCGGGGATATGAACGGTGACGGGAAAATGGATATGTTTGTCGTGGTGTTAGCGGCTGAGAGTGGGAGTGAGGCATGGGATGCCTATCTGCTGTTGTCTTCGTCCGACCCCGCCCGAATATTCGATCCACCCCTGTCTTTCGGCATTTTCCTTGTGGATTAAACGCGCGGTGGCGGTGATGGAAAAGCTCGCGCGGAAATCGAAATGACGTTTGTTCGGCTGGGTTTGACCTTTTTCGATTTGCCTGTTAAACTAATAGTATGGATTGGCAATTTTTACAGAAACTCACTATCATACAGCAGATCGCGGTCATCGCGCTGAGCGTCTTGGGCATCATCTACTCGATTATCCTGCACGAGATCGCGCACGGGTATGCCGCGCTTTTGGGCGGCGACGATACCGCGAAACGGATGGGTCGGCTCTCGTTCAACCCGATCAGGCACGTCGACCTCGTGGGGACGTTGATCCTGCCCGGGGGGATAATCCTGCTCAACACGATCCTCGGGCAAAATATCCCCGTGTTCGGATGGGCGAAACCCGTGCCGGTAAGCCCGATGAATCTCCGCACAAAAAAAGACCTTGCGTTTGTGTCGCTCGCCGGAGTGATCACTAACTTCGCCATTCTGCTCTTGATGCTGTTATTGATCTTTATCTTCGTAAAGTTCTTCCCCGCCGCATGGTTTTTGATCTACGCGTTTATCACGATCGGCGGTGTAAATATTATCCTTGTCGTGTTCAATATCCTGCCTCTTCCCCCGCTCGACGGGTATAACTTCCTGATCAGCGTGCTTCCGAACGACAAGGCTGTTTTCCTCGAAAAGAATAAAATGATCCTAACGGGGATACTTCTCGCGCTTGTTTTTCTCGGCCTCCTGAAGTATATCTACGGCCCCGTATTCAATTTATATGAAATTGTACTGAACGCTATTTTGAAAACCGGAGCATGACATGAAAAGAATCCTTGCGATATATCTATTGATCGGGTGCGTCCCGATCCTGCTTTCCGCGATGGGCGAGAAGCAGAGGAAGCCCCAGCCCGTGACGGTGGATGTCGAGATGAAGGACAAGGGAAATCCCGGAGCGGATTACTGGGAGGAATTCTGGGATAACGCCCAGCTTTCTCAAGGGGCGGCCGAGAAGATCTATATGGAAGCACTGGACCTGATGGAATCGGGCAACAAGAAGGCCGCGCTCGAGAAGTTCCGTTTCCTGATCGAGAGCGATGTCGATGACAAATACATCTATTATCATATGCTCGGGATATATACGAACCTTGCCGCAAAGAAACCCGATAAGGCACTCGCGAAGGAAGGGCTCGGGTATATCGCCAATGCGGTAAAAAAATATCCCGGCGAGATCGGGTTCCTTCATATCTGGATGGAGTTTGCGCGGGGGATCGGCGATGAGAAGGAATTTATGAAGGCCGCGAACGCCGTCCTCGAAAAAGACAAGAACGACAAGCGCGCTAATTATTACCTCGGGTCTCTTTTCTACGCGAGCGGCCAGCTAGACAAGGCCCAGCCTTATCTGGAAACAGTCGTCGCCTCGCCGATAGTGGACGCGAACTTCGATTTCATCGCGCAGTATTATTCTTTCTACAGTCTCGGAAATATCGCGATCAGGAATATGAAGTATCAGGACGCGATCCATTATTTCGAGAAGGCGCAGGAGTTATACTCGGGCGATTCTTCGCTCATCCAGTATCTCGCGCTTGTCCATGCCATCAGGCTGAATTTTAAGGATTCCGCGGATTACCTCCGGCAACTGCCCCAGTCGGGATGGACTACCGAGATCGCGGAAATCGCGGCGGCGGTTTACTTCGCGGGAGACCTTCCGCAGGTAAAAGATGCGGTGGCCAAGTTTTCCAAGAAGTCGCTTTTCGTCGAATCGATCGGCGAATACCTGAAGGGTAATTACACCAATTCGATCAAGCTGGTTCAGAAATATATCGGCAAAACCAAGACCGAGGATTTCTATACGCACTATGTGGTTTACAAGAGCTATGAAGCGTTGAAACTATCCGACGAGATGTTCCGCGAAGCGTTCGTGCTGGGCAAAAAAGCCCAGGAAGTCCAGCGTTACGATCTCGCTATCTTCTATTATAAAAAGATCGAGCATATCACGAACCTCATTCCCGGGATATACTGGCTGATCGGGAGTGTGTATGACGACCATGCCTCTTACGACAACGCGATCCAGTACTACCAGAAATACCTGTCCTCGCCCGGCGAGTTGGAATACAAGACGATAGCCGAGATGAGGCTGTCGTTCTGCTACTACCAGAAGAAGGACACAGTTCTGGCGTTCCAGGAGATCGCGAAGGCGAAGAAGAACGCGGTCGAGGATAGCGAGAAGTATCAGGTTTTTTTCTATTCCGGAATGCTCAATCTCGAATTCGGCAAGTTCGACGAGGCGCTGAAAGATTTTTTCGGCGCATACGATATCCAAAAGGCCGATCATCGTATCTATTACTATATAGGGGCCGCGCTTGTCGCGTTGGACAGGTATGACGAGGCTCTCGATTACCTGAAGATCGGGCGCAAGAAAGACCCGAGTTCGTCGGAGATCAACAATCTCCTCGCGTATGCTTACGCTCTTAAGGGCGAAAACCTCGACGAGGCGCTCAAGCTGGTCAATCTCGCGCTTATTACAAGCCCCGACAGTATCGCTTATCTCGATACCCTCGGCTGGATATACTACCGGATGGGCAAGATCGAGAAGGCGTTCGAGGTGTTCCACCAGCTCGAGCTTCGGCTCTCCGAGCTTCCCGTGGTGATCGGGATCGAGGATATCCATTATCACCTCGGCGTGATTTACGAGGAAATGGGGAAAAAGGAAACTGCGGTCTCGTACTATATGAACGGATTGAAGATCAACCCGGAGAATAAAAAACTACTGGATAAAAAAGTCCTTTGGGAAAAGAAATAGCTTGGAAATAGGAGAATAGAGGTCTATATTATAGAAAATGGAGGGTACAATGCGTTATATCAAGGGTTTTCTGTCATTGTCTTTATTTATCGCGATGGCTGTATCGTGCGGGGGCGGCGGGGTAGTCAAACCCCAAAATAAGACGCTTGTGAAGACGTCGGCGGCGTCGGAACCGGCATGGGTGATGATGGGTAAAAATCCCAGCGGCGGCGACCTGTATTTTGTCGGGCGCGCCGAGAATATCGCCGGTTTCAAGGGCGCGAAGGACGAAGCGGTCAATGACGCGGTGAAGCAGGTGCTTCAATACATCGGCTTCCAGGCCACTCACGAATTTAAGGTCTCGAAGGAGATCGTCGCAGGTTCGATGGATGCGAGTTCTTACCGTACTGAAATCCTTGACAGCATCTCCGGTAAGGGGAGCGCGAAGGTCAGTGTCGATGTCAACGAAGTCTACTATGAGCAGTATTCCGACGACAGCTATAACGTTTCAGTCCTGCTGAAGCTTCCCAAGAGCTGGATCGAGGCCGAGAAGGCGAGACTGGAAAAGCAGATAAAAGAACAGCGCGAAACCGCGCTCAAGTACCTGAGCGATTCCGGGGCGAATCTCAAGGCGGGCAATATCGTCGCCGCCCTCGATAACGCGATCAGCGCGCTCTATATCAGCGTGTTTGCGGCGGAGAACAAGGATGTCTACGACAACGCTAAAACGGCGGTATACGATATCCTTTCCGGGTTCACTTTCAGCCTGAA
>MIBE01000011.1:15131-90046 GCA_001829415.1 Spirochaetes bacterium GWF1_51_8
AAAGAAGGCGGGAGCGACGCGATCGAAGTGATCGCCGGATCGTCGAAGACCGGGAAACCGGCGGCGGGTCTCCTGACAGCGGCCTACGAGCCGAACGGCAAAGCCGAGATGCTCGCGAAGGCGGGCTATTCCTGCGACACGAGCGGGCTTGTGATCTACGAGGCGCGCGCAGAATCGAAGCATGACGCAATCGATGTCAAGGTCTCGTTCTCGCTCAGCAAGTTCGACGACCTGAAGAAGATCGACGAGGAGTTTTACAACAAGATCGCCAAGCTCCAGAACACGCTGGCGCTCGTCGTACCGCTCAAAATGTCCGCGAAGATGCTCGCGGTGCCGACGGCGGTTGTCGGAGTCAGCGTCGTGTTCGATAATAAGGATAAGAAGCTCGTGAACAAGCCCCAGATCGTCCCGCAGATGCAGGAACACCTCGCGGGGATTTTCGCGAACCATAATTTCAATATCATCTCGGTCGAAATACCGGACAGTATTTTCAGCGCCGGTGTGGAAGAGAGCGCGATCAAGACCGCGGTCATCGACTATTTGAAGTCGAAGTACCCCAATGTGAAACGGCTCCTTTTCGGGGTGGAAATAGTAAACCTGCTCGGGAAGACGAAAGATATTGTCGGACCCGGACAGGGCTTCGAAAACGAAGTCTCGGTGGGAGTCCAGTTGAACTTCTCGATCATCGATATCGATACAAGCAAGCTCGAGAAGTCGGCGAAGATGAACGGCGGGGCGTATGCCGCGACACCCCAGCAGGCGATACAGATCGCGCGAAAGAACTTATTCGATAAACTGAAGAAACAACTGCAGGAGATGGGGAAGTAGGGCGTTTCTTTTGAATATGAAGGCATTGAAATACACGATCGCATCCTTAGTTTTACTTGCAACTATCTATTTCGGCCTGATGGGCGCTATCCATTTAGTTCTCGAGAATAACAAGGATTTGATAGAAACCGAAATAGCGGCTTTTCTTGGGGTTCAGAAAGTCACCGTAGAGGGATTTCAGAACCTGCCGTTCCTGTCGATTCAGGCTAACGGGTTCTCGATACTGATGGACGACGGCTCGTATGTCTATGTCGATTCGGCCAATATCCGTTATAGCGTGCTCCGCATGATACAAAGCGGGCAGGTTGTCCGCGCGATCACCGGTGTATCGGTCGGGAGCGTCACACTCTTCTCGACCATTCCGCGGATCACCTCGATGATCGAGATGCTCCAAAAAGGCCAGACCAACACCGGCGAGAACACGCCGTTCACCGGCTCATTCAAGGTCGATGTCCGTTCGCTCAATATCAGTCTCGGCCTGCTCGGGATGATCAGTTCCGACCTTCAGCTCCAAGATATCAGGATGGAGTTCAACCAGAACAAACTCAATCTCGAAGCCGACCTTAAGATGAAAGTCTTTCTATCGACGAACATCGAATACCTGAACGCCGACACTAAACTCGTCCTCGATATCACCGACCTGTCGAACCGTACCGGCACCGGGGAGATCGGCCTCGAACTGATCGATTTCGGCGGAACAAGGCTATTCTCCCAGAAGTCGCTGAAGTTTTCGTTCGAGACGAACGAGGTCATATTCGACTGGGATGACCCCTCGCTTTCAAACCTGATCCGGATCGAGCAGGGCGCCCTTGTCTTCAAACTGGCGTCGCCGTTTCTGATGAACTATTCCAAGTACACGGAGCACCAGCTTTTCGAATATATTTTCCCGACTAACCAGTACATCATGGAGACCGAGGCTGTCTATAGAGACGATATGCTCGTCCTTAATACATCGATCAAATCCGCCGACCTCACGAAGACCTACGGAATGCTCGAGATGCACGGCGAAGGCGACCGTTTCTATGTCAAGGGGTTCGTGGAAACCCCGAAGTACGGGTTGATCAAGGCCGATGTCAGTTTCAAGCCTGACGCCCAGCTTCCCGAGGGGACGGTCGAGATGCGCGATATCGCGTTTTTAGACGGGCTGAAATTCGGCGGGATTGCGACAATCAAGTCCCATTCCAACACGGTCATCGCCAGTGTCAAGGGCTTACAGCTTAATAGCGGGCTTGTGGGCGACGCCGGGGTAACGATCGTCATCCAGACTAACGGGATAGTCGATCTCCATAGCATGAAAGGGCCGTATCAGGCGTTTGTCGACGGTTCGATCACGAACACAGAACTCCAGATTTTCATCCGCCTGAAAAACGCGGACGGCGAGTTTGTGGTGAAAAATATCCACATGGACTTTTTCAATCTCGGCAAGGGAAAATATACCGGCTTGGCAAGGCTTTACACGGATAACGGTGTTTTCAAGATAGACGGCGATCTGGAAGGTTTTTACTACGGCAGGAAGTTCTTCGAGACAAAGGTCAGCCTGAGCAATACCTACCTTTATTTCCACAAGCTCGATTTCCTCGTGAACCAGATATTTATTACGGGCGGAATGGATATTCTTTCCCCGGATAAACTGCACACGGACATCGTTTTCGACGGCAATGTGAACTGGCTCTACCGTCATTATATGGCGGTCAAGGGCGAAGTGAATATCGATAACGATAAGGGTGTCGCTAACGGGCGATTCGACCTCGGCGGACTGATACAAGTCGGGATATACGGCAGCGGCCCATGGCTGAATGTCGGCATCGACCTGCGTTCCTACCCGATGAAACGTTTCGATTTCCCGGGTTACCTCTCCGGCAGTGCCGATCTCAAACTCTATGCCGGGTCGCTCTACGGTGTCAATCTGAACCTCGATTACCCGATTGACAGCGGCTATAAATTCAAACTTTATCTCCGTTCGGAGAAGAAGAAGGGAGGCGGCGATATCTATGTCGACCATTGCGCGATATCGTTCAACAGCGACAGTCTGCTCTCGACGACCGGGTGGATGTCCGAGAACGGGAAACGCCTGAAGGGAAAAATCGATTTCGTGCGGGGATACTTCTCGTTCGACGCGTCGTTCGACGATGTGGTCGCGGCGCTGTCATTTCACGATTTCGAGATACAGGACCTGATCAAAAAGGGACAGAAGTATTTCGCGACGTCAGCGATCACGCTCAAGGGTAAATTGACCGATCCCGATATCCACGGCAGCGCTCTTGTTTACCAGATTGTCAATTCACCCAACGCGCCGAAGAAGATGATCCTAACAGTGGACGATTTCTATAAGGCCGGCAATATCTATACGTTACAGAACCTGAAGTACTTCGACAGGGATTTCTGGGTCGCGGCGGACGGCAAGGTCACGATGAAAAAGAACTATATGTATATCAGCGCGTACGGAAAAGCCTCGCTGATGGGGTCTATCGACGGTAATTTCAATATCACTTACAAGCAGGAACCCGATTCCCAGACCGTATCCTACAAGCTCAATACGATTAAAATCAACGAGATACCTATCGGCGAGATAGAAGGCGGAGTGATCATCAACGGCGGCCAGTATAAGTTTTACCGCCTCGCGAATAAGAACGGCGTCAACGGTACGATCAGCGATCAGAAAAACCATTCGAAGATAGAACTGGATATCCTGACCGACAAGGTCTGGGGGAACGTGTACTACGAAGTGAAGAACAAAAAAGTGGAATCGAGCTCGATTGTCCTGAACGCCGACCTGAAACTACTCTCGTTTCTCAAGTTTATCAGGAAGATCGACGGGCAGGCGAAGCTGACACTCAAGGCGAGCGGATCAGGCTCCGAGCCTTTATTTGACGGAGACCTCAGGATATATAATCTCTCCTTGGCGCTCGAATATACCAAGACCCAGGTCATGAACCAGAATTTCACGCTCGCGGTCAAGGAAAGCAAGCTTGTGTTCGCGCAGAGCGTCCTGCCGACATCATCCGGCGACCTTGTACTCAACGGCTATATCGATACGAGCCATATCCCCGTCCCGTATCTCGATCTCCAGATATCGTCGTTCTACGAGAAACCCGCCGACCTGATTCTGGATGTTGATACGCCGTTAATGAAGATACAGGGCAACCTGCGTCTGAAAACGATCCGGATCTACGGCAGTCCGCCGGTATTGAATCTAACGGGCGACGTGGTCGCTCAGAATTTGTTCCTGTCGGTCGGATTGACCGGCGGGGGCGGGCAGAGTTCCGGGCCGCCCGACCCCTATGACCTCTTCGCGCGGCTGAAATGGAATATGCCCATCTCTATCGGGAACGGCGTCCGTTTCGCGAACCAGCTGATCGATACAACGTTGGTCTCGGGCGATAAGTTGACGATCCTCGGCTCGCTCTGGGACAACAGTTTCACGCTCAAGGGCGAAGTGACGGTAACGCGCGGAACATTCAGTTTTATCGGGCGGGACTTCATGATTCAGACAGGGGAAGCGGTGTTCTCCGGCAAACCGGGCTACCCCTTGCCGTTCATCTCGCTCAACACGCTCTCGAAGTATAAGGACAGTTCCGGCGAGAATATCGACGTTTTCCTGACGTTCGAGGGCGATATCTCGGATATCAAGCTGAAAGACTTCTACTCGATGCCCGACCGCCCGAAAAGCGACCTTTACGCGCTCCTCGGTTTCGACAACACTCTGATCTCCACCACGAACGAAGTATGGAGCGAGGTGGGGAAGAAGATCATCGTCAGCGGAATTGGGATGGCGGACGACATCCTCATTTTCAATCCCATCTCCATGGCGATGAGGAAGACCCTCGGGCTCGATTTCTTTATGATAAGAAGCGGGGTGGTCGAGACGATCTCCAAGGGGATGTTCTACGGCTCGACGAACATCGATCCGTTAAGCCTGATCGGCGGAACGTCGTTCAGTATGGGAAAGTACCTCTTCTCCAACCTGTTCCTCGAGTACGAGTTGACCCTCCAACGCGATCCGTATTCCGACTTCGGCCTGAAAACCCTCCATTCGGTGGGGCTCCTGTTCGACTTCTACAATTTCAATTTCGGCGGGCGCTTCCAGCCTATTCTCGAGAGCGTCAAGCAGACGGAATACGAGTTCAAATTCGAATTCAACGTCCACCAGAAGTTCTAACTGCAATAAATCCCGTTATGACCGTTCAGTTATTTGACCGATAACAAAATATCCAATAAAATATTACTCTGCATTTATTGGATGTTTATTCATTCATCTAACCGGTCTGACTTTGAGCGTCTCCAATGAAGGGAGACAAATCTGTCCGCCGGAATATTTTCTGATGCGACTGTAAGGAGTATCCGCAACATGAAGAAAGTCCTGTTTTTATTTATAATGGCCTTAATACCGGCCGCTGTTTTCCCGAAGGTTCCCGAGTTGAAAAACCCGGTCATCAAGGAAATCCGTTTCGAGGGAACGATCGTGACTATTTCCTCAAATCAGGTTTTACAGTATCTGCCGTTCAAGGTAGGGGACGTATTCAAGGAAAAATTGTTTAACGACGCCATAAAAACACTCGGCAACCCCGCCACAAGCCCGTTTAACGGCGATGTCAAGGGCTACCTCAAGGAATCGCCCGAGGGTGTCATCCTGACGTTCGTGATGTACGAAAACCCGTTACTGAACAAGATCGTCTTCGAGGGGAACCCGTCGATCCATAAGGGCGACCTGCTCGACATCATCCCGCTCATGGAAGGAATGCATTACAACACCGACGACAAGATCAAGTCTATCGAGAGGATCAAAGATAAATACCTCAACGAGGGATTTATCGAGGCGAGCGTATCGGCAAGCCTTGTCCCCGTGGATATCAAGCAGAACAAGTACGACCTCGTATTCAATATCACCGAAGGCAAGAAGATCGTCGTCGAGAAGATCGACGTACAAGGCGCGGTCGATGTCAATTCCGGCGAGGTCAAGGGGATAATGAAGACGAAGGAACAGGTCTTCATCCTTCAAAGCGGTATCCTCAATATGGAAGATTTCTACGGCGACAAAGAGCGTATCACGATGCTCTACCAGCAGAAGGGATTCCTCGATATAAAGGTTTTGCGCCTCGAATGGAAGATCGAAGAGCTCGGCGACGACAAGCACAAGGCTATCGTGGTGTATGTCGCGGTGAGCGAAGGCCCGAAATACTATGTCGGCAATTTAAGTATCACGAACAACGTCCTTTTCTCATCCGACGACCTCGAGAAATATATCGAACTCAAGCCCAACGATGTCTACGATAAGCTCAAGATGGACTTCGGGCGTTACCAAATCTACAACAAATACAGCGATAACGGCTACCTCTATGCCAACGTTTCCTACCAGATGGTGAAGAACCCGTCCAACTTCATGGTCGATACCGTGTTTTACATCCATGAGGGCGAACGCGCGCATATCGAATCGGTGACGTTAAGCGGCAACACGAAGACGAAGGACAACGTTCTTCTCCGCGAACTCATTTTTACCGAGGGCGAACTCTGGGTACAGACGAAGGTGCGCTTGAGCTACGAGAAACTCGTCCAGCTCCAGTACTTCGGTAACGTCAACTTCGTACCCCAGCCCGGGAGCGCGGAAGGGCTTGTGAATATCGATATCCAAGTCGAGGAACAGCGCACGGGCTTGATCACGTTCGGTATCGGCTACGGCACCGCGTCGGGTTTCAACGGCACGGCGCAGATCACCGAAAAGAACTTCCTCGGGACGGGGCGTGTGATCGGCTTCAAGGGTGAATACGGCCAGAAGCGCCAGCTCCTCGAGGTATCGTTCACCGAACCGTGGCTCTTCGAGACCCCGACCTACTTCTCGGTCAGTTTCAGCTTCGCCCGTTACCTCTACGACAACATTCCCTGCGATGAGAATTTCGACGGGGTTATCGACGGGACGAATATCAACTATATCAGCAACAACACGGCGTCATTGCCCTCATATACATCGACGAACAGCTACTACAAGCAGAGTTTTTCGTTCGGGCTGGAGATCAAGAAACGTCTCGGGATATTTTGGGACGGCTTTATCTCGTTCGGGATGACATGGTACCGCGATATGGACGCGAATTTCAAGAATCCGCTTATTCTCAGTTCGACATGGCAGAACAACTCGTCGCTGTCGAACTCGATCACACAGGGGTATACGACCAAGAACACGCTCGGCCTCGGGTTCAACTGGAACTCGACCGACCATCCGCTCAATCCGTTACGGGGTATCCTCGGGTATCTTTACATGTACAATAACGGCGGATTGATCGGCGGCAATATCAACTATATCCGGATCAAATACGGAACGAGCTTCTACTGGAACCCGTTCTGGAAATTCGTTTTCGCCCTGCACGGTTCCGGGGAGTTTATCATGCCCCAGTTCTATCAAGCCGAGGGCGGCAATAAGTTCGTTTACGACACTGCGGACATGCTGTATTTCGACGGGGTATACGAGTTGCGCGGATGGATGAACTATCCGTACCGGGGCGAGTCGAAGGCGTTCTACAGCACCGAGCTCCGTTTCGAGATATACGGTCAGGAGCTCTGGGGAGCGTTCTTCTTCGATATCGGAAGCCTCTGGGCGGGATACAAGGATTTCACGTTCCAGCCTTACAACTATATGTTCAGCTTCGGTTTCGGGGTGAAATTGAATATCCCCGGTCTGCCGATCAGGCTCTACCTCGCGAGAAAAGGTTACTTCGACGACGAACTGAACCAGTGGATTTTGGAGAAGGACCAGTACTTCCTGAATAACTGGCAAGTCGTGTTCTCGATACAGGGATTATTCTAGGGGAGCGGCAAATGAAAAGATGGGTGTCGTTCGGGATAATTTTCGCTTCTCTGTTTTCCGCATCGGTGGGATACAGTTTCGGGGAGATGAAACGGCTTGTGAAAGTCGGGTATATCGATCTCGAGAAGATCAAGAACGAGTTTCCGGGAATGGATGAGATCAAGCTGAAACTGTATGAGGAAACAGTCAGGATCGAGGGGATGGTCGCGCAGAAGAATCAGGCGCTGGCCGCTCTCGAAGCGGAGTACCAGAAAAAGGCCGTGTCGGGTAACAGCGATGAGCTCGCGAAACTGGAAACTAAGATCGATATCGCACGGAAGGAACTCGCCGAGACCGTGTCATGGGGGACGAGCTATCTCGAGTCTCTCAAGGATCGTCTCATCACGCCCGTGAAGATGAAGATCAATAAGTATATCAAGCTGGTCAGTATCGAGCAGGGTTACAGTTTCGTGTTCGTGAAGGGTTCCGAGTTCGTGGCATACTTCAATACCGAATACGATGTGACCGGGCATATTCTCTATAAATTGAAAGTGGATTTAAAGGACGAAAAGGCGGAGATATTCCGCCAGATCAAAAAGAAGAAGAAGCTGGCGGAAGCCGGCGCGAATCCGTAGAGCAGGAGGAAAGTATGAAAAAAATAATATTGGGTCTTCTGGCGGTCATGATCGCAGGAGCGGCATACGGTTTTGATGAAAACAAGCGGCTTGTTCTCATCGGGTTTGTCGATGTCGAAGAGGTCGTGAAGTTTTACCCGGGCATCGAGGATATCAAGCTGAAAATAAAGATCGAGAAGGATAAATACCAGGCTGAGATCAATAAGCTGAAAGAAGAGATCGCGATCCTCGAGCAGAACTACCAGAAGAATTTCAACTCGATGACCGACGAGGAGAAGGAACGCCGCGAGGCTGAAATCCAGTACAAGAAGGAAACGCTCTACGAGTATATCGAGGATGCGAACAAGAAACTGGACGCGCTGAAGGACGAACTGACTGGGCCGATCTACGCGAAGATCGCGAATATTATCGAACGGGTCAGCAAGGAAAACGGATATAGTTTCGTATTCAAAAAATCAAGTAAGGACATTCTTTATGTCGATAAAGAATTTGACCTCACTCCCAGTGTGATCACGAAGCTGAAGAAAGAACTCCAGTTGGAAGACAGGGAATAGTTCAATTTAGAAGAATAGGCGGAAGAGGTTTCCATTCATGGAACCGAGCGGTAACGGTTTTGGTATGTCTCAGCAGAATGTGCAGGAGATAGAGAAAGAGGGATTGAAACCGGGCCATGTCCTCGCGGAGGATGTGCCGGGTTTCCCGGGCTTGCGCCCGGGCTATGTCCTCTCGGTCGACGATATCGCCAGGATCAAACGATCCGATAAACTCACGCATGTAAAAATCCTCCTCATCGAGAAACCGGAAAACATCCCGATATCCCCGATCCGTCCCCGCTCCGAGATCAAGGAAGAGATTAAAAAGCTCGATATCCCCGACCTCGATAAACGGAATGCCGTCACCGACAAGGACCTCGCCCAGCGCGTGGAGCAACTGGTCGGGCTGAAGAAAGAGTATATCCGCGGTGAAAATCATCCTGAACGTATGGAAGCCCACAAGGAAGAAAGCCTCAAGCATTTCCATTCGACCCTGAAAACGATCCACACTCACCAGAAAGAAGAGACATTGCAAGTGATCGACAGTTTCGCGAGGAGCGCGGCCGATATCGACGGCCTGAGCGAACTGGAAGGATTGGAACTGCAGGAACTTGTCAATAAGCTCGACCGTTACGAGCGCAACATCAAATTCTTTATCGACGCGGTACAGCTCGAACAGCAGATCCTGCCGGCGTTCATCGAGGAAATCGTCGTCGATTTTATCAACGATGTCGGATTCGGCCTCGCGCGCGCGTTGTTTTCAGCGATCTCCAAGATCGACCGTTACTCCAACTATATTATCGCTCACACCCTTCAGGTCATGATAGTCTCGCTGATTACCGCGATCGAGCTCTCGAAGATGATTACCGAAAAGGCGGCCAAGTCCGCGCACACCGACCTCAACACGTTTCTCGCGATCAGCCGGAAGACCTACCAGCTTGACGATTTCATCAACCTCGGAATCGCGGCTGTCCTGCACGATATCGATATCAAAATCCGCGTCCCGGACCTCACATACAGCTATAACGGCGGATACGAATGGGAGTCGATTATCGACACGCACCCGACGAACGGGTTTCACCTCGTGAAGAAACTCGGGCTGAGCTTCGATGTCGAACGCGCGGTCTTTCAGCATCACGAACGGATGGACGGATCGGGCTACCCCAACGGGACATTACCGAGGTTTTTCTCCAAGTACACCCCGGTGATTATGTTCGCCGAGCATTACATCGAATCGACCACCCCGAACCCGTTTGTCAACAAGTTCTCCTCGCCCAGAACCGCGCTTGTGGATATCCTAAGCAAGGAGCGTCACCAGTTCGACGGCGATATCATCTATGCGTTCATCCGCGCGGCGTCCATGTTCCCTATCGGGACGTGGCTGCTGATGTCCGACGGCAATATCGGGATTGTATACGATATCAACAAGGAACTGCTGGAACGCCCGATTGTGAAGGTGTTTTTCGATAAGAACCTCCAGAAGGTGACGCCGTTCATGGAAGACCTCGCGAAGTCGAATGTCCAGATCGTCAAACCGATCGATCTCTCGTCGATCCGGAAAATCGCGGGCACACCTCTGACCTTTATCTACTCGAATTAATGAAAAATAAATTTTGTCCTGCTTTTCAAAAACCCATAAGACTGGTATAATGTATCTATGGAAAACAAAAACGCGCGTCCGCCGCTGATCGAAACGATACTGCGGTGGATCAACCCTTACGAACTGTTCTTCGACCTTGCGATCGGCCTCACGGCGGCAATCATTTACCGCGCCGCCGCCCCGGTCACGGGATTTATCCTTCTCGATACCGGGCCGCTTTTCGCGTTCGCGGCGATGGCGATATCCGAATTCTTCATCATGATGTTCTTCGGACAGGTATTCCGCCGTCACGACCGGGTGATCACGGAAAAATCGCGGGGTTTCGACTTATTCACCCTGCTGCTCGTGTTTTTTACAGTGGGCGGAGTGATTTTTATTATGCCCGCTATGCTGAGCTTCATCCTTGAGAGTATCCCGGATTTCCCGCAAGGGATTGGTTTTACTCTTGTCCCCGTTTCCGGTGCGGTCATCATTATCGGAGTGTGCTTCGGGTTTACCCGCGACCTGTTCGGAAAGATACGGATTTTTCTCGCGCTTCCTTTGTCGCTGACAGGCCTCATGGGCGCCGCGTCCGTGATCTATATCGGGTTCACATACGGCTGGCTGAATGCCGGATTATACGCGTTACTCCCGGTAGGCGCAATCGTCCTGTACTGGATTATGAAGGGGCGCGCGGAGCGTCTGAAAGACGTCCCTATCCGCACAAGAAAAGCCGCCCGTATACTCGGGTCGATTCTGCTCCCGGTAGCCGCCGCGCTTTCAATGATGGTATGGCAGGAGTTGATGATTGTGCGTGTGGCGCTTATCGCCCACGAGGGAAGTACGGTCGCGCCGTGGAACCTGTTCGTGTTTCTGCTGATGAGCGGGCTTATCCCGATACGGATACTTGCCGCTATCGCTCCGCCGTTCAGGCCGGTAAATTTCGGCATAGCGGTGATCGCGTTCTATTTCTATTTTACCTCGATCCTTTCCGCGGCGGAACGTTACCTGCCGCTGATAACCAAATAGTTGAATCAACAAATTATAATTTATTTGCGGGATTTTTTGTTTAGGGATATAATATACTAATAGGGGTGATAAGGATTTGTGATGCAAGTTGCGGAGGGTTATTCCACTCACTCGGTTCCATTGAACGAGCTGCGCGAAGGTATGGTTCTAAACCAGGATCTTGTTGAAACTCTGGGGTTACGTCAGGGCCGTGTTCTGACCGCCGCGGATATCAATAAGATCAAGGATTCAAATTCAGTAGGCTCCCTTTCGGTAGTCCTGTCCCAGGCTCTCAAGAATCAACTCAATAAAACGGATTCGTTTCAGCAGAGAATGACTGCTCAGACCGCAGTCGACAATTCGGTTATCCGGAAACCGTCGGCGATGCAGGCGGTTAATATGAACGACGCCGAGATGCGGAATGCGCTTTTCGATAAAAACCTCGACGGTAAACTGAAAGAAGTGGTCGAGATGAAAAAGTCGGTGATCCGCGGCGAGGGATACCACGACCGTGTCGACACCCACCGCAATAAGAATCTCGAGAAGTTCGCCCCGTCCATCAAATCGATCCAGTCGCACCTGAAAAAAGACACCATGGCCGTCATCGACCATTACGCCCAGACCAACGCCGATTTCGAAGGGATTCGTGAGATCAATCCGCTCGAATCGTCGGAACTGGTAAAAAAGAGCGGGTTTCATGAGAGAAACGCCGAGTTTTTCCTGGACGCGGTACTTAACAAAAAGAGCGTTTTTTCGTCATTCGTCGAAAACATCGTCGTCGATTTTATGTCCGATATGGGCTACGAGCTTGCGCGCGGCCTCTTGACATTCATTGCGCAGAACGATTCCCAATACAGCTTCATTTCCTCGCATTCCCTTCAGGTAATGATGATTTCCATTATCACGGCGATAGAACTGACGAGGATCATCAACGAAAAGACCCATTCGCTCAACTCCGACGACCTTAGCACGCTTTTGTCGATCAGTAAGAAGTCGTTTACTCTCGACGAATTGGTCAATCTTGGAATCGCGGCGCTCCTGCACGATATCGACTTCAAGAAGCAGATACCGTCTATCCGCAGCGACACTGTTCTGAATATCCAGCAGCAGTCGATTATCGACCTGCATCCCAGTAACGGGTATCATATCGCGAAGGGGCTGAACATCGATTTTGAGGTTCAGCGCGCGGTATTCCAGCATCACGAGCGTTACGACGGCACCGGTTTCCCGAGCGGGTTATTCCCGAGGTTCTTCACGAAGTACACGCCTATCCTGATGTTCGCGGAGTACTACACCGAGCTTATTACGAAAAACCCGTTCACCGATACGATGATGACGCCGCGCGAGGCGATAGTGCGCATTCTGTCCAACGAGCGGCAGAAGTTCGACGGTGACGTGGTCTATGCCTTCCTCAAGGCCGCGTCCCTTTATCCTGTCGGAAGCTGGGTGCTTCTTTCGAATCAAAAGATCGGCCTGGTCAGGAAGGTCAATTCCGATAAGCTCGACAAGCCGAATATCACTGTTTTCTTCGATAACAGTTTCAACCGGATCGCGAACGAAGAGGTCGACCTCTCGAAAAGCGAAATCCAGATCGTTAAGCCGATTGCGTGGGACATCGTCCGCAGCGCTGTCAAGGGCCCGCTCGACTTTATATATTCCTGAGCCGGCTATCCATTCGTTGTCATTTTCAATCCAATACTTTAAAATATTCCATCCTGTTTCGAGGAAAGCGATATGAAAAACTTTTTACCGTCTGCGCTTCTTTTTATTCTGCTGGCCGGATGTAAAAACGCCGGGGAGACAGTCCCGGAAGAAACTAACATTCCTTCAGTCGAGACCAATCTTGTGATTGTCACGGTCGAGACGCAGAAGATCGTAACGATAGAAGCCGCGTTGCTCTCGCAGGGGCTTGTGGATATCCGCGCTCTCGATCCGTCGATAGTAGTGAAACTGGCGTATTCCGGGACGAATAACTTCATGCACCATGACGCTTACGGCGAACTCGAAAAGGCGTTCATGGTACCGGAGGCCGCCGCGATGCTGACGAACGCGCAGGCGATCTTAAAAGAGTCGCATCCCCTCTATAGCCTGATCGTGTACGACGCCGCCCGTCCGAACAGCGTGCAATGGACGATGTGGGAGATTGTGAAGGACACGCCGCTCGCTATCTATGTCGCCGATCCCGGGAAGGGCTCTCTCCACAACTACGGCGCGGCAGTCGATCTCTCGATAGTCGGGCCGGACGGTTTGCCGCTCGATATGGGGACGCCGTTCGACGGTTTCACCGACCTGTCTCAGCCCAAGTATGAGGAGAAGTTCCTGAAGCAGAACCTGCTGTCGCATACCCAGCTCTCGAACCGGCTTCTGCTGAGGGAAGTGATGACGAAAGCGGGATTCCTTGTCATCCCGAACGAGTGGTGGCATTTCAACGCGTTCCCGAAGGATGTCATCAAGAAAAAGTTTAAAATGATCCAATGAGGCAATAATGAAAAAATCTCCCATCGCGTTTATTCTGCTTTTAGCCGTATCCTGCGGCGCGACGGTCAAGCCGGACGAACCGCAGAAGGGAAGCGGCCTGCCCGAGCCGGGCGGTCTGAAGGTGTCGATACAGTCGAATATCGCGGTACTCACGGAAAAGATCGCCGCCGAACCTTCGAACACGGCGCTTCTTGTCGAACGCGGGGATGAATATTTTATGAGCGGCGAACTCGATAAGTCGCTCGCGGATTTCGAGAGCGCGATGAAGCAGACGCCGTCCGATCCGGCGGTGTTTTGCTCGGCGGGCGAGGTCTATCTCGCCCTCGCGGACTATGCCCAGGCGAAGAAACTTTTTCAGAGCGCGATCGAGGCGGACGGAGCGTTCCATAAAGCGTACTATTTCCTCGGCCTCACCGCGATGATAGTGAAGGATTACTCCGAATCGTTAAAAAACTACAACCAGGCTATCGCGCTCGATAAAACCCAGCCCGCCTATTACCTCGACCGCGCCCAACTCTATATCCTGACCGGCAAGTATAAACTCGCCACCGCGGACTATTCCGTTTTTATCTCCATTTCGCCTAAGCAGACTCTGGGTTATATGAAACGGGGCGAGGCCTACCTTCTCGCAAAGGAGTACGGCAAAGCGCTTGACGATTTCGACAAGGTGCTCGGTATGGACCCGGAGTACGACGAGGCTTATATCGGCAAGGGCAAGGCCTATCTCGGGCTCGGTCTGCCGAACGAGGCGCAGGCAAGTTTCATGGACGCGAAGGCGCTCGGCAACCCCGAGGCCGCGAAGTTGCTCGAACAAATGAAAAAAGAAGGTAAATAATGCATCATCTCACCCTGAAGGCGGCTGTGCTCGCCGCGATAGTTATCCTGTACGGATGCGCGAACCCGCAGAAAACGTCCGCCGACCCCAAGGAGCGGCTGAAAGAACTTACCGCGCTCGTGACGACCGACCCGTATAATCCCGATTCCTATTTCCAACGCGGGAGCGAGTACTACAAGCAGGGCAAATTCGACCTCGCGCTCGACGATTTCCTTTACGCCGCCGCTATCGATACCAATTTCGCCGAGGCGTATCTCGGGATCGGCAATATCTATCTTGCGTCGGGGTATCCCGAAATGGCGGTCGAGGCGTACTCCAAAGCGGTCTCAATCGATCCCAAGTTCGATCAGGCGTATTACCAGATCGGGAACTACTACTATGTCCAGAGCAACACGAAGGGCGCTCTCTCTAATATGAACATCGCGATCGCGCTCAATCCCGGCGACCCGGAATACTATTACTCGCGCGGGATGCTCTTTGTCAATACGAAGGACTATGTCGCGGCGCTGAACGACTTCGGGCGCGCGATCGGGCTCAACCCGTCGTACTCCGAGGCGTACCGGAGCCGAGGGGTCGTTTTCGGCGTGCTTCGCGAGTACGAGCAGGCGCTCGCCGACCTCAACAAGGCTATCGAGCTCGACCCGGAGTTCACCGACGCCTATTTCCATAGGGCGATGATCTACCTCGAGACGCAGAACCAGACCGCCGCGGTCAAGGACCTCGAAAAGGCCGCCGCGATGGGCGATCTTCAGGCGAAGGAGTTTTTGAAGGAATTGAAGTGATTGTTAGGGGATGGTCCTCTCGCGTAACAAGTCTTCCATATCCCGGCGCCCGTCGATAACAGCGATGATATAGATATTATGATCGCCGGTTTTATAGATGATCCGCCATGGATTTTCGATCAGCTCCCGGTAGTCATCAATTCCATATTGTCCGAGCTCCGGTAGAACTCTGCCTTGGAGAGGCATGTCTTTCAATGATACGACTTTCGACTTGATTTTTCTATAGATATTTTTCGCAATCTCTTTTCCGTCATATTCGATATATTTGATAATCCGGATCAGATCGTTTTGAGCGGATTCAGTCCAAACTACTTCGAACTGCGGCATATCACTCCTCAAACCCAAATTCTTTTTCAATCTTGGAAAATACTTTTTCAGTGTCGGAGAAACGCCCCTCGGCAATTTCCGTTTCACCTCGGGAAAGGATTTTGAGAATCGCTTCCACTTCCTGACTCTTATTGTATGTCTCGGGATCGATCAAAACCGCACGCGCTTCGCCGTTCTGGGTAATAAATACGGGACGATGGTTATCGTTGATCTGTTTCAGTATTTCAGCGGTATGAGTTTTGATATAGGAGACCGGTTTAATATCTTGTAAAGGGTTCATAAAACGCTCCTTATATAGAACTATATATGATATCCATTCGGGGATTTTATGTCAAGAGTAATTTGATAATGAAGAAAATATCTTATCTTCATAACTATTTTTAAGTTTACGAGTCTAAAATGGTATATTGAAGAATGCGGCTAAAAATACCGGATCGCGGGAAAGCGCTTGATTTTTTAGCTGAAACAGTGTATAATAAACGGCATTGATATCGCTTACAGAACTGGATGAGAACTGTGAAGAAAGAATTCGCGAAAAACACCTTCTACAGCGTCGGCGGATATATCCTGATGATCGTATCCAGCCTCGTGTTCAGTTTTTACGCCGCGCGCGCTCTCGGGCCTATCGCCTACGGCATCTTCACGCCGTTCTTCTACCTGTTGATCTCGTTCACCCAGCCGATCAACTCGATCCAGCTCGCCCTCGCCAAAGAGGTTCAGCGTGAGAAAATGACCGCCGCCGAGGCGAACACCAAGTATTCCTCGACATTGTTCCTTTTCAGCCTCACGGCACTTGTCCTGTTCGGCGCGGCATCCCCGTTTCTCCAGACATTTTACCGCCTTCCGAACCTCTGGGACGGCATCATCGGCGGCGGAGTGCTCGCGGTCTGGATTATCCTGAACGCGTACCGGGGTATAGATATCGGCAAGATGAATTTCAAAGGCTACGGGATCAATATAGCGGTGGAGGGATTCCTGCGCGCGGGGATCGGGATACTCCTGATCGCGTTCGGCTTCGGGATATCCGGCGCGCTGGGCGTGTCGATCGTCTCGGGACTGATCGGCATCATGATGATCGTCCTGCCGGATTTTAAAAACGTCGTCCGGAACTTTTTCAAGTTCCGCCTCGACAAGAAGCTCGTGATCGAGTTTATCAAGGCGCTCGTCATCCTTTTACCGTTCGGGCTCATCATGAACCTCGACCTGATGATGATCCAGAACACGGTGGGCGGGACGGAGGCCGGGTACATCTCGGCGTGCGCGCTCTTCGGGAAGAACATGATCTCGCTCGTGCTGGTTTTCGCTAATGTCATCTTCTCGTACACCCTGCACGATAAGAAGGACACATTCTGGGTGGGTGTGATGCTGACAATCCTGCTCTTTATGGGAGCGGTGTTCTTTTCGATCTTCGCGGCGGTTCCGGTGATCAACCTGATCTTCGGGCCGGGATACGAGCCGGTGGCGGACTACCTGCCGTGGTACCTGATCGCGACGATCCCGGTGGCGATTCTTCAGCATATCGTGACCTATTCCGTCGCGAAGAATTTCCGTTTCATGCGTCCGCTCATGTGGGTGATCCTCGCGGGGCTGGGCGTGGGGTATTGGTATATCCTGTCAGTCTACCCGGTGATCACATTCCTCAAGGCCTCGTTTTTCGGCCTGACGCTGATCGACGGGATACTATTATTTGTCATTTATCTTGTTTTAAGGAAAGAAACGAAATAAGTATTGACCGTTTCGGAATTTGTGATAAAATGTAAAAAAGTAAAGCGCGGAGGAAAAGGGTGAGAAAGGCTGAAGTCTCAAGGAAAACACGGGAGACGAACGTCGAGATCGAAATCGAACTGGACGGAAGCGGAAAGTTCGATATCAACACCGGAATCGGCTTCTTCAATCACATGCTCGAGACCCTTTCGCGTCATAGCCTGATCGATATGACATTGAACGCCTCGGGCGATATCAATGTCGATTTTCACCATCTTGTCGAGGACTGCGGGATTGTGTTCGGGCAGGCGTTAAAAAAAGCGCTTGGCGATAAGGGCGGTATCCGCCGTTTCGGCGACGCCTCGGTTCCGCTCGACGAAGCCCTCTGCGAGGCCGTGATCGATATCAGCGGCAGGCCGCATTTCACGAACAACCTGACGGACTTCCACGGCCTGGTCGGCGAGTTCGATTTCGAGCTGGGCGAGGTTTTCTTTTCGGGGTTTGTCACCGAGGGCTACACCGTACACCTTCAGGTGCGCGAGGGTAAGAACCTTCACCATATCCTCGAGTCGGCGTTCAAGAGTTTCGCGCGCGCGCTCAGGACGGCGGTCGAGGTCGACGAGCGGATGAAGGGGCGGATCCCTTCGACAAAGGACCATATCGAAGATTGAGGTGAATATGATTGCGATAATAGATTACGGGATGGGCAATCTCGCGAGCGTGTATAACGCGTTCGTAAAAACCGGCTGTCCCGACATCGAGATCACATCCGATCCCGCGAGGGTGATGGCGGCGGATAAGCTCGTCCTCCCCGGAGTGGGGGCGTTCGAGGACGCGATGAAAAACCTGCGCCGCGACGGTTTGATCGAGCCTATTCTTGAAAATGTCGCGCGGGGAAAACCGTTTCTCGGCATCTGCTTGGGCTACCAGTTGATGTTCGAGAAGAGCTATGAAGGCGGCGAGTTCCCGGGTCTCGGGCTTCTCAAGGGCAGTGTCGTCCGGTTTGAGGTGACGCTTCCGGTGCCGCATATGGGCTGGAACGAGACGGTGTTCCGTGACGGAAGCGGGCCGCTGTTTGACGAATTCTCCGGCGGTGTGTATTTTTACTTTGACCATGCGTATATTCCATTACCGGAAGACGAAAGCGTGATCGCCGGAACGACCGAGTACCAGACCGAGTTTGTCTCGGCGGTACGGAAAGGAAATATATTCGGGGCGCAGTTTCACCCCGAGAAAAGTCATGAAAATGGATTAAAAATTATCCGAAAATTCGGAAAATTAAAATAATTCGGAGGGCATCCGATGCTCATTATTCCCGCGGTCGATATTAAAGACCGCAAATGCGTACGTCTCGTGCGCGGCGATCCCCAGTTCGAGACTGTCTATTCCACCGAGCCGGTGTTTCAGGCAAAGTACTGGGAGCGCGAGGGCGCGAAGCGCCTTCATATCGTCGACCTTGACGGCGCGTTCGAGGGGAAGACCAAAAATCTCGATATCATCCAGCGGATTGTCGAAGAGGTCAATATCGTGGTTCAAGTCGGCGGCGGTATCCGCGATAACCGGATTATCCGCGCCCTGAAAAACCGCGGAGTGCATAAAATCGTCATCGGTACGGCCGCGGTAGAGAACCGAAAATTTATA
This sequence comes from Spirochaetes bacterium GWF1_51_8, assembly GCA_001829415.1. GTDB lineage: Bacteria > Spirochaetota > Brevinematia > Brevinematales > GWF1-51-8 > GWF1-51-8. Next base: position 34,257 of record MIBE01000011.1, read on the forward strand.
AAGAATCTCTGTAAAACCGAGCCCGAAAGCATTATCATCGCTATCGACGCCCATGACGGGTTTGTGGTGAAAAAGGGCTGGAAGGAAGTGACCGATAAGCGCGCGGTCGATCTGGTGAAGGAGCTCGAGGAATACGGCGTGCAGGAAGTAATCTACACCGACATCAACCGCGACGGGACGCTCGAAGGGCCGAACTACGATTCGATCGAAACGATGCTGACTGTGACCGAAATCCCGATCATCGTATCGGGGGGTGTGTCCTCACTCGACGACCTGAAGCGCCTGACCCAGTACGAGAACGACGGACTGCGCGGCGTGATTATCGGCAAGGCGTTGTACGAAGGCCGTTTCAAGCTCTCCGAGGCGCTGAAGTTCGACAAGAGTTAATTGAAGATGAAAAAAGATAAAGTGATTTATCGTCTGGTCGTTGAAGATGTACTGAATGTTATCGAAGAAAATGAGATGCATATTCAGCTTTCAGAGCAGGATGTAGATTTTATCGAAGCCAAGATTGGAAATTATATCGATTGGTATGGCGCGATTGAAAATGTCTTAAATGATTTGGAAGAATCGAAAAATAGTAAATTCGATATGAAGCAGATGAAGTAGCGAAAAAATTACACGCACGGAATTGTAATGAGTATTATTGGAAAGACGACCATACACCCGGCGCTGTTTTACAGCGGCAAGATGATCGGATACTCGATCTGGGTTCTTTTCCTGCTATCGATAAGTAATATTCTTTTCTTTCAGCCTCCTATATTTGTTATAAAAATCCTTTCGGTTATAATTGGCGCTTTCGGGGTAGTTATCGCGTTTATCAGCTTTCTTAATTTAGGGAACTCGACTCGGTTGGGTTTGCCTGACGAAACCACCTCCTTTAAATCCGGCGGCCTTTACCGGTTCAGCAGGAATCCGATGTACCTCGGATTTGATTTGCTGACCGTGGCTTCAACCCTCTATTTATGGAATATATTCATAGCCGCCGCAGGGTTGTATACCCTGATAATCTATCACCTCATCATTCTTGGTGAAGAAAAGTTTCTGGATAAACGATTTGGTAAGGAATATATGGATTATAAGAGCAGGGTCAGAAGGTACATTTAGTATTGGTACCGATTTGGTACTTCGATAAAAACCCATTATTTACCGACGCGTCGACTCATTCCTAAAGTGATAATTCTAAATAAAATTTCTTCCGGGTCGAATTTCCCCGTTTCGGCGGGGTTTCCTATTTATTCCGGATATCCAATGTCACTCCGTCCGCGCTTGTGAAGATCAGGATGTACATTCCGCCCTCGATCAGCCTGAGTTCGCCTTCCGCCGTCTTGATCTCCATCCCGGCTTTATTCGCGTCCTGGCTGGATACGGGATAGAGCAAGTTCGGATCGCCGTGGAAATAGCCGAGGTTCTTCAAAAGCAGAAATATCTCCTCGATCCGGTACACGTTCGGGAAGAAATAGACTTCACGGGTGAAGTTCGGAGTCTTATTGTTGTATACCGTTACCGCGACATTCGCCGTGATGCCGTTTTTAAATTCGGTCACTTTTTTGTGGGTGAGCACTGCGTCATCGCCCTCTTGGCTCTCCGACGGACTCCCCGAAACTTCGAAATGGCTCAACAGGTACTCGCGGAAGAGGGCGGGCTTTATCCCATTCTGTAACGGGGCTGGCATCGACGAGAGGTAGCCGTCGAAAATATAGCCCTGCTTACCGTCGAACTCCGCCTTGACCCACGCACCCTTGATATTCTCGAACACGAACGGAACGGGTTTCCCAGAGTCCTTCTGTAAAGTCACTTTCGAGCCGTAAGGGACCTTGACAACCAGCTTACCGTCGATACCGGGCTTCTCGCGGAGATTGAGGCCGGACTGCGCGAGTACATACAGCGTATCGCCGGGCTGATACCACGATTTCGGTTCGGCGGACAGGACGGCCGCAGCTGAGAATAGAATAATGATGAAAGCGGCGAGTTGTCGCATACGATACTCCAATGAAATATTTGTTTCTTCAATCAATACCTGATCTCCAGGGAAATTCCATCCGGCGACCACGTGATAATAAAGTGTTTTCCGCCGCCCGTGACTGTCAGACGGTTCTCCGACAGCGTCACGGCATAACCGTAGGAATTTTCTTTTGCCGACTGGCTTGCGGACGGGTACTCCTTGCCGAACCCATCCTGAAAATAGCCGAGGTTCGACAGCAGGACAAAAACCTGCTCGATCCGCGTGAGCATCGGAAAGAAATAGACCTCGATTGTGAGTTCGATGGCGCCGGTCTGATAGACAGGCTTGGACTTCATCGAGGTGATCCCGTTATCATAGAGCGCTGTCGTCGTGGTCAATATGTAGTTCGGGAAGGTTTCCTTTTTTGTCTCCGGGCCGCCTTTCACCTTAAAGAAGAAATCCAGATACTCCGAAACGGAATCGATCATTTTATCCGGAGGGGGAGGGAGTACGCAGAGATACCCCGAGAAGAGATACCCTTTTTGTCCGTTGCACCCGGCGTACACCCAGTACCCGGCGATATGATCGATTGTTACCGGGGTAAGCGTCTGCGCGTCTTTCAGCACGACGGCCGTATCGCCGTAGACGGCGAGCCCGGTCTTCTCCGAGAACGGCGACGGGAAACTGTGTATGTCGAGACCTTGCGGACAAGTGATAAAGACCTCGCCGCCGGGGCTGTAAATTTCCGGTTCAATTCCCCAAAGATCGGCGGAGAAGAGAAGCGCGACAAATCCGGCCATTAAACATTTACTTTTCATCAGACCTACAAACCTCTCTCTTATTTGTCACCAGTGGCATTATTTTACCCCCGCTAATACTGAAATGTCTCGACAACAATCCCGTTGGAATTCATGATGATGTTGATCCGGTATTCCTCGCACGCGAAACAAAGACTATCGCTCGAACAGGTGATGTCGAGCGAGACCTTGTTTTCACCGGCGGATGAGCCGGTCACCGGAAACGGCATATCGGGATCGTTCTTGAAGTATCCGAGGTTCTTCAGTAAAACGAAGACTTCTTCGATCCGCGTGAATCCCGGAAGCGTGTACACCGAGTATTCGAAAGAAGGGTCGCCCGTCCAGTAATCGGTAACAGAGATATTCGCGCAGATATTGTTCGTGAACCGGTACTCGGAGTGATGCGTTTCCTGCCCTTCTCCCCCCACGACCGTTTCCTTCGGATCGGGGTAGTCGTAATAGGACATCAGATAATCCAGCAGGCTCGAGAAGTCCACGGTCAGTTCCGGGGGTGTCAATGTCGAGAGGTAGCCGTCGAAAATGTAGCCCTTTTTCCCCTTATACTCGATATATGCCCAATGCCCCTTGATATTGTCGAACGCGAACGGCACCGGGGGCTTCGTATCCTTAAGGACTTTGATCTCCGAGCCGTACGGGACTTTGATAATCAGCTTGCCGCCGATATCGGCCTTGTCGCGGAGATTGAGACCGGACTGCGCGGTCACATAAAGCGTATCGCCGGGTTTATACCAGACACCCGCCGCGAAGGCAGCACCAGCGAACACGAATAGATAGATAAATATTAAGATGCGTTTCATAACCCCTCCATATGGGCGTGTTATTGCGAACCCGCTCTCCGTTCCACGTCCCACAAAGCGTTCTCACTGTATCCATTCAATCACCATTATACGGGGCGGGAAATTCGTGCTCGGCGAGGTATTCAGATGTTTCCTCGATCCATAAATGCACCGAATGTACTGAATCGATTAGGGTGATTTTTTGGCCTTTTTTCGAAAGTATTATCCGGTCGTCTTTCTTAAGAACACTGAAGCCGAATGTTTTGTCCGAGGCACTCATACTTTTAACCGGCAGCGGAAAATACCCGGGCAGCAATCCGCAGGCTTGTATCAGAAGGAATACCTCCTCCATGCGATAGGGCGTGTAGTACCCGTTCGCCCCCGATTGGAGCAGGATGAGCGTTTCGACGGAGTTTTCATAGAAATAGATGTCCTCCTCAATCCCGAACTCGAATTTCGCGGAAAAGTGAGGAACTTTTTTACCGTCCACTACGGCAGTATCGTTCACCGGAATTTCTGTTTCGCCGAGCATGCCGAAGTAGGAATGCATGATTTCATGGGTTCCGAGCATGGAGGTCTGGCACGGGCCGCCGTCGATAACAGGAGGCGCAGGCAGCGCGCTCAGAAAGCCGTCGAAAACATATCCCTTGTGCCCGTTCCATTCGGCATACACCCAATGTCCTTTGATGTTGTCGAACGTGAACGGTACGGGCGAGTTCCCATCATCCAGTACGGTCACCGTTTCGCCGTAGGGAACCTGTACGACCACCTTGCCGCCGATATCCGGTTTCTGCCGGAGGTTGAGTCCCGTGAGCATCAAAACCGTAAGCTTGTCACCGTTACCGTACCACACCTTCTCCCCGCCGTACAGACCGGTAGTGAGACAAAATAATAAGACCGCGATCACATTCCGCTTCATCGGTAACCTCTCTTCCGTCTTCGATTAATTTAACGCTGTTTTACTAATTATGCAATTCTTCGAGGTGTTCGTCACGCGGTATTTGCTACGGTTTTTCCGCCGTATAGTATTAGGAAATGTAATTGACATTTCCCAGCAAATCGAATAGAATAGATTCGAATGAACATGGAGGCGATTATGTTCGGATTCCGTTTTATCAAGTTTCAGCCGAATGTGTATGTCCTGAAGTACCGGAAGGGCCGGATTGTCCGCGAGGGACTCGGTCTGGCGTTCAACTACTACTCCCCCACGACGGCGCTGGTAGCTGTGCCGACTGAAAGCACCGAGACGCCGTTCATCTTCCGCGAGAGCACGTCCGACTTCCAGAGCGTGACCGTGCAGGGACAGATCACCTTCCGGGTAGGCGACCCGAAGAAACTCGCGAGCCTCCTCAATTACACCCTCGACAACAACACCAAACGTTATATCTCCGAAGACCCGCAGAAACTGTCCCAACGCGTAATTACGGTAGTGCAGGTGCTTACGAAGAAGCATATCGAGGGAATGGCCCTCCGCGAGTCGATCCGTTCGAGCGAACCTATCGCGACGCATGTGCGGGACAGCATCACTTCCGACAAGGTGATCCAGTCGCTCGGGCTCGAGATTCTCGGCCTCGCGATCCTCGCGATCTCGCCCACCGAGGATACGTCACGGGCGCTCGAGGCCACCGCGCGCGAGCAAATACTCAAAGAAGCCGACGACGCGATCTATTCGCGGCGCAACTCGGCGGTCGAGCAGGAACGCACGATCAAGGAGAACGAGCTGAATACCGAGATCGCGGTCGAGAACAAAAAGAGGCAGATTTTAGAGGCGCAGAAAGAAGCCGAACGCGCGATCCAGCAGAAAGACCACGAGATGAAAAAGACCGAGATGGAATTCTATATCAAGAACGAAGACCAAAAGAAGCAGCTTGTGAACCTGTCGGCTGAAAACGCCCGCAAAGAAGCGGAGGCCAAGGCTTACACCGTGTCCACGGTTCTGAAGGCGGTCGAGGCGCTCGACCCGGAGCGTCTCAAGGTGCTGGCGCAGATGGGGATGAAGCCCGACCAACTGATCGCGCTGGCGTTCAGGGGCATCGCCGAAAACGCCGGTAAGATCGGCGAGCTTAATATGTCGCCCGACCTGCTGAAAGAAATCATCAAGCAGAAATAATGAAACGCCTCTCCGAACGGAAGATCGTCCTTGTCAAACGGAAGACCCGGCTGGAAGACCTGATCGCGCGTTACAATACGGTCGATCAGGCGAAATTCTATATCGAGCATCTCGGCGCCGACTTCACCGATTACACCCGTGAGCATGAAATCTACCATGACGCTCTCGCGTCCGTCACCCGCACCCTCTCCGAATTCGGCAGGCTCCAGGTGATCGACCGTTCGTATGCCCCGGGGTTCCTGTTCGGCCCGGACGACGTGGCGGCGGCGCTTGGGCAGGACGGGCTTGTCGCGAACACGCTGAAGTATCTCCGCGGACAGCCGCTTGTCGGGATCAATCCCGATCCGGACAGGTGGGACGGCATGCTGCTCCCTTACCGCGCGGATACGTTAGCGCAGGCGATGCCGGATGTGATGGCGAACACGATGGAGTATTACGAGGTCACGATCGCGAAGGCGGCACTCAACGACGGGCAGACGCTTTACGCGGTCAACGACTTCTTTATCGGCCAGCGCACCCACGTTTCGGCGCGTTACGAGATAGTCCACGGCAAGCGCCGTGAGAACCACTCGTCGAGCGGAATCATCGTCTCGACCGGCCTCGGGTCGACCGGCTGGCTGACAAGCGTGATCGCGGGCGCGGAGGGTGTTTCCGGCGCGGAAGTCGAACTGCCCGAGGATATCCTCTGGGATTCGAAATTTCTCTATTTCTCGGTGCGGGAGCCGTTCCCCACGAAAACCACCGGCGCGGAGATCGTGTTCGGCAAGGTGAACAAGAAGAACCCGCTCGCGGTAGTTTCGCACATGCCGGAGAACGGGGTGATCTTCAGCGACGGGGTGGAAAAGGACTTCCTTGTGTTCAACTCCGGGATCGAGGCGAAGATCGGGATTGCCGAGTTCGTCGGGGTGCTGGTGGGGTAATCACCTATATATCTTCAAATCTAACAAGATCAAAAATCGCGTTCACCGTTTTCCTTCCGCTCTACTTTCCCGTAAAAACGAAACACCGCGGACTTCCAATTTTTTCCGTTTTCCATATATAATATAACAACGCCGGGAAACGGACATTCCAAGTTTTCAGCGAATCTGTTGAAAAGGGGGCTGTCATGCCTGAATTCAGCGAAGCCGCATATCCGATGAAACATGTGATGGGAGTAATCCTCGGGGGAGGGAAGGGCACGCGGCTATTCCCGCTCACCCGCGAACGTTCGAAACCGGCGGTGCCGTTCGGAGGCAACTTCCGGATCGTCGATATCCCGATTTCTAACTGCATCAATTCCGGCATCAACCGCGTGTTCGTCATGACGCAGTTCAATTCCGCGTCGCTCAATACGCATATCGCCCAGACCTATAAATTCGATATATTCCACAATGGGTTTGTCGATATCCTTGCCGCCGAGCAGACTATCGACGAGTCGGGCGGATTCTCGCAGGGTACGGCCGACGCTGTCCGGCGCGCGCTCAAGAATATCACGGGCTACCGAGATGTCAAGTATCTCCTCGTCCTCGGGGGCGACCAGCTCTACCGGATGGATTACCGATGGCTCTTCCGCTCGCATATCGAACGGGGCGACGATATCACGATCGGCGTGATCCGTGTGGGGGAGGCCGACCTGCCGCGTTTCGGGATTATGAAAATGGACACCGCCGGATCGATCACCGGGTTCCGTGAAAAACCTCAGTCCGAAAACGAAATACCCGGATGGCGGATTCCCGGCGAAAAGGAAAAACCGTTCTACGGCTCGATGGGAATCTATCTCTTCCGTTTCGATATCATCGCCGACGCGCTCCGTTCGCAGAAGCAGATGGACGATTTCGGCAAGGAGGTCATCCCGTACTGCCTCGGAAAGCATAAAGTGGGCGGGTTCGAGCACCAGGGCTACTGGGAGGATATCGGGACGATCCGCACCTACCATGAGGCGAATCTCGAACTGACGCGCGACATCCCGAGCTTTAATCTTTACGACCCCGAGTTTCCGTACTTCTCGCGCCCGAGGTTCCTGCCGCCCGCGAAGATTGTCGACGCGCGGCTGAAAAACTGTATCGCGAGCGACGGCGCTATCTTCGAGCGCTGTTCGGTACGGGACAGCGTGATCGGTATCAGGAGTATCGTCCGCGACAGGGCGGAGATCGAACGGAGTATCGTGATGGGCGCGAACTACTACGAGACGGACGCGGAACGGGACGCGTATGCCAAGCGCGGGATTCCCGCCGTGGGGATAGGGCCGGGGACTGTGATCAGAAACGCGATTGTCGATATGAACTGCCGGATCGGGCGGGATGTCCGCATAGTGAATACCGCCGGTGTGACGGACTGCGAGACCGAGAACTATTCGATTATCGACGGGATAACCGTTATCCCGAAGAACACGGTCATTCCTGACGGGACCGAAATTTAGTCCCGGTTTTCGCCGCGGAAATGCTCGCGCACTTTTTTCTGTTTCGCCGTGTCGGTGGCCTTGGTCAGGCGGAACATCTCCTCGAGCCATTCGAGCTTCTCGGCTACCGGTACCTTCATGTAGCGTTTGATATCCTCGATATCGATTTTATAGGAAAACCCTTTATTCAATCGAGTCCTCCGATACTTTCCTTGCTTCCTTCAGCATCTCCGCATCGCTTATATCCTTCGGGCGGCCGCTTACCTCTTTCATGATAATCAAATCGTCAATCGATAAAACAGGGATTTTTACACCCCAGAAATCAAAGTCCACCTTTCTTTTTTCTGATATCTCGAAGTCGAGTGGATGAACCAAGACAATATCAATCACCTTTCCGACTTCAGATTTTTGATAGAAGCTGAATGCTTTCATGTTGCGATTCTCAATCCAATCCTTCAGCGTCTCGGGATCGGCCAAATCTTCAGGATCGACCGGAAGTCTCGGAATAAATCCAAGTTCAGCCAAAACTCGGCAAATAGAAATTACATTTTCTTTTCCCGAATATATAATGATATCAATATCCATTGTAGTTCGGGGAACACCATGGAAGTTTACCGCCATCCCGCCGACTACCAAATAGCGGATGTGATTTTGATAAAACGCTTCGAATATTTGAGAAAAATTCATACGCACTCCATTTCCCTATCAGTATTTTGCCGGGATTCCGGCAAAATGTCAATACCGGCGGATTTTCTTCACAGTGACGGTCATTTTTTAAGAAACTTGCGTTATTATTCCGATAATTTATATAATATTGTATTACAATACTTAAGGACGCCTATGCAGACCGAGAAGCTGAGAACATTTATCGAGCAAATCACAAACAGTCCCGCGATTAAAAACCTTCCCGCTCACGAAAAAGAAGAAAGCGTTCTGACATTTATCAACCAGAACGAGGGCAAACTGAGCATCACGTTTTCGTCGCCGGATTTTTACCCCGAAATGATGTGGCCGGATGTTAAAGCCGAGCTTGTTAAAACAGTGGGCGAGGTGATGACGGATGTCGTGCGCACGGAGATCAAAGCCGTCGTCGATTCGTTAAAGTTGGACTGGAAGGGGAAGTACAGCGACTTCCTGGTATCGAATGAGCTTTTTGCTCAGCAGATCGCCGATTTCGCCGGAAAGCTTTCATCGCGTTACGCCTCGAGGATCCATTACGGCTATATCACCCATTTCATCAAGAACAGCGTGATCCCGCAGTTTATCCTCGCGGCATATAACAACCGGCGTTATGTATTTAACGGCTTGAGCAAGTTCGACCAGATCGGTTTCGCCAAGCCCGAAGAGGCGATCGATTTTATCAACACCGCTTTGCTGTTTCTGCCGATCTACGATATCACCTTACCGCTGAATATGGTCATGCCCGGCGCGGGCGGCCCGGCGAATAAAACGGTGGCGTACCCGGATACCGAATCGAATTTAGCGATGAGAAAAAGTTTCCTCGGGAAGCTCAAAGAGATTATCGTTAACGCTTTTCCAAATATATCGCCGTACTTTCTCGATATCATTCTCAGACTTTACTATTTTTCAGAAGAAGCTGAGAGCGTGAAGTTCAGCTCGAAGGTGCTCAAGGTATTCTATAATATGGCACTGCAATGGAAAAAGGTGAAGAAGGACAGGGGAGCGGAAAGTTTCGAGGGGAGCTGGTTCAACGTCGCCCGTGCGAACTACAAGTTCTATATCTATGACCTTAATACGGTCGACGAGCTCTACAAAATAACTATAGAAGAGGGCATCTGATGAAAACCTTCAAAAAAATCATAGATAATTTCCTGCTATTCATTATCCTGCTCTCCATCGCCCAGATTATAATTGACGACCTCGCGATCATCGGTTCATGGACGACGGCATTGCCGTGGGCGAAAGACCTCGACCTCTGGATGATCATCGTCGGGTTCGCGTTCGACGTCATTTTCACCTTGGAGTTTCTTGTCCGCGCTATCGCCGCGCTCGCAAAGGGCAGGTTTGTCCAATACTTCATTTATGAAAAGGGCTGGATCGATCTGATCGCGTCTATTCCGCTTCTCGTGCTCCTTTCCGGCCCTGCGTTCTACGAGTATGTGTTCAACGGTGTAATCGCGATCAAGGGGAACCGTTTTGTCGGCAACCTGAAGATTATCAAGGCAATTCGAGTCTCGCGTATCCTCCGGCTTCTCCGGGTATTGAAAATTTTCGGCAAGATCGAGAACGCGATGTCGAAGATGAGCCAACACCATGTCTCGACCGTCTCGGCGCTTGTCGTAACTGTCAGCGTCGCGGTGTTCATGTTCCTGACCGCGGTAGGTTTCGCCGATTTCGGTGAAAGCGCGATTATCGAAGCGAGGGTCTCCCTGATCTTTACTATCGTCACTATCGCAAACGTCCTCCTAATCGCGTTACTCTACGGCAGGCACTTCGCGCAGAATGTCAGCGATCCGCTGTATGTAATGAAACGCGGGATGATCGAAGAGGACTATAACTTCACCGTGAAGAGTAAGGAACATTACAAGGATGAAGAAGTTTTTGAGCTCGCCGACGCGTACAACACGATGTGGCTCCCGTTGAAGGTACGTATCCAGACACTCCGCAAGAAGAAGCAGAACGCGCAGATGCAGTCCGGCACACAGGACGATTATTCCGACCTGCTGAAATAATGAGCGCGGTTCCTTCGCTTTACATCCATATCCCATTCTGTGTGAGGAAATGCCTCTACTGCGATTTCTATTCGTTCGTGCCGTCAGGCCGTTCCGAGATCGAAACCTATATCGCCGCACTCCGAGCGGAACTGGACTTGTACCGGGAATATCTCGGCGGATTGAAAACGGTCTATATCGGCGGCGGCACTCCTTCTATGATAGATAACCCAATTCTCGAAAACCTGTTCTCCGGTATCGATGAGTTTACCGCCGGAAGAGAGATCGAGTTCACTCTCGAGGCGAATCCCGACGACGTGACGCCGGAGAAGGCTGAGTTCTGGAAACGCCGGGGCGTGACACGCGCGAGTCTCGGGTGGCAGTCGATGGACAAGGGGACGCTCGGGCTGCTCCGGCGGCGCAACTCGCCGGAGGTGAACCGTCAGGCGTTCGATTGCCTTCGCGGCGCGGGTTTCGGGAATATTTCGGTCGACCTGATCCTTTCGGTAGCCGGGGGTGAGATCGAGTCCGCGCTGGACGCCATAGCCGAACTCACGCCGGAGCATGTTTCCGCCTATCACCTGACTATCGAGGAGGGCACGCCCCTTCACCGGATGACGTCGCGCGGGGAGTATGTTCCTCGCGGCGACTCGGACTATCTCGCGGTCTATCACAATGTGTCGCGGACACTCGAAACACTCGGATACCGGCAGTATGAGGTATCCAACTTCGCGCGGCCGGGCTTCGAGAGCCGTCACAACACGAACTACTGGGACTACGGCGGGTATGCCGGGATCGGCCTCGGCGCGGCCGGGTTTATCGACGGCACGCGTTACACAAACACGCGCGATATGAAAGAATACTTACGGGCGGCCGGCGCGGGGGAAAGGCCTGTCGCGTCGAGCGAAACCCCAGACCGGAATATGGCGATGCGGGAATATGTGATGCTCGGGCTGAGGAAAGCCGACGGATTTTCCGCGGACGGGTTTTTCAAGCGTTTCGGCGTGGACCTGAACAGCGCGGAGTTTTCGGCGGGATGGGCCGCGCTTGAGAAATGGGTGCGGCGCGAGGGCGGAAGAATCTTCCTGACCCCCGGCGGACGCGATATCATGGACGGAATTATCGGGGAAATATGGGATTTTCTTCCTGAATCCCGCTGAGGGCTTGATTTTTCCTCATGATGAATGTACAATAATATGCTGGAAGGAAAATGACGGTCAAGGAGGTTTTATGTTTATCGCGATGAACACAAACTATTCCCAGTACCGTGTGCAGCCGGAACCCGGGCCCGCCCAAGTACGGAGCCAGGCGCAGATCGCGGAAACCGTTTCAAAGGCACCTGCGTCCGGTATACTCCAGGAGAAATCTCCGTCGCCGTTACATGACAACAAGATGGGACGGAGCCTGAATGTTCTCGGATGAGACTTTTTTGAAGTAATGAGCGGGTATTTCCGATACTGAACGATAGACGCGTCCGGTTTCCGCCGGTATACGGCGGCGGAGATGCGGCAGTCGAGGTATTTTTTTAGATTTTTTATTTTCGAGGGTATCGATACCGATAGTTTATAGATCCGCCCCAAAAATGTTTTCATACCGCCGGGAGCCGCGAAGATGAAATTATCTATCAATATAGCATTTTCCGAAAAGTATAAGAAATCGCCGAGAGAATTCCGAGGCAATATGATGATGATCGATATTGTCGGCGAGTTGTCGGAAAAGCTCACCCCCTACGGTGAATTGAAGACATTCAGCGGTAAGATCACCGACGGCACATCGATTCAGTTCCTCCAGATCCCTGAAAAGGTCTCGATTAAGATACACGAAGACCAGAAGATCGAATCCCTGATCCTCGAGTATATCGTATTCAATAACGATCCCATCATCGCCCAGCTTATCGAAGAAGTCGGCAAGAAACAAAGATAAGACACAATGCGCTTCCGCCCATCTAACGTGATAATACACTAAACACAACGGTATAAAAAAATCTTGATAACTCTAATTTAACCCAAACCGCATCCGATAATTATAGTACGAAAACGGATTTTCGGAGGTAAAACATGGATGTTACTACCGCCGCAACTAGCGGGCAATTCTCAAAACCCGCAGTCCGGGACATGGGCAATATCGATCAGATAGCCTGGAGCAAAAGCCAAAAGCCTTCGTTCCATCCTATTCCAATCCCATTCCGGAGCGGGTTGGTTGAAGACGGCACAGCAACGCTTGTCAACATTTTAGCTTAGCCGTCGGGTGTCGTATCCCTTCCGGTACCCGGCGTGATCGATGACCGGGAAAACAGCGGAAACCGGCTGACCGAAGGGTAAAACTCCGAGAATTGAGGGATCTGTAATTTTACAGGAAACCGGGATCATATCCCGGTTTTTTCTTTTCCGGCACTGCAATTAAGAACATCTCACTTTTTTGTGAAAACCCTTCCTTTATCTGCCCTGTGCAAGACGCAACCCGAGTGTCAAAACAAAAAAATATTTTCAATATCCCTTGATTTCCTTTAAAAAAAATGGTATAATGTAATCGAAATGTAAGCGGTTACATCGATGTTACAATTCCGGAGGTTTTAATGAAAAGATTTTCTTTGCTCTTCGCCTCAATCGCGGTTTCGCTCCTTACTTTCTTTTCCTGCGCCCAGCTCGAGGAGCTGACGAAACAGTTTAACGAAAACGCGCCGATTGTCATGCTGTCCAAACCCACGAACGGACAGATTGTTCCCTCGATCTACGAAGTCAGCGGAAGCGCGGTCGCGAAAGCGCCGTTCGAGCTCACTTCGGTTTCAGTGTACTTCCTCGGCGTGGAATCCGGTATCACCAATTCAACCAACCTTATCTATAATACGTCCGGCATCGCGGTTTTCCGCGCCCGCTTCGAAGGCGGCGCAGGGAACTATCTGACATGGGCGGTCGCCGTCGATGAAAAGGGCAATACCTCTCGCACCGCGGATATCCTTTTCAAGGTCGAAGGCGCCTCTGTCGACGATACTCCTCCGGTCGTATTTATTGTTACACCCACCAATAACCAGAAAGTCGGCAATTCCGTGACTGTCAGCGGTACCGCACAGGATATCTACACCGAAGGCCAATCGCTTTCCGGTGTCGACAAGGTCTATGTCAAGCTGGACAGCGGCGCATACTCGCCTGTCACTCTCAATTCCGGTATTTGGCAGATTCAGTTCCCGTTAAGCACGGCCGGCAGTCATATCGCCTATGCCTACGCGGAAGACAGATCGGGTAATATCTCGCCCGTGAAGAGCGTCACGTTCAGCTACGAGACCGGCACTCCCACAGTGAGCATCACTTCGCCTGTCAACGGCGCGATCGTGAAGACCGCGACTGTCAACGTACAGGGCGGGGCGACGGTCGACTCACCGGCTATAATCACCGCGGTACAGCTTTCGGTCAACGGCGGATCGTTTAACGATGTCGGCAATACGGTCTGGCAGAAGAACTCCGTGACCCTGACCGAAGGGACGAACACGTTAGTCGCCAAGTCGATAGCCGATAACGCGAAATCCGCGCTGAGCCCGACAGTTCAGGTGATCGCCGACTTTACCGCGCCCGTGGTGAACGCGATCTCGCCTGTCAACGGGAAAGTGTTTACGAATATCACGAGCCTCGTGATCTCCGGTACTGTCAGCGACAGCCTGTCCGGTGTGGATAAGGTGTTTGTCGCGGTCGATAGCGGCAGTTACGGCGAAGCCTCGGGCATAGTGAGCTGGAGCGCGACTGTTCCGATCTCCCTCGGCGCGCATACGATCAAGTACTACGCAGTCGATAAGGCCGGGAACCAGTCCGCCGAGAAGACCGTCACGATCACCGTCGTGCAGGTACAGCAGCCTTTTACCGTCTACCTCAAGCGCCCCGGGGGCTGGACGAAGACCCCCAAGGTCTATTACTGGGGCGGCAGCTGCGGTACGACCACATGGCCGGGTGTCGCGATGATCCCCGCTCCCCAGATCGGCAGTAACTGGTATTCGTTCTCGTTCACCGGCACGAACACATTACTCATCTTCAATAATGATTCGTCTCCCCAGACAGCCGACCTTTCGAGAAATAAAACCGGCTACTATTTCACCGATAATAAATGGTACGACTCGAACCCCGAAGACCTGATTCCCCCGACCGCGAGTATCGCCTCGCCCGCTAACGGCGCGAGCCTGTCCGGTATAGTGACTGTTGTGGCGAACGCGTCCGACAACAACACGGTCGCTAAAGTGGAATTCTATCGAGGTACGAACAAGATAGGTCAGGCGACCGCCGAGCCTTACTCGATCGACTGGAACACGGCGTATGCCCCTAACGGTTCGCATTCGCTAACTGCGAAGGCTTACGACGAAGCCGGGAACAGCGGAGTTTCCGCGGCGGTCAATATCACCACGGCTAACGCCAACCTGCCGCCGGTCGCGAACGCCGGAGCGGATATCATCGTCCTCGCGGGCAATTCCGCCCAGTTCGACGCGTTGGACTCCTACGACCCCAACGGCAGTATCGTCAGTTACTCATGGAATAACGGACTGTCGGGCGTCTCCCCAACTAAAGTATACAGCACCCTCGGCGACTATACTGTCATCCTGACAGTCACCGACAACCAGGGCGCAACCGACACCGACGAAGTGATCGTCCATGTCAGCACGAACGTCCCGTCGCCGGACCGCATCGATTTCCGTGAGGAAACGATCTACTTCCTGATGACTGCGCGTTTCTATGACGGCGATCCCGCGAACAACCGTCCCGGGCGCACCTATGTCTCGTCCGGCAACGCGGCGAACAACGATCCGGAATGGCGCGGCGACTTCAAGGGACTGATCGCCAAGCTCGACTATATCAAGGCGATGGGATTCTCCGCGATCTGGATCACCCCTGTCGTGCTCAATAGAAGCGATTTCGACTTCCACGGCTATCACGCGTGGGACTTCAATAAAGTAGACCCCCGTCTGGAATCGCCCGGCGCGACCTATCAGGACCTGATCAACGCCGCGCATGCGAAGGGCCTCAAGATCATCCAGGACATCGTCCTGAACCATACCAGCCGCTACGGCGCGGTCGGCCTCCAGACTGTGAAGTACTGGGGCGACTCGGCCGATCCCGAATGGGGCGAAGGTACCACGATTGACTATTACGACGTCCCGAACCCCGGATTTACCTATGACGGTATCTCCTACGAACCGAACTCGGGCAAGAACTACTACAATGGCGACCTTTGGGTGAAGGACAAGCCCAATCTCCCGTGGAACTCGCTTCCCGGATGGGGCACGGCGACCCAGTGGCGCAGTCCCGAAGGGTATAAGATTTACAATTACCAGTGGCCGCATCTCGCGCTTTTCAATCCCGATTACTTCCACAGCGACTGGCTGAAGAACTGGGAAGACTACACCTGCCAGCTCGGTACCATCCATGAGGACTGTATCGACCTGAACACCGAGAACGCCACGGTACAGCAGTATCTGATCGACGCATACAAGCATTATATCGATATGGGCGTGGACGGCTTCCGTCTCGATACGGTCAAGCATATCAGCCGCTGGACGCTGACTCAGCGCTTCCTGCCCGCGTTCAACAGCTACGCCCCCGAAGGCTTCTATATCTTCGGCGAAGTCTGCACCCGCGTCAACGAGGTCTGGAACCACGGCATTCCGCCCCTGTCGACCCCGTTCTATACATGGAACGAACGGCACTCGTTCACGGGAACCGACGCCCAGAACGCTTCCAACGCCTACATCTGGGAAAACAACCAGGGTACCGGCAACCAGCCGACAAGCGGAAACCATTACCTCAGCGGCAACAACTATCATACGCCCGATTACTCTCAGGCATCCGGGATGGGCGTGATCGACTTCCCGATGCACTGGAACTTCGGTACCGCGGGTCAGGCGTTCAACTTCGCTAAGGGGAACGACCAGTGGTATAACGACGCGACATGGAACGTCTGTTACGTCGATTCGCACGACTACGGCCCCAACACCGATAACCGTTACAACGGAAGCGAGGCGGAATTCGCCGAAAGCTTCAGCCTGATCTTCACATGGCGCGGGATACCGTGCGTGTACTACGGAAGCGAAATCCAGTTCCAGAAGGGCGCTCCCGCGGATAAAGGTCCGAATATGGCCCTCGCGCTGACGGGGCGTGCATACTACGGCGCGCACCTCGAGGGTTCGGTCAATGTCACCGACTTCGGTGTCTGGAACAACGCGACCGGCGAAATGGCCAACACGCTGAACCATCCGCTCGCGAAGCATCTCCAGCGCCTCAATATGATCCGTCACCAGATACCCGCGCTCCAGAAGGGCCAGTATTCTACCGACGGGTGTTCGGGCGGAATGTGCTTCAAGAAACGCTTTACCGATGCCGCGAACGGGATCGACAGCTTTGTGCTGGTCACTATCTCCGGCGGCGCGAATTTCAGCGGCATTCCCAACGGCGTCTATAAGGACGCGATCACGGGCGACGTTAAAGTCGTTACCGACGGCAATCTCTCCGCGAGCTGCAGCGGTCAGGGCAATATGAGGATTTACGTCCTCGACCTGCCGGGCAACCCCGCGCCGGGTAAAATCGGTTCCGACGGAGCCTACCTCAAGCCGTAGAGGACATCACTATGCATCCATGAACCGTTTCCATTGCAGACCGGAGAAGAGAAATCTTCTCCGGTTTTTTGTTGTCATATGTAATAGCAATGAGTATTGCTAAATATCGTTACTCTAAATCCTATAAACTTAATCTAAAAATAAATAATAATAAACCGCTTGACAGAGTGTTCAGACCGGTGTATATTCATATGAGAGATTGAATAAATACTAATACGTGTTTTCTGCGCGGGCTTTTTTTGAACGTATTTATTCTTTATGGGATATGGCGCTCCGGATGAGGAATATTTACATCGGGGATATGTATATATTTCCAATCTGGAGGATAATATGTTTAGAAATGTGAGTCTTGTTTTCAGAATAGTTTTCTCATTTATCATAGTTTCCATTGCGGTATTTGTCCTGGGATACTTCGGGATCACCTCGACGACAAAGCTGGACGGGGTGGCGAAGAATCTGGATCATTCTCATACATTGAACAGCAGTCTCATTACCCGTGAAGTGGAGCACATGAAATGGGCGCAGACCGTCCTCCTCGCTGTTCATTCGAAGTCTCCGAGCATCGCGGTGGAAAAAGACCCTACTAAATGTAATCTTGGGAAATGGTACTACGGAGAGGAAAGAAAGGATATCGAGAAAACCTATCCCGCGCTGAAACCATTCCTTGAAAAGCTCGAAGCGCCTCATAAAAGCCTTCATCAATCGGTGGTAAAAATCGAAGAATACCTGTCTGCCGGCGAATGGGAGAACGCGTCGGAGCTTTTTAATTCCGTGACACTGGTCAGCCTGAAATCCGTTCAGGAGCAATTAGCCTCGATGCGGGGAATCCTTTCGAGCAATATCGCCCAGAATAATAAAGACCAAAAGTCGATCTCGTCCCAATCTCTTACCCAGACCTATCTTGCGATGGGGATCGGCGGATTTATTACGTTACTGCTCGGGCTATTCGTCAGTTTCAGCTTATCCCGTCTGACCGGCAAGATCAAGAGGGGCGTCAACGAACTCGACCAGAACGCCCTGCAGTTGACCGGAGCCTCGGGTCAGATTTCCGATTCCGGGGAACAGCTTTCGGCAGGGACTTCCCGGCTTGCTTCCTCTATTGAGGAAATGTCCGCATCGCTCGAGGAGCTTCAGGCGGGTATCCAGGCCAATTCCAACAGCATCAACGAGACCCGTGTCATGACCGGGCGCGTGGCGCAATCCGCCGAAGAGAATATCCGTCAGATGGAAGAAATGATCGCTTCGATGAACGAGATTGTGATGAATAACGGCCGGATCGGGAAGATCATTAAGGTCATCGACGACATCGCGTTCCAGACAAATATCCTCGCATTGAACGCCGCTGTCGAAGCGGCCCGTGCGGGCGAATCCGGCAGGGGATTCGCGGTAGTCGCTGAGCAAGTGAAGAGTTTGGCCCAAAAGAGCGCTGAGGCCGCGCAGGAAACCGCCGCACTGATCGAGAAAGCAGTGGAAGGTGTCAACGGCGGGCAGAAGATCAGCCATAGTGTCAAGGAATCGATTGTCTCGACCGGCGAATTGACCCAGAAGATCAATACCGTTATCCGGGAGATCGATAAAAGCTCGCAGGAGCAATTAAAGGGCGCGACCCAGATCAATCAGGCTGTCGCGGATATCAATATGGTCATGCAGACGACTGTTACGCTTTCCGAGGAGAACGCCGCCGCAGGGGAACAACTGAACTCGCAGGCGCTTTCGCTTAAGGAGATCGTCGTCGACCTGAAACAGATTGTCAGCAACAAGCAGACCGGACAATTGTCGGCGGAGGTAAAATTACTGAAAAGCGTTTAAAAGAGCGCGTAAAAATTTGAATAAATACAATTCATGTATTAAGATTAATTAAACAAAAATATTTACAGTTTAATAATAATACTAATAGTAGTATACAATTAAATATATTCGGGGAGAGTGTGCTAATTCTGTTTTACCGGAGGATGTATGTTTAAAGGGATAGGCGCGAAGATAAGAATCGCGATGTTATTGACGGTTTCCGTGTCGATCGCAGCCGTAGGCGTGATCACCTATTTGAATGTCCGTGAGGCTCTTTTCCAGAGCACGAAAGAGCGGATGGTGTCGTTACTGCAAATCCTGAAAGAATCGATTTCCGCTCAGTTCAGGATGAATTCCGCGGTTTTCACGGAATCATTGAAAACTAAGATTTTGGAAGAACAGAAAATCCTTTCGGGCGCGGTATCACTCAATCATGGGAATATTATTCAATGGGAAGCGGTCAATCAGCTAACGGGCGGGAAGATGAAGCTGACCTTGCCTGAAATGTACTACCAGGGGACTTCTCTCGCGAAGAATGACGCATTTGTAGACCAGCTCGCGAAGAAAATGAAAAGTACCGTCACCGTATTCCAGATGATCCCTGACGGGATGCTCCGGATCTCCACCACGGTCATGAAGAAGGATGAACGCGCCATCGGGACGTTCATCCCGAAGGAATCGCCGGTCTATCAGGCTATCTTAAAGGGAGAGAGCTTTTTCGGACGGGCCTTCGTGGTCGACGGTTGGTATATTACGGCATATTCGCCGCTTCGCGATCCGGCGGGGAACTTGATCGGCGCGATCTATGCCGGAGTCCCTGAAATAGATAAATCGGCATTGCGGAGTCTTATTCTCTCACAAAAACTCGGCGAAACCGGATATCTATATATCATGGATATGAATGGCGCGCTCCTGATTCACCCGAAGATCGAGGGATCGAATATCCTCAATCTTCCCGATGAAAACGGGAAACTGTTTGCACAGGCCATGGTAAAGATGTCCAACGGCGACTTGACCTATATGTGGAAAAATCCCGGCGATCCGGCGGCCCGTGAAAAATACGTCATGTTTGAATTCATACCGGGGCTGGACTGGATGATCGCGGGCGGGCCGTATACCGTAGAGCTGTATTCCAAGGCCGATGAATTGGGAACGCTGATCCTGATTATTCTCGCCGCCGCAATCGCGTTTTCGGTCGCAATCGCAATCATTGTCGCCCGTTCGATCGCTAAGCCGGTCAATGCGATCACCGGGGATATTTCAAGGGCGTCGACAAGCCTCAACGCCGCTGCGGGGCAGATTTCCAATTCCAGCCAGAGCTTGTCGTCAAGCGCATCCGAGCTTTCGTCATCGATTGAGGAAATGAGTTCGTCGCTCGAGGAACTTCAGGCGATTATCGAGAACAGCACCGGGACTCTCAACGAGGCCGGGAGCAGGATGGAGGAGACTAACAAAAGCACCGATGAGCTTTCGGCCGGGATGTTGGAATTGAGCGGCAATATGAAGAAGATCGATGAAAACTCCCGGCGGATCGGGGTAATCATTAAAGCTATCGACGATATAGCGTTCCAGACGAATATCCTCGCGTTGAACGCGGCGGTGGAAGCGGCGCGGGCCGGTGACGCAGGGCGCGGATTCGCGGTGGTCGCCGATCAGGTAAAAAGCCTGGCGCAGAAAAGCGCCGATGCCGCGAAGGAGACCGCCGGGTTGATAGAGCTGGCGATAGAGAGCGTCGAGGACGGTGTCAAGGTCAATCAAAAAGTGTTCGAGAGCCAGAATAAGGCTAAGGAGTATATCGCCAAGGCCGCGGCCTTGATTCGCGATGTTATCGTGGCGTCGCGCGAGCAGTTGAAGGGCGCGACACAGATCACCGCGGCGTTGACACAGATCACGAGTGTCAGCAACTCGACTGCGTCAAGCTCGGAAGAAAATGCGAGCGCCGGGGAAGAATTGCTCGCTCAAGCGATGCGGATGAAGGAAATCGTCATAGAATTGGACAGGGTCATCTCCGGAAAGGAACGTAATTTCAGTGAGGCCTCCGAGCCTCCGAAACTGAAGCTGATCGAGGCGAAGGATTGGGAGAAATAGGAAAAAATAACCGGAAAAATCAGGGATTCCCTGATACCCAAATGCCTCAAGATTTATTATAATTATTCCGTAAGATAATGGTGGTTTAAAAAAGCTCAAATTTCTACAAAAGGATTTTTACTTGAAACCGCCTGCAAGTCGCTGACTGCTTGGAAAGTAAAAGTGACTATCAATTTGACCCCCCTTTCTTCAGTTGTGATAGAGGCATGGCGCGGTTTTTGCGTCATGCCCTTATTTTTTAAATGTTACTACTACAAATGTTATAAATGTTTATAGTTTTTAGAACCGCCCTTATTTTACAAATCCTTAAAATTTAGATATAATTTCCTTGATGTAATAAAGGAATGTACGAATGACAAAATTTAAGGTTCTCGCTGTCGAGGACGCGGTTTTTTATACGATGATCTATAAAAAGATTCTTAACCCCGGGCAGTTCGAACTAAAGACACTCGCCAAGGGAGAGGGATTCCTGCCGCTTGTCAGAGAGTTTATACCCGACCTGATCCTCATGGATGTCAATCTTCCCGACGCGAGCGGACTCGATCTGTGTAAGATGGTTCATTCCGAACCCGGCCTTTCGGAAATCCCAGTCATCATGGTGACTTCCGAGGAAGATATCGAGGTACTGAAGACAGCATACCGTGCGGGGGCGGCGGACTTTATCAAGAAACCGTTTAACGCTATCGAGCTTTTGATCCGTATCGAAAACGTCCTGAAACTCTCCAAGCGTTCGATGGAACTTGTCAGGATCAAGCAGGATACCACGGTGAGCGAGATGGGACGGGCGATTGCGCATAACTTCAATCAGCCGTTGACCGCGTTGATGGGCTCCGCCGAGATGATTGTTATGATGAAGGAAAAGAAAAGTCTCGATCAGGATGTAGTCGATCTGATGGATTCGATAATCGAGGCCGCACAGTCCATTTCAGAGTTGGTCGATAAGGTCGAAAACCTGAAAGAGTACCGTGTACAGGATTATATTCAGGATGTAAAGATCATAGATATTGAACCATAGGAGAGAGTCACAGGGGTATTTGATTATCTGGGGTATAAATGGGAAGTTTTAAGGTTCTCTTAGTAGAAGACGCTGTGATCGACGCCGAGATCGTGAAAAACGCGCTGGGTTCCGGGATGTTCGATTTGAGAATTCTGGATAGCGGATACGGATTTCTGAGCGCCGTAGAGGAATTCAATCCCGATGTGATCGTCCTCGATCTCAATCTCCCGGATACTAACGGGATCGAGCTTTGCCGGAAACTGAAGAATGACGACAATTTTGCCGGGATTCCCGTGATCATGGTGACCTCCGAGCACGATGTCAATATCCTTCAGTCTGCGTATCTGGCGGGCGCGTGGGATTACCTGAAAAAGCCCTACAACACGATGGAATTATTGATCCGTCTTGAAAATGTGCTTAGGCTTTCAGGCCAGAACCGGGAATTAATCCGGATCAAGCAGGATACCACGGTCAGCGAGATGGGACGGGCGATTGCGCACAACTTCAATCAGCCGTTGACGACGCTTCTCGGTACTGGCGAATTGTTGCTGAACTATTCCAACGAAAACCCGGTCGACGGCCGGATAAGCGAGCAAATCCAAGCCATGATAGATGCCGCGAGGGAGATTTCAACGCTGGTAAAGAAGGTTGAAAGGCTGAAAGAATACAAGGTGACCGACTATATTCAGGATATAAAAATTATCGACTTGGATCAGGAGTAGAAAGTGACGGACGTATTGGTAATCATGGGGAGCGACAGCGACCTGCCTATCCTCTCGAATGGGCTTGAGATACTCAAGGAGTTCTTTATCGAAACGGAGGCCCGTTTCAGCTCGGCGCACCGCAGTCCCGAACGGACAGTCATGATAGTGAAGGCTTTTGAGAAACAGGGCGGTAAGGTGATTATCGCCGCGGCTGGGATGTCCGCGCATCTGGCGGGTGTGATCGCCGGGCATACGGTGCTTCCCGTGATCGGCGTACCCTTGTCGTCGCCGGATTTCGGCGCGCTCGATTCGTTACTGTCGATGATCGAAATGCCTCCGGGTATCCCGGTCGGCGTGATGGGGAAGGGCAAGGCCGGCGCGAAGAATGCCGCGCTGTTGGCCATAGAGATTCTCGCTATCGGAAATCCGGCTCTCAGGGAAAAACTTCTCGCCTACCGTGAGAAGATGAAGGCCGAGATCGAACAAAAAGACGCCGATCTTCAAGAGCGGGGCTGGGAAGGCTACCGGAAATGACGTGAATTTTATATCAACTGAAAATTTCTATTTAAATCGTTGAACGTTGTATAAGCCCGCGTCATCACAACAGGCCGACATACCTTTTGTTGGTTTAGTATCAGATATTTCTGGGTTCGAAATATAATTCTTTTTCAGTTTAGCCGACGAGTTTTTTATAATGGGCGAGTCCTCTTTTACAAATGTATCAATTCTCTTGGAAAAATTTTCTACTGCTTTTATTGATGCATCAAATAAATCATTTACTTGTAAATAGTATACTGTTAAACCATTTTCTTTATTTAGTATAAATAAACTTTTTATGTCAGAGTTTCTGGTATCGAGTCTGTATTGTTCTCTGATTATCTGATTATGTATGAGAGGATTTCTATACTGGGTATAGAGCATTTCTGCATAATTCGCTTTATTGGAATCATTTATATCCTTGAAGTCATAGAAATCTTTATCCCCGATGATTTCATACGACTTTTTAGAACCCAAAATATAAGATCCTATTGCATCCGTAATTGAACAGAGTAGAATGGTTACAGGAAATCCTAAAATACCTTCTGGCTGTTTCCAGAGAATTCCGTTTTCCTTACTTTTTTTATACTCAATTCCAACTCTAGCTAACCTTAAAGATTCATTTAAAGATTCAACAATTGTCTCTTTAATAGTAAGAGTGCTTTCCATCTTCACTCCAAATAACAAAAGTTGTGTGTTTAAGCTAAAAATCGCTACTTCATCAGCACTCCGCCCGCGCCGGTCGAATAGAACAGGTACGTCTTTCCTTCCTGCGGCTCGAACCCTATCGCCTCTCCGTACATCGTTTTCACACCGATCTGGCGGGACAGATTGGTATTCGTGGAGAACTCGATCATTTTATTAATCTGGACGTTATAGCTGTCCTTGCTGAGGATATAGATTTCCTGCTCGTCGAGCTTGAACGTGAGCGGGACTCCGTCGGCGGACGCGAAGATGTTGAGACTGTTCCCGGCGGGGAGCACGTCGGAGAAGATGCGGTTCGGGAAGGCGATATTGTACGCCTCGCCCTTTTCGATCAGCGAGTATTTGAAGTTGATGACGCCGAAATCGACATAGAGCTTTTCACCGTCGACGATATAGATTTTCTCACCCGTCATGACATCCGCTTCTTTCACCGGCGAGTACGCGTAGTACTTGACCGTCACATTCATCCGGTTCGTGCCGTTCACGGAAACCGGCATCGCGGAGACCTCGAGCACTTTCCGTTCGGACTGAAGGTTCTTCAATGTCGCCTCGAGGGTCTTCATCTCGCTGAACAGCTTGAAACTGCCCGTGACATCGCGGAGTCCGGTAAACACGACAGACAGCACGAAGACCATGAAGAGGCCGATCAGGATGGTCGAAATGTTGGTGTAGAACCAGAAAAGCGTCTCGGTGATACCGCCGACCACGCTGTAAAAGGTGATCTCGTCCTTCGAGGTGCGTATCTTCGATACAAGCATGGCTATGAACGCTATCGCGACGATAATCCATCCCCACGGGGTCAGGAAGAGGATTTTCGCCACCCAGATAATGACATTCAGAAAGCCGTTGAGTATGTCGTCGATAACCTCGATTGCGGCAATAAAATTACTGACTTCCATTGAGACCCTCCATCATTTCGACTCCGCCGTTAGGGTGGAGAATATATCGGTAAGTTTTTCCGGATTCGTAGGGCTTGAACGGGCTTTGGTGCACCGCGGTATCCATGATATCGGTGATGTATTTTCCCTTCACCGCGCTGTAGTAGTCGCCGTACTCGAACACGGTCTCGTAGAGTCCGGTTAATGTCCGCTTGACCTGATCGGTAATCCCTGTGGCGGTATAGTTCTGGGGAAAATTATTGATGACATAAAGGGAGGTGACGGAAATACCGTCTTTAGGGGCGATCTTCTCGGTGTAGACCTTGTACGGGAAGATGACGGTCTTATCGACATCCTCGGAACTGAGGTAAACGATCCGCGACTCGAGGAAGATGTCCGTGCCGGGCAGGGTGAATACCTTCTTGCCCTTGACCTCGCCGTCGAGGCCCATGATCGAAAGCTCGAACTCCACAGCGCTCGCGCCTTTTTTCAGCACCGCGACACGCGCGAACTCGTACTCCGATTTAACCCATTCGATTGTTTTACGGAGGTCCTCGACCTTATCCTGGAGGATTTCCTTCATCTGGGAAAATAAGAAAAACAGGATGGCGATTCCGGCTATCAGGATGATAAAAAAACCGAGTTTCTCGCCGCCGGATTTTTCATTTTGCGCAGGGACATACTTCTGGGCCATGCCGTTCCCCCGTTTTCGCGTTTCTATCGGACGGTTTATTATAAACCCAACGTGCGGGAAAACACAAGGTTTTGATGAATTTCACCGGGGCTTTTCCCTTTACGCACATGAAAAATCATTTGATATATTTTGTTATTTGTTATAAAATAATACTGTGCATTTCGGAGGGGAATTATGAATTATATTATCTGGGATATTATTATCCTTGTCCTCTGTGTAACCTTGATACTGTACTTTCGACGGCGGGACAAACGGAACGCTCAACTCTCCACTCTGAAAGGTTTTGTCCAGATGGCGATGAATAATATTCAGCAGTTGTTCAGCGATAAAGAGCGCGACCTGCGCGATAAGACGATCAACCTCGACATCTCGCTGAAAAAACTCGACAAGGCCAGCGAATTTATCAATAAACGCCTCGCCGATATCAAAGACTTTTTCGATAAAACCACCCTTATCCATTCCGAACTGAAGACCAATATGCAGAGCGCGCAGGTGTTCAACCAGGACATCGTGAGCGTCCGCGACCAGCTTAAAGAGATCGGCTCGGCTGTGAACGAGATCGACGCGCTCAAGCGCGATATGAACGATTACAAGAAGCAGGCGGGCGCGATCCGTAACGAGGTCGAACAGGCGCGGGTATGGGCGCAGGACAACCTCGGCGACTTCGTGAAACGGATGGAATCAGAGATCGAGAATTACCGTATCCAGATCGCCGGGTCACAGGCCGCGAAGCTCGAGAAGATGGAAGCCGACCTTTCCAAGGCAATCGACGACGGCGAGTACAAGGCCGCGAAGATAGAAGAGCGTTTCGGCGACGTAGAACGCAGGATGGAAGAGTTCGACGCGCAGTACCTTAAGCGTCTCGATTCAATCGAAGGCGAAGTGTCCAAACGGATCGATTCGGTCGAGGGCGAGTACCAAAACAAGGTCTCGTCGATCGAACAGCGCTTCCTCAAAATGGCGCAGGAGATCGACACCGCGGAGAAGAAATTCAAGACGGAAGCCGAACAGCTCTTCCATAAAGCCGGAACCGATATCCAGAAGACGGTTGACCTGCTGAAGAAAGAGGCCGAGTCGTCCGCCAGCAGCCGCGTCTCTACAATCGACGAACGGATGCGCGAGGAAATCAAGAAGCTCGAAGAACGTGTCAACCAGAGTATCCGCGGATTTAACGAAAATCTGAACAATACCGCCAAGGGAATCGGCGATCTCAATAACCGCCTGACCGGATTTATCAAGGACAGCTCGGACAAGTTCAAGGGCGAGCTGAACGCGCTCAAAACCAACTACACGGTCGAGGCGACGGGCTTCTTCGAGAAGCTCGACGACCGTGAGAACCAGCTCAACGCTATCGCGAAAGAGCTCACTCTCCAAATGGGCGAAGCGGGTAAGAGTATCCGCAAGCTCACCGACGATTCCACGAACGCCGCGCTCGACAAGATCAAGTCGCGCGAGACCGAGATTCTCGGCAACCTCGAGAAGTCTTCGGACATCGTTTCCGACCGTCTGGTACAGCTCGAGAAGTTCATCAACTCGTTCGAAAGCGATATCACGAAGAAAGTGTCCACGATGGAATCCGAACTGATAAAGGATATCAACGACTCGAAGAACCGTGTCGAGGAACTGCGGAATATCGCACTCAAGCTCGAGAAGGATATCGACAACACGATCACCCACCGCACCAAGGAAATCGACAGCTATATGGAGCGCCTGAAGGATGCGTTTATAGAGGACTACAAGGCTCTGATCGACAACACGAAGGACGAGATTATCGGACTGCGCGACGAGGTCAAGGAACTCCAGGACGGAGTCGGCTCGCAGAAGGACAGGATTTTGAACGGCGTGAAGGAATCGGTTGATTCCCTCAAGAACTGGAGCATAGCCCAGCTCGGCGAGATCAAGGACGATATCGAGGGCACGAAGCTCCGCGCGGACGGCGCGCTGGTGGATGTCAAGGAAGATGTCGAGCGGAATGTCGTGAAACTGCGTGACGATCTGAAGAACAAGCTGGACTCTGCTATCCGTGACGGCGAACTGACGCTGAACGCCAAGAAAGAAGAGATCAAACGGATCGCGGGCGAAATGGTCCGCGAGTTCGACGATAAAGAACGGGAAATGGGACGCAAGATGGAAAACTTCCAGCAAGCGATGGAAGCCTCGCTCGCGAAGGCGAACGGAAGGATCGAATCGGCGCGCACCGGCCTCGAAACGGAAGTCACACGGACTACCGAACGATTACGCGAGGAATTCGAGCGGCAGATCAAGAACGGCGAAAAGCTCCGTGAGGAACTCGCCGGTTTCGACAAGCTGATCGCCGATATCAAGAGTACATCCGAATCGAATATATCCAAAATCCGCGAGAAGTACCAGGATGTCAAGGACAGTGTCCAGCAGCTCGAGGCGAATGTCGAGAACACCCGTAAGCGGATCGACGAAAATATCAGCACCTACATCAACTCGATCTATTCCCAGATGGAGAGCGAGAAGTCCGATATCCTCGCGCATATCACGAAAGAGCGCGATAACGCCAAGGACCTGATCGGCGAATTTGTCGCCGCGTCGCGTGACCAGATCAACCAGAGGATGGAGAAGATACTCGGCGAGACCGAGTCGAATATCAAGAATCTCGACGGCAAGGCACAGAATCTCCTGCGCGAGTTCTTCGACCAGAGAAAGGCGGATTTCCAGAAGGAGATAGGCGCGTTCCGCGAGTCGTTCTTCGCGCCCGCCGACGACATCATCTCGCAGTTCAACAAGAAAGCAGAATCGATGAAGACCGAACTGGACGGCGAACTCGGCGAGATCAAGGATGACTACCGTTCGTTCATGTCGCGCCTCGATGAGATCACCTCGTCCCTCAAGGGGATCGAGGATAAGACGCTCGGGACCGTGCAGACGAAGGCCGTCAATATCGAGACCGAGATCACGAACAAGCTCAATATGATCAGCCACCAGTTCGACGGCTATATCCGTAAGAGCGAGACCGAGCTTAAGGACGAGATGGATAAGGCGCGCGGCGAGGTCAAATCTTTGTTCGGCGAACTCAAGCTCCAGGAAGAAAAGATGAAAAATGTTGTGCTGGACGATGTCCGGAACCTGACGAAGAAGATACAGGAGATCGAGACCCGTTACGACCAGATGATCAAGAAGACGGGCCTGCTCGAACGCGCCGAGGATATGTCGCAGAAGGCCGAACAGAATATGGCCGCGATCCGCGACTTCCTGCACGACCTCGAGGAACAGCGCCGTGAGATCGACAAGGCAATGCGCGACGTCGACACGGTGAAGAACGACAATAAGACGATACAGGCGATGATGAACGAGACGATCCGCAACCGCAAAGAAGCGGTCGCGATCAAGGAAAGCGTGGACACCGCCCTCGAAAAGGCGCGCGATATCGAACGGCTTCTCGACGTCATCAAGAGTCAGCAGGAACAGGCCGAATCGGTCAAGAAGGTGCTGGTCGATACGCTCAATATGTACGACGATATTAAGATGCGGGTGAACGAGCTCGAGGGAAAGAAGACGACGATCAACGACCTCCTTGAGACGATAGACCGTTCGACCGATACGATCGAGACGATGCGCGAGAAGGTCAATACAGTCGAGGACAAGGTAAGCGTGATTATGCAGGGCGCGAAACGGCTCGAAGACGAGATCCGTACGGCGCAGCGCCAGATCGACGACGTGTTCAAGTCGCAGGACGAGATGAGCGACGCGATCAGCAAGGTCACGAATATCGAAAGCCTCCTGATCCATATCGAGGAAGAGGAGAAAAAGGTGCGCAAGCTCCAGGAATGGATCGGGCGCACACAAAACGACCTCGAAGGGCTGAAAGAGATGCAGGAGACGATTCAGGCCGACAACCCGGCGGCGTCGAAGAAGAAACCCGCGCTCGGCGACGACGAGACCACGAAGAACGTCCTGCGCCTTTACGAAAAGGGCTGGGGTGTCGACGAGATCGCGCGGAGCCTCAAACTCTCGCCCCGTTATGTCGAAATCATCATCGAACGTTACGCTAAATAAAGGGAGAAGTTTATGCTGGATATTAAGTACCTGCTTGAAAATAAAGACGAAGCGGCGGAGAAGCTCGCCGGACGTAAGATCGGGCCGGCGTTAATCCGGAAGATCGTCGACGAGTACGAAGAGAAAAAGACGACCCAGAAGGAAGCGGACGACCTCAGAAACCGCCGGAACACGTTGTCGAAAGAGATCGGCGTGAAAAAGTCCAAGGGCGAAAACGCAGACGAGCTGATGAATGAGGTCGCCGGGATCAAGACGCGGATGGAAGCGGTCGAAGCGCGCGAGAAGGAACTGGACGAGTCGATCCGCGCGACCCTGCTCAACCTGCCGAACCTGCCCCGGCCGGATGTGCCGGTGGGACAGGACGAGAGCGCGAACAAGGAAGTCAGCCGTTGGGGCACGCCCGTGAAGCTCGACTTCACCCCGTTACCGCACCAGGAGATAGGCGAGAAGCTCGGGATTATCGATTTCGAGCGCGGCGCGAAGATCGCAGGGCACGGCTTTATCCTTTACTGCGGCGCGGGGGCATTGCTCGAACGCGCGCTCATCAACTTCATGCTCGACACCCACACAGAGGCCGGGTTCAGGGAGCATTTCGTACCGTTTCTTGTGAATGCCGAATCGCTCACAGGCACCGGCCAGCTCCCGAAGTTTAAAGACGAGATGATGTATCAGTTGGAGAATGAAAACTTATTTTTAAATCCTACCGCCGAGGTCCCGCTCACGAATATCTATCGCGACGAAATCCTCGCCGAAAAAGACTTGCCGATCTGGGTGACCGCATACGCCCCCAGCTTTAGGCGTGAATCCGGGAGCTACGGCAAGGACACGAAGGGCCTGATCCGCGTGCACCAATTCAACAAGGTAGAGCTCGTGAAGTTCTCGAAGCCCGAGGAGTCCGAAGCGGAACACCGGTCGATGCTCGAGCAGGCGGAGAAGGTGCTCCGGCTCCTGAACCTGCCCTACCGGGTGATCGTGCTCTCCACCGGCGACATGGGATTCGCCGCGTCGAAGTGCTACGATATCGAGGTGTGGCTCCCGAGCCTGAACGGCTACAAGGAGATATCGTCGGTGTCGAACTGCACGGATTTCCAGGCCCGCCGCGCGAATATCCGTTTCCGCCGGGCCGATACCAAGAAGGTCGAGTTCGTCCATACACTCAATGGTTCCGGGCTCGCTGTCGGACGCACGATGGTCGCGGTACTCGAGAACTGCCAGACGAAGGAAGGAACGGTGCGGATACCCGGCGCGCTCCTTCCGTATATGCGCGGGGTAACCGAAATAAAGTAAGGAATAACCCAAAAAAAACTTGATTAAATATAAATTTATATTAAGATATTGGTGTGTACAAAGGAGGGTCTATGCAGTACGAAAGAAAAGCTAGCGACGATGGAACGGTCACCTATAAGATCAACGGCGATTTCACGATCTTCTTTTTAAACAATATCAAATCGGATATCGAAAAAGATATAGGAAGCGGGAAGGTCATTCATTTCATGTTCGATTTCGCCGAAGTCAATTATATCGACTCGGCGGCGATCAGCCTTTTGATTATGACCGGCAAGTACAACGACGGGAAGGGCAAGCCCCTTTTCATCAAGAAACCGAAGGATGTGGTCAAACGGATCGTGGACAACGCCGAACTCACGTTCGTGGAGTACCAGTACTAGTTCCTCGCATTGGGATTTGCGATTTTTTATACAGCCTGTCCGTTACGCGGACGGGCTTTTTTTATTGTGTCATTTCATTCACAAAAGATAAATGGTATTGACATTTAAAAAATATTTAATACTATATTGCACATATTTTCTAAAGGAAGGTGTATATGAAGAGACTCTTTTTGTTACTTTGTATCTCGATACTTTTTGTTTCCTGTGGTGGCGGTTTTGGAATGAGTACTTTAAAACCTAATGAGACCTTGAAGACAAATGATGCCTACATTTTTGGGAGTCTTTACTCGTTAGATGTAAACAATATTTTTACTGCTACAGTTTCTTATTTCGGAATTGAGTTTCAGAATCATACTACCGGGAAATCTTTTCAGATCCGGTTTTCTTATAATGTAAATGAAATCCTTTTAGTGATTCCAGTTTCTTCGGGTGAGTACAGCTATTCTAAGTTTTGGTTTTTAAGAGAAAACGGATCCACTTATGATTCTAAGAATCTCGAAAGTGAGAAGTTTTTAATAGAAGCAGGAAAGCTTTATTACATAGGAAACTGGGTTGGGTCTCATAAGTTATCGGTATCAGGTAATATGCAATACCACGATTGGATTCTCTATAGTTTGAAGGACAAATTTGAAGAAGCGACTACAAATCTAAAAGCAAAATATCCCAAACTGAGCGAAATGGAAGCAGTAAACGAATTATTGAATTTAGAGATATTTAAGAAAATGTCTACTGCAAAGTAAATAAAATAAACCGGGATTGTAAAGAACAATCCCGGTTTATTTTAAGAGTTCTCTATTCTTTATCCTTACCCGCGATCACGATATAGTAATACTCCGGGAAGTAGGTCTTGATGACTTTCATCAGGTCGTCCTTCGAGAAGCTGTCGATGAGCTTCAGATAGGAGAGCTCGTAGTCGAACGCACCCCGTTTGATGGCGTAATAGGTCAGCATATTCGCGATCTTGGTGCTGTTCTCGTAGTTGAACGGCACCGAGTTGAACTTGTTGATCTGGAACTTCAGAATCTCGAGTTCGTTGGGCCCGGACTCCTTGAACTTCTTCAACTGCTGTTTATACATATCGAGCGCGGTGTAGACGTTTTTCGGCGAGTTCTGCATATAGAGGCGGAACAGGCTGTAGTCGCCGTACGCGATGGGGAAGGTGTAGACCCCGTATGTCAAACCGGCGCTGTCGCGGATCGAGCGCATGAGCCATGAAGTGAAACTGCCGCCGCCGAAAATGTCCATCGCGAAGGTGAGCGCGGTGTAGTTCGTGATATCGATATAGTCCGCGGTAGGCGCGCCCATCAGGACGACCGACTGCTTGATATCGAGCGGGACGATCTTGACCTGGTTCGCCTTGGGCGCCGGGGCGAGTTCCGCGCCGATCTTCGGCATCACGGGCGCGGGCTGTTCCCATCCGCCCAGTTCGTCCTTCACCGCCTTGACCACTTTGTCGAATTCGAGATTTCCGACCACGGTTATCACCATCTCTTCGGGACGGTAGAACGAGATATAGTAATCGTAAATGTCCTGCATCGTCAGGTTCATCACATCGTCCTTGACCGCGTGGAAGTCCAGCCCCGCGCCTTCTTTCCCGAACGCCAACTGGAAGATGGCGTACTTGGCGTGCAGGTCGGGCGACGGATTGTTCGCGATCTCGTCCAGCGACTTCATCGCGTTAAACTTCTTTTCCTCGAGGACGAGCGGGATAAACTTGCGGTTCTTGAGGGCGAGGGAGAGCCATTTGAGCGAATCGGCGAAGAATTCGCCCGGGGTTTCGATAGACAATGCCGCCGAGTCGTAACCGGGTCCGCCGGAGAAACTCGCGCCCTTCTTCTCGATGTCGTTCTGGATACCGAACATCGGGCCGCCGTCGAAGATGAAGTCGTAGGCGAACGCGGACTGGTAGGCTTTGGACTGGTAGATCGATCCGGCCTTAAATCCCACGCCTACCGAAACCTTCTCATTAAGCGTATACGGCTTGAAGATCAACGTGATCCCGTTGTCGAGCTTGACTGTTTTCACTGTCGAGAGGTAGTCCTGTATCGACTTGACCGCGCCGATAAAGAGGAAGTCCTTGCGCTCCTTCGCCTCGGCTATCGCCTGGGCGGTGGGGTTGTCGAACTCGGAGTAGTCTATCGGCTCGCCGTGCTCCTCATGCTCCATCCCGGCTCCGGGCTGGGCCTTCGGGTTCTTCTTGGTGACTTTAAAGAAACCCGTGCAGGAATTCGCCGGGGTCAGGTATTTCTCTATCACGCGCATTACGTCGCCGGCCGTGACATCGGCATAGGCCTTGACTATTTCGTTATAGGATGAAACTTTATCGTGACGGGCGAGATCGACTATCGTGAACATGATCCGGTCGATCGTGTCGTACTGCATCATTTCGGAGAAGAGCAGTTCGTCCTTCAAGTCCTGAAGGTTTTCCTCGACATACTCGCGGGTGATCGTTTCCGACGGGTAATCCGGGTCCTTGCTGTAGCCGATAAACCCGAGGCCTCCGTCGATAGTCGGCCAGTAGCCGAAACCGCCGATCAAACCGCTCGAACTGATAAACGAAAGCGCGAGGAAGTCCTTATCCTTGAGGTTATACACCGGCAGGTGGAACACGGCCTCGCCGAAGTTCTCGCTCGCCACCCCCTCCACTTCGATATGCAGTCCGGTCTTCTTGGGGAACGGGTTAGGCGCTTCCTTGGGCAGGTTGGGGTTTGCCGGGATAGGCGCGAAGTACTTCTTCACAAGCGCGAGTACCTCCTCGGCCTTGACCGCGCCGACCACCACGATATAAGCGTTATTCGGGACATAGTACTTTTTATAAAGGTCGTTATAGACATAGTCGCGCTGGGCATTCGTGATATCCTCGAGAAGGCCGTAGCTGTAATAGAAGGGATGATCGCCGAACATGGCGAAATCGAGCTTGCGGTACATCTGGGTGTCCGGCATACTCTCGTGCTTCGACAGTTCGCTATAGACGACATTCTTCTCGCTCTCGAACTCCTTGGGGTCGAGCAGGATGTTGACCATCCGGTCGGCCTCGAGCTCAATCGCTTTCTCAAGCCCCGCGACCGGAAGAATCTCGTAGTAGACAGTAGAGTCATAGCTTGTGAACGCGTTATTCTCCGCGCCGAGGTCGTTCATCACCTTGTCGAACTGGCCCTTACCGTACTTCGCCGTCCCCTTGAACAGCATGTGCTCGAGGAGATGGGTGAGGCCGGTCTTGCCCTTGACAGTCTCGTTACGGAAACCCACCTTATAGGTGACCGAGAAGCCCACGAGCGGGATGGACGGTTCTTCCTTGACAATCAGATGCAGACCGTTAGGAAGGTCGTATTCCTTGATATTCTGGGTGAATTTCAGCTTGGAAAGATCGACAGAGTAAACCCCGCCGAATATCAGGATAAATAAAAATGCGAAAATCGTCCGTTTCAGGTTTTTCATATCCGCCTCCCGTTAGTTGTTCTTCGGTTCTTTCAGGTCGAGTTCGGAGTTCACTCCGCCCATCCCGTCGGAAACCGTATTGGGATTATCCGGGTCGGCGACCCAGTACCCGTCGATCACGAATTTATACAGATAGGTCTTGCCCTTCTTCAGATCCATCTTGATCGACCAGACGCCGTTGGTGTCCGCGGTCATCGGATTAGCCTGCTTGTTCCAGCCGTTGAAGTTCCCCGCGAGCATGACTAATGTCGCCTCGGGCGACTTGACCGCGAAGACGATCCCGCTGTCGGTGATTTTGGGATAGTTCGGGCCCTTGATATTGTTCACACGGTTCAGGTCGAGCGTCTTCCCGCACGAAACGGCGAAAAGCAATAGCACGAGCCATTTCAGGTTTTTCATGATCCCTCCTTTGAGATATATAGACAACGGGTAAGGAAGAAAGGTTAGCGGAGATCCCGTATCTTTTTCAGGATTGCGAAGTCGTTGGCGTAAAGCGTATAGGCACGCTTCCGTTTCAACGGGTAGTCTTTGGAGATGTCTACGAATTCGCCGTTTCCGGCGTAACGGGTGACGTCGATATTGACGTTCTCGTCGGAGTTGTTGATGAGGATGAGGAGCTTCCTGTCGCCGATAAAGCGCTCGAAGCCGACGGTCATGCCCTTGATATAGAAGAAACGCAGTTCCCCGCGCCGGAGCACGTCGTTCTCGTGACGCACCTGAGCGAGCTTTTTATAGAGTTCATGGAGCTGCTTATTCCATTTCGTTTTGTCCCAGATCATGAAGCGGCGGTTATCGGGGTCTTTCCCGCCGTCCATCCCGTTCTCCTCGCCGTAGTAGATGCTCGGCGCGCCGAGATAAGTGAACTGAAACGCCGCCGCGAGCCTGATCCTGTCGAGACTGCCGCGCGCGACTGTGTGGAAACGGGCGGTGTCATGGCTCGAGAGCAGGTTGAACATCGCGAAGTTCGCCTGCATCGGGTAATCGTATATCTGCTCGCCGATCTGCTTGACGAACTCGTCGGCGTTGAGCTTCCTGTTGGCGAAGAAACCGAGGCACGCGTCGCGGAAACGGTAATTCATCACCGAGTCGAACTGATCGCCCTGAAGCCACGGCGAGGAGTCGTACCATATCTCGCCGACTATATAAGCCTCGGGATTCTGCTTTTTGACCGTTTTGCGGAACTCGCGCCAGAACTCATGCCCAATCTCGGTGGGGACGTCGAGCCGCCATCCGGATGCGCCGCGTTCGACCCAGTTCCTCGCGGCTTCGAGCAGATAGCCCATCACTTCAGGATGGAGCGCGTTAAGCTTGGGCAGTGACGGGAAATCCCACCACGAGACATAGTTCGCCTTGCCCTTTTCTATCATCGGGAATTTCTTGACGAAGTACCAGTTCTTGTATTTCGATTTTTCGCCGTTCTTTACAAGGTCCTGAAACGGAGCGAAAGCCGTGCCGGAATGGTTGAATACGCCGTCGAGGATGAAACGGATCGAACGCTTCTTCGTCTCGTCGACCAGCATGTCGAACACCTTGTCGTCGCCGAAATGCGGATCGATCTTCATATAATCGCCGGTGTCATACTTATGCACCGACTGACCCTTGAAAATAGGGTTGAAGTAGATAGCGTTAGCGCCGAGTTCTTTGATATAATCGAGCTTGTCGATGACGCCTTTCAGGTCGCCGCCGTAGAACGTATCGATGCCGGGTTTGGAATCGAGCGGTACGGTGTTGGGCGGGGAGATCGACGGATCGCCGTTCTCAAAGCGCTCCGGGAAGATTTGATAGAACACCGCGTCCTTGACCCAGTCCGGGGTCTGGAATATCTCGCTGCCGGGGTGGACATACTCGAAGTGCTCGACTTCCCATTCGTTCCGGATAAGCCCGTTCTTCCCGAAGTACTCTTTGCCGCCGTCGAACAGATCGACCTCGAAGTAGTACATGACGTTCTTCGCGCCGAAACCGTTACAGTAACGGTAGAGGAGATATGCGTAGACTTCGTCGCGGTACAGTTCGTAGCCGTTGACCGTGTGGAAAAGGTCGTCGACCACGACGATGAGGCGGGAATCCCGGTATTTCTCGAAATTGATCGCCGCGCGGATATAAAAACAGGTCGGAGTGTAGAAATCGATCGCGGGCTCGTGAACGAAGTCCGATTTACGCTTCGCGGAGCCTACCAGCAGGAGAGAGTTCTCATGACCGTTATTTTTGGATTTCATGGGGTTGCGGGGGTCGAGAAGGTAATGGGTGCCGTCCACGAGGATTTTATACTCGTAGCTTCCGGCGGGCAGTTTGGCGGAACCCCACCAGACGTTATCCCCGTCCTCGTCATCGAGAAGGCAGGTTCCCTTTTCCCAGTTATTGAAATCTCCGACTATTTCTACCCGTTTCGTATCATAATGTGCGCCGTACTTGAAAAAGACATTGTACTTATGCATTCCCAGACTCCGAGTATAACACAGGACATTTTATTATACGAAATTTTTTTGAGAATTGCAAATTTGAAAAAAATATAAGAAAAACCCCGGTATTTCCCGACTTCGCCATTCAGCCCTTTCCAGAAGCGTTTTTTTGCGTGAACTCTTTTTCCATCGCTGGAAAACATCTTCCAAAACCGCATTTCTTGCGCAATCCATCGGTTTATGTCATAATAACATGAGGCAAATTTTCCATGAGTAAATAACACGATTTGGAGGACTGGTCATGCTGAAAAAGATTCGTTGGTCCAAGGTTCTTCTCGCGGGTATCACTCTACTCTGCGGCGGATTGCTGATCTCGAATGTGATCGGACACGCTCAGAGCACGAATGCTTCCGCGGCTGCAGTCACTAACGCAGTGACCGCGCCTGCCGAAACTGTGACTCCCTTGCAGGATGTCGCGCAGGGTAACGATATTCAGGCCATCTTACCGGCCTTGATTTCTCTCTTTTCCGCTATCGTCTCGCTCGTATTCGTTTTCTTCGCGGCGAGATATGTCCTGAAGAAAGACGAGGGTTCTGACAAGGTCAAGAAACTCTCTCTTGCGATCCGCACAGGTGCGTTCGCGTACCTCAAACAACAGTACAGGATTGTGGGCATCTTCTTTGTTGTCATGTTTATCCTGCTTTTCGTTATCTCCACTGTTGACAAAAACCTGCTCAATCCGTTCATTCCCTTTGCGTTTTTAACCGGCGG
The DNA here is from genome assembly GCA_001829415.1 of Spirochaetes bacterium GWF1_51_8. GTDB lineage: Bacteria > Spirochaetota > Brevinematia > Brevinematales > GWF1-51-8 > GWF1-51-8. The sequence goes on from MIBE01000011.1 coordinate 72,236, forward strand.
TTTATTCTCCGGTCTCGCCGGGTTTATCGGAATGAATATGGCTACCCGGGCAAACAGCAGAACAGCATGGGCGGCGAAAACAAGCCTCAACGCGGGTTTGCGTGTCGCGTTCATGTCGGGTGCGGTTATGGGTATGGGCGTCGTGGGCTTAGGCCTTCTCGACCTTTCTATCTGGTACATCGGACTGAAATACTTCGCCAATCTCCCTATCAGCGAAATCACCCAGGTAATGCTGATGTTCGGAATGGGCGCTTCGATGATGGCGTTGTTCGCGCGTGTCGGCGGCGGTATCTATACCAAGTCTGCTGACGTGGGCGCGGATATTGTGGGTAAGGTCGAAGCCGGTATCCCCGAAGACGATCCCCGCAACCCCGCTACTATCGCCGATAACGTGGGCGATAACGTAGGCGACGTCGCCGGTATGGGCGCCGACCTCTATGAAAGTTATGTGGGTTCTATTGTCGCGACTATGGCGCTCGGCGCTATCGCGTTCCCCTCGAACCCGCTTCTCGGTATCACCGTTCCGCTGGCACTCGCCGCTATGGGCGTGTTCGCTTCGCTGATCGGTACGTTCCTTGTCCGCACTAAGGACGACAACGCTTCCCAGCCGGTTCTTCTCGGCGCGCTCCGCAGAGGCGTTTACGCTTCTTCGATCATCATCCTGATCGCGGCGTTCTTCCTCGTGTACTTCACGATGGGAATGCAGTACATAGGCGTTTTCCTGTCTATCGCGACCGGTTTGATCGCCGGGAACATCATCGGGTTCTTCACCGAATACTTTACATCGGACTCCTATAAACCGACTAAAGATATCGCCGGACAGGCATTGACCGGTCCCGCGACTCTCGTGATCGGCGGTTTGTCTCTCGGTATGGCATCGACATGGATACCCGTCCTGGTTGTCGTTTTCGCGACAATCGGCGCTTACTTCTTCGCCGGAATGGGTAATCCCGCCGAATTGAAAGATTCGCTGGGTCTTTACGGTATCGGAGCCGCTGCTATCGGTATGCTTTCCACCCTCGGTATCACTCTCGCGACCGACGCCTACGGGCCTGTCGCGGATAACGCGGGCGGTATCGCTGAAATGGCGGGCGACGAAGGCGGATTGGGCAAAGAAGTCCGCCGCAGAACCGACGCTCTCGACTCGCTCGGGAATACCACTGCCGCTACCGGTAAGGGTTATGCTATCGGTTCAGCCGCGTTGACCGCTCTCGCGCTCCTCGCCGCGTTCCGCGATGAAATTATTATCAAGATCAAATTGATCGAAGGAAAAGATATGGTCGTGGTGGCTAACGTCATCACCCCAGAAGTACTGGTCGGTCTGTTCATCGGATCCATGACTCCGTTCCTCTTCAGCGCGCTGACTATGAGCGCGGTGGGACGCGCCGCGAACAAGATGGTGGAGGAAGTCCGCCGCCAGTTCCGCGAGATCAAGGGTATCCTCGAAGGGAAAGCCGAACCTGATTATGCGCGTTGTGTGCAGATCAGCACCAAGGCCGCTCAGCGTGAAATGCTTCTGCCCGCTCTTCTTGCGATCAGCGTGCCGCTTGTTGCCGGGACTTTATTCGGCTTGTCCGCTCTCGTGGGGCTTCTCGCCGGTGCGCTCGTGACCGGGTTCCCGTTGGCTGTCATGATGGCCAATTCGGGCGGCGCATGGGATAACGCAAAGAAGTATATCGAAGGCGGAGCCTATGGCGGAAAGGGCAGTGATGCTCATAAGGCCGCTGTCGTCGGTGATACGGTCGGCGATCCGTTCAAGGATACATCCGGCCCGTCGCTGAACATCCTGATCAAGCTCATGAGCATGGTCGCGGTTGTGTTCGGCGCGACAATCTACACCCTGAACAAAGTGATCGGAATATTCAAGTAAGCTCAATTTCTGATAAGGCGGGAGCGAGTCTCCCGCCTTTTTTTTTGAAAATAAGCCTCTATCCCTTGAATAATACTAAAAATATATTAGAATATATAGGGGCTAGTTTTTTAAGGAAAAATAATGGTTCGCCTGCACTCCATCAACCTGATGTTCATCATCGCGTTTTCGATTTGGGGCCTTGTCATTTTCGCGTTCCAGCGGGGTCTCCAGAAAACGAAATTTTACGATTCGAGAATGCCCTTTTCGGGTGTTTACCTCGCGTCCACCGTCCTGCTCAATTGTTTTCTGCTCTCCGAATTCCTGTCGCCGCCATTTTTCAGCGCAAGCGAATACAGCCTGTTATATACAATCTTTATGCTGATTACCGCCGTTTTTATCTTTATCTTCAATTCACCCCGTGGGGAAAGCAAACTTCGTCTCAGCCGTCTGATAATCTCGCTTATAATCCTCATTTCCGGGGTCATAGTCATCGCGGCGAACGGTATCTCGATCGAGCACGGGTCTCACGGGTATTTCTCGCTGTTCCTGATATCGGAAGTGATTCACATGCTCGCGCGGAAAACGCTCGAACGCGAGAAAAAAGCCGAGAAACGGGTCTTTATCGCGGTCTATCTCGTGATCGTCGGGATCAACACCCTCGACCTCTTCACGACGGATATTTTTCTCCTATACGGCGCATGGGTGCTGCCGTTCATCCTGCCGTTCTTTTTTATCTATAAGTATTCCGAGCTGAATAAGGAGCTTCAGGCCGAGGTGGTCTCGCTGAACGAGATGAACAAGAAGGAGCGCGAGAGCTATGAATCTTCGATCTATATGATTGTCAACATGCTCGAATCGAAGAACGATTTCCTCAAGGGGCATTCGGAAAAGGTCAGTCTTTACGCGACATTGATCGGCAACAGGGTCGGGCTGAACTCCGGCGAGCTCGAGGAGCTCCAGACAGCCGCGCTCCTGCACGATATCGGGTATGTCGGTATCGCGATAGAAGAATACAGCAACCGTCGGGTGATCAACTCCGAGGATTTTATGCGGATCAAGAGGCATCCGAAGATCGGCGCCGACATCCTCAGAAAAAGCTCGCAGTTCAGTCAGTTTTCGGACTATGTCCTGTTCCATCACGAGAACTGGGACGGGACGGGCTATCCCAACGGGATCAGCGGGAAGCAGATACCGCTTTTCTCGCGGATCATCCAGATCGCGGATACCTACGACGCCCTCACTACCGACCGTTTCTACCGCGCCGCTCTCAGCCGTGAGGACGCTATGATTATCCTCAGGACCGGAAAGGGCACCGATTACGATCCCGAGCTTGTGGACGTCTTTATCAAGTGTATCGAGGTAAAAAAATAAATGAACCAGATGGTGCCGTTTGCTCCGATCTTCATCAATGTGCTTTGTATTGTCCTGAGTTTCCTGAACGCGTGCTTTCTCGGGTATATCTGGTTTGAGAACCGGAAATCCCAGATTCAGGAAATCTACCAGAAAAAGGAAATCCAGAACTATATCGAGTTTTCCGCGGGCGCGTTTATCTACGTCTTCGCGCAGGCTGTCATTCTGATCTCGAACTCGTTCCCCGTCAATCTACTCTTTCACCGCATCCAACATGTAGGGCTGGCTTTAGGCGTGATCGCGTTCATCCGTCTCCCGAGGCATATTTTCGGTATCGAAAAAGAGAACAGAGTATTGAAGGCTATCTTGATCGGCATTGTTATGGCAATGACGCCGGTATTTTTCACCGATTGGTTTCTGCTTCCTACCGAGCATCAGCTCGGATGGGTGATTCAGGGGAAACCAGGCCCGGTTTACTGGATTCTCATCGGAATACTGATGGGCGTCTTCGTGTATAACATCATCCGTACCCTTATCTTCGCGATAGCGAAATACGCTCAGGACAAACATTTCCGGATGAACGAAAAGAGCTTCATCGCCGGAAGCCTTTTCCTGCTGGTCATGAACATCATCGCGATAATCAAGCTAAATGTTCCCGACACCCTCCCGTTTCTCGAGAACTCGAGCACCTCGATCGGCCTATCGGGCTTCAGCCTCATCATCACCGTCATCCTGACATACCGTTACGGCCTGACATTCAAGTCACTCTCGCAGAAGCAGGAAGAACTTCTGCATGTCCGCGAGCATGTCGAAAAGGAGTACGAGGACATTCTTTCCACCATCGTCGAGATCCTCGAAAAGGACGATCTCTATACCGCCGGCCATTCCCGCAGGGTGATGCAGATATCGATGGAAATCGCGAAGAAAATGGAACTGAACAACTCGATTATCGACAAGATACAGATCACGGGGATACTGCACGATATCGGAAAGCTCGGTGTCAGTAAGCTCGTGCTGAACAAGCCCGGTAAGCTCACCGACGACGAATTTCTCCAGATCAAGCGGCATTCAGAACTGGGCTTCGATATCGTTTCCACCTACAAGCCACTTTACGAGATCGCGACCTATGTCAAGGCGCATCATGAGAAGCTGAACGGCGAGGGATATCCCGACCGGCTGGTCGACGAAAAAATCCCCGGGATCGCGAAGATCATCGCTGTTGCCGACGTCTACGATGCGTTATCCAGCAAACGGCCTTACCGTGAAGCCCTCTCCCAGGAGAAATGCCTGCAAATCATGGATCAGATGGCGGGAAACCGCGAGATCGAAAAGAATATTCTCGCCAAGCTGGCGAAAATCATACCCTACCTGAAACTGGAAGACTGACCTATTTTTTGATATCGAATTTTTCCATCTTTGAATAAAGAGTCTTACGGGTCACGCCGAGTATCTCCGCGACCGCGCTGATATTGAAATCGTACTTCATCAGCAATTTCCTGATATGCTGTTTCTCGAGGCTGTCGAGCGAGATGTCCGAGTCCGGCGTCTCCGCGCCATCGTCCGATGCGCCCGCCTTCCGCATCTCCTGCGGGAGCGCGTTCGGTAAGACCACATCCTTTTCCGCGGTCAGGATGACACGGTTGAGCACATTCTCGAGCTCGCGGACATTCCCCGGCCAACCGTAGTCCATCAGGATGCGCAGGGTCTCGTTATCGAAAATCACCTTCTTATGGTAACGCTCGTTGAAAATAGTGAGATAATGCTGGATGAGAAGCGGGATATCTTCGGTCCGTTCGCGTAACGCCGGAAGACGGATCGGGATGACGTTCAGGCGGTAATACAGGTCTTCGCGGAAACTGCCGTCCTGAATCATCTTCTTGAGGTCTTTATTCGAGGCGCTGATAATACGGACGTCGACTAAGATTTTTTTATCACCGCCGATCCTCAGGAACTCGCGTTCCTGTACCACACGGAGCAGTTTCGCCTGCGCGTCGAGCGAGATGTTCGATATCTCGTCGAGGAAGATCGTGCCCCCGTCGGCCTGCTCGAATTTCCCCTTGGTGGTCTTGAGCGCGCCCGTGAATGCGCCCTTCTCGTACCCGAAGAGCTCGGTTTCAATGAGCGATTCCGGGATCGAGGCGCAGTCCACGGGGATGAACGGTTTATCGGAGCGGTTGCCGTTGAAATGGATCGCACGGGCGATCAGTTCCTTCCCGGTGCCGCTTTCGCCGTAGATCAGCACGGTCGCGTCGTTATTGAGGACGTTTTCCATACTGTTGAACACGGCGCGCATCTCTTTACTATGACTGATAATATTTGAAAACAGGGAGCTCGGAAGGATGTGCCGTTCGAGGCTGTCGATCTTCTCCTCGAGACCCTTCTTTTCGATGGCGTTATGGATCGTAACGGTAAGCTTCTTATAGTCCATGGGCTTCGTGATGTAATCGTAGGCGCCCATTTTCATCGCCTCGACCGCATGATCGATATCGCGGTCGGCGGTGATGACTACCGGGATCGTTTCGATGTTCTTGTCCTTGATATAAGCGAGGACGTCGATCCCCGAAACCTCGGGCATTCGCAGGTCGATCAGCGCGACGTCGAAGAGGTTCTTCTCGAACAGCTCGATCGCTTCTTTGCCGTCGGCCGCGAGCGTTACATCATAGATATCCCTGAACAGTTCGTAGAGAAATTCGCGGATGCCGTATTCGTCGTCGACTACAAGGAGAGTACGTTTCATTTTTCTTCGATCCTCGATTTTTCAAAAACGGGAAGACGGATGATCAGCCTGGTGTATTCTCCCTCTTTGGAATCAATCAGGAGAGTCCCTTTATGCTCCGTGACGATCCTGTGGGAAATCGATAGACCGAGGCCGCTTCCCTTCGACTTAGTAGTATAGAACGGATTGAAAACTTTGTCGAGGTCTTCTTTCTTTATTCCTTCCCCGTTATCTTCGATCACGATCTCGGCAAATCCCGAAACGATCTCTTCATCGATGCGGATCGTTTTCTTTTTCCGCTTGATCTCCCTTAACGCTTGGATCGAATTGAGCACGATGTTCATGAATACCTGCGACAGCAGTTCGCGGTTGCCGTAGACGATAATGTCTTCTTTCATGTTCATGACGAGGCTGACGTCGCTTTCCTTCAGGCTGTACGCGATCACCTCGCTGACCTCATGAATAATCGCGTTCAGGTCGATAGTGGCGAGGACTCCGATCTGCGGTTTCGCGAACGACAGAAAGCGTTCGATGATGTTATTGAGGCGGTTTATTTCACGGGAAACGATATTCGCGAACTTCAGGACGAATTCCTCGTCGTGAATCCTCTGCCAGAGCAGGTCGGCGAAACCCTTGATGGACGTCAACGGGTTTTTTATCTCATGCGCGATACTGGAGATCAACTCGCCCGCCGATGCGAGTTTTTCGCTCTTGCGGAGCTGGCCCTCTATCTCCTTCTCGTCGGTGATGTCGAAAACCGTGTATAGGTTGACAACGGGCTTAAAACCGATATTGAGGATACGTTTCGATACGCTCAGGTAGAAATCCCGTTCCGCGCGCTGGATATGGAGCTCCTTCCCGAAGAACTCCGGGAGATTGTAGCTTTCGATCAGGCCGATAACCGCCTCGATACTCATATTCATACTGTAGACGAGTTCTCGCATATAACGGTTTGTAAAGAGGGTGGTGCCGTCGGTGGACGAGTTCAGGATACCGACAGGGATGTTTTCGAGCACTTCTTCATTGAACTCTTTAAGTTCGATGGTCTTCTTATACAGAAGGGCGTTCGTGATGATCGCGCCGATCTGAATGGAAAGGTTTGCGATGAAACGTTTATCCGCGCCGGTAAAACTCTCGTTGACCGCGGAATAGCTTTTATTAACTAAGTAGATGATCGCGACGAGGACGCCCTTGTTGAAAATAGGGACGGCGAGGATCGTTTTCAGGTGCTGGCGGTCTGAGTCCGCCACCGAAAGGCGATTCTCGCGGACTACGCTGTCGATCAGGAGTATCTCCTTGGTATTATAAAGATAGTCGCGGAACTCCTTGCCGTCCATCTTGATATTTTTCAGGCTCTCGGCCTTGAATCCCATCGAGAAATTCAAGGTTTCGTTCTCGTTAAAAATCTGGAGAAGTCCGACTTCGGCGTTGAGAAATTTTACGATTGTCCCGATCAGGTAGGAGAAAAGGAATTCGTCGCCGATATTGACCGCGAACGCGTTATAAAGGTCGGAGAACGCGGATTCGATCATGGATTGCTCGTCGCTCTTCGCCTGCATTTCCTTGTACGAGCTGTCGAACAATTTATTGAAATGCGGGAGAAGCCGCCGCAGTTCCGGGTTTTCCTCACTCCAGACCTTGAGATGCTCGTCGTCTAAAAGTAGCGCCAGACGATGGGGGCTGTCTTTTAGGATTTCGGCGATCTGGTCGGAAACCTGCAGCTTGCCGGATCTCTTTAAATCCGATTCGGTGATGACACTGGAAAATACTTCGTCCCGGAAAAGGAGGACGTACTTCGGCGAAAGAGAGGAGATAAGGTCGATGAGGAAGCTTTTTAAAGGCGCGTCATCGATTAAAAACATTCTTGATCTCGCTCGATTCATATTCGTGAGATCCGAGAAGCCCGTCGAGATTGTAAAAACTGCGCTTCTCTTCGAGGAAGATATTGATAATTATATCCCCGTAGTCCATGATCAGCCAGCCGCCGTTCCAGTCTTCCGAGGGGTTCTTCAACGGCAGCTTGGTCTTCCACATCAATTCTTCTATCCTGCCGCGCCCGGAATCAAGCTGAACCGAACTGTCCGCGGTCGAGACGACGATGTAATCCGCAATTACCGACTTTTTCCCGAGATCGTAGATACTGATATCCCGGATTTTTAATTCTTCAAGAGCGGATTTTATCCGTTCGATTATTGACATTCAACCATCCTAAAGGAGCTTCATCCATATTTTATTCACGGCATCCTGATCCATCTCTTTCATAATGATATCGTTGTAGAGAGAGAGAATGGCCGAGGTATCCAGTTTGGTCAGGCCGCAGGACTTCTTGATATCTTCGAGCGCCGACTTATCCAACCCGGCGGGACTTCCCTTGATCGCTTCGTCGAGCTTCTGCGCGATAGCGGGAATATTCTTATCGGCGGCTTGGTAATCGAGGAGCAGGTTCTTCGACTTCAAAAGGGTCAGGAGCGGGAAAATCTGGTCGCGCGATACTTCGGGGAACACCACATTCCGGAAGAACTCGTTGACCTGTATATTCGAGAATCCGTAGAGCCGGAATTCTTTCCGCATATTGTCGATAAACGCCTTGAACGCCGCATCCTTCAGGTACTTTTCCTCGACTATCTCGTTGATTCCCGAATTGACCGTGAACGCCGTCTGTTCGTTGGCGCTGAGGAAGTTCAGGTAGACAAAGAGATTGTCGCGGTTCAGTTCTTTCAGGATGATATAACGGAAAAACCAAGCCGTCTTCTTCCCGTCGAACGTCGTAATGGCTTCGTATATCTGGACGTCGCGGTATTCTTTATAGAAATTCGCATCGTTTGTCTCATGGGTATCGAGAAGGGCGCCCAGTTCGGCGAGCTTGTCTTCCGCGAAAAGCTGTTTTTCCCGGTCGGTCAGGAGATTATAGAAACGGTCGAAGCGGTTCTTGTAACGGAAACTTTCGGATGTGACGACACATCCCGCGAGCACAAAGAGGACCGCGGCAAATAACGTGAGCTTTTTCATGAGACTCTCCTTGAAAATACTTACAGCGCTATAAAAAAACCGCCGTTTCCCGGGGGTTGTTGACAAACTTGTCTTGTCATTGCGAGGCGTCATGGTGAGCGCTTGCCTGCCTTCTACCGAAGGTAGACAGGTCCCGACTTCATCGTCGGGATGCCGAACCATAGCCGAAGCAATCTATGTTATTAACTGATTGGTAATTACATAGACTACTTCACCGCTTCGCGTCTCGTAGTGACAAGAAATCTATTCAATACCGGATTTGTCAACACACCCACCGGCGTGCGGGTCGTAAACAATTCACGGAAACAGACTGGTTTCCGGCCGCTCTATTGCTGGGTCAGCAGGTTTTCGTACATCTGGGTGTTCTCGTCCGGTACGAAAACAAAGCTCCCGTCGGAAACAGGCTGGTTGATCGAACTCATGTTGTAGGTCAGTTCGAACTCGAGATTTTTCCCCATCGAAGTAACGGCCTTGATCTTGAGGATATACCCTTCCAAACTCGCGATCATCTCGATTTTGCGGAAACCCGCGGTATTGTTGCGGGGCTCGAAAATGATCTTGTAGGCGATCTGGTCTTTATATTTGACTTTGAATCCTTCTTTTGGTTCCATCGGGGCATAATCTTTTATCAGTCTCTTCAAATTCCAGCCCATCATCGGATTGGCCTTGGATTTGTCGAGGATTTCCTTCACCGCGATATCCTGGCTGTCGAACAGGAGCCAGAGGTATTTCCCGTCGGACATAATCCTCTGCATCACGCCCTTGAAATCCATCCTGAACTTGTCGGGGGCTTTATAGATGATCGTGCCGTTGAACGACTTACCGTCGAAAACATAGGCGAACGTTCCGGTAAAAGTTTCGATTTTCGCGATCCGTTCCTGGATAATATCCACGATACTCATCGCGTTAAAAACTTCAATAGTCTGCGGCTGAGCTGAGGATAACGCGAGAAACAGGAACAGACCGATCGGAAAAACCGATTTCTTTAACATGGATGAAGCTCCTTGATTATAAAATTCATCACATTAATTATAGAAAAAAAACTCCGAAAAGTAAAGAAAGGATATGGATATCCGGCTCTCAATTTGACTTTAACCCGGATTACGGTACAATATAAACAAAAAACGGGAACACTATGCTGTTTTTCGTAAATATAGCGTCCTATCTCCTGATCGCCGGTGCGCTGATGATCATCATCGCGCTGATCGCCGGAATCCGTTCACTGAAACAAAATAGTACGCTGTCGATGATCTTTCTCTTCGCCGCGCTGTTCATCTGGTGCGGCGGGAATTATTTCGAATGGCAGTTCACCGGATTTGCCGAGGCATCCGTCTGGGTGAAGATCAAGTATATCGGGATCATCCTCGCCCCGCCGTTCTGGCTGTTATTCTCCTCGCAATACACCGGAAACCCGTTCCTCTCCAGAACCCCGGTCATCATCGCGGTATTCGCGATTCCCATTGTGTCGCTCGGCCTCATGCTGACCAACGAAGCCCATTCTCTCTTCTGGTCGGGTGTTACCACGACCGTTTATGGATTGAAGACATTTTACCGCTTCAGGATGGGGGTGTGGGGCAATATCCACTTGTTCTACTCGTACAGCATGCTCCTGTGGTCGGGCATGATACTCTGGGAAGCGGTGCAACGCTTCCCGAAGAAGTTCAAGCCGCAGGTCGTGCTGTTTCTCGCGGCGGGAATCCTGCCGTGGATCCTCAGTATCATCTACAGGCTGAGGATATCCGCATCGCTGCCGTTCGATCCGACCGCCGCCGCGTTCGGCGCGACCGCGCTGCTGGCAATTCTGGGGCTGATCCGGAATCCGTTTCCGCTCCTGCGGATGATGCCTCACGAGCTGATCCTCGATAAGATGCCGGACGCGGTCATGATAGCCGGGATCGATGGGAGTGTGTCCGAGTCGAACACTTCCGCCGGGCGGATTTTTACAGAGCTGAAATCGAAATTCGGCGAGATGACCTCGCTTTCGGAGTTTTTCCCGGAGCTCGACCGTGTGGTGAAATCGGCCGTTCCGGGCGCGCCGTTCTCGCGGGGTGTGATCGACTACACCCGCGATAACGACGTCCGCCATTTCGATTACTCGCTCTACCCCATCCTCATCGCCGAAAAGAAGCCGTTGGGATACCTCATCTTCCTTCACGATATCACCGTCCAGCGTAACGCTATCCTGCAAGCCTTATCCGAACAGAAGAAGCGCGAGGAGCACGAGAAGATCATGATCCAGCAGTCGAAGCTGGCGGGGATGGGAGAGATGCTCGGGGCGATCGCGCACCAATGGCGTCAGCCGCTGAACGCGCTCGGCCTCCTTCTCCAGGACCTTGTCGACGCCTACCATTACGGCGAGATCGACAAGACCTACCTTGAGAAAAATGTCGGGACAGCGATGTCGCAGATCGAATTCCTCTCGCACACTATCGACGACTTCCGTAACTTCTTCAAGCCCAGTAAGGCGCAGGAAGTGTTCGACCTGTCCGCGATGATCCGCGAGGTGCTGAGCCTGATCACGGCGCAGTTCATGAAAAAGTCGATCTTTATCACCGCCGAGTACCGCCATTCCGACAAGGATGTCCGCATGGTCGAAAACCGCCTGAGCGAAAACGCCGTCGAGTACCGTGAGGAAGGCGGAAAGCCGCTTGATATCATCGGATTCCCGGGCGAGATGAAACAGGTGATGCTCAATATTCTCAATAATGCCCGCGACGCGATCCTCGAACGGCGGAAGCTGAAGGATTTCCGCAAGATGGAAGGGAAGATCGAGATCAAGGTGGTACGCAGGAAGAGCGAAGTCAAGATCGAGATATCCGATAACGGCGGCGGGGTTCCCTACGAAATCGTCGACCGGATTTTCGAGCCGTACTTCTCCACGAAGGACGAGGGTAAGGGGATCGGGATCGGACTCTATATGTCGAAGATGATTATCGAGAAGCACCTCGGCGGAAAAATCCGCATGGAGAATACGCCGGACGGCGCGAAGTTCACGATCGAAATGAAGCCTTGACCCGCCCTAAAATTGATTTTTACTCTTTTCCGCACTAAAATACGTTTCCCATACCGGAAATTTACCGGGGAGCGGCCATGGCTTTCTACGAGAAGTATTACCATAAAATGCCCGACGGCACTATCAAGCAGATCAACCCGTTCTCCAACACCGAAGTCTGGTGTGTCGAGGAGCGCGGGCGAAAACCCACGATCAATTCCGTCCCGCATGCTCCCGAACCGCTCGACCGCCGTGAACCGGAAGACTATTGCCATTTCTGCGAGACCAACTATATCTTCACGCCGCCCGAGAAGAACAGGGTCTATCTCGATCCGGCCGGGTCGTGGAAACGCGAGCCGTTTATCCAATCCGACTCGCTCGAGAAATACCCGGCGGAGTTCAGAAGGCTGGGCAATCTCTTCGAGATCGTCACTTACGACTACTGGCGGATGAACTACGGGTATGTCATGCCCGCGTTCTGCAAGGAATGGCAGGATAGCTATCTGGCATCGAAAAAGGGCTACGACCATATTATGAACGTGCTCGAACTGAAGCTCAGGATGATCGGGCTGGATATGAGCGGGATGTCCGAGGACGAACGGATACTGAAGACCGCGCCGTTTTTCGGCGGGTGTCACGAACTCCTGATAGGCAGGAAGCATTTTGTGGCGGGCGCGGAATCCCATCACGAGCTTTGCTCCTCAGGGGAACTCTCCCCAGACGAGCACTACCAATACCTCCTTCTCGCGGTCGATACGCTCCTCGATATCTACCGTCAGAACCCGTTCGTGCGCTATATCAGCGTGTTCCAGAACTGGCTCAAACCCGCGGGCGCGTCGTTCGACCATCTCCATAAACAGCTTGTCGGCCTCGACGAATGGGGCGTGCAGATGTCGAGCGAGACGGAGTCCCTGCGCGGCAATCCCAATCTCTATAACGAACTTGCGTCTAACTTCGCGATTTACAACTCGCTTCTGATCGCCGAGAATGACTACGCGATGGCGTTCACCGAAATAGGCCACCGTTTCCCGACTGTCGCGATCTACTCGAAAAGCCACAATTGCCGGCCGTTCGAACAGACCGAGGACGAGATACGCGGGATGAGCGACCTCGTGCATGCCGTCCATTGCGCGATCACCTCGCAGACCACCTGCAACGAGGAATGGTTCTTCGCGCCGTTCGACTCGATCTACGCCGCGCCGTGGCATATCCTGATCAAACTCCGCCTGCATAATCCGGCCGGATTCGAGGGGAACACCAAGATTTATATCAATCCGATCAGTCCTGAGAAGCTGAGCCGCGACATATCCGAGGCTCTTGTCGAACGGCGGAGCGCGGGGCTGATCGCGCCCGGAATCAGGGTAGGCGAGGAAGTCCGCCGCACCCCGAATCCGTTGAAATACTACCTCGGGACATTGAAGAACATCTCTTCCGAGGGCCATGCATGATCGAAGTATTCATACAGGTCATGCTCCCCGTCCTGATCGTTTTCGCGCTCGGGTACCTGGCGGGGCGTTTCTTCGATTTCGACAACAAAACCCTTTCGACCCTCTCGCTCTATCTGCTGACCCCCGCGCTGATCTTTCAGTCGATCTACAAGTATAAAAACTTCTTCGAGCTCACCACTCTCAAGATGCTCGGTGCGATTACATTGATCGCGGTGCTGATTATTGCCGGGGTGGAACTCGCGGGGAAGATATTCAAGCTCGACAAGTCGACGCGGGTCGTGCTGATATTGACATTGATGCTGTCCAATTCGGGGAACTTCGGCCTCCCGATCAACCAATACGCGTTCGGCGACGAAGCCCTTCTGGTGGCGAGCGTGCTTCTGGTGATCTACTCGTTCTATACGAACACGGTCGGGGTGATCGTGGCGGCGGCGGATAAGTCCGATATCAAACAGGCGCTCCTCGGGTCGCTCAAGATGCCGTTTTTTTACGTGCTGGTCGCCGCGCTCGCGCTCAATTTCTTCCATGTGGAGATTCCCGCCCCGTTGTTCAAGCCCATCGAACTGATTGGGCTTTCGGCGATCCCGCTCAACCTGCTCCAGTTGGGATTTAACCTGTCGAAGATCAGGAAGCTGGAACGCCTGCCGCTTGTGTTTACAGCGTCGGCGATCAAGCTCGCGGTGATCCCGTTCGGCTCGTACTTCCTGCTGATGCTTCTCGGACTACAGGGACTCGATTTCAAATCGACGATCCTCCAGATCGCGATGCCCCCGGCGGTCTACTGCTCGATCCTCGCCGCGCATTACGACAGCGACTCCGAACTCGCGAGCAGTATCGTCTTTGTTTCGACAATCCTGAGCTTTATCAGTTTAAGCGTATTGATCTATTTATTGATGGGCGGTTCTAAAAACTATTAACATCTATAACATTAAGTATGATATTTCTTTATAATACGCCTAATGGTCACTTCCTTGCCTGCCTTCTACGAAGGTAGACAGGCCGCCGAGATTCGGCGGTTATTAGAAGTGACCTGATGTAACTTACCAGTGGTACACGTACGCCGAACCGGAACTGTTTCCCTGATCGTCGTCGTAACAGGCTCCGATCACTGTAGTATTGCCGTCGGCGGAAATCGCGACACTATTACCGAAATTATCGTTAGCCGCGCCGTCATAGGCGACGAGTTTATTGGTCGACCATGTTCCGCTGTACTTGAACAAATAAGCTGATCCGGAAGAATCACCCTTGTCATCATCGTCCTTGGATCCGACAACGACGGTATTGCCGTCGGCGGAAATCGCGACACTATTGCCGAAACTATCGTTTACCGCACCGTCATAGGCGACAAGTTTATTAGTCGACCATATTCCGCTGTACTTGAATACATAGGCCGCTCCCGAACCGCTGCCTTTCTCGTCATCCCCGGAAGCGCCGATTACTATAGTGTTCCCGTTTGAGGAAACCGCGACGCAGGAACCGAAAGATTTGAATTCTACTGCGTCGCTGGGCATAAGTTTATTGGTCGACCATGTTCCGCTATACTTGAATACGTAAGCCGATCCCGCGAAATCACCCATCGTATTATCACCGTCCGCTCCGGCAATAATGGTATTGCCGTCTGCGGAAACAGCGACACATGTACCGAAAAAATGATTTGCGGCGCCGTCATATGCGACGAATTTATTGGTCGACCATGTTCCGCTGTACTTGAACAGATAGGCTGATCCGGAATCAGCGCCTTTGTCGTCATCCCCGAAAGCACCGACAACGACGGTACTACCGTCGGCGGAAACCGCGACACTTTTTCCGAAACAATCGTTATTCGTGCCGTCGAACGCGGTGAGTTTAGTGCCCGACCATGTGCCGCTATACTTGAATACGTAAGCCGCACCCGTCAAATCGCCGTGGTCGTTATCGCAGTATGCGCCGATCACAACGGTATTGCCGTCGGGGGTGATCGCAACACTGCTTCCGAACTCGTCTCCCGGCGCGCCGTCGAACGCGACGAGTTTGTTGGTCGACCAGGTCCCGCCGCTGAATTTAAAAATGTATACCGATCCTGTGGAGGAGTTGTCCTTATGCGCTCCCACCGCAATAGTAGAGCCGTCGGCGGAAACCGCGACACAGTAAGCGAACTCGTCCCCCGAGGCTCCGTCATGTGTGACGAGCTTATCCGGGTTGATAGTAAATATCACTTTATTGGTCGTCGATATATTTCCGGCGATATCTAAGGCGTAGGAGTAATTTGTGTATTTCCCGGTGTACGGGACAGTAAATTCCTTTTGCCAGCTTCCCTGGGTATTGGTGGCGGTTTCGTATACTAATCCATCATCGCTGATATAAACCGCCGAAATGCTGGACAGCGAATCGTAAGCCGATACCGAAGACGTGTATATCCTCCCCGATATTGCTTGTCCGCCTGCCGGGTATATAAACGTGACTATCGGTTTTATTGTATCGCGAATCAATGCCCATTTGGCTGAATCCCCGAATGTTCCGTTATTCGCATTGGCGCGAACAATAAAATAATTCGTACCACTATATAAAGATATAGTGTTCGACCATGTATCCGTCCCGGTGATAGTCGTCCAGTTCCCGCCGTTGACCTGCATCTGTATAAAAGTAATGGTGTAAGGGGGGTCGATACTCGCGGTACCGCAGAGGGTAAACTGATTCGATACCGTAGCGGAATAATTTATAGCGGGGGTGGTAAAAACCACAGTCGGTACCTTCGATGTTTCAATAATGATGGTCAGGACATCGCTTTTATTTGCCTTATTATCCTCTGCATATACATAGTTAGTATGTATGCCGTAGCTGGAATAATTGAGCGGAATACTCCAAAGATTATTGATGACCGTGACCGCTACGTAGGAATTGTTATCTGTCCTGGCATAGACCGCTTTGACCCCGGAACCCTGGTCGACCGCCGTACCGTACATGGTATTGGATAGTCCGATCGTCTGCCCGTCTACGGGATAGGTCACGGTGATTACGGGTGCATCCGTATCGATACTGTCCCTCACGATAAGTGATAATATATCTTTCGGCTGATAAAGCTCATCGAAAAAATCGCATCCTGTAAAAAGAATCAACATAGATAGGATTAACCCAGCGAATACCTTATTCATGCTTTCCCCGTTTATTACAAAAATTTCTATTTACTTATCAAGAATATTAGCATGAAAAAGAAAAAATATTAAATATTTCGAGTGTTTGTAATAACAAAGGGTGCTTATTTCCCAGTTCTGACAGGAATTAATTTACAGGAAACGGTTGGACGACGGAAAGTTGAAGGGATAACTTTTTGGCTCCTAACTTCAATTTTAACAATAAAATACCGATAATTGAATCTGTATACCGTACAGGAGAGATTCATGCCCGTAATGGAATTTCAGATACCGAGTTCGATTATCTACGGCGACGACACCATCTCGCGTCTCCCGGAAATCGCGACGCCTAACGGCGAGAAAGTCGTGCTGGTCGCGGAAAAGAAAGCCTCGGAGCTCGGAATCACAAACAAGGTGAAACGGACGATCGAGGGATACGCCTACGGGGTGATCCTCTACGAGGTACCGTCGAGAGCGAACACGAAGGACCTGTTCGAGGGCGTGAATATCGCGAAGAACTCCCGCGCGGACGTCGTGATCGGAGTGGGCGGCGAGAACGTGCTTGCTGTCGCGAAGGCTATCGCCCAGTTCAGCACCCAGGAACTTGTGCAGGAAGAGTTCAAGAGTCATAAGCGTTTCGGTGTGAAGAAAGTCCGTTATATCGAAGTGCCGTATCTCCAGACAGTGTCATGGGGAATGATGCCCGTAACGTACATTATCGACGAAACCGACAACATCAAAAAGCCGTATATCGACAAGGACTCCCGCGCGCAGGCGATTATCATCGACCCCGGGATCACCGAGGAAGTCCCGACCGACGAAGTGATTTTCGCCGCGATGGAAGGCCTGGCTTACGCGTTCGACGGCTATATCTCGAAAAAGGCGACGCCGCTTTCCGACGCGTTCAGCCTCAAGGCGATAGAATTCCTCAGTATCAATCTCAAGCGTCTCGCGCTCGAACCCGCGAATATCAAGATAAAGGGCAATCTCAGTATGGGAACGCTCCTCGCGTCTCTATCGATCTATACCTCGTCCCTCGGGACGACCTCCGCGTGCGCGATGGGGCTCGACGCTATCGGGAACTTCAGCCAGCCCATCGGGGCGACGTTGATCCTGCCGCATGTGATGGAATTCAACCTCACGGCCGCCGCGAACAAGTTTATCCAGATCGGTCTCGCGCTCGGCGAAAAGGTGGCGGATATCACGGTTATCGAAGCCGCGATCAAATCGATCGAGTCGATACGGAGAATGATGATCGACCTGAAGATTCCGTCGCGCCTGTCGGAACACGGGATTAACCCCGGGATACTCGACCAGGTGTCGAAGGTGGCGGC
>MIBE01000012.1:0-3163 GCA_001829415.1 Spirochaetes bacterium GWF1_51_8
GTAGTAGTTGAACGCGATAAGATCGGCGCTCCCCGCCGCGGCGTCGGTCGCTTCATACGCGGTAACCGTAATGGCGGCCCCGTTCGCCGCTCCGGTCTTTATGATTGCGGTGAGGTGGGAATACCCCTCCATGTTCACCGCATCCATCGTGGTAAGCCCCGAAACGGCTATCGGGTAAAGCCCGGCCGCTACATGGCACTGCTCGGCGATGTTGATTCCTTTCATTTCGTCCTCCTTACGCCCGCACCGCAAGCGCGATGAAGGGGGAAACCTTTTGGCTCGTGCTGGCATCCTTGAACGGAGTCACCGAGTCCTTCCACATGGGCTGGCCGTTGACGCGCATCGTGAAGCGATAGGCCATCTCATCGGTCAGGAAATTGACGTGCATGGACGAAGCCGCCTGAACGCCCGCCTTGTCGATGATGAGATACTGGCCGAAGTCGCCGAGGTAAATATCCCCTGCGGTACCGACCGTCTGCGCCTGTTCAACGAAATCGATCGGCACGCCAAGCAGGGTTCCATTCGGAGTTCCCGCAAGGGAGTTGCCGGGAATGAACAGGGGGAATCCTGCGGTTCCGACGGATATGGCCAACTTCATGATCTGCGGAATGGCCGATCTGTTCATCGCCCATCGGGTCGTACCGAAAGCCGCTCCGCTGAAAAGTTGCGCATACATCTGCACGACGTTGTCGAAGGTGATGGTCTTGGCGGTCTGCCCGACGGTCTTGGCCACCTGCACAAGGGCGGGAGCGTTCAGGATGCCGAGGGGTTGCCCGGCTCCGGTCCCGTTGAAAAGCGCGTCCATGAGTTTGAAGCGCATTTCCTTGTTGAACTCGTCCATGATCATGGCTTCAAGCCCGGTCGAGTCCTGCAAAAGCTCCGATGTCACATAGCAGAGCGCGAAGAGTTTTTCCAGATTCAGGGTGCTTTCCCCGATTTTGGGCTTTGACCCGGACGTTGCGGTGGCCTCGTTTTTCCAGTAAGCCAGCACGGAACCGGATCGAGACCCGTCGGCACGGGACTTCTCGTCGATGAAATTGTACTTGATCCCGTCGAAAGGACCGGAGATGGGAACGCGCTTGCACGCCCCGAGAATGTTCCCGGAGTCCCATATGCGGGAGGCGAGCATCGCCCCCTGTTGCTGGCCGACAAGGAACCCGCCGTCGGAAGGGACCGCCTCGCTCATACCGGACGGAACGCGGGTCTCAAGGATAGACCGCGACTCGCTGCGGGTCATGGTTCCGACGCCGAACGCTCCGGCGACCGCCCGGAGATAATCGCCGAGGGAAGTCTTCTTCTCTTCGGGAAGCTCACCGCCGCGCGCCTCGGAGTCTGCGGGCTTGGAGAATTCCGCGTCCACCTTTTCCGCGCGCTCTTCGTCGGCAAGCCGCGCCTGTGCGTCGGTCATCTTGCCGAGATACGTCCTCAAGGTCACATCGTCGCCCGCTTCGGGCTTGTCTTTGGACCGGAGGACCTGCATGGATTCAAGGAGTTCCTTGATTTCCTTTTTCAGATTGTCAATTCTCACGCTCATCGTTTCACTCCCTACGTCTCCCGACGTTGGTACTTCCTCCCTGCTACAGCGGGAACCCTGCCATCATCATATCGGCATCCATGCATGCGCGAATCCATTCGGGGTCAACTGCCTCCACGGCGGGTATGTCCTCCGGCTCTGCCTTCGCGGCGGGAGCGGTCAGCGTGCGGATGTACTCTTCTACCTTTTCAATGTTTTCCTCGGAAAGCGTTTCCGCTCCCGCGATGTCCCTTAGCTTGACCGACGTCTGAGGATACGCCGGAAACGATACGATGCTGATCTCGATAAGCCGAACTTCAAGCACGTCACGCTTCACGACCGGCTTGTCAAGGTCGCTCCACTCGTCACGCAAAACGTTGAAGCCGAACGACATTTCGCGCACGTCCCCGCGTTCCATGAGCACCTGAAGGTCGCGGGCATAGGTCGTATCGGGTAGCGTCGCCTCGAACGCAAGCCCCTTTACGTCTTCGGTAAGCGACAACGTACCGGCCGACCGGCGGCCGAGAACGTATTGCGAGTTGTGGTCCCAAAGCAACCGCGGATCGGAGCGCTTTTCCTTGAGCGTTTCGGTGAAAGCTCCGGGCTTGATCCGCTCGACAAACCCGCCGAGATTTTCCGACGGCTTGTCAAATACCGCGGCATAACCCGATACCCGGATCGCACCATCGGCGGAGGTTTTCATTTCGCGTATTTCAAAGGTCAGATTTTCGCGCTTGGATTTATCGAGTTCACGCCTTGTCATCTTTGCCCCCTTCCGGCTCGTCGTCCGGGTCGCCCTCGTCTTTGGGGGCTTCGTCTTTCGGCTTTTCTTCGGTATTGGATTTGTTCGCGGCAAGATTGGGTTGACCCCAGTACTCCGCTCCCTTCTCTCCGCCAATAGGATTCATGTTTTCACGCGCCCGCCACTCGTCGGCATTCAACACGCCGTCCATCCGCATGATATGAGAGACGTCGGCGCGCGTCTTTGAGTCCCCGCGCAAAAGCCCGGCTACGTTGAACTCGCAAAACCGGTTCGTCTCGCGGCCATTCGGATCGGCGAACAATTTGTTGTTAAGCTCCTGTTCCCATGCCACATATCGCGGGAGCATGGTCCCCTGAACCATCTCTATGGCGATCTGCTCCACGTTGCGGAGCCCTGAAGCATCCGCCATTTTGAGCATGCGTAGGGGAAGGTTAAACCATCGCGCGATTTCGACATCCTGAAACTGCCGCGTTCCGAGAAACTGCGCTTCCTCAGGGCTGAACGTGATCTTGTTCCACGTCATGCCTTCTTCGAGTATCAGCGGTTTGTGCGCATTTTCCGGCTTTGCCCGTTCATCGAAAGAATCCTTCAGATGCTTGAAAGCCGTCTCGGACATCTTCCCGGGGTTGGCAATCACGCCGCCCGCGTTGAGCCCCTGCCGGAAAAACTTCTGCCCGAAGTCTTCAGTCGCCTTTGACAGCCAAAGCGACGCGGAAGCGTTTTTGATGACGCCTTCCCCCGTTATGCCATCGGAGGTCAGACTTGGGATATGGACAAGATCCTCATCGCGGTAGATGACATCCTGATATGACTTGTTTTTGTAGACCCATTCCAGCCTGCGCCCGTTGTCCGCAAGGCGCGGCGTCATGCGGCGGGCATCAAGGAGC
>MIBE01000012.1:3213-4842 GCA_001829415.1 Spirochaetes bacterium GWF1_51_8
GAACCCGCCGCCGTAGAAAAGCGCGTGAAGCTCCATTGCGACGCGCCATGAAAAGGACGTCATGAGCGGATTCGGCTTGTCGTGCAGGAGGGAATAGACGGGCGATCCCTTGAACTTTTCCTTGTTGCCGTCGCCGTCGCGGTAGTAAGTGATGAGCGGGAGCATGGCGATATAGTTGGTACGGATGGTCGCGGCGTTGAAAACAGTGGCGAGGTTCATCGCGGCGGTATCGGAGACGAAGGGCAGGCCTGTCCCGCCATTCGACAAGGCGTCAAGCCGGGCGTCGAATTCCGCCAGAGTTTCAGTCCGCTTTTCCAGCCCGAAGAATCTCGCCACCCGGCCCAAGCCGACCCCCTACGTCTCCCGACGTTGGTACTTACTCAAACGCTAACCGCTGTATGCATTCCTGTCAAGCCCCTAAAGCATCAGCAATCCGCGTTTTTCGTATGCGCTTTCCGCTTCGACGGCCTGCACCGCCCGCCAAAATGCCATGACCGACGCGACAACACCGTCAACGTGCTTCCCTGTTTTTCCGCGTTCCGGCTTCACTATCTTGATATTTCCGGCCGGATCGCTCGCCGTTTCGGTACATGCAATCATCCAGTTCATGACCGGATTGCCCCCGGTCGCAAGCTCCCCGCCGAGGACCTTGCGCTCGAACTCCTTGCACGCGGGCGACATCGAAAGGAAGCCCTGCCGGAACTCGACGCAATCAAGTCCCTCCTGCATTAGGTCGGTTATCAGCCCGGTGGAGTTGTACGGGTCAAAGTTCAGCTCCTCGATGGAGTACTTCCGCGCGTCTTCAAGTATCTGGTGCTTGATATAGTCGTAGTCTATGACCGTTCCGGGTGTCGCCGTTATAAAGCCGTTGCGGATCCATACGGAATAGTTTACCTTTTCCCGCTGCTCCCGTTCGTGCATGTTGTCCTGGGGAAGAAAAAACCGGTACAGGAATTGGTACTTGTCGCCGCGGGCTTCGGGAGGGAAGCAAAGAACCCACGCAGAAAGGTCGGTCGTCGTCGAAAGGTCCAGCCCGCCCCAGCATTTGCGCCCTGCCAGCCCGTCGGAGTCAACCGGCCCGGCATTGAGCGCCCACTTGTCCGAAGTTATCCATCGGGTCTGCGCCTCTGTCCATACATTGAGCTGTTTTGTTAAAAAGGCATTTTGAAGATTAGGAAGAGAAAGCGCTTCTTTATGTTCGTCTCTCATCCTATCCAAATATTTCGAAACGCCTAAATTGGGATTTGCCTTAAACCATGTTTTTTCATCGCACCAATCATCTCCATCATCTATAGAATAAATAACAGAAAAAAAAGAATCATCTTCCTCTGAACCGTCAATAATTCTTTTTGCCCTTTGCTCCATTTCAAAACACGGGCTTGTTTTATCAAAGCCGGCTGTAGTAATTATAAATATAAGTGGTTGCGTGCGCGAAACAATTCCTTGTTTCAAGATAGTATACATCCCAGATGTAGGATGTTCATGGTACTCGTCAATTAAACCGCCGTGAACGTTTTTTCCATCCTCAGTAGCGAAATCTTGCCCTAGTGGCCTATAGATTTGTCGACGTGATTCTACCATGAGATTGTTCTTTGATATTTTTATCATTCTTTTAAGATCATCAGATCG
>MIBE01000012.1:4891-6347 GCA_001829415.1 Spirochaetes bacterium GWF1_51_8
AATCGCTTGATCCAATTTACACGCGGCGCTATAGACTTCAGCCCCTCCCTCGTTATCGAAAAACGCAAGGTATAACCCAGTCGAGGCTAAATCAGTGCTTTTGCCATTTTTTTTTGGGACGGAAATATATGCGGTCGTAAATCTTCGCTTTCTAGAAATATTTCTTTTCCAACCAAAAAGATTCCATTGTATAAATTCTTGCCATGGTTCCGGCTTTAATATAGAACCTTCCCACTCTCCTTTTGAATGTTGGCAAAATTTATAAAAATCAAGCCGGGCATTCGCGGCATCTTTATCAAAATATATTCCTCGCTTTTCCCCATATTTCAAATCATTGATGTATCGTTTACATGCTAATATTGTCCATTTGCATGCAATAATTTTCCCGGACAAAATATCCTCTGCATATTTGTGCGCCCGTTCCATCAAAATAGCCTTGCAAATTGTCCATAATATTCGCAAGCCGCACGACAATAAGCAGCATAAGCCTCCTCGGCCGTTTCAAATGTTCCTAAACATTTATGTTCCCAATTAAGGCAAATCTGAGCTTTGTATTTTTTTTCCCTTTTATTGTACGTTACCCCTTTATATCCGGTAGTATTTTTTTTGGATTTCTTTGAATTGTGGCAATTTTCAATCTGGAAACAAAGCCGAAGATTTATTTTTCGATTGTCTAACGTGTTTCCGTTTATATGATCTACATGTTTTTCTTTAGGAGCGTTTATTATAAACCGATGTAAATATACATGCGTTCGAGTACCGTCTATATTTTTTACCCAACCGCGAAAATATGGGCCACCAATTTTTGATGAATTGTGATGCCAATGAAATCTAGAAACATTTTCCCATTCATCGGCATCAATCAAAACAATAAAAGAACCAATTTTCATTTCCATTTGCCAAGTGTACTACATTTATACACAAATGGCAACGGTATCAAGTAGCTATTTTATTTCTATCCAGATATTTTTCAAACTCGCTTTCTTTTTTAGGGGGGTCAACAGCAATTGAGCCTCTTGCGCTCGGACTCATTCCAAAATGGTCTAGCAATCTTTGTACGGTATTCGCAATTTTTATTTTTTCGGAAACTGAGAAGTCTGGATCTTTACACGCGGAAAGATAATCAGCCCACGTTCTCCAAAGTAATTCCCACGAAATACCATCGGAATCTTGAAGAATACCCATGTCAGCTAACACCTTCCCGTAATGGTCCCAAGTTGCTTTAATTCCTTTTAGCGATGCCGGACATTTTTTCAGCATCGGAACACTAGATGCCGTGTTAGGTATCGCCCGCTTGCCGGGATTACCCCGGAGCGCTTTCAGTTCGGCAGGCTGCGGCTGCGGCCCTCGTTTACCCATGATGTCTCCTGTACGTCATCACGACGTTCAACCGACCGGAGTCTATGCCGGTCGCATGTACCCAGTATAGTCCGAAAACCTGCGGAGATGCAAAGAG
>MIBE01000013.1:0-21371 GCA_001829415.1 Spirochaetes bacterium GWF1_51_8
TTTTTTCTGTCTTTTCGCGCGTAGCGGGGACGTCTTTGCGCCACTGCGGTGCGGTAGTCTGAAAAGCCGGAGGAGTTACCGCAAAGATACCGAGGCGCGGAGGAAAACGCGGAGAGTATCCGCGCCATTACGCGCTTTATTAGGGCATAGCTGAAAAAACCCAATTTGACACGGAAGCCTCGACCGGCACGGTGCAGGTTCCGCAGTTTGAAAAGGTGGGGACAAATAAGACGCGGGGTTTGTCAGGAGCTTTTCATCAGGGTGTAGACCATTTCGACAAGGTTGTCCATTTCGGCGGGAGACATGGTCTTTTCGCCCGACACGATCGAACGTTTCCACACGATATCCCCGATCCCCCAGATCATGAAGATAATGATTTCGAGCCGTTCTTCCGGAACGGATACCTTTTCGTTACCGAGGCTCGATTTCAGGATGGATTTGATGATCTCCACGCTCTGGGTATAGATATTCCCGAGAGCGCTCTTGATATCGTCGTCCTCGACCTCTGAAAACGCCTTATAGAGAATTTTATACAGCCCGCTTCCTTCTTTGTGACGCATATAGAAATTTTTCCCGAGAACGCGGAGGTTCGATTTCAGGTCGGCCTCGGGAGACACACCTTCGACAAATATTTCACCCATCCGTTTGCTGATAAACCGGAGCACCTCGATAAAGAGGTCGCGTTTGTTCTGAAAATAACGGTAGATCGTGCCCTCGGCGATTCCCGCGCGGCGGGCGATTTCCGAAGTCGTCATATTCTGGTAGTTCTGATGATGGAGTATTTCGATTGCGGCCTGGAGAATGAGTTCGCGTTTGTTGTCGGTTCCCATAGAGAATCCTGAATTAGGTTTTCTTTTTTACGAATTCCACGATCCGGACAAGCCGGTTGTTTTCCCCGAGGACGGGAAGGGCGCGGAGCACACAACGGGTTTCGGCGCCGGATTTATCTTTCAGTTCGTGATCGATGCTCACTTCGGAATTACCGGAGGCGCGGATCGAGTCGATCGTGCACTCGAGCCCGGAAGACCTGCACGGGAGATTGAGGCCGTGGATCATCTGGTAGCAGTACAACGGCTCGGTAAAACCGTTCTTCAGTTCCGGCCGGTTAGTCATCGAGACGGTATAGTCCTCGGTATTGATCACGAAAAACGGGTCGTCGAACGCGCTGATAGCGATAAAGAGCAGGGCGTTTTCCTCGGTGAGAGTCTCGTTCTTCCTCTGGAGCTCGAAGTCCTGCCGTTCGAGCTGTGACTGAAAACGGCTCCGGCGGACTGCCTTATCGATCAGGTGAGGCAGGATCGCGAGGAAGTTGAAATTCGGGTCCTTGGTGAAAACATCCGCCTCGTCGAACTTGATCACGCTCGCGATATCGTCTCTCGAATACTCGCTTGTGAGGAAAAGGATCGGCGGCAGGACTTCTATCCTGTCCAAGAACGCCATAATCAATTCGATCAGGCGGTTCTCCAACGGGTCGATGTCGATTACGAGCATCCGGCATTCGCTCGAAAGGAAATGGGAGATTACATCCGAATCGTCGGGCAGAAAAACGGACTGGAATTTTGAGTCTTTGAGAGCGTCTCTGTAACGCACATGTTCGCTTTCCGGAACAGCGAACAGCACTCGATAGATATCATTTTTTTGCATGTTTTCCCCTGACACCCCAGAACTCCTTGAATATTGTAAGCCTTATAAGTTAAAAACGCAAAAACTCGAAACGAATAACTCAATACTTTTCAAAAAAACAGTTCCGGGGTATAATATTGCCGGAATGCCGGAGGAAAAATATGGCTAAGGTAAAAATCGATCTCTCCCCGCTGGGGGAAAGGCTTCTCGAAGAAGCAAAGAAAAAATCTATCGCCGAGATCGCGAGCTATCAAAGGCTCCGCACGAAGTTTTTTTATCCCGTATCGGGCGGAGAGAATATCGATTTCGTCGAGCTCAGGCAGATTATCGACAATTTGGTGAGCGAGTTCAACCTCAGGTTTTCGTCCGAGCACCGCGATACCGGGTATATGAGCTTTCTTAATAACAAGGCATTCGACGTCTTCAATATGCGAATTCACCGCCTTTCCCCGGACAACTACCTCGTAGTCACCCAGAAGAAATCCGGGCATCCGGTATTCATTATTCACGATAAACAGATCGATCCGAAAGATAACATCCTGATCCGTTGGGACGACGAGAGTTTCAGCGAAGGGACTGTCGAGAGTATCCCGTTCCATATCCCGAGGGAAATGCTCGAGCTGGAATAGAAAAACTATATATTTTTAGTCTGGTTAAAATATCTCTAAATTCTATAAGGGTACTTCAAATAACCTAAAAGATTTTAGAAAATCTATAAATACATTCATACTTTCTTTCTGAGCGGTCAGAAAGAAAGTAAGCAAAGAAAGAACCGCCGCGCTGATAAAGCTCGGGAGAAGAGCCGGAAAATCCGAGACGGGCGCAACTCGCATTAGATGACCGAGTGAAGCGAAAACTGGACTGCGTCGGACATGCGCCCTTAGTCGGATTTTCCGGTGGTCAGAAGCGCTTTAAAGTGCGCGGACGAAACTGCTAACTTTAATTCTCCCATGTAGTTTTGTCTTCGGCTGCTCACCCCGCCGCTGTACCGCGACTTCTCCTGAGCGAAACGGACAGAAACGCCGATGTCCGAAGCGCGACTCTTTATTGCTTCTATTGGAGACTGACCGCGAGTTTCGGCGAAGGGACTGTCGAGAGTATCCCGTTCCATATCCCGAGGGAAATGCTCGAGCTGGAATAGGGCATTCTATCTCCGGAATATGCTCTGGTGACGCAAGTCCTCTTCGGCGAGTATCATTTCTATTGCGTTAAAAAAGAGTTCCGGCTGGAACTGATCCGCGTCGCGCACCACACCGCCCGCCATCTCGGCATGCCCGCCCCCGTTACCGATACCCTCAAGCGCCTTCCGGATCACGAGCGACGCGTTCCACTCCGGCACCTCGCTCCGCAGGGAAACGTTCACCATCGAGCCGTTCCTCGCGCACAGCAGGACGAAATTCACCTCGCGCAGCGCGAGAAAGAAATCGCCCAGTATCCCCATCAGGTTCTGGTTGCACCCCTGCGGGAAGTAGCAGAACGCCACCCGGTCTTTGATCTTCAGGTGGTCGATCGCGTATTTATAGAAACTCAAGTCCTGGGTTTGGATGTGGTTGCGGAGGATACGGTTCGCGAGGGCGTGGTCGGTCAACGCGAAGAGCTTGCCGAACGCGTTGAGATCGTCGGCGTCGACCTTGCGGGTCAGGAGCGCGGTATCGACTTCGAGGCCGATATAAAGCGCGGTGGCTACCTCGCGCGGCATCGTCTCATCGAGCCGGTCGAAGTAGTCCGCGATGATCGTCGAACAGGAGCCGTAGTGCGAACGGATATCGGAAAACTTGACCGATTCGGGGTTCGTGACAAGGTGATGGTCGATCACGGCGACTTCCTCGCCCGGCAGGTCGGTGACGTTCTTGTTGCCCTTACAGCCGTCCACGATGACGATAGGGTACGACGGATCGAGTTCGGTGTCTTTAATATTGATTACCGGGATGGCGAGCCGTTCGACCATCGTCAGAAGGGTCGGGGTCTGCATCTCGCCCGCGTAGACGATCTCCGGATTCAGCCCGCGCTGGCGGAAGAGGTGACGCAGCCCGAACGCCGAAGCGGCGGCGTCGGGGTCTGGAAAATCGTGAGTCTGGATATAAACCCCGGGACTGTCTTTCAGGAAACCGATCAGTTCGTCGATCATATTTTACCCCCATTTATTGTATCACTCCCGCTTCGGATGTCAATTATTTCGGTGATGGAAAAAAGCGGTGCTTTATATCTCTCACTCCATGTAAACCGGGCGCATAAACCTTTATTGCCGAACCGAACGCCGAAAATATTGAAAATCCCGCTATCTTCCTTTATACTAACAAAATGACGAAATTCAGGGACAACCCCAAGCTCGCGCGTTATGTGGACGAACTCTGGGAATGGAATAAAAAGTTCAGCCTGACGGGCGCGAAGGACAAGGAGACTATCTGGGCGCATATCGCGGATAGCCTTTACCTCGAGGAGTTTATCCGCGCGGACAATGTTTCCGTGGTCGCGGATATCGGGAGCGGACAGGGATTGCCAGTCGTGCCTCTCGCGCTCGCCGTCCCGGAGAAACGTTATATCGCCGCCGAAGTCAACGACCGGAAGATCGCATTCCTCGACTGGATCGCCGCCTCGCTCGGACTTCCGATAGAGACGCTGAAGGTCGTCCCGAAGACGTCGATCCGCGAAGAGTGCATCGTGATCTGTAAGGCGTTCGCGTCGATAACGGACATCGTGACGTGGCAGAAGGCGCATGCGCCCGAGGCCGCGAGGTTCTATCTCCTGAAAGGCGAGGGCGACAACACGCGGCGCGAACTGGAAGAGGCGGCGTCGAAGCATCCCGGCCTGCGGGACGAACTGCTCGGAGCGAAGGTGACCGAATTCGATAAAGGGTGTGTAGTAACTATAGAAAAGGAGAAGGGGCGATGAAAATTCATTATATCCAGCATGTCGATTTCGAAGACCCGGCGAACATCCTGAAATGGGCCGCTGCGCGCGGGCATAGCCTGAGTTCGACGAAGATATTCGAGAAGGCGGAATTCCCTTCGCAAGACTCGTTCGACTGGCTTGTGATAATGGGCGGGCCGATGAGCACCTACGAGGAAGAGATTTACCCGTGGCTCCGGACGGAAAAGGCGTTCATCCGCGACTGTATCTCCGACGGTAAAACCGTGATCGGGATATGTCTCGGCGCTCAGATGCTCGCGGACGTGCTCGGCGGAAAGGTTTTTCCGAACAAAGAGAAGGAGATCGGCTGGTTTCCAATCGATTGGACGGTAGAAGCGCGGGTTTCGCCATACTTCCAAGGGATGCCCCTGAAACCGGTAGTGTACCATTGGCACGGCGACACGTTCACCGCGCCCGACTGGACGATCCGGATCGCGTCGAGCGAGGCCACGTTCAACCAGGGTTTCATCGCCGAGGACGGAAAGTCGCTCGTGATAGCGCTCCAGTTCCATCTCGAATCGACCCCCGAGAGCGTCGATCGTATCATCGCGAACGCCGGGCGTGAAATCAAACCCGCCGCGCATATCCAGACCGCGCCGGAAATGTCGTCGAGAGGGACGGATTTTCGGAATATCGAAGAAATGATCTTCAGGCTGATGGATAATATCTACGCCGAAAGAAAACAATAGAGGTAAAAATGCGCGAATTTAAGACCATATTAGTCACGGGGGGAGCCGGGTTTATCGGCTCGAACTTTATCCGTCACGTATTCCGAAAAAGCGGCTACAAGGGTAAAGCGGTCAATCTCGATAAACTGACCTACGCCGGGAATCTGCTGTCGTTGACTGATATCGAGAAGGAGTACGGCGGGACGCGCTATTTCTTCGAACATGTCGATATCTGCGACAAGGCCGGCGTGATGAAGACGTTAAAGGATACCGGCGCGGATTGTATCGTACATTTCGCGGCGGAGTCTCATGTCGACCGTTCGATCACTGGCCCGGGCGAGTTCATCCAGACCAACCTGATCGGGACGTTCAACCTGCTCGAAGCCGCCCGCGAGTTCTGGAAAGACCGGAAGGACGTGCTGTTTCACCATATCTCCACCGACGAGGTCTACGGTTCGCTCGGCGATATAGGCTACTTCTTCGAAGACACCGCCTACGACCCCCGGAGTCCGTATTCCGCGTCGAAGGCCGGAAGCGACCATCTTGTCATGGCGTACCATCACACCTACGGCCTGCCGGTGACACTCTCGAACTGCTCCAACAACT
Source organism: Spirochaetes bacterium GWF1_51_8 (assembly GCA_001829415.1). Lineage (GTDB taxonomy): Bacteria > Spirochaetota > Brevinematia > Brevinematales > GWF1-51-8 > GWF1-51-8. The sequence goes on from MIBE01000013.1 coordinate 5,808, forward strand.
ACGGCCCCTACCATTTTCCCGAGAAGCTCATCCCGCTCATGATCCTGAACTGCTTCGAGGGGAAACCGTTACCGGTATACGGCGACGGGATGAATGTCCGGGATTGGCTGTATGTCGAGGATCACGCCTCGGCGATCTGGAAAATCATCACTGACGGTAAAATCGGCGATAAGTACAATGTCGGCGGGGAGAACGAACGCCCGAATCTCGAAGTGGTCAACCTGATCTGCGAGATCGCCGCGGGAGAAAACGGTAAACCGAAGGACGAGTATAAGAGTCTTATCACATATGTAAAGGACCGCCCCGGCCACGACCGCCGTTACGCGATCAACTGCGACAAGCTGAAGAAAGAACTGGGCTGGAAGCAGAGCGTGACGTTCGAGGACGGACTCCGGCAGACAGTCCGTTGGTACCTGAATAACCCAGAGTGGATCGAATCGGTGCGGAGCGGCGAGTACCGGAAATGGATCGAGAAGAATTACGCGGCACGCGACTAAAAAGAAAGAGACAAACGGAGCGAAATATGAATTCCGCGGCGCAAAAGCTGTTAGAGAAACTGGAAAAACGGGAAGCCGTGATCGGGATACTGGGTTTGGGATATGTCGGGCTTCCGCTCGCGGTCGTATTCGCCCGGAAAAATGTCCGCGTGATCGGGTTCGAGAAGAGCGGGAAGAAGGCGAAGGCTGTCAACGACGGCAAAAACTATATCGGCGATATCAAGCCGGGCGAGCTCGAAGCCGTGACAGCGGACGGGATGCTCCGCGCGACGACCGATTTCTCCGAGATCGGGAAATGCGACGCCGTGATTATCTGCGTCCCGACCCCGCTCGATAAGTTCAAAAAGCCCGATATGAGCTATATCGAAAGCGCATGCGCAGAAATCGGCAAATACATGAAAAGCGGGACATTCATCTCGCTCGAAAGCACCACTTACCCGACGACGACCGAAAACCTGATGCGGCCTATTATCGAGAGAGAAAGCGGGATGAAGCTGGACGAGGATTTCTGGCTCTGCTTTTCCGCCGAACGTGTCGATCCCGGCAACAAGAACTACCACACCGAGAACACTCCCAAGGTGGTGGGCGGGCTCGGCGAGACCGCGCAGAAGCTCGGGATGGCGATGTACGGCCTCGCGATCACGACCCTCCATCCGGTCAGTTCCCCCCGCGTCTCCGAGATGGTGAAGATTCTCGAGAACACGTACCGCCTGGTGAACATCTCGCTTGTGAACGAGCTCGCGCTCTTATGCGGGAAGATGGATATCAGTATCTGGGAAGTGATCGAGGCCGCGAAGACCAAGCCCTACGGCTTTCAGGCGTTCTATCCCGGCCCGGGAATCGGCGGGCACTGCATCCCGCTCGACCCGTTCTACCTCGAGTATATCGCCAAGAACTATAACTTCGACCTGACGATGATCAACACCGCGGGGAATATCAATAACCAGATGCCGCACCGGATGGCTGTCAAGATCAGCTTCGCGCTCAACAAGCACAAGAAGCCGCTGAACGGCTCGAAGATCCTGTTTCTCGGGGCGGCGTATAAGCCGGATATCGACGACGACCGCGAGTCCCCGGCGTTACTCGTGATCGACGAGATCGCGAAAAAACAAGCCGACATCTCCTACTACGATCCGTTCATCCCGAAAATCGTGACCGAGCACGGCCGTGAGTACACGAGTCTCCCGATGCTGACAGAGGAAGCCCTCGCGGACGCGGACTGTGTGGTGATCACGACAAACCACGGTGTGTTCGACGCGGACTTTATTGTCGAGCATTCACGGTTGATTGTCGACCTCCGGAACGCGATTAAGGTGAAAAGCCCGAAGGTGTTCAAGCTGTAGTTTATCTTCCGCCGCGCCTGCCCCGTGCAATGCGGAAGAGTCTCAGAAGGACGAAATACTGACCGCCGAGACGTCCCACACGGGAGCGCGGGATAAAAACCGACACGGAGGAAACAGCCGAGGTTGTGAGATGAAATGAGAGTCCATTGTTTTACCCGGGAAGTCCGCGAATACACCCGAAAGACCTCAAAGATTCCGAGCGGTCAGGGAATTTCGCGCAGAGGACACTGAGACACTAGCAAGGATATTTGGTAAGAGATATTGTTTTACTTTCGCGACTCTTCAGTTTTAAATTCTTTGTACAGGATGAGAAAAAAATAGCTGTGTCGGCATAATGGTATCTCTGAACTAAGCATCTCCGCTTCTTTCTCCGTGAACTCCGTGTGAACTGTATTTTGCTTTCGGGCCGCCCTTTTCGATCCGCTCATATCCGCGCTCATCCGTGTAATCCGCGCGCTATTGGAATTCACCAATTCATCACGGATGAACACAAGTATTCTATCCACGAATGCACACGAATTGAGACCCGCGCCAAACCGAAGATTTCACACAGAGCACACAGAGGATTAACCAAGAACATTTGATAAGAGATACCTATTTGTTTTCACGACATTATTGCCATTCAGTCAGCTCTACATGAGATGAAAAAATAGTTATGGTAATATAATGATATCTTTTAAGCAAACATCTCTGCTTCTTTCTCCGTGCCTGCCCCGAGTTAATCGAGGGGGTTCTCCGCGTGAACTGTATTTTGCTCCATCGGTTTTTCAATCTTAAAGTCTATCCCTCGGGATGAGATAAAAAGTTGTGTCAGCACAATGGTATCTCTCAACTAAGCATCTCCGCTTCTTTCTCTGCGAACTCCGCGTGAACTGTATTTTGCTCCATCGGTTTTTCAATCTTAAAGTCCATCCCTCGGGATGAGATAAAAAGTTGTGTCAGTAAAATGGTATCTCTCAACTAAGCATCTCCGCTTCTTTCTCTGCGAACTCCGTGTGAACTGTATTTCGCTTTCAGGCCGCCCTTTTCGATCCGCACATATCCGTGTAATCCGTAAGCCATTTGGATGTCGCAAATACCCTTACTTTTTCTCTATCGGCGCGATTTTCCGCACAGGGCATTTGTCCATCGTGCAGAACTGACAAGTCGCGCACGTGTCCTTCCCCTTCTTCCGTGACGGTAAAAACGGGCGGATCAGGATGAACACCGCTAAAAGAAAAATGACCGACATCAGCACGATATCGAGAGCGTTCAGTTCCATATCAGCCTCCCAATCCGAGGAGAGTTCCTCCCTGGAAGATAATAAAAGCCATGACCCACGCCACGGTAAGCTGATAGACCACGGTGATCCCCACCCATTTCCACTTTACCAGTTCATGCTTCATCGCGGCGAGGTAGGTAATACACGGGACATAGAGCAGGACGAACACAAGGAAGGCGTAAGCGGATAACGGGGTAAACGTTTTATGAAGTTCGGCGGAAAGCTCGGTGGACGGCGCTTCCTCGTCCGCGGAGATGGTGACAATCCCGAAAATCGAGATCAGATTAAGCCCGGCGTTCTTGAGCGCGGTGAGGAAACCGAAACCGATCTCGCCGAGGTCCTGCAGGAATGTCGGCGCGGGAGCGGTGTTTGTGCCCGATTCCGCCATCGAGTTACTCAGTACTCCGGCGGCGTTGTTCGATAAGACCATGTCCGCCGCCTGGTCGTCGACATAGATAGTGGCCATCGTGCTGACGACGACTTCCTTTGCGCCGAGCCCGGTGATGAGCGAGGCGGACGCCTGCCAGTTGCCAAAGCCGAGCGGCGCGAAGATCGGCGCGATCGCCTTACCCGCCTGCCCGAGGAACGAATCCTCGGTTTTTTCCACACCCCACGGCAGTTTTGTCATAAACCATATGATGACGGTCAGCGCGAGGATCACGGTCCCGGCCTTGACCATGAAATGCTTGACCTTATCCCATGTATGGACGAGCAGGTTCGATAACGACGGCATTCTATACGGCGGAAGCTCCATGATGAACTCGTGGGTCTCGCCCTTGAAGAGGATTTTCCGCAGAAGCCATCCCATCAGGAACGCGAGAAGGATTCCCAGCAGATATAACGACCAGATCACGGTTCCCGACATCGATACCGGGAAGAACACCGCCGCGAAAAGGACGTACACCGGAAGTCTTGCGGCGCAGGAGATCAACGGCGAGATCATGACGGTGATGACCTTATCCTTCGTGTCGTCGAGGATACGTGTCGCGTACACCGACGGCACGTTGCACCCGAACCCCAACACAAGCGGGATAAACGATTTCCCGTGCAGGCCCATCTTGTGCATGATCCCGTCCATCAGAAACGCCGCGCGCGCCATATACCCGCTCCCCTCGAGGAAGGTGACGAAGAACATGATGAGGAAGATGAGCGGGACGAAGACCAGCACCCCGCCGACACCCGCGATGATCCCGTCGACAATGAGGGAATCGAGCCATGCGGGCGCGGAGATCAGATCCAGCAGGGCCTGAGCCCAGCGTGAGAACGGCCCGGTCACGATGGAATCGAACCAGTCCACGAACGGGTTCCCGATATCGAAAGTAAACTTGAACATCAGCCACATCGAGACAAGGAAGAGCGGTATCCCGAGAAATCTGTTGAGGGCGATTTTATCGATTCGGTCGGTGAGCTCGGTGGACGAGAGCGGCGGCTTCTTTAACGCGAGCTGAGCGAGGCCGTTCGCGCGGGCGAAACGTTCGTCGTCCATCAGCGGGAGCAGATTTTTCCGGTGCGCCTTATGGAGATGGTCGAGCGAGGTGCCGATATAGCTTTCCGGATCGGTGATGCCGGACTTCTCGAGGAAAAACTCGTCCGATTCGATCAAACGGAGCGCCGCCCAGCGGAGCGGAAATACCGCGCCGCCCTTGTAGCAGCTTGATAGACAGCTCTCGATCCCGGCGGCCGCGAGTTCGATATCCTGCGAGTAACGGGACTGGGCGGGATTGACCGGGGTCTTCTTCTCGTACACCGAGACGATCGTATCGAGGAGTGAGGCGATCCCAGCCTTCTTCACGGCGGAAGTCTTGACTACCGCCGCGCCGAGTGTGCTCCTGACAATCTCCTGATCGATGATAAGTCCCTTCTTCTCAGCCTCGTCGGACATATTGAGCGCGATGACGGCGGGGATTTCTAGTTCCAGAAGGTGCATTGTCAATGTGAGGTTACGTTCGAGGTTGGTTGAGTCGACCACGTTCAGCAGGATATCCGGCCTTCCAGCGGTCAGGAAGTCCACCGCGACCCGTTCGTCGTCGGAATGCGGTGTCAGGGAGTAGGTGCCCGGCAGATCGGTGAATTTCAGGATGTAATCCCCGTATTCGATCTGGGCTTCCTTTTTTTCGACAGTCACGCCCGGCCAGTTCCCCACATAGAGGTGCGACCCGGCGATAGCGTTGATCAACGTCGACTTGCCGCAGTTCGGGTTGCCGGCCACGGCGATCAGGATAGTCTTTTTCGGGGTATTGCTTTTTTTACTCGGCATCGTTTTCCTCCGCGGACTTCACGGTGATCCTTCTCGCGATACCGCGTCCGATTGCCAGGCGGGACTGGTCGGCGAGGATTAAAATCGGCCCGTGACCGTCGTTACGGAGCATCTCGACTGTTTTCCCGACACGCAGGCCCATACATTCGAGACGGTGGATCCCTCCGCCCCAGCAGTCCTTTTTTTCCGCGCCGTGCCCGACATGCGGGTTGTCGTTCGCGTGAAACGAGGAGTGATGGGTGTGTTCGATTGAGACTATGGTCACCTTTTCGCCGCGCTTTACGCATTCCAGTGTAGACATAACAAACTCCGTATTAGTCTTATCTAACTTTATTAGAAGTTTATAATAGATTTCGCGGTTTGTCAAGCGGTTTTTAAAGATTTTTTTTGTTATCTGTTCTGCCTTCACATTCCCGCCTCTTTCTCAAAGTTAGGTTATTTCCGAAATACAGACCGCCGAGACTCAGAGACGCAGAGGGAACAGCCGAGGGGATGAGTTCAGTGCGGGGAAGGGATTTCCCTGCCGGTTTCGATCTGCGCATATCCGCGCGATCCGTGAGAAAACGGGTTGTAAAATTAGTCGAAGAATCTCTCTGTCAAAAGAGTCTGTTGTCTCATCTCCGTGTACTCCGCGTGAACTGTATTTGTCTTGCCGACCGTCGTTTTCTAATCCGCGCGTTATTTGGACATACCCATTTATCACGGATGAACAAAAACATTCTTTCCACGAATAAACACGAATGAACGCGAATGCAGACTACCGCCGGATAGGGGATTTCACACAGAGGGCACAGAGATGATACAATGGATAATTGATGAGAGATATTATTCTGCTTACGCGATACTATGGTCTTAAACTCGATCTTTCAAAAAGGAAAATAGAAGAGTTGCCGAAGCATGATAATATCTCAAATACTCATCTCCGCTTTTTTCTCTGCACATACCCCAAAGAGATCGAAAAAGGCGTAGCGTGAAATGAATTTTACGTTCGCGGCTCTTCAATTTTTTTAATTTCTTCATACCGGATGAGAAAAAATAGCTATATCAGCAAAATGGTATCTCTCAAACAAGCATCCTAGCTTTTTTCTCCGTGGACTCTGTGTGAACTGAATCTTGCCTTCAGGCCGCAATTTTCAATCCTTATCTTTCCGTGAAATACGCGCGCTATTGGGGTGGAAAAAGAGTTTTTTGTTTTTCCCGCATATTCCCCGACTGAATCGATACTGTCTATTCTACAGGAATAGGGGTGTTGAGCTTGCCGTAATCCCAGCCGAGTTTAGCGTAGCTCATCCCGTTTTCCTTCTCGATCAGTTTCATCAGGATGACCTGCTTCTCCTTCCATGCTTCCTTCGCGGGCATCCCAGCCATTACATTTATAAGCCCCATGTATGCCGGTTCCCACGCCCACGACATCTCGGGGTTGTTCGGCATCGAGATCGCCTTACCGGCGGCGGCCTTGAAAATCTGCGAGATCGGGTCGCCCGAGACCTCGGGGTAAGCATACGCGCCTTTGTTCGCGGGGGTCTGCTTCCCGATCTTGCCGAAGTAACGCCCCATCGCCGCGCTCGTGAAGTACTTGATCACTTCCACCGACGCCGCCTGATCCTTGGTGCAGGACGCGATATAGTAGCCCTCGACAGTCAGGAACGGGATAGCCTGACGGTCGATCTCGTCCACGATAGGGAGTTCGGCCACGCCGTAATCGATATTCGCCGCGATAGCCCCCCGAAACCATTGCCCGGACACGACGAAAAGCGTCTTGTTGTTATTAAACGAGTAGAGGATTTCGGTTTCGGACGCGCCGGTGAAGTTCCCGGCCTTGACATGACCGTAGACAAATTCCGACGACGCGATCATCGGCTGGGAAAAGAGCAGGGGGAGAAAAATGGGGAATCCCTTTTTGGTCGTGCCGATCTTCTTGAAGATAGTCCCGCCCCATGCCTGAAGCCACATGGTGTGGTAGTAGATATTCCCGGTCTCGTAGGCGAAACCGTAGGCCTTTTCGGCCGGGTTCTGGAACTTTTTCGCGAGCGCGAGGATTTCGCTGAGCATTTTCGGCGGGTTGTTGATATAACGCTTGTTGTAGAAAAGGGCGATGTTTTTGAACGAGCCCGGAAGCGCCCAAAGGGCATCGTCGTACATGTAGTTAAACGCCTTGATCGTGTTGGCGAAGTATTCGGCGGTGAGGGATTTATCGATAAAGCTTTCGATCGGAAGGATGAACTGCCGAAGGGCGAGATTTCCGGCCGCGTCGTGAGCGCAGACGAAGACGTCGGGGCCCTCCTCGCCGCCCTGCCCGCTATTCACCGCGCCGATCACGGTCTGTACCTTACTGCTGAATGAATCGAACGGCACGGGGAGCAGTTTGACCTGGATTTCGCTGTGGGAGAGGTTGAACATCTCGGCGACCTTCACGATAGCGTCCGCTTCCCCCGCGCGGTAAGGATGCCAGATATTGATGACGACCTTCGGATAGACAATTCCGGCCATGGAAATAAGAAGGATGACGCAAAAAACGATCCATTTCATACAGACCCCGATTTTAAGTTTGAGAGAGTATAGAGCAGGAAGCCGTCCGAGGCAAAATTTTATGGTTATTCAAGAAGGCTGTATCCGGAAAAGACTGTGAGTATACCGCCGATAAACCCGTAGAGCCGTTCGGCATCGTCGATCCCGGGCGGCGGGACCGGTATAATCCGGCCGTCCTCATCCAAGAGGCTGCGGTCGTTATGGGCGAACACCCTGTCGCGGAGCGTTTTCAGCCGTTCGCGGATATCGCCGAACCTCTCGTATCCGGCTTCCATTGCCCCGAACTCGGCGCGGAGCTTCTTCTGTTCGTCACGTCCGGCGGCAAATATGTTCGCGTGGTTCCGGGCGGTACGCAGGAGTTTCCCGAATGTGAGCGCGTCCTTATGGGAATCGTTCAGGCGGATCAGGTAGAGATAGGCTTCGTCACGGTGCGCCAGCCCGTCGAACGACCCGGCGGGCGTGTTTCGCCATGCGTGAAGATGCCTGAGTCCCTCGGAGTACTGTGCGCGGATGAACTCCAGAAGCGCGCGGAATTCTTGAGCGTGACGCTGACGCTTTGCTTTACCGGCGGGCATTCTATTCCCATTCTATCGTGGCGGGGGGTTTGGACGTGATATCGTAGACCACACGGTTGACTTCCCTGATCTGGCGGATGATCGTGTTTCCGGCCTCGTCGAGGAGCTCGTAGGGCAGGTGTCCCCAGTTGGCGGTCATACCGTCCACGCTTGTTACCGCGCGCAGCCCTATCACGTTACCGTAGGCGCGTTCGTCACCCATCACCCCGACACTGCGGATCGGCATGAAGACCGCGAACGCCTGCCAGACCTTGTCGTACCAGCCGTACTTGTGAAGGGCGTCGATAAATATCTTATCCGCCCGGCGGAGAATATCGAGCTTTTCCGGGGTGACATCGTCGATCACGCGGACAGCGAGCCCGGGGCCGGGGAACGGGTGACGGTTCAGGATGTCCTCGGGCATACCGAGGATTCTCGCGACCTCGCGGACTTCGTCCTTAAAGAGGAAGCGGAACGGTTCGAGGATGCGGCCTTCCTTCTCGAGCTTTTCGACCTCGGCGACACGGTTGTGATGGGTCTTGATCGTGCGGGACGGGCCTTTCACCGGCGCGCTCTCGATCACATCGGGATAGAGCGTTCCCTGCACGAGATAATCGAAGTCCTTGACCGCGTGCCAGAACACGTCGATGAACACCTTGCCGATAGCCTTGCGCTTCTTCTCGGGGTCTTTTTCGCCCTTGAGCGCGCCGAGGAACTGCTCCGATGCGTCGATATAACGGATATTCAGGTTGAGCCGTTCGCGGAGGCTTTTCTGCACCTCGTCCGCCTCGTTCCAGCGCAATAGGCCGTTATTCACAAACACCGCTTCCGATTGTTCGCCGATCGCTTTGTTCATCAGCACCGCGAGAGTGGTGGAGTCCACCCCGCCGGACACACCGAGCACGACCTTTTTATTCGCGCAGACCTTCCGGATATCTTCTATTTGCTTATCGACAAAATCGCGCATACTCCAGTTCTTGGTCATCCCGCAGATACCGAAGATGAAGTTCGAGAGGATTTTCTTTCCCTGCTCGGAATGGGCGACTTCGGGATGGAACTGGACGGCGTAGATGGAACGTTTGCTGTTCTGGATCGCGGCGAGGTCGTTATCTGACGTGGTGGCTATCTGCTCGAAACCCGGAGCGAGACGGACTACCGAATCGCCATGGCTCATCCAGACCACACTGCGGATTTCCACATCCTTGAACAACTGCGAAACCGGTTCGCCGACCACAAGCTGGGCGCGTCCGTACTCACGGTTCGTCGCTTTTTCGACCTTTCCGCCCATCAGGTGCGACATCAACTGCATCCCGTAGCAGATACCGAGGATCGGGATGCCGATATCGAAGAAGCCGGGGGCGAGCAACGGCGCATCCGAGTCGTGGACCGACGACGGCCCGCCCGAGAGGATCACTCCCGACGGCGCAAGCTCCTTGACACCCTCCAGCCCGATAGAGTACGGGTAGATTTCCGTATAAACCCCCAGTTCGCGGATACGCCGCGCGATCAACTGGGTATACTGCGAACCGAAGTCCAGGATAACGATTGAGTTCTTCATTTTTTTCCTCACAAATTCTTATGGGCGGTATAAAAACTGCAGCAAACGGGCCGTTTCGAAGAATGGGGGCGCGAAACGGACGCCTCGATATGCTGCGCTACTCGGCTTCCGGATGCTGAGCGCCGTGCCTTCTGCCGAAGGCAGACAGGAAGTCGAAGCTGCATTTGCTGAGAAGATTCACAGCATAGCGACGGAGTTCGAACAGCCGAAGACATGATTACAACACTGAAGTTGGCTGTTTTGTCCGCGCACTTTAAAGCGCTTCAAACTCCCGGAAAATCCGAAGAAAAGGCATTTGTCCGACGACCGAAGGGAGGAGTTATGCCTTTACCGGATTTTTCGGCTCTTCTTCTGAGCTTTATCAGCGCGGCGGTTCTTTCTTTGTTACTTTCTTTCTGCCCGCTCAGAAAGAAAGTAAGAGCGTATCCAAAGATTTTCTACAATAATCAAGGTTTTGAAAGTACCTCTATTATATCAAGCGTTATTTGATAATATAACTGCTCATCAAAAGCAAAAAGGCGGACGTTAGAAGCGGTCTTAAAACAAACTGACGCCGCCGTCATCGCCGTCGTCCGCATCGGGATCGAATTCGATGATCTTTTTATTGGAGAAACGGTCGGTGACATGGTACGACCTGAGCTTGCCGAATTTCTTGATCACTGTGCTCAATTCGTCCGAGCCGTCGATGATAATATCGATGATGTCGCGCATCTGATCGTCCGTCGGCTTGATCCCGCGCTCACGGAGACTGCGGAGCGTTTTCACCGCGCCGAGTACCGCTGTGAGCGGCTGGCCGACATAATGCTCCACCGAGAACCCGACATGCGACGCTACCAGATTGCTCTTCATATGACAACGGCTCTTGAAAAGCAGGATATTCTCGGTCTTGATCAGGAGCTCGTAGGGCTGAAACGGCTTTATCAGGACGTCGGTCGCTCCGGCGAGCTTCGCCACGCGTAATGTCTCGAAGTCGGCGTCCTTGAATAAGAGGACGACCGCCACTTCGAATGTATGCTCGTTATTGAATATCTCGCCGCAGAGAGCCTTCCAGTCCAGCCCCGGGAACAGCGTATCGATAAACACGAGATCGGGAAGCTCTTTCCGGATGTCCTTTAAAATATTGCCGGACTGATCCGAAATATCGACATTGATCCCTTCCGGGACGAACGCCTGAAGAAACGATTCCCTTACAGCGGGATCGCTCTCCCATACTTTGATACGCGTACCCTTCATCGAAACCTCCTTAGAGGACTTTCATGATGAGCAGGGTGATATCGTCGCTCTGGGACGCTCCTTTAGTAAACTCTTTGAGATCGGCGATGATTCCCTTAGTCATAGCCTCCAGGTCGTCCGAAACGTATTTCAGGATGGCACGGTAGAAACGGTCATGCCCGTACTCCTCGGACGTCGCCGACTTGGCCTCAACAATACCGTCGGTGTACTGGAGAAAGAAATCCCCCTTTCTCAAAGGCGTCTTGAATAATTCTATCTGCGCGTCGAAAATCGCGCTGTCCATACACCCGACCGGCAGGCCTCCGGTCTTCATCAGGCGTATCTTCTGGTCCTCGGGATTGAATAGGATACCCTGTTCGTGCCCGGCGATAGAGTACAGCAGTTCGGCTTTTTTGGTGTCGAGTACTCCGAAAAACACCGTCGCGAACATGTTCGGCGGCGAATCCCGGAGAAGGATCGGGTTGATATTTTTCAGCACCTTCGCGGGATCCATCTTCTGGTCGGCGAATGTCCTCAAGGCGGAACGGAGCACCGCCATCACCATCGCGGCCCCGACACCGTGGTTCGTTACATCGGCCACGACGATCCCGAGGTGATCCTTATCGGTCTCGATGAAGTCGAAATAGTCGCCGCCCGATTCGGTCTGCGGCTCGTAGTAACGGCTGAACCGGTACCCGTCGAGCTCAGGAAGGGCGGACGGCAGAATCGCGGTCTGGATCTCCTGCGCGACACGCAGTTCCTCTTCCATACGCGCTTTATCTTCGACCTCGAGGAAGGCTTTTTTCAGATTGCGGGTCATGATATTGAATTTATCGGCCAGTTGACCGAGCTCGTCATGGTTCTTGATAAGCACCTCGTTGTCGAGCTTGCCCATATCGCCCTTCGCTACACCGTCCGCGATCTCGTCGGTGCCCTTCGCGAGGGTATTGAGCGGCGAGATGATGAACGTGACGACGAAGAAGGTGATCACGAGCATGCGGAGAATGAACAGGACGGCGATATCGACTGTCTGGTTCGCGATCTTCTCGCGCTCGGCTTGAATCTTGTCCATTTTCAGCAGGATGCGGACGCTCCCGAGACGGTAAATATTGAAGACGCTGCGGAACGTGTTCTCCACAAGGAACTGAGAGGCTGTTTCCCCCTCGGCTAGCGACTTCTCGAACTCTTTCAGGTTTTCCGCGAGCTGGAGGAAAAGCGTGGTGTAGTACGAACGGTCTACCGGGTACCAGATCATCTGGCTCTGCTTGATCTTCTTCACTTTATCGATAATTTCTTTATCGAACGCCTCGGTCATTGTTTTCTTCCCGGCGACATAGCGGGTAATAAACGATTTCAGGTAATAGATAAACTTGATGTCGTTCTTGATCGACGGGCTCATCATGTCCTTATGAGTGAAAAGGTTATTCCGTTCCTTCATCCCGGCGAACGCCTTACCGGCATCGGGAAGGACTCCGTAAACGTTCAGTATTTTCACAAGCCGCTCGATCGTTTCCTTCTTCAGGTCGAACTCGTAGCCGTTCTTGTAGTCCGTGAAGTTTTTATTCATATCGCGGACAAATCCGATATCCGATTCCGTCAGTTGGGCTGATTCGATGAACTTTTCGGTGAGCGCGGAGGGGGTTTTATCCTCGCTGAATACCATCTCGTAGCATTTATCGAAAACCTGGATGAGCGAAAAGTTGTTCCTGATCTCCTCGGGGTATTTCGCCTGCGAGAAGATCATGCGCTCACGGTACTGGTCGTAGAACTTTTTAAAATTGCTCAGTTCCGGTACACCGAACTCGTCGGAAAGGTAGACCGGCAGGAATCCGTCCACATAGTAGTTCACGCCCTCGGTGTTAGAGTTCTGGATCAGGTGCGGGAGTTCCTCGAAACCGCTTTCGAGAAAGAGCTGGTTTTTGGTCGCCACCTTTTTCCCGATATTCTCCGGCTGGGAATGCACGATGATCGTCCCCTCGGTGTCCACGAACATCGCCATCCAGAAACTGGGGATGGACTCGTAGGACGTGATGAACTGCTGGAGCGTGAAACGGTCGTTGCGCTCGAAAATGGAACTCGTGACCGTCTGTTTGAACGTATTGAGATAGACCGACATCGTTTCAGCCATCTGGTCGTCAAGGATTTTATTTTGGTACTGGATCGTGAAATTCGCCGTGATCGCGACTGTGAAGATCAGCAGGAAGAAGACCAGGATAGTGACCTTGATTTTCAGGGTAAACCGCAGGTGACGGATATCGCCCTTATGCTTTTCAGCCTTTTTCAATGACTTGCCCATATGATCTCCTTCAGGTTCTATGGTATCAGTTTTGCCGTATCCCGGACAGCCTGTGAAAACTGCATCAGCGTAAACGGCTTATCGATAAATCCCTTAACATTCGTGTACTTTCCCAATTCCGTCCTCGAGAACTCGTCGAAATGTCCGGTAGTGATAATCACGGGGATTTCGATATTATTCTTCTTGAGATGCTCGAGGAAATAGATTCCGTCGAACTCCGGCATAATCAGGTCTAGAATTATAATGTCAAATCTGTTTTCCTTCAAAACTATTTCAGCTTTTTTTCCATTTACCGCCGTTTTCGACTCGTACCCGAGGAGATTGAGGAATTTTTGGCCGAGTTTACGGATATTCGCGTCGTCGTCGACAACCAAAAGGTTCAGCTTCTTCGCGGGCGCCGGTATGGGCGGTTCTTCCGCCGCCTTCGGCTCGCGCTCGGAGACGGGGAGGTAGATATTGAAAACCGTACCCTTATCCTTAAACGATTCGAAGTCGATCGCGCCATGGAAACGCTGGATCGTCCCGTAGACGACCGACAAACCCAATCCGCGCCCCTTGATGCTATCGCGCTCCTTGGTGCTGAAGAACGGATCGAATATCTTGTCGCGGATGTCGTCGGGAATACCCTGCCCGTTGTCGGAGATCGATATCTTGATATACTCACGGTTTTCGTCGAGGTTCAGAAGCGGGAGTTCGCGGGAGCGGCGGGCGACTATTCCGGTCGAAATCTCGATCTTACCCATCCGTTCCGGCGGGATGGCGTCGCGGGCGTTCAGCGCGATATTGAGACATGCCTGAATAAGTTGTCCGGCGTCCGCGGTTACGAACGTCGATTCGGTCAGGATGTTGTTCAATATCTTGATATGCTTCGGGAGTGAGTTCTTGACCACCTTGACGACGCTCATAAGCACGTCCTCCGCGATTACCGACTCGACTTGTATATCCTCCTTGCGCGAGAAGTTGAGGATTTGCTTGACCAGTTCCGATGCCTTGAGCGAAGCGTTGTAGACAGAATCGATCTGCTCGGCCCGTTTGGCTTCGTCCTTAGCATAACGGTAGATATCGAGGTTGCCGATGATGATGGTCAAGAGATTGTTGAAATCGTGGGCGAAACCCCCGGCGAGAATACCGACCGTTTCCATCTTCTGGGTCTGGAGAAGCTGTTCTTCCATCAGGCTCTGACGGGTGACGTCGATAAGGACGAAAGCGAACCCGATGATCTCCTCGTCCGCGGTCAGGTTATAGATCAGCACATCGAACACCTGAAGTTTGTGGTCTTTCGGTATCTTTTTCCCGAGGATGGTGGTGGTCTTCCCAGTCAGTTTTTTGTTCCTCTCGAACTGGAGACGCTCGTCCTCGGAGAGGGTGAAGAAGTCGTCGAGGATCATCTTCGTGTCTTGGGCGGCGCCTTTCCCGAAGAAATGGACGGCGGTCTGGTTGATCATCACGATATTCTCGTTCATGTCGGTAGTCAGGATCAGGTTCGGCGAGGAATTGATAATACTATCGTAATAGTCTTTCAGGTTCTTCTCGATACTGATCTCCGAACGGATTCCCTGGTAGAGTTCGGAGAGCTTCTCACGGATGACTGTAAACTCATGGAACGACGGGTCGGGAAAGGCGATTTTTTTCCGGATATCTATCTTGACCACATCGTCCATCAGGCGGAAGACCGGGTCGATGAAGATGACTTTACTGATGAAAATTCTCGCGGTATAGATGATTGTTATCAGGATCAGGAAAATATGAAACAGGAAGGAATAATTTTCTTTGTTATCATTCCACCTCTGAAACGGGGTGAGGGAGTGGCAGTAAAGGTTGATCTCGGGGATGTAATCGAGAGCGTGGTAATAACGGGCATTTCCGATATCAATGACACCCTCGTGCATCGTGATATTGCCGAACGGGTATAGTTTCTGCGCGTCGATCAGGATCAGACCTTCTCTCGATGTGAAAATCAGCGCGCCGGGTATACCGCTCATTTGATTGATTTTAATATCGGCGATTTTTGAGATATCGAGATGCGCGATATGATAGACTTTCGGCGACTTATAGAC
>MIBE01000013.1:21389-25135 GCA_001829415.1 Spirochaetes bacterium GWF1_51_8
ATGGTCATTTCCTTGGTCAGGACCGAAAAGAACGGCCCGTAATACCCGGTGACATTTTCCTTGAACCGCGCGATATCCTTAAAAAACTCTCCGCCGCCGATATCATGTTCCGGGAAGTAGACGAACTGGCTGTCGCTCTTATAGAGCTTGACGATCTTCCCGTCAGGCGACAGGGTATAGTAGTCTTTCAGATAGGTCATTTGGCCTTTTGACGGGTCGGAGATCGAAAGCTGGAATTTCTCCTTCTCGGAACGGATATAGTACTTGATATGCTCGATAGTACCGCGGAACTCTTCTTTAATACTAATTTTCAGTTCTTCGGATTGGTAATAGGAGTTCCCGAAGTAATAGGCGGTAATTCCGGCGATCAGAATGACAAGGAACAAGAGATTCAATCTATAGTACTTGGGAAGAAGAGTATTACTTTTCATATACCGTTTTTCCGTCCTTGATGGTTAAAAAATGGTACTCCCGTTGTACGTCGCCGTAGGCGTCGAAACTCACCCGTCCGATGATCGTATCGAATCCGCCGGAGGCGAGGATGAATTTCTTCATTCCCTCGGGGTCGAAAATATTGTTATTCGCGCATTCCGCGAGAATCTGCATCGCTTCATACGCGAAATAGGAGTGCGGGACGCGCGGAAAGGTGTGGTAGGTTTTGTAGAATAACGCGCGAAATTCCCGAAATGCGGGATTTGAATTCTCCGAGGGGAGAAGCGACGGAAAGACCGCTCCATCCGAGTCCTTTCCGCTTGTTTCCATAAACGACGCGGTATTAAGCCATGGCGAGAGGACGATACTGCAATCAGGCCGGACATCCTTGATGACATGGGTCAGGAGGCCTGCCTGTGTAGCGTAGTCGCCGCCGATCAGGAGGTAGACTGCGTCGAAATCGATCTCTTTAAGTAGCGCGGCGGTCTTCACGGTATCGAACTCGGACATTTTCAGCCCGAGAATACTATACCGGTTGCTTATGAAATTGGTCAGCACGGCGAGCGCGGGGAGTGTATAGGGGTAGTTCGCGGTCTCGTAGATCACAAGGGTTTTCTTCCCGGCGAGGTGCTTATTAAAATAGCCGACAATGGCGAGCGATTCCGCCTTGGTGTCCGGGACGAGACGGATAAAACAATCGTTGATCCCGGAAAATGTCTGGCTTGCCGCGAGAAGGTTGAAGATCAGGCAATCCTTCGGGTTTTTCTTCTCGATCAGTTCGCGCACTCCCGCGGAGATATGTCCGATTACGAAAATTCGGACACCCTGATCCCACAGCTTCTGGAACTGGCCGGGGACGGATAACGCTGTCGGCGCGCTCATGGCGATCGTTTTCAGGTTGAAGAGATTCATATTCCGCTGGAAGAGTTTCAGGTTCAGGTATATCTCGTTCCCGATATGAGAGTTGTTCCCGTCGAGGTCCGTGATCAGGCCGACAGTCACGGTCTGAATGCGCGAACAGGCCGGAATCACCATCGGAAATAAGGCGATCAGGAGAAAGGCCGGTACGAAGAAGATTCGCTGTATTTTCATGCTATACCCCACATGATTATAAAATTAACCCCTTTTATTTGTCAAACATAGACGGCGCAAAAAGAGAAATAAAACAGAGATTGCGTACTTGGTAAAGATGTGGTAAAATCATCGGTAGAAACATGGAGGAAAAAAATCGAAAACCGAAAAACACGTATACTGGTAGCGATGATCGAAGCGGGCGGCGCGCATAAGACCACTGCCGTTGCGGTAGCGGAGGCCCTTGTCAAACTGTTTCCCGAGAAGTACCACACCGAGATTTACGACTTCTGTTATCATGTCGGTGCGGTAGACTTCGACCTCAAGCATAAGGCGCAATGGGATTTCTATCTCGCGCATAAGAGTATTGTCCGTATCGGCTACCATTTCCAAAACTCGATGGGTTCGATCACCCGTCAGTACCTCAAAACATGGGGGAAAGAGTTTTTCGAGAAGGGCGTACAGTGGCTCCGCGATAATCCCCCCGATGTGTTTTTCACGACGCACTTCCTGTCGGCGGGCGTCGCGCTCGACGCGAAGAAGCTCTATCCAGAATTGAGATTTCCGGTCGTCCTGTTCAACTGCGAGCCTCACGACACGAGCGCGCTCTGGGTCTGGAAGGGCGTGGACTATTTCATCTGCTCGTCGATCACCGCCGCGAACCTCGCCATCCTGAAAGGAATGAAAAAAGAGAAAATCCGCATCTTCGAGTTCCCTGTACGCGAGATATTCTTCACCGGCACGAAGACCCGTGAACAGCTCTGCCGCGAGCTCGGCCTCGACCCGTCGAAACGTACGCTCCTGATGAGTGCGGGCGGACAGGGACGCGGGGCTATCGAGTCGATCGCGCCCGAGATTGCAGAGTCCAACCTCGATATCAACCTGATCGTCGTCTGCGGGAAGAACGACGACTTGTTCGAACGGCTCGACAAGATCAGGAAGAAAGGCACCGGCAAGACGCATTTTCTCCCGATCGGTTTCGCCAACAATATGAACGAACTGGTCTTTGTGTCCGATGTGATGGCGACCAAGGCCGGCCCCGCGAGCAGCTACGAGGCGATTTACCTCGGCAAGCCCCTCGCGTTCATCGATTTTGTCGAGAACGAAAAAGCCACGATGCGCTTCTTTATCGATAACGGGCTCGGGTTCCAGACCGAAACCCGTAAGAAGCTGGTACATTTCATGCACAGGGTCACCGAAAGCCCCGAGTTCTACGCGAAGCTGTCCCGCAGGATCAAACGGATGTGCCTGCGTAACGGTTCCGAGGATATCGCGAGATTTATCGGCGCGGTCGCGGAAAACTGGCCTCACGAACACCGCGAGTAATGAAACGGGTTCTCCTGCTGACATTTCTCCTGATCTCATCCTGCGGCAGTCCGTCCGGGGGTAGTCCGCCGTTACAAACGAATATCACCCTCAAGGACGCGAAGTACTGGGAGCGTCCCGTGCTGGTCGAGGCGGCGATCCTCATGCTGTATCCCGGCGGCGGGATTCCGTTGAAAGACCTCTCCGCCCTCGCGAAATCGCAATGGCAGTCCGGCAAGTACCTGACCGCTCTCTCGAACTACTTCCTTCTATTATCATCCGGCAAGGGTAATATGGTAAAAACGCTCACCGGAATCGCGAAGTGCTACCGCGACATGGGACAATACGCGCATTCGGCTTACTGGTTCGATAAGGCGCTCGGTATCCGTCAGGACTTCTGGACATACTACGAGTACGGCAAGCTCTGGGAGCGGATCGGGAGTTTCGGTCACGCGGCCTCGATCTACGAAAAGGCCGTCGCGCTCTCGGGGAAGGTCCCGTACCGTTTCGCGGTACTCGCCGGAAAGAAGCTCGCGTCGGCGTACTTCAGCGCCGGGGAAGATGCCGCGTCGCACGGGGACTACGCAGGCGCCCGGACATGGCTATTGAAAATCCTGACTACCCCGTTCATCTCCTCCGGCTACACGGCGGAAAAGGCGAAATACTGGCTCGACAGATGGTAAAATAAGAAATATTACTGCAATATTTCGTATTCCGCTTGACAAACATATTCCGCCGGGTGTATAATTCAAATGTTCAAAAGGGGTTCTATAGGGGAAGGAGCGGGTTATGAAAAAGGGGTATCACACACACACAGCATTTAGCGCGTTCTGCGCGGTAGTGTTCCTATTGTTTTCGTTCGCGGGGTGCGATATTGTCGAGGAAATCATCACCTCGCCCGAAATCGACCTTCTCGGCAACGGCTACTGCGAAGTCCC
>MIBE01000014.1 GCA_001829415.1 Spirochaetes bacterium GWF1_51_8
CTCTGGAGTTTATCGCGAAGGTGAAACACCGCTCCATGACATCCATATCACCGCGGGACTTCACACTCACAGATTCGGGTACAAGCTCCCATCCGCGGGAGTCGCTCACCCGCGCGTATCTCGTGCATGTCACGCACCATTTCGGGCAGGCGAAGACGCAGGCGGAATTGCCGAAGGATGTCTATCTCGCCTACGACGGGCTGGAAGCGGAGTATTAGGCTGAGAAAAACTTTGCGGGATTGCAAAAAGAAGCTATAATATCCGTATGAAAACGACATTAAAATCCGATCCCGTGATTATCGCGCTCGATAAGATTGTCAATGAAAACAAGTTTCCCGTTTGGGTGTGTTGACAAAGTCATGAAATGCACGATTTTTTGTCACTGCGAGACGCGAAGCGGCGAAGCAGTCTGTTATATTTTTATATCCAGTAATTAAATAGATTGATTCGGCTATGGTTCGGCAAGCTCACCATGACGCCTCGCAATGACAAAATGAGTTTGTCATCAAGCCTGTTTCAGTGATTTATCTTTTCGGAAGCAGGGTAAAGTTGTGGATAAGGAGAGTATTATGCGTGTTGCATTTGTCACGGAAGGCAGGCTTATCGATAAACGTACGCTCGAACTTTCAGAACCTACCGATTTGCAAATTGGAGAGAAGGTAAAACTAATCATCGAACCCGAACAGTCTGTCAGAAAAACGCGTGTTTTCGGATGCGCGAAGGATTGGATTGAAATTTCTCCGGATTTCAATGAACCGCTCGAGGAAATGAAGGAGTACATGGAATGAACTATCTCCTCGATACCAATGTTTTTCTTTGGTTTATTCATGGAGATCAGGAACTGCCGGAAAAATTTAAAGACTTGATTGAAGACCCGGTTAACGATATTTATATCAGTCATGCCTCACTTTGGGAAATAGCGATAAAATATAGCCTGGGTAAACTCAAATTAAAGCGGCCTTTCAGCGACCTTGTTCCGGGGATTATTGAAGAAAACAGTTTCAGTGTTCTCGAAATAAAAACTTCGCATATTGTTAAAATCGCCGAACTTCCGTATATCCATAAAGATCCTTTCGATAGAATAATTTTCGCGCAATCTTTCGTTGAAAATATTAAAATGCTATATACGGATCAAATATTCGATAAATACATTACCCTGTTAAAATAAAAAAAGAATCTGTTCCTTATCTCGCTTACGACGGGCTGGAAGCGGAGTATTAGGCTGAGAAAAACTTTGCGGGATTGCAAAAAGAAGCTATAATATCCTTATGAAAACGGCAATAAAATCCGATCCTGTGATTATCGCGCTCGATAAGATTGTCAATGGAAATAAGTTTCCCGTTTCAGCGGTCTATCTTTTCGGAAGCAGGGTAAGCGGCAATGAAAAACGTGATAGCGATTATGATCTTTTTATCGTGTTTAAAAACAGCGAAAGCAAGCCGAAAATGATCCTGCTGAGGATCGAAATAAAAAAACGGCTTAAAGCCTATTTCCCTAAACTTGCGTTCGATATTCTTTCCCGGACAGAGTCGCGGTTTGATGAGTATAAGCATATTGTCAACACCATCGATAACACGGTTTATGAAAATGGGAAAAGGATTATATGAGCACGGATATCATCGAGAGCTTCATCCTAAAAGCTGAACACGATCTAATTGTCGCCGACCAGACAATAAAGAGTCATCCGACGCTAACGGATATTATCGCATTTCATTGTCAGCAAACTATCGAAAAATCCTTCAAAGCATATCTAATAAATTTGAAAATAAAAACAGCATCCAATCACGCAATCATTGAATTATTTCGTCAATGCCTTGAGACGGATGATGAGTTTAATAAGCTAAATTTGGAAGTACTTTACAGAATTGATGATGTCGGGATGAGTGTAAGATATAGCGATATCGATTCCGATCCTGGTATAGAAGAAATACCATCCTTTTTTGAAACTGCAAAAATTTGTTTGTTGCTCGTGTTGAAAAAACTTGCTGAAAAGGGAAAGACTATCAATATTACCTTCCCTCTACAGCCCTGAAGAACGCTTCGATAAGCGCCGGGTCTTTCACGCCGCGTTCGCGTTCCACCCCGCTCGACAGGTCTACCGCGAACGGCGCGATGCTGTCGATGATCTCGCGGACATTCGCCGAGTTGACCCCGCCCGCGATCACGACACGCCGGGAGATAAACTCGCGGTCTTCCGGTGTCAGGTCGTTTTTCACCATCACCCGTTCGCCCGTCCCGCCCCATTCGCCCGCGACCATCTTGTCGAACAGCACAGCCTGCGACGGGTAAAACTTCGCGGATTGAATGATGTTGTGGGAAATCTCCTGCACCTGATTGACATAGATAATGGGCGTATCGAGACGGCTTTTCAGTATCTCGAGGAAATCCATGCCCTGCCCGCCCGCGAGTTGGACAGTGTCGATCCCGGTTTCCTTGACGATCTCGATGATCTTCTGGATACCCTGCTCGACGAACACGCCGACTGTCGAGACGAACGGCGGCAGTTCGCTGATGATAGCACGGGCGTCGCCGGGTGTGATATTCCTCGGGCTCTTGTCGTAGAACACGAAACCTAACGCGGAAGCGCCGCAGTCCACGGCCTTCCGCGCGATCTCTTTATTTCGTATTCCGCAGATTTTAACTCTGGTCTTATGACATTTTTCCATTTATGAATGCGACCCCTCGCTTCCTTCCACTCCGCCGATCAACGCCGCGCCGTTCAGGATCAAACGGATGTCCGCGGTCTGATCGAGAAGGGTGAGTTCGTACTTAGGCGCGAAGAAGGCGAATTTCCCCTTCATGAACGCGGCTTCTCTGCCGTCGATGGTAAAAGTATAACGCTGAGGGAAGAAGAGCGGGAATATCCTCGACAGGAACGCGCGTCCGCCGCTGGGTTCCTTGATCTCGCCGATCACCGTGCCGTCGGGAGAATAGATTTCCCATGTGTCGCGGAGTATCGATGTCCATCCCTTCCGGCGGAACTTTCCCACCGGCTGGCCGGTCATCGTGTCGGTCACGTTGTACTCGGCGTTGAACACCTTCCCGATAATCCCCTTGCCTTCCAGATCGCGTTTCGCGAACGAGAGCTCCTGTGTCATTTCCTTGTCGCCGAAAAGCTTAAACCCGTGCCACTGGAAGTAACGCGCCTTGGCGTAGACCAGAAGCTCGCGACCTTCCTCGTCGAAGATCATCGACGTCCCCATTCCGAAAAACTTTCGCTTCACCAAAAACTTCGTCCTCGACCTGAGTTGGTCCCAATGCATGTCACCCTCCGGTTATATGATATTTCTAATCACAGTAAACCCTATGAACATCGCGGATAGCACGATAAAAAACGCAATCCCGAAACCGCGCCGCATCCGGTCGGGTTTCTTACTGAAAACCGCGAGATCGATCAAAAGCCCGGCAACCGTCACGGGCAGCAGGAGAAACAGAAGCGCGTTCTCGGCAAATCCCGCGCCGGGAGCGCCGGAGATCACGCTGTGCACCGCGCGCATCCCGCCGCATAACGGGCATTGCAGCCCTGTGAGGCCGAGGAAGACGCACCCCGGCTGGATAGCGGTCTTATGCGGATCGGCAATAAGCGCAATCACTGCCAGCACCCCGGTGAATCCGAAGTACAGCGCGCTCCACAGCCGGACGAAGATCCGGAACATTATTTTATCATCACCGATTCCATCATGTACTTATCGTAGAACTCCGCGAGAAGATCGAGAGAGGTCTGCATATACTTCCCGGCCTTCGTCTTGATATCGTCGATACTGTACCCCGCCGGCTTCGTCTTATCCTTCGTTACGGAATTCACGTATTGTTTCAGCTTGGACACCGTACTCTTCATTCGCGCGAGCAGAATCGTCTTCGCGATATCCTTTTTCGCGTTATCGGTGACCAAAAGATATACCGACAGCACATCGATCAACGCGTCATACGCGCGGTTTTCCTCGAGGATGCTCTGGACCACGATATACACCAGGAACCGTTCCTTCATCTCGGACGTCCCTGAAAAAACCTTTTCAAGCATGATCTTCAGGCTTTGGGTATAGACCTCGTCGCGCAATGCTTTCGTCTTGGCGAGATTGACAGTCAGCGCCTTGAGGTCTCCCTCGAACCCGGCGGGCATCGCCTGTGCGGAAAGAAGCGATACGGTAAACGCCGTCAGGACCGCGAACAGAACTGCTTTTTTCATGATATCCTCCCCTTAAAATCCTCACCCGGTATAAAATTGGGTTTATTAGGATAACATGAATCGGTGCGTCCGTCAAGGTACTGCGTACGGCAACGGCGACTATTGCGGACAGTGAGCAAAGCCGAACCTCGGGGGAGAAAAACCTACCGTAGAGGCGCAAAGACGCGGAGGAAACAGCCGAGGTAAGGAAAGGGGCGTAGAAGTGAGCGGTCATTTGTGATCTCCGCGTGCCCTCACATTGGGGGTTGTCTTCGCGGCAGCCGATATTGATATATCCGCGCAAATCCGTTTAATCCGCGGGAATCTGCGTTCTATTGGGATTAATATTTATACCCCAATGGTTCGACTGCGCTCACCACAAGTCTACACGGATTCCACGGATAACACAGATTCTCGCGGATGAGAGAACGAATGAACGGTGGGATGACTATCCACAAATACACACGAATGAACGCGATAACCGGAAATAAAATCTGCCGCCATGCAATCACCTTTAAAAGATGGCTGTCTTAGCAAAATAGAAATGTCACCCCTAACAATTTAAGAGGGTGAAATGAATTTGTCATTCTCTGCGTTCTCCGCGTCTCCGTGGTCGGCTGTTTCACACTTTCTGCTTTCCACTTGCGACCCCCACGGACGGAAGAAGCACCGAGCGCAGGCATGGATGCTGAAGCCGGTGTCACTTACCAACCCATTGACAAACCCGCCCTTTTCAATCTATAATTAATCCTCGTTTTTTCAGCCGTTTGGTTTTACCTGTCACTTGATACTTTCGGCTTTGCACTTGTCAGTTGTGACTTGTTACTTTTCACTTTTAAGGAGTCTTCCATGCGTCCTACCGCACGTCTTTGTTACGACCACCTTTCCGGCATTCTCGGCGAGGCTATCCATACGGCGTTATTCCGCAACGGGTTCCTGATAGGCGGGGACAAGCCCGAGCTCTCCCCGGCGGGCGAGGAAGAACTCCGGCGTCTCGGGATGGACCTTGACGCATTGAAGCAGCCCGGGCGTAAGCCGATAGCGCCGTGCGTAGAACGCGCCGAGGGCAAGATGTATCCGCACATGGGCGCGCACTTGGGCGCGATCCTGCTCGACGGTTTCCTCAAGATCGGATGGCTGACTCCGGCCGGCGAAGGCGGAAAGGACTTCTCGATCACAGGCACGGGCCGCGACGGTTTCGACAAGCTCGGCGTCTATCTCCCATCGGAAAAATAACCCCTTCTTGACAGACTCCCCTCTCTTCAATATAATCAACGGATTAAATAAATAAGGGGGGATTCATGTCCAACCGGGACTTCACCGCAATCGCGGACCGTTATAGGGAAACATCGCTTGTTCAAAATACCGCCGCGGATATTCTGATCTCGCTCCTCGACCCTCAGCCCGGCGAACGTATCCTCGATGTCGGGTGCGGGCCGGGTCATATCACGAAGCGCCTGCATGATATCACCGGCGCTCCGATCACGGGGATTGACCCGTCCGATGGCATGATCCGCGAGTGCGAGACGAGCTTCACCGGGGCGAAATTCCGTTTCCGCAAGGTCAGCGCGGCCGAGATGGATTTCGAGAACCAGTTCGACATCATCTTCTGCAATTCGACGTTTCAGTGGTTCCGCGACGTCGACACCGAGCTATCGAATTTTCACCGCGCGTTGAAACCCGGAGGCCGTGTCGGGATGCAAGCCCCCGCCACACACCTCTATTGCCCGAACTTTATCCTCGCTGTCCGCGATGTCGAAACCGACCCGCGTACCGAACGCGCCTTTGCCCGTTTCACGAACCCGTGGTTCTTCAGGGACAGCGCGCGGGAGTATTCGGAATGCTTCGAGAGGAACGGGTTTAAGGTGATGTTCAGCGAGCTCCAAAGATTAGAATCCGGCCATTTACCGGATGAAGCGTTCAAGGTATTCACATCAGGCGCGATGGTAGGCTATCTCAATAAAGAATATTATGCCGGCGGCTATGACGATTCTTATGCGGAAGCGTTCCTCGATATTGTCCGGGAATCGCTTGCGCGGCAAGCCGGAGAAGACGGCAAGGTCGTTTTGGTTTTCAACCGGATTTTCATCGTGGCCCAAAAATCGGAGGAGTAATGAAGGGAAAAATGATCGTGATCAGGATCGCGTTTATCTGGGGGATCGTCGCCGATGCCGTAATGACGGTTCTGCTGTCATTCCCGGGATTGTTCATTGTATCGAACAACCTGAATGCCGCCGCCGATCCGGGATTTACTTTCGCTCTGCTCAACTCCGCCCCCCTGATGCTGGGGTGGACGCTCGTACTGATCTGGGGCGCGATCAAACCGATCGAACGGATCGGGATACTGCTCTGCCTGATCCCGCTGCTTATTTATTATATGGCGGTGAACATAATCGGGCTTACGCTCGGCGTATGCAGGCTCGAAAACACGATCCTGCTTTTGGTACTTCAGGCGTCGCTCCTTGTGTTCATGGTACTGGGATATGTTTTCGGCAGGCAGATCAGGAAGACGGAGACCGGAAATGCAGTCTGAGATTACCGGCATTCTCGAATCGCTCTTGCCGCAGGAGAGTTACGAGTTCGGTTTTGCGGACTTGACCGGCCTGCTCCGCCCGGAATTCGACGGCTGGAACTACGCCATTTCTATAGCGGGACGGCTGAACAAGAATATCGTCGATTCTATCGCGGACGGCCCCACACGGGAATACTTCGAGCACTATCATGCGGTCAACCGGACGCTTGCCGGCCTGCTCCGGCAAATCGCGGGCGAACTCGAAAAGATCGGCGTCCGTTCGAGTCCGGTTCCGCCGACAGTCGAAGACAAATACCTCGACGACGAATATTTCCGGACATTGAGATACCCGTTCTCGCATAAAATGGCCGCGACCCGCGCGGGACTGGGCTGGATCGGGAAAACCGACCTTTTCCTCTCGAAACGTTTCGGGCCGAGACTGCGCCTAAGCAGTCTCCTGATCGACACACAAGTCGCGCCGTTGTCGCCGCCTGTCGACGAGAGCCTCTGCGGGCAATGCAATCTCTGCGCGGATAAATGCCCGGCTCATGCCGCCGACGGCACCCTCTGGAACATCCGCCGCGAGCGGAACGAGTTCTACGACCCGTTCAAATGCCGGGCATTCTGCCGGAAGATTTCCGCCGAACGGCTCGGTGAAGAGATCAGCCTCTGCGGGATATGCGTTTCGGTCTGCCCGTACGGCAAGGGAGAGTGATATGGACGGTTTGACGCTCCGCGAAATGACCGGGAGCGATATCGGCGCAGTAACCGCGCTTATGACGGAACTCGGCGAATTTGTCCACAGCGACATGAAGATATCCGCTGAAAAAATCCGTCTCGCGTACGACGCGATGCATGGCCTCGGCGAAATCTACTTCAACCTGATCGCGGAACTGAACGGCAGGATCGCGGGGTTTTGCTCGGCGGTATTCTATAAAACCTTTCTTGAAACCGGGGGCACCGCGCTGATTAACGAACTGGTCGTATCAAAGGCATTTCGCGGAACCGGGATAGGACGCGCGCTGGTCGAACGGACTGTTTCGGAAGCGTTGAAACGCGGGATGAATGAGATCAATGTCGGAACTGAAAAATCGAATGCCGGCGCGCAAATCTTCTATACCAAAACAGGTTTCGACGTGCAATATGTCCTTTTCGGGAGAGAGTTCGATGATAAATGAACTGACATACGAGACTCCGGAAAGACCGGGCGAAACAGAAGCCGGATTTATCGAAACGAAGCTGAAGGAGTACAACCTCCTTTTCGTCCCGCCCGACGGACACATGCCGCTTTATATCGTCTGCCGTAAGGACGGAGAAGCGGTAGGCGGTCTTCTCGGCGGGACGTACTGGCAGAGGATGTATGTCCGGCGTTTCTGGATCGACGCGCGATACAGGCAAATCGGCCTCGGGAAAGCGATTATCGGCCTCGCGGAACGCCTCGCCGCCGGACGGGGATGTATCTTCTCCGGGCTTGAGTCCGAAATCCCCGGCGCTCTCGAATTCTACCGGAAACAAGGCTACCGTGAGCAGATGGAACTCCCCGACTTCCCGCCCGGATTGACGTCCTACGCCTTAGTGAAACAGTTAGAAAAACCCGTGATAGAAGTACAAAACTCCTTTTCCTTCGACAGCGCACTCGGGAAATTTCAGCTCGCCGAGGACTACGACGCGGACGCGGAGAGACTGATCGAAACGGAGCTTGCCAATTTTATCGAAGACAGCAGTCCGAACGAGGACTCTGTCCGTTTAGTCACGCTTTGCCGTTCGGGCGGAAAAATAGTCGGCGGTCTTTCCGGCGGAACATCGTACCGTTGGCTCGCCATCGCCTATCTATGGGTGGACAAGACCTATCGCGGGCAGGGGATCGGGAAGAGACTCCTCGCGATGGCAGAAGACGAAGCCCGCCGCCGTGGATGTGTCCATTCACGGGTATTCACGCACGACTTCCAAGCGCCGGAGTTCTACCTGCAGAACAGCTATCGGTGTCAGGGTGTCCTACCCGATATCCCGCCCGGGCATGAACAATACTGTTTTATCAAGGATATATAATATGAACGGGGTAAAAGAAGCCTACGACCGCGCCTCGGGTGAGTATGCGCGCCTTTATTTTCACGAGCTCGACGACAAACCGCTCGACCGCGATCTCTTAAGGGTGTTTCTGTCCAGGCTCCGCGCGGAGGGGACTGTCTGCGATCTCGGGTGTGGGCCGGGTGAAATCGCGGCGTTCCTCAGAAGCGAAGGACAACGCGACCTGATCGGCATCGATCTTTCGAGCGGCATGATAGAAGAAGCCCGGCGGCTTCAGCCGGACGTCCGTTTCGAGACCGGGGATATGCTCGCATTGCACCTTGTGGACAATTCCATCGCGGGGATCGCGGCGTTCTACGCGATTGTCACCCTGAATGTCGAAGAACTCGCCAAGGCGTTTTCCGAGATGTACCGGGTGCTGAAACCGGGCGGACTGCTCCTCATCTCGTTCCATACCGGGAACGAGGTCGTGCACGCGCCCGACTTTCACGCTCAGGATAACCCGCTCGATTTCTATTTCTTCGAGCCGGATACGATCAAGGATTTGATTGTCCGGGCGGGCCTGCAGATCGAAGACCTGCTTGTCCGCGATCCCTATCCCGATAAGGAGTACCCCAGCAAACGATGCTATCTCTTCGCGAGGAAATAAAGAAAGGACTGTCCATTTTGACAGTCCTTTCTTTATGGAATATTTTCTATTACGGCGACACGAGAATGGTGTTGGTTCCGGATGTGTTGATCGGGAGTACGAATTCGAGGGGGCCATCGCCCAAATCGGCTTCGATCGTGACGGTACCGATGATAGTATAATCTACATAATAGTTTTGCGAGGCGGCAAGACTAATAACGCCGTATAACGAAGTATACGTGAAGTTCATGGGAAGGTTGGATAAAGTAATGTGAGCGCCGGGAGTCCCGGTATTAGAAATGGGTATAGGAGACGACGGGGTATAGGTCATTTTCTGCGAATTCACGCCCTCAATGCTAACGGTATAAATCATGTTTTTTACTGTCGCGCTATGTGCGTCTTTGTTCGAAATAATCACTTCTTTTATTTCAATTTCAACCGGTTGGTTACTGCCGAACGGTGCAGGCGGGCTTCCTAAATCGGTGACATAAAATCCCTGCGATTCATTCATCTCGATAAACGGCTGAATAAAGAAATCCTCTATCCCGATTTCCACGAATGCGCTTCCCGAAATGTTGAGGGAGAGTTCCTGTATACCGAGAAAAGTATCCGCGGTAAACTTCCCGGTAACTGTATAGCTCAGGGATTTCCCGGCGTTTAGTTTATCCAATAATAAAGCCGCATCAGCGGTGGGCAGTGTCAGCGGAAGTTTCATCCGAAGTGTCTGGTTCCCCAGGATGGTGAACTGGCTGGAATAAGTCATGTTCTGAGAAGTCACTCCCTCGATCACCGCAGTATAGGTAATACTCTGCACAGTCCCATCATGCGAGTCCATGTTTTTCACATCGCATTCGATTAAAAGTTTGGTGTTGTCGCCCGGAAGCTCTACCAATTCATAATCGATCACCGTCACCTGCGGCTGCTGAAACATACTGTCTAAGGAACACGCCGCTAGAAACAGCATAAATACAAAAATCACCGTTCTTCGTGTCTTCATTTTCCTCTTCCCTCCATAGTTGTTCTTTTATATTTGGTACAAAACATTCCTCTGGGTGTTTGATCTTTTCTATTTTATTCGCTAATATAGTACTTTTCCAATACATTTTGAAACAAATGAAATTTTATCGATAACATTCTGTTTTGTCAAATGAATTATATAATAATTATGATTCAAAGCGGGTAACTTTTTTCTTCACGTCATTTGTTATTAATATGTCGTTCGATTACCGTCTATCTACAGGAGGATTCCGGATGAAGTGCCTGATACTCAGTTGCAGTCCTAGGAAAAAAGGGGTGACATCGACACTCCTTACCGCGATGGAGGCTGAGGCTTCCCGGCGTTACGAGACGACGCGTGCCGATGTCAATTCGCTCGATATCAAACCGTGCATCGGGTGCGAGAAATGCCGCCCGGATAAACGATGCATCCTGCCGGAGGACGACGCGCATCGTGCGGCGGAACTGATCCGGGGAGCGGACATCCTTGTTATCGGCTCACCGACATACTGGGGTAATATCACGGCTCCGCTGAAAGCCCTGTTCGACCGGAACGTCCCGTTGATAGAGTATATCGACGGCTGGACGCTCAAGCCGATGCTCAAAGGGAAACGCGCGATACTGGTCGTTTCGTCGGACGCCCCCTTCCCGTTCAGCCTGCTCTCCAGCCAGGCCGGCGGTACGATCCGCGCGCTCAAGACGATCCTGAAAGCGGGCGGCGTGTCTATCAAGGGCATCCTATCCGTATCCGGCGCGGAAACTTTCGAGAAGCGGAAGGAACGTCTGATCCGTAGAGCGGTTGCCATGCTGCCCGCGAAATAAGCGATTTCTTCACTTTTTTTCCTCCCGCTGATATCATATTAGCCGGAGATAAATATGCATGAGTATGTCCACGGGTATTCGGGAAGGGAGGCCGAACGGTTATCGGATCAGGCTCAAACCCTCTCGGAGATCATCCATCACGACACGCTGTTCCCGGAACGGTCGTTCGTCCTCGAGGCCGGATGCGGCACGGGTGCGCAGACTGTCATAGTCGCGCCGAAAAATCCGTCCTGCCGTTTCAAGTCCGTCGATATCTCGCCGCAGTCCCTCGATTCCGCGCGCGCGAATGCCGCAAACGCCGGGATCGATAACGTCGAATTCGAACAGGGCAATATTTTCACCCTCGGCTTTCCCGATGAAACCTTCGATCACATCCTCGTGTGCTTCGTCCTCGAGCATCTCCCCGACCCCGCGAGGGCACTTGTCAGCCTCAAACGCGTCCTTAAACCCGGCGGCACGATCACGTTGATCGAGGGAGACCACGGCTCGGCGTTTTTCCATCCGCATAGCGAGGCGGCTGTCCGCGCGGTTTACGCCCAGGTGAAACTTCAGGCCGACTCCGGCGGTAATGCCTTGATCGGAAGGGAAATATATCCGCTCCTTCGAAGCGCGGGATATAAGAATTGCCGTGTCAGCCCGAGGTTCGTCTACGCCGACTCGTCTAACCCCGCGATGGTCGAGGGGTTTACGAAAAACACCTTCACCGCCATGATCGAAGGAGTGCGTGATAAAGCGATATCGGGCGGGATTATGAACGAGGCCGATTTCGATAAAGGGATCGCCGACCTGTACAGGACGGCCGCCCGTGACGGGGTATTCTGCTATACGTTTTTCAAGGGGATTGGAATAAAAGAGGAGCCGATATGATACGACTTGCGAAATTGGACGATGTTCCCGCGATGGCCGCGCTGATGCGCGAGGCATGGCAGACCGCTTACGACGGCCTGATCGATCCGGCGTATCCCCCGACAATCCGTGCCGAAAAATATATCGAAGAGTTTACGAAAAATATCAGCGAAAAACGCGAACGGATGACTGTTTACGAAAAGGACGGAAAAATCGCGGGGCTTTGCGGCGGCAGGCTCCGTCCCGGCGACGAGTTCGACTGCGAGATACACTGCCTCTATGTGTACCCCGTCTATCAAGGTCAGGGGATCGGGTCGGCATTGTTCGCGGAGATGAAGGAGTTTTTTATCGCCGAAAGATGCGCGTGGATGATCGTTTTCACGTTCTACGGCGCGAAGAACAACAACTTTTATACGAAGATGGGCGGGGATATCGAACGTTACGAGGACGGCGAAGCGGGCGGGAAGAAATACCCCGGCGCGGCCTTTACCTGGCAGTTGGAAAAATTCGATGATTAACTGTTATTGGAACGATATGGGAATTTCTGACACCCTCTACTTTCCCAAGTTTTCTTTCCTTCCCTCGGCTGTCTCCTCCGCGCCTCTGTGTCTCGGCGGTCTGTATTCTGTCCCTCTGAAAGCCTACCGCGGAGACGCAGAGAACGCAGAGCTTAAAATTGTTTTTCAGCAAACCCTTTTGGAGAGCCTCGGCTAATGCCCCTGAAGTTCGTCCTTATCGGGCATAAACCAGCCGGATTTTAGGATTTTTTCTTTGAGTAATTCGGCTTCGCTTTTCCCGGCGGGTTCCCTGTCTCTCAGGAAATGAATATAGTCCAGGACTTCATACTGAAGGTTTTTCGGCAGACTGTCGATTTCCTTCCTAATCAGAGATTCCGTTCTCATATCGCGCTCCTCTCCGATGGTTTTTTTACAGTTTATCGATGTGCGTTCGATGTTGCAAGTTTTTTTGTGGATTTTTTGAAATTTATTTTTGTGGCTATTTTCGCATGTCGCGGATGCCTCATCGAGAATCGACAGGGAATTTCACACGGAGAACGCTGAGAGAAAAACAGGAGGCTCTCTTTAAAGAGAGTTTCTGCTATAATCTCTGCTCGCCCTCACACAGTGGGGGTGTACTCTGCGTGAAATGGGTTTTGTGGTTTTCATGTTTAATCCCAATGGTTCGACCTGTCTCCTTCTCCAAAGGAGAAGGCAGGCAGGCTCACCACAAGTTTACGCGGATGGTTCGGCCTGTCTCCTTCTCCGAAGGAGAAGGCAGTAAGCTCACCAAGTGTCACGGATTTGAAGGATTGTAAACGGATGTAAAGAGGAGGGCGATTACTGTATCTGAACACTTTTCACGCAATAATACTATCCGCCAATATTTTTATAAGCCAAATTAATAAATTCCTTTGATTTTTCAAAATCATCCTCATTCTTAATTGTATATTCGAAATCTCCCGTTCCAAAATGACCTATACTCGTTACATCCCGGATATTTTTTTCAAACGAATCAAACTCTTTTGGATTAATCTTCAGATAAAGAACTATTTTTTTCTGATAAACTTCTATGCAAACAAAATTCTGAGCGATTTTATATGCAATGTAAAACTTTTTTGGAGTTTCCTCGATGGTATCATCCAAACTCAATATAAATGTTCTCAGATTCTGAATAATCGGATGAAACTCCTTTTCTGCTTTTTTCAAATGTTCATCTAAACTGTATACACCTGTCTTTCTAGTAATTGCGGCTTTTTTACCTGCGGCAACCATAATAGGGTTTTTAACACCTTCGCTCATTGATATGTTTTCATAATTAGAAGAGGTTTTTCGAAAAACCTCTTCTAATAAAAAAGATCCGTCTTCATAATAGTGATACTCCCATAATTCGATATTCGCTCCCATTACCTGAACTGCATGAAGATCGTACTTTTTATATTCAGGTGCAATACAGATTACTCTTATATCACTCCAATCGACCTCAACATCTTTTAACATTCTACTAACCATAACTTGAAAATCACCATGATGGTCTTTTATCCATGATAGATAAAAAAGGCTTTGATTTATTAAATCTGATGAGGATACAACTTTATATTCGATAATAACAGGATTATTGTCTTCTGATAACGCCAAAGTATCGATTCTTCCAGAATGGATGTTTCCGGTTACAAACTCGGTTGCAACAAATCTGCAATTAAAAATGACCTCAAGATTATTCTCAATTAATTTTTGTAATTCTTTTTCGTTTTTAAATGCTGAAAGTCTTATTAGCGACATTTTATCTTTTTCACGTTTGAATAATGGCATAACAATCCCCATTACAAAACTAATTTACAATTATTCCTTGAACATATTGATAAGGTTTTCCATTATCCGGTGAAAAAACACGGTTTTCAGGCTGCCCGCCTTATAAAGAATCAAAGATTTCTCGGCGGTGAAAATTCGGTTGATACGGATACTACTCGGTATCTTTAATCCGCCTGATGCAAAATCCGACTCTTCGCAAGGCAAAGCATAGCTATCTCTACTCTGTTTACTTGTGATCTGACAGAGAATAGCGTCATCGCCGTTCAAGGATTTTAAAATCAGGGCCGGGCGTCGTTTGATCGCGGATAAATCCGAAAAAGGGAATGGGATTACTACTACATCTCCGCCTATAAATCTTTCCACGCTTCTTCCTCCGCCGGTAAAAGCCAATCGCGTTTCAATACATCTTCGGACAAAAAGGATGTCTCATTGTTTTCAATACACTTCTTCTGTTTGAGAAAGAGGACGTAATCCAGAATTTCGGTTTGAATTTCTTCAGGCAGGTCTTCGATTTCTTTCTTTATCATTAATTCAACATTCATTTCGACCCTCGCTAATCATCACTATTAGTTTACGAAGGGATCGGTTATATTTCAAGTTTTTAAACGCATAATTGTCTTAGTAAAAATAGAAATGCCCCATTTCCGGTAAAATCTTCTTATCCGATCCGAGTTCGGAACGGATTGAGGAAACACAGCGGAAACGTACTGATTTATGCCGGAAATGCTCATGCCGCATTGCGCGGATACATCATCGAAAGCGCCCGGGAATTTCACACGGAGAACGCTGAGAGAAAAACAGGAGGCTCTCTTTAAAGAGAGTTTCTGCTATCATCTCCGCTCGCCCTCACACAGTGGGGGTGTACTCTGCGTGAAATGGATTTCAGGGTTTTCGTGTTTAATCCCAATGGTTCGACCTGTCTCCTTCTCCGAAGGAGAAGGCAGCAAGCTCACCACAAGTGACACGGATTTGCCGGATGAAAACGGATGTAAAAGGTGGGTGATTACAAATAGTTTATACACTCTTTGTTATATACCTAATATAACATTATTCCAATCTGTAATCTCATTTTCTATGCAAAATCGACAAATATCGAGGGTGTCAGAAATTTTGTGTAAATGGATTTCCGTCATAATTGCACCCTTTCGCCGAAATGCAAAGCGAAT
>MIBE01000015.1:0-7095 GCA_001829415.1 Spirochaetes bacterium GWF1_51_8
TCAAGGCGGGGCGGTCTTTCTTTCCCCCTTTCTTTCTGCCGTCAGAAAGAAAGGGGATTCCCGCAATTAGGGATACCCCGTCAGAGAAGACGGGGCAAGTAAGGGATAGAAAAATGCCCCTTTTTTGCGGATTTCGCATCCGCCTTTTCCCGCCCCGTGTCACTTCTTACTCCCTACTGATTAGCCAACCGTGAGGCCGGATTTCTTACGGTATTTTTTCACGGAGACAGGGACGCATTCGGTTGGCAAGCAGGTGATTACCGTATCTGTACACCTAACGGTACTTAAAAATCATGCGATATCTTTAATGAATTGATCAATTCTTTTTATTATTTCTTCAATCACAATAATTCTTCCGGGAATTATTGCCTTTACTCCGCTTTTTTTAACTTCTTCAACAACAATATTTTTTAATTCTATTTCTGTTTTTTCATCCCAAGTTTTTCCATGCATAGAAAAAAGTAATTGCATATTTTTTTTCCATTTATTTTTAGCTTTGAAATTTGATTTCTCAAGATTGATTCCATAAGTCTTATTAATTCTAGGAAGATAAATATCGGGATCAAATAAATCTTCAATTTCAGAATCATGAAACCCGTTACAACTAATAAGATAGTATTCATTATCCTCAATTAAATTCTTACTTTTTGCTTCTTTTATGCTTCTCCGTCCCTCATCATCATTGTCAAGTATAGTGAGTATATTACAAAGAATACTTTTATAAAAACTTATTGAAAATGATAGTTTGGATGCCCCGCCAATACTTGAAAACTTAAGTATTCCATTTTTTATTGCATTACTAATAGATTTTGAAGTTTTTGATAAAAAATGTTCTAAGATTTCAACATCATCAGGTCCTTCTACCAAAACTATCAGATATGCACTAGAAAGATTTTCATCAATTTGTATACCTAGGGATTTTCTAATTTCATCAATACTTTTTGGTTTCTTACCTACGTTGTCCTTCACAAGAATGTTTCTATTAATATTTACTTTATCTACTAAAATCTGAGAATGTGTTGTAATAATAACCTGATTTACTTTTGAGATATCATGCAAAACCTTTTTTAGATTATGAATTGAAGAAGAATGCAGATGAGATTCTGGTTCCTCAATTGCGAAAATTAAACTTTGAGAAGTATCCATGTTTTCATTAAGGCTTTTTATTAAAGCAATTGAAATTAGACTTATTATTCCATCACCCTTAAGTGAAATATCAGTTTCTACTCCATCATCTATTGAGACAGATGAATTTCGAATAATTTGTCTTATTGATTCTGGATTTTGAATTTTTAACGAATTTATTTCTGGAATAAATAGCTTTATCGTGTTTAATACTTTTCCTGCAATGCTTTCTAGAATAGGATTCTGGAGTTTAGTAATTGTATCTATAGCTTTTTGATATTCTTTTCTTGATTCAAGTTCGCTAAGTTCAAAAGAGATTACTGAATCAATAATATTTTGCGCAAATTCGACTGGCCTTATTGCAGATATATATTGAAAATACAACTTACTATGAATGAAATCAGTAATTTCCTCTGTTTTTGTATTTAATTTTTGCTTAGCCTTTCCTTTTCTTAAAACATCTATACTAATTCCTTCCCTCGAAAAATAAAGTTTTACCTTTAATAGTAAATTAATAAATATATTTACTGTTTTACTTAATTCAATAGAATTATCTTCAGTAAGAAGAAATTCTAAAACAACAATTGATTTTCCATTTATATCAGTTTGTTTGTTTAATGGGTAATCTCTCTCCCAATCATAATCAAGTCGCTCGTTCTGCCCAATAGTGAATCTTTGATTTATCTTTCTTTTATATTTTGATAAGTATTTTATTCTGTTTGTTGTTAATACACCTAAAGATAAAACAATAGCTTTTAAAATGTTTGATTTTCCTTCATTATTTGGCCCAATTAATACAGTATAGTCATCGATTAGAAGATTTTCTGCTTTAATAATTGATCGATAATCATAAATACTCACACTGCGTAATTTCATTTATTTCCTACCGGTGAAATAAAAATTAACATTTTATTACTTCCTCAATACTCTTACCCCACGCCTTCCCCATTATCGAACATCGCGACAAGCTCGAACTCATGGCCGTAGAACGCAGAGTTCGCGTAATGCGCGGGGGACGTCATTTCGATATCCACGCCGTTCGGGTAGCTCCCGTGAAGGAACAAGTCGCGCACACGGGTATAGGGCGGATCGAGGTTGGGATTGAGGGTGTCGAACAGGCGGTGCATCTTGGGCTTTCCGGGATTGAGCCGGTTCCAGAACTTGCGCCACTTCTCGAAAACGACCCGGGTCGCGGTACTGCACACCCAGCGGCGTTTGCGGAAACGGGGGCGTTTCTTGCCCTCGAAATCGAAGTTCAGGATAGTCTCGAAAAGGATGTGGATCAGTTCGGACAGCGCGTACTTTTTGCCGATAATCTTGTCGGCGAACTTGCGCATGATGCGGATGTCGCCGTCGTCGAACTCGTGACGGCGGTAACGGTATACCGCGATGGGGTCGAGGCAGTAGTCTTCGACCTTGAGGTACACCCCGCCCTCCGGGTACTGCATCGAGAACGTGTGCTCGGGGTCGAGGTACATGGTGGAGTGGATATCCTTGAATACCGAGTTGCCGCCGAACACCTTGCGCTGGTCCCACGGGATCAGTTTCCATGCGAACGAGGTGGGAAGGTCCCACCATGTCTTGAGCGCGGCGTCGGTATTGACCATATCGCCGGGTTTGAGCGCCGCTTTGATCCGCGCGGCCGCTTCAGCCACGTGAGCCGTGTTGTGATAGTCCTTTTTCCAGACAGGTACGCCGAACATAAAGCCCCCTTTCGTATCGTAATGTTATTGTAATACATCGTAACGGAAAGTCAAGCGTTTTTCGCGATTTTAAGAAAAAATTTTAAACGATGTGCGATGGTGGGCTGATTGTCATCCTGATTGTCCTGAGCGAAGCGAAGGATGAACTTGTCCTCGCGAAGCGTGGGCGAAGTGAAGGAAGCTCAGTCGAATGATGAGCGGCTCAGAGAGCGGAACCGTCATCCTGAGCTTGCCGAAGGATGTCACCCCTTCTTCCCGGCGCGTCTATGCGGTTATTCCGCCGGGAAAATATTTCGTTACCCGCCCCTGATCCTGATTCCGCTTTTCGTGACGATCCACAGGTTTTGAGAAAGCCGCCCGGAATGCGCGTGGATTTCGGGGATCAGCTCGTCCAGCGTTGTCAGAATACTTTGTTTGCTTTGATCGGGCAGCCTGAGAATGACGCATCCCGGGGAATCTTTCGGCGGGTAGAGCCGGATATCGGAAAAATCCATGTCGAGGGTGATCAGGATACGATTTTCTTTTTTACAATGATTAAGGATTACAGTGTCGGATTCTCCCTTAAGGTTTTCGGAGAATGCCGATTCGCAGTCGAAACCGTTCACTTTGAAAAGTTCCGCCGCGTCGACAGGGATGTTTTCATCCGTCTTAAAGAAGAGGTTCATTTGAATTCGATTACCTCTTCGCGGGCGAGTTCGGCCGCATAACCGATCGCGGCATGGATATCTTCTATTGTCAGGGATGGGTAACTTCTTATGATCGCCTCTTCGGTTTCGCCGGCGGCGATATTATCGAGTATGATCGAGACCATGATCCGTGTTCCCTTGATACAGGCTTTTCCGTGACAGACTTCGGTGTCGGTCGTAATTCTTTCTCTCCAGTTCATAAATCACCTCGATAGAATATAGATTGTCCGCGCCGTTCTGTCAAATGAAAGCCGAAATGTGTCTACTTCTTCCCGGCGCGCGCCTCGAGAATCATCACGATCACCCGCGCGGCCAGCACAAACCCGCCGCCCGCCGCGATGAAGTAGGGATAAGTCGCGGCGTTCATCCCGCCTGCGAACGGGACTGCCATCACCGCGAGGCCGGTGCAGTTGATCGCGAGCTTGATCCAAAAGTACTTCGACTGTTTCCCGATCTTCATATCAGCTCGCGCGCGCCGTCGCCCGCTTCGGAGAGGTAGAAATCGACCGGTAGTCCGCAGGCGTTCTTGTACTCGCGCGCGACCTTCTCGCTGAAACCCCGGAGCTTCGATGTTTCGACCAGCGCGATGGCGCATCCGCCGAAACCCGCGCCGGTCATCCTCGCCCCGATACACCCGTCCGCGTTCCGCGCGGCGTCTGTCAGCAGATCGAGCTCGCGCCCGGTGACCTCGTAGTCGTCGCGTAACGACGCATGCGAGCTGTCGAGAAGCCGTCCGAACTCCGCGAGGTCGCCCTGTTCGAGGCACATGACCGCCTGTCGCACACGGGCGTTTTCGGTGATCGCGTGACGGGCGCGCTTGAGCAGGACCGGGTCGTCGATCATGCTTTCCGCCTCGTCGAGCGCCGCGCTCGTGAGGTTGCCGATAGGTTTGATTTTACGGATCAGTTCGAGGGCGGCGTCGCACTCCCGACGGCGCTCGTTGTATTTCGAGTCGGCGAGCCCGCGCCGTTTGTTCGAGTTCATGATCGCGAGGGTGTAGCCGTCCAGTTCGAACGGCACATACCCGGATTCCACCTTCGCGGTATCGAGCAGGATCGCGCGGCCTTTCTTCCCGAACACGACCGCATACTGATCCATAATCCCGCAGTTTACGCCGATAAACTGGTTCTCCGCGCGTTGGCAGAGAAGCGCGATATCGCGGGGGCTGAAACGGCTGTCGCCGGAGAGGCCGAGCATGACCACGGCGGTCAGCACCTCGAGCGCCGCTGACGACGAAAGGCCCGCACCGTCGGGAAGGTCGCTCGCGAAGAGGATGTCGCAGCTTCTCATAATCACCCCGTTGTCGGCAAGGAGCCTCATCACTCCGGCGGGATAGTTCGCCCAACGCAGGCTCTCATCGAACTCGATCGGGCTTTCGAGGTTGACCGCGAAGTCGCCGGGGTGGTCGAACGATGCCATGCGTGTGGAGCGCGCGCGGGTGACCCTGACCGCCGCAGTGATCCCGTAGGTCAAGGCCGCCGGAAGCACCTTACCGCCGCTGTAGTCGATATGCTCGCCGATCAGGTTTACCCGGCCCGGCGCGAAGAACGAACGGATATCCGTAGATGTCCCGCCGTATCGCTCGATGAACTCGGACGTCAGTTTTGACGGTTCGATCATTTGCCGCTCCCCAGGAACCCGGCGAGCGCCTCACGGAGACGGATCGCGGTGTCCTCGACACGGAGCGGATTGGCCGCCGCCCATGCTCCCAGTTCGGACGAGGCATAGAACTTGATCCTGTCCGCGGAACGGAGCGGCGGGTAAAACTCGATATGGAAATGGTAGTACTTCTCGAAGTCGCCGTGATCCGCCATGTTGCACGGCGTCTGATGGATACACATCATGTACGGAAACGGTTTCTCGAAAAGCGTATCGAACATCCCTGTCACGTTCTTCAACGCTAGCGCGAGATCGTCGCGTTCAGCGAATGTCATCCCGGCGAAGTTTCCGAAATGCCGTTTCGCGGTGATGAACACGCCGTAGGGATAGTCAGTAAACGCGGGCAGGTAATAATAGAAGCCGTTGTTTTCGCCGATCACCCGTTTTCCGAAACGCAGTTCCTCACGATTCATGTCGCAGATCAGGCAGGAGCCTTTTTTATCATAATGAGCGCGGCAGTTCGCGAGTTCGATATCGATTTTCTGGGGAACGAACGGGTAGGCGTAGAGCTGGCCGTGCGGATGGGACATCGTCGCTCCGACCTCGCGGCCTCTGTTCTCGAAAATGAAGACGTATTTTACTTTCGGATCTTCGGACAATACGCTATTGCGCTCACACCATAGGTCGACGAGCTTGCGGATATGACCCTGGGACAACGTGCACAGGTGCGCGTCGTGTCGGGGCGAATAGAGGATGACCTCGCATTTCCCGTGGTTCTCGAGCGTCGGGTAAAGTTCCCCGCCGATCTCGTCGGGCGTATCCGCGTCGGGTTTCATCACTGGGAAATCGTTCTCGTACATGAAAACATCGTAATCGGACGGGACTTTTTTCCCGGGGCCGGGGCAGAACGCGCACCAGTCCGCCGGAAGGTCGGGCCTCTGCTGGCGGTTTGCCGCGACCATCGTGTACGTCCCCAGTAACGGGTTCCATCTCAATTCGGCCATTTTGTCCTCACCGCTTTTTCAGGTATTTATCGATCATCGCCTGCGTAACCGCTTTCCGTTTCGCGATCTCGCCGTAAAACTTTCCGCTCTCGCGGATTGTCCGTCTCAGGTTCTTCTTGTAGTCCACATGGACGAGGCCGAAACGGGCGGAAAGCCCCTCGAGCCATTCGAAGTTGTCCAGGGTCGACCAATGGTAATAACGGCGGATGTCGATCCCGTTATCGATCGCGCGCTTGAGTTGGGCGAGGTGGGTATAGATATAGTCCGCACGGAAACGGTCGTCGGCGTCGCAAGTCCCGTTCTCGGTGATGAAGATCGGCATCGCATACTGGCCGTAGTACTTCTCGCAGACCCGGTAAATCCCCTCGGGATAAATCTCCCAGCCGAGATCGTTGACCTCGCCGGACTTATCTTCGAATATCTCGAAAAAGAGCTTCATGGGATTCCAGACGAATTTGATGAAGTGGCGGGTGTAATAGTTGATCCCGAAGAAATCGGAGAAACGTCCCGGATCGTAGGGCAGGCTCCCCCGGAGCGGGAAGATCAATTTCCCCTCGGTCATCCCGACGGTGAATATCTTCTCGAACAGCCGTTCGACGAAACGCGCCATCATTTTATCTTTTCCCTTCTCCGAGGCGGGCTCATGCACACGGGTATGGTACGCCGCGCCTACTTTCGTCTCACCGTCGTCGTACATCATCAGCTTCCGCATCTCGTGGATCGTCCGGTAGGCGAGCATGTGCGCGGAGATCATGTTGACCGCGCCCTTGAGGTACTTCATGAACTTCTTCTCGCCGGGCGGCCATGTCCCCTGCATGTAACCGAACAGCAGGTAAACGTTAGGTTCGTTGATCGTCACCCAGTCCGTGACCAGATCGCCGATATGATGTACCATGTACTTGGTGTAGTAGTTGAAATAAAGGGGCGCGTCCGGGTTGAGCCATCCGCCCATATCCTCGAACCAGAGCGGGTTGGTGA
>MIBE01000015.1:7156-15590 GCA_001829415.1 Spirochaetes bacterium GWF1_51_8
GTAATGATCCATCGCAGCCTTGTCGAACTCGCCGGGCTGTGGCTCGATCCGGCTCCATTCGATGCTCATCCGGTAGACCTGATGGTTCATCTTCCGCATGAGGCCGATATCCTCTCCGACACGGTTCCAGTGGTCGTCCGCGATACTGCAATGCGAGCCGTCCTTGATCCTGCCCATTTCGCTCCAACGGTACCATGTGTTGCCGGTATCCCCGCCTTCTATCTGAAGGGAAGCGGTCGCGCTTCCGAAAAGGAAATTTTTCGGGAAATCGAACGGTTTGTATTTCATAACGCCTCCGTTAATAAAAACCCCCGCCGGACGGGATATATTATAGAACATGGAGAAGAATAAGCAAGGGGAAAGAGGAATCAGTTACACCTCGGCTGCGCCTGGCGAGCGGGCTGAACGGATACAACAAGGAGCCGAGTTTGGGGTCGTACCTGTTGACAAAAAGCACGGATATGTTAAAATACGGGATGATGCAGAAACGGTTTGTTAGCCCGAACGGCGCGGCCGGCGCGAACGCGGAAAAGACGATGGATATGTTCGGCGACATGGATGAGAATTTCAGGATACTCGCGAAGGCGATGAACTATTTCGATAAGTCGGTCAAAGGCGCGGAAGGGACGGCGCAGATCAAGGAGATGCTGAAAGCGCAATTCGCCAACCAGCTCGGCGACGTGATGCAGAACGGTTTCCCCAGCCCCACCGGCGAGAAGGACGCCGACGGCAACCTGATCGTCTATACCGGGCAGGACGCGGTCGATAAGTTCATGGAGCACGCGCAGGTCGCATTGGAGAAACAGGCGAAAGACGCCCAATGGGCGTCGTGGCAGAACTACGATCAGGCTCAAGCCGCCAAGGCGGCGAAGGAACAAGCCGCGAAGCTCGCGGCGATGCAGGGCAGCGCGCTCAACGCGCTCGGCAATGTCGCGGATATGCTCCACAACATGGGCGGGAGCGGGAATATTAATTTTGCGCCTATGGGCAATCCGTGGGGTATTTTCGATGGAGAAAGCATGATTCCCGATCCGAATGCCGCAAATTATCCGTTTAATAATCAAATTTTACTTGTTGGTAAATACGGTGGGAATCCCATTATTGGAAACGACATTATTGGAAATGGCTTTTTTGCCGGATCAGGCATGCTTCCTATGAATAGTAATAACTTTAATCAACAGCAACAACAATGGGAAGGATATGATAATAAGCCTTATGATTTTAGCATTTGGAAAGCTATGTAGGATGGTGGAAACTGGCTTTCGATTACCGCGTCTACCGGAGCGTTATTTACTTTAGCTACCCCGCCTGTTTCTGCCTTTCTTGGAACGATTGCATTGATAGGAAGCGGAATTTCCCTTGCCGGAAGTATAGGAGATTATGCAAGTAATGGTGATATTAAAGAAACCGGAGATATTTTATCTAGTGGAGGAGGTTTTCTTTTGGATATAGTTTTAAGCGGCAACTCCTTTGCAAAGCTTGCTGGAAAAATTGGAGCCAAACTTGGGCTTCAAACGTTCGGGAAAAAAGTTCTCAAGGAAGGAATTGCATATGGAGTAGGTTTGGGATATAGTGCGGCTGACCCCTATATTTCCGAGGGTTTCGGGAATTTAATGCAAAGTATTGTCACTCCCCAAAACACAGCGAATTCAATGAATTCCGGAAATAATAATTCCTATTCAATGCAGGTATTTACATCCTACCAGATGCTACAAAACCAGAATCTTAACTACCATAATCGTATTAACTCAATGGGGGTGTACTATCCGAATTCATTTCCTTCAGAATTTAATTTTAGGTTATATAACTATATGAACAAATAGGAGATAATATGCAGTTCAGCAATACCAATATTACTATACAATTATTTTTCAATATGAATACAAAAATTACAAATGTGTTATCGAATGATGTGGATTTTTCCAAACCCACCGGAAACCCCAAAGGATGGTGGATTCAAGTAATATTTGGTGATATATTAAACTGGTTTCATAGAAACGGCTTGACACCGATGTGGTTTTTATTACTTTTTAGCACTATTATTCTGTTACCCTTAATGATTATTTCACATAAAAGTAAAAATAAAAAAGAATTCTACATATATCTAGGAACAATAATTTTATTTTTTATCATTAGTATTTTTATTCAAGTTAAATCATATAGTTAATCAAGGAGCATATTATACTGGAACAAAGTAATATCCAGAATAACGTAAAAATCAACCTGCCGAAGGACTTGGGGGGAGAGGAATCTTCTTTCTTTCCGCATAGGAAAGAAAGAAGCAAA
The DNA here is from genome assembly GCA_001829415.1 of Spirochaetes bacterium GWF1_51_8. GTDB lineage: Bacteria > Spirochaetota > Brevinematia > Brevinematales > GWF1-51-8 > GWF1-51-8. Next base: position 9,443 of record MIBE01000015.1, read on the forward strand.
GAAAGTATGCCGCGCTGGATGAAGCTTGGGAGAAGAGCCGGAAAATCCGAGTCGGGCGTAACACGATATGAAGAAATCGGAAAAATCAGCCTTTGTAGCCGAACTTACGCCCTTTATCGGATTTCCCGGGAGTACAACGCGCTTCAAAGCGCGCGGGCGACACGCAAGGATGCTTTAGTTCCGAGCGCGTCAGGACGGCAATTGCGCGAGGAAGAAAAACAGCCAATGCAGAACAGCCGAAAGTCAAAATACAAAGAAGTTTTCCATGCCTCGTTTCCCCCTCCCCCCGCCTCTATGTCGTATTGATTTTTCGCTATGGAAAATAATCAGCTTTCCCGCGAAACGTAAAAAAACGCCGCTGTGCCTTCCGCCGATAGCATCGGCGGATAGGTTTGTCTGACGACCGAAGGGAGGAGTTACGGCGTTTTCGTTTCGCGTTTTAATTGTGGTTTTGCGCCGGATAATACTTGCGGCATCAAGGCGGGGCAACGGCTTGCCCTGAGCGAAGTCGAAGGGTTCTTTGCATACTTTCTTTCCCGCTGGAAAGAAAGTATGATTGTTACCATCATATCCTCATCCTTCGACAAGCTTCCTTCACTTCATCCACGCTTCGCGAGGACAAGTTCATCCTTCGCTTCGCTCAGGACAAGCAGGATGACAGCTTAGTATAACGATTTCTTCTCCTTTTCACTTTCTACGTGTCACTTTACACTTTCTACTTTATACCACACCAGCACGCCGTAATGGTCGGAGACCTGCTGGTACGGGTGTCCGGCATCGGGCAAGCCGGTGAACACACGTTGGGCAAGCACCGGGACGATCGTCTTGCCCTTGAGGAACTGGTAATCGATCCGTGTGCCGGATGTGGTCGGGTCGGCCTTCCCGCCGGGATTCGCCGCGCGGTAGGCGTCGGTATAACTATACTCTTCGGTCATCTGTTTGTAGCCGGGGCTGTCGAAGTTCATGTTGAAGTCGCCGCAGATCAGGTACGCGCCCGGCGCGTTGGCGGAATACATCACCCACTCGTTCAGGTTTGCAAGCTGGCCGGACTGAACATCGCCCCAGCTCACATGCACCGACACGAACCGGAGCACGCCCAAGCCGTTCATGGCGAAATACCCCATGACCGCCATCCGGGAGTCGATACTGTTCTTCTGGGTCTGCTTCGAGATGTAGAACGACGACGGGTTCGAGAGTTTGTACTCTTTTTTGCTGAGGATGGCGACGCCCTCTTCCCACACCCCCCATCCGTAATGCGCCCAATCCCAGAATACGTCGTAGTCCGCCTTGTACTCTTTCTTCAGCGTGTCGACCGCGATCTTCGCCATATTGCCGGTGCGGATGACCACCTTGTTCCATTCGGCGGACTTGTTCGACGACGAGTGCTGGGCGCATTCCTGTAACGCCGCGAAATCTATACCCGCCGCGCCGATCAGCCGGATCACATGGCCGAGCTTCACGAGCGGGTCTTTCTCCTGGTAGGTGTGCAGGTTCAATGTCAGCACCGAGAAGTAACCGTGGGGCTTTTGACTGTCGGGGTCGAACGGGTACATGACACCGTTCTTGATGTAGACGTTCGAGAGAGTCGTTCTGAGCGACTGCGCCGCCGCTTTCGACGGCCACCACTTCGCGCCGTCCAACAGAAAGTTGAAAAACAGTTCCTTCACCCCGTCGATCCTGACCGTCCACCATTTGCCGTCCTTAGTCATCGGCACGGGGGTTTTCGTCCAGCCGTCGGGGGTCTTGTAGTTCAGCCCGGCGCTCTGGAAACCGTCGTCGTACAGACGGACAGTAATATCGATGACCGGCAGGTTCTGCATGAACACATCCTCCTTTTTCTGGGGCGCGCCGGACGGTTTTTCCGCGCCGGACGAACAGGAGAGCAGAACCGCGGCGGATAATAGGATGGCAAACTTGTTCATCATAGCCCCCTTTCCGGCGGATAACTGGATACCCGCGATTTCATGTTTTATTATTATCGCACGCCTGGCGGATTTTGGCAAGGGAATTCTAAGTGACAAGAAAAAATTGCAAAGATGAGATTTCTTACCTATTCAATTGAGCATCAGTGCCCTCTGCGCTGTTGACCCCTACGCTCGTTTTTCCGATAAGCGCTTTACAGCCGCTTCGCCATCAGGATATCCGGTTTCCCCGCTCCGTTGGCGTCCGGAATCACCCCGATAATCGTATAGCCGTTCTTCTGATAAAACTCATAAGGGTGATGGGCGAGGTTTTTTATATGCGCGATCTCGTCCCAAAGCGAAGGGTAGAGGTTTTTTCCGGCGAGGCTCGTCCAGCCCATTTCGTCGTCGGTACCGAGGAAAATAGTTATTCCACCGCGTGCACGGACTTCCGTCTCCAACCGAACCATGAGTGCGGAACCGATCCCGGCTCCCTGACGCGACTTATCGACTGCCATCGGGTGAAGTTCCCATCCTGTCGTACCGTATTGAGGCCGTGCGCCGATCCATCCGATCAGAGTTTCGCTGTCGAACGCCCCGGCTACGAGCATCTCCGGCGCGAGACATTCCCGCACCTCGTCTAGAGCCTCGGCTATATTCGGCCATGCGTCCGGCGCGAAGTCCGCAAAGCACTCGACAAGAATCTTTGCCGCTTGCTTGATAAAACTATCATCTATGCCGTTAATTAGTTTTATTTCCATCCTGTTGCTCCGGTTGATGATAGCACGCCCGGCGGATTTTGGCAAGGGAAAACGGAATGACGAAAGATATAGGGTTAGCTGACTAAGACTTGCCGTATATCCGGTTTTATGATAATCTATCCGTGCAGGCAGGGAGCAGAAGATGCAAATTCTCAAGGCAAACACAGCGGATTACCCAAATCCATCGATCTCCAATATGTCATCTGCGCACAGTTTCTATGTAAACGATGAGAACGCGATCTTTGTCTTGGGCGAGTGGAATGACGAAAAACAGAGGAATGACAATCGGCACTTCCTGAAGTACAAGCTGCTGCAGGATACGTTCGATGTAGAGAGACTGCCTATCCCGGACGAAATCCGACTCGGCGATTTTAACCACGTCCATTTTGACGAAGGGGCCGGAATCGTGTATGCGGTATCCGGTATCAGTATCGATAGTTTAAAAACCGAGAATTTGACACGGACGGATCACCGCATCTATTCCTTCGATCTTCGTAAAAAAACATGGAAGGAACTATATCGCTTTGCCCCGGAGATTGCAGTCCGGGAAGTAGTTTACAATCGCGGCCGGGGCGAATTGATCCTCGAAATCGTTGTCATGGCGGAATCGCCGTCGAACGATATCAAGAAACTGGCGGTATTCGGGGTAATCTCCGGCAGGATGGACGAATACCCGTTTCCGTATGAAACGAAAGCCCATGACGGTTTTAACTTGATTGTCGACGACAGGGATAATCTTTTTATCTACGGCGGATACGACCGTGATGACAATTGCTACAACGAGATGTACCGCACCGATGCGGCTAAGCCTGAAAACGCGGATAAGTGCGGCGTGGAAATGGAACGGGGCAGGACTCTCGCGTTCGGGGTGTATATCCCGGGGCTGAACGCGCTGATGTTTATCGGCGGTACCTACGACGGGATGACATCCGCCCTGACAAGCTATCTCTACTATCCCGAAGACCAAAGGTGGGAACTGATCCGCGAGTTTTCACCCCCGCCTTTCGACGGCACATCTGTGATCTGTTTCAGCCGTGAGAAGAACATTGTGTTTTGTATCGACGGGTTTAAATGGGACAGGCTCGAGAAGAAGTATTCTTTTAAACGAAAAGGAATTTATGCCTATCCGCTGGACGATCTCCATACATCGTAGAGGAAATAACGTTTTTATCCCTTCACCCTCGCTACTCCCCCGAACTCCGTCAGTTCGACCGGATACTCCGCGCCGTTGACCTTCACCTTCGTTTTGCCGTCCGGCACGCGCAGGAGCACCTCGCCGTCGACACGGTTCCGGGGATCGTACTCCAGCCTGACACCGTGTCCTGCGGTATCGATGCTGACAATCTCGCTCCCGGGGAAGATATGCCGCGAGCTTCCCATCACCGCGTAATCGTCCGGCGCGGGTTTGAGGAACACACGGGTTTCGTGCGGGGCGAGGGTGAAGCCCGGATTCCGCGTCAGGTTCGTCCCTTCGGCGAATACGCCGTTCAGGGTTTGTGCCGACGGGGTCTCGCCCATGTTCGACACGAGGATGTACTCGAGTGCCTGTCCAGTATCGCCGGACTTGCCGCCGATCCGGAATCCGGCGTGGAGAATGCCGTGAGACAGTTCGCACGAGAGTATCTCCTTCGTGCGGAACGGGAACTGCGACATGTAGAGCCGGAGCTCGTCCGGGCTGTATTCCGCGATATTGTCCGAGGTGAATACGAGTCCGCCGAAGAGCTGGTTCAGGAGATAGAGCGTTTTTTTCTCGTCCGGCGTGAGCCATTGATAAGGGGTGCGCAGGATGTACACGTCGGGATCGTTGCCCCACACCCTGCCGTTGAGCTGGAAACGCCCGATCGTGCTCATGAGCGAGTTGAACACCGATACCCGTTCGCGGAAACGGAAATGACGGAGACTCAGGCTTGTCTGGATACCGAGGATTTTGTAATGCTCGCCTTCCCACGACAGCGCGACGTCGCTTCCGATCCGGCAGTATTCGATATTGCCGAAACCGGGACCGAGCGGCATCCCGCATCCGAGGATCATCTTGTCCCCGGCCGCCTCTCGCAGGAACTCCATCCCTTCGGCCATGATCTGCCCGCGCGGCTTGCCGTATTTCGGGAGTAACGCCGGGGCGTAGAGGAAATCGAGTTTCACGATCCCGAAACCCCAGTCGCCGAGCACGGTGTCGAACACATGGCGGAGATAGTCCCGGACATGGGTGTTTTCGATATCGAGGGCGTAGAAGTTTCCGCTCCAGTTGAAGGGATTATATCCCGCGGTCACCGGTTTACCGTCGGGGAAGCGGAGTAGCCAGTTCGGGTTGTTCCGCACGAGATCGGACTTTTCCTCGGCGATGAACGGCGCGAGCCAGAGTCCGGGCTTGTATCCGGCCTTCACCGCCGCCTTCGCGATGGGTTTCATCCCGTTGGGAAACTTCGAGTTGGTCTCGAGCCAGTCGCCCACCGCCTTCTGGTATCCGTCGTCGATCTGGAAGACGTCGATAGGCACTTTTTTATCCGCGAACGCTTTCAGGTTGTCGAGGATGATTTTTTCGTCGATCTTCTCGTAGTAATAGTACCAGCTCGTCCACCCGGTCGTGGGGGCGGGGACTTCCCGGCGGGGCCTCATCATATCGAAGTAACGGTCGAATACCTCGTCCATCCCGCCGTCGAGGATGACGATATCCAATACCGTCTTCTCGCCGTCGAGCGCCATGCCCCCGCAGTCTTTTTCGAGCAGGACCGTATCCCGGCGGGTGCGGTAGCTGACTATCGTATAGCCCGCTTTCTCGGAGAGCGAACCTGTGAGGACGGCCGAACCGTCGGCGCGGCGGATATAAGAATAGGAATAGCTGTGGAACATGCCCCTGCGCGCGGAGTAACGTTTGAAGAAATAATCGCCGTAACGTTTCAGGCGGAACATGCGGATGAACGGTGTGAAGATGGGGTTGAGGCCGGGGTAACGCCCGTAAGCCGGAACTTCTTCCGAGAGGCTCCACGATTGGTAGCCGTTGAGGAAAACACGGTCTTCATTCACGAAACGGTGCGATGCGGCGAGCGCGATTTTCCGGAACGATGCCGGGGTTTCCGAACGCAGCCGGACTTGATAACGGTTTCCGCCGGGAAGTTCGGCGGTCTTGATATCGAGCGAGATTCCCCCCGGAAGGTTCTGCAGAAGCTCCTTCGCGGAAAAATCGAGCGCGATTTTCAGACGGTAATTTTTTCCCCCGGCGGTGTATGTCAGCAATAGGGTCTCGATTTTCATGATGTCCCCCGTTTGAAAATAAAAACTAAGCCGCTCCGAAATCGATGATTGAGCCGAAACGGGCGTGAACAACTCGATGAGCCGAATACCCGTGTTCCTGAAACAGCCCATATTATAGAATAGAATGGAAATATCGCAAGAGCGGGAACGAATCTCTGTCATAGCAAAATTGAAATGTCACCATTTAGAGCAAAATTAAAATGTCACCCTAACAATTTAAAACAATGCAAATAT
>MIBE01000016.1 GCA_001829415.1 Spirochaetes bacterium GWF1_51_8
TTCACTCTTCGTCTCGAAGCTATTTATTTAACCTTGTGTAAACACTTCTGACAAACAGGGCAATAGGCCGTGAGAAAATAACCATATCTCTGGTCAAATGTCCGCGCAATCACCTCCGTGTGCTCTGTGTGAGATTCCCCTGTATTTCGGTAGGCTGAACCCCGGGAAAGTTCGCGCGGAGAACACGAAGAAAAAAGCAAGGACGATTGTTTTAGAGATTTCCTTTCCGTCTCGAAGCTATTTATTTAACCTTGTGTAAACCCTTCTGACAAACAGGGCAATAGGCCGTGAGAAAACAACTATATCTCCGGTCAAATGTCCGCGCAATCACCTCCCTGTGCTCTGTGTGAGATTCCCCCTGTATTTCGGTAGGCTGAACCCCGGGAAAGTTCGCGCGGAGCACCCCTCGATTTACTCGGGGCAGGCACGGAGAAAAAAAAGCAAGAACGATTGTTAAGAGATTTCCTTTCCGTCTCGAAGCTATTTATTAAACTTTGTGTAAACCTTTCTAACAAACAGGGCAATAGGCCGTGAGAAAATAACCATATCTCTGGTCAAATGTCCGCGCAATCACCTCCGTGTGCTCTGTGTGAAATTGTCTTTGGCTTTCGAATTGTGAAAAACCCGCGCCTCAAAGTAACCATTTCCGATATTCCGACTCTTATCATGCATACGTCCCGCCGGGCGCGGGATTCGCTTGATTTATTGTTTTTTATTTTATTCTGTTATAAACTATATGCTCTTCATAAACTTATTAATTAGGAGAAATGTTTATGTCTTACAACGAAATGAATTCTCCCGAGAAAAAAGACTGGAATATCCTGACTATCATCATCTCGGTAGTAGTGATCGCCCTTTCTTTGATACCGTTCGTAAAAAACTATAAAATCAACGATTATCACCTGAACTGGCTCAACCATGACTATGGAAAGAACCTGATGATATCGACCGAGGAGAACTCGGTGCTGATGACCGAAGGCGGCGACAACCAGGTGTTCGCGACGGTGTATTTCATTTACGCTGAAAAGCTCCGCCCGGATATCACGCCTTACGACCAGAAGGGCAATATCTTCAACCGCATCTACGGCGATATGCGTTATATCACCCCCGAAATCCTCGCGCACCGCATGAAGCTGGTGGATACGCATATCTTCGCGGGCTACGAGCCGTTCTACAAGGATATCCGCGACATCAAGGACCCTTACTTCATTCCGTACTGGACGGGAACACGTCCGGTGTACCTGACATGGCAGCGCCCGGAACCGTGGACGCTCGGCGACTATTATTATCACCGTTACGGCATCATGTATAAGGTGCAGGATATCGAATACGCGCTGGTGGACTTCCTCGAACTGGTGCGCGAAGTATCGTTCGCGGACGCCCAGAAGAAATTTTCCGAATGGCTGCACCGCGCTATCGATCTGAAGTACACGATGGAGAAGATCGAGAAACTTGTCAAAGAAGGATATATCGCCAAGTCCGGCAATAACGTCAAGTTCGTCAAGATGTATCCCGCTCCCAATAACACCGATTACTTCTCGGACTTTTTGATCCGTTGGAAAGACATCAAGAACGCCCAGTTCCTCGATTACCTTACCCGTGAGATCGTCATCAACTACGATTACCAGATGGGCGAGATTTACCTCGACAGGATCGACGAGCTCCAGACGATCAAGAGCGCGGAGAAGCGTCCCGAGATCATCGCCGCTCTCGATAAGAAGATATGGGAGAGCTGGACGAACGCGCTCTACTATTTCGACGACTCGCTTTACTACGGTCACGACTCGATCTCGGTGCTTCACAATGTCGCCGTGATCTACCTCAACAATAAAATGAATGTCGATCTCGATGAGAAGGCGCACGAGATGCTTGTGAAGGCGTTGACCCTTTACCCGAACTCGTTCGGCACTTACTCGGTGATGTTCAACTATCTCATCCGCGACTTCTTCAAGAATCCCGCGAACGAGGAAAAGGACCGCAAAGAGATCAATAAATGGCTCGACCAGTTGAAGGCTCAATTGCGCCTTTACAAGGGTTCGACCGACGATTATGCCAAGAGTCCGATCTGGAAGAACTTCGCCGGGATGGAGAGCTTCCTGCTCCAGACCCAGAACGTACCCCAGCTCCAGTTGAGCGTTTCCGCCGACGAGCTCGAGAAGCAGATCAACGCCAAGGCGCTGACCCTCGACTTCAACACGATCCGGATGGTGATGGAGCACATGTTCTTCCGGGGTTATATGTTCCAGTATCAGCCGTTTATGAAACGCGCGGACGCTATGTTCGCCAAGCTGATAGATATGAAGAAGGACGATCCGAACTTTAATATCTGGGCGTACTCGATGGCCGGGCAGTTCGGCAAGGTCGATGTAGTCTACACTATCGGGCTGAATCTCCGCAAGTCCATGCCTACGATCAACGATCCGGCGTTCTATCTCCAGATGGGCAAGCTGGCGTTCGAGAAGGGCGAAGATGTTTCCGCGAAGGAGTTCATCACCAATTTCATCACGATGGTCGGAAAAGACCTCAAGGCCAATCTTTCGCAGAAGGACAATATCAGCCTCGCGAATTCGATCCTCGACCTGATCAAAATGGACTCGATAGCGAAGAGTTCGCCGTCGCAGGTCTCGACCGAAATGGCGAAGAACACGATCGGCGCGATCTTCACCAAGCAGAACCTCGGCCAGTATAAGGCGTTTGTCCTGCGCGCGAGTGAGTCGCTTAAGAAGATCATCCCCTCGAAGGCCAACGACACCAATTTCAATAACTGGGCATTCCAGGCGGCGATCCAGCTCGGGCTTTCCGACGAGGCTATCGCGATCGGGAAGAACCTCGAGAAATCGATGAAGAATCCGAATTACAGCTTCTATTATACGATGGGTATTCTGGCATACCAGAAAGTAAAAATGGACGACGCGGAAAAGTACCTGACCCTGTTCCTGACAATGATCGAGAAAGACCCGTTGGCCGCAAACCAGCAGGCCGGCCCGATCCAGCAGGTCAGGGGCATACTCCAGCAGATTTCGCAGAAAAGCGGATTATAAAGTATAGAGAGGGCCTGCCCTCGCCGGAAGAAGTAGACGCGGATAAGATAAATGGAAACATGAGTCCCAGCCGAGTCAAGAAGGTATCAGCTAAGGGACGAAAGAACCGAAAGATGTAATACTTGTATCGTTTTGTATTTGGCTATTTTCCCGCCGCTGTAACGCGAGTTCTACTCAGCGAAACGGGCGGAAACGCCGTCTGTTCGAGCCTTGAATTTTATCGCATTATTGATATCTCTCACGGCGAGTTACGGCGTTTTCCGTTTCGCGCCTCTTTACTTTGGAGCGTTATTTAGGCGGAGAACCTCTTTCTTTCGTTCTTTCTTTCTGGGTTCGCAGAAAGAAAGAACAGTGACTTCGTAAGTTAAGGATATTTTAGAACTCACTTAAAAAATAAATTTGCACCATTTAAGAGAACTTGTTTTCGATAGGTATTACTCATGATTAAAAGAGGGCTTGCCCTCGGAAACCTTTACTTAGGGTGGGTTTTAGATTTTTAAAGAAGTTGTCCCAAAAGTATAAAAAATATATAAAAGCCTGTCACTGCGAGGAACGAAGTGACGAAGCAGTCTATGTAACTGTTTATCAGTTAATAGTATAGATTGCTTCACGAATTTTTCAAATTCGTTCGCAATGACAAAGGTTCTCTAAAGTACCCTTTTGGGACAGCTCCGAAGACATTTACATAGGGTGGGTTTTAGATTTTTAAAGAAGGCTTGTCCTCGGAAACAAAGTGAAGACTGATCATTTAGATTTTAAAGAGGGGAATCGATTTGGGAACGGCGCGCGGGTCGATCTGGGAACGAATGGATCGTGTGATCTTCTTTTGCGTGATCGGGATGGTCCTGGCGGGCATTATTTTCGTCATGAGCGCGAGTTTCTACGCGGCGAAAAACTACGACGTCGGCCCCTACTATTTCTTCATCCGTCAGGCGATGTGGGCGCTTCCTACTATCTCCGCGTTGCTCTTCTTTATGCTCTTCGACTACAGCCGTATCAAGGATTTCGTGAAACCTATCGTGATTGTTACGATGGTTCTGCTGGTGGCGGTATTTATTCCCGGTATCGGGAAGCATTCCGGCGGCGCACAGCGTTGGATCGACCTTCGGTTCGCGCTTTTCAATCCGTCCGAGCTCGCCAAGCTCACTGTTATTATTTACCTCGCCTATATCCTCACCAAGAAACAGAATAAGCTCGAAGATTTTACGTTCGGGCTCCTGCCGCCGCTGCTCTTAGTCGCGGTGATCTTTTTCGTGATCCTGCTCCAGTCGGGATTCTCGACAGGCGTGCTTCTCCTGATGGTCGCGTTCATCATGTTCTTCATCGGCGGCGCGTCGATCAAGCACCTGATCTCGATCCTGCTCCTGAGCCTGCCCGTGCTGTTCTTTTTTATTATCCGTGTGGCGTATCGTCTCGACCGCATCTTCGCCTACCTCAATCCGTGGGACGACCCGTCGGGAAAGGGTTATCATATCATACAGTCCCAGCAGGCGTTTGTGAACGGCGGACTGCTCGGGCAGGGGCTGGGAAACAGTATGCAGAAGATTCGTAAGCTCCCGACCCCGCACACCGATTTTATCTTTTCGGTGATCGCCGAGGAGACCGGCATGATCGGGGCGCTCGTTCTGATCGGCGTCTACTTCATCTTTTTTATCCGCGGGATGCTGATCGCGGTAAACTGCCGCGACAAGTTCGGCCAGCTTCTGGCGTTCGGGATAGTCTCGCTGATCTCCCTGCACGCCATCCTCAATATGGCGATCGCGATCGGAATAGTGCCGACCACGGGCGTCTCACTCCCGTTCATCAGTTACGGCGGATCGTCGATGCTTCTCATGGCGGCTGGGACGGGAATCCTTCTGAACATATCCTCGCAAAATGAAATCCGCGTTAAAATGGGCGTAAAAGACATCGAAAACATCATTCAGGAAGGATTTTCTCAAGAATAAGAGAAAAAACCTTTTCAAATTTTTTTATTTACCTTATAATATTTCGAGTATGGGGAATCTGTATCTCTCAAAATAGGAGGGGATTTATGGATATCAAGGATGTCATCACAGGGAACGTGAATCTCGCAGCGTTGTATGACAAATCCAAGTTAAAGGCGTCCGCCGCGTCTCTCAAGTCCGGCGATAAAAAGCAGATTGGGCAGGACAGTTTCGTTTTTGAGAAGAACCTCGAGAAGGATATGATCCGGCTTCAGCAGGTCCAGAAGGACTATATGAAGAGCGGTGTCGGACTCGAAGGGCTCAATGAAATGAGCAAGCTGATCGGCGAGTTCGAGGGGCAAGACCCGGAAAAAATCGACTGGCAGGGCGCGTCGAAGAAGATGAACGCGGTGGTCAATTCCGCGACATACGACGGCGAAAACGTCATCGGTTTTATCAGCACCAAGATCGAAGACCAGAAATCTCTTTATACCCTGAAAATGAATGTCCAGAAAGAAATCGGCGCGATGCAGATGAAGATGAACGACGACCGGAAACAGATCGCGTCCTATTTAGTGAAGCGTGAAAATATCGAAGTGATGTCGGGATTTTCCCCCGATGCCAACGCTCAGAGCGTGGTCAAAGCGCTCGATCTCGCATCGGCACAGGGATTGTTTAAGAACCTGGGAAAAGTCAATTCCCTATTGGCATCCGGTAAGTAAGCGGGGCGGGGAATGGGGGATATCGAGCAGATATTCGCCGGGAGCGGCAAGAGCATATTTATCGCCGCGGAGATCGGGATCAATCACAACGGACGGGTCGAACGCGCGAAAAAGCTGATCGAATCGGCGAAGGAGTGCGGGGCGGACGCTGTGAAGTTTCAGGTCTTCCGGACGGAGAGCTTCTACAACAAGGCGATTTCTCCAGAAGGCCATAAAGTGTTCCGTACCTACGAGCTATCGTACGACGAGTTCGCGGGACTGAAAGAGTTCTGCGACGACGCGGGAATCCTTTTTTTCGCGACTCCTCTCGATATGGAGTCGCTGGAGTTCCTGCACAAGATCGGGTCGAAAGTGGTAAAAGTGGCAAGTTCCGATCTGACGACGGAACCGATGCTGGATAGGATCAGAGAGTTGGGGATACCGGCGATTTTATCGACGGGTTTTGCGGGTGTAGATCAAATCGCGCGTGCGGTCGAATTGACCGATCCTAAGAAAACCGCGCTCCTGTACTGCGTTTCAAAATATCCCGCCGAGAAAAACGATTTCGACCTGAATTTTATCCCGAAGCTGAAGAAGAAGTTCGGACTGCCGGTAGGTTTTTCAGACCATAGTTTGGATATATATTTTTCTCTGGCCGCCGCGGCATTGGGGGCGAGTATTATCGAACGGCACTTCACGCTGGATAACGAATGGGAAGGGGCCGATCACGCGATCTCCCTCAATCCGAGGAAGTTTACCGAAATGGTAAAAGCTCTGCGCGACATTGAAAGCGCGCTCGGGCCCGGAGAGAAAAAGATCACCGATTTCGAGAAGAAGATTCGCGATTTGTCTATGAGGGATACTTACGCCCGCCGTTCGATCGCGAAGGGCGAAAAAATCTCAAAAGACGATATCGCCCTCCTTCGTCCGGGTTCGGGTGTCTCGATGAAGGATTATTTATCGCTGATTGGGAAAACCGCCGATAAGGATATCGCTGAAAATGAAAAAATTTAGTGTGCCGATTAAGACCCAAATCGATGACTACTGCTGCACTAAAGACATATGGATAACCTTTAACCAGGAATTTGAAACTCATTCATTTCCTGTCAATATTCATTTAGCCCACGCGGTGATCGTTGGGATTTCCCATGATTATCCCTTCATCCAGCAAGTGGAAACAATGGAAGAGCTCCTCAATCATTCGCAGGATATTCAATCGAGCGAAAACGCCAGAACCGACGCGGTGATTTTCTATCCGCTCGAGGGACGTTTCCAGCAGATTCGATGTGAAAACCATTGCTGGGTTGCGATCAAGCGGAAAGAAAAGCGTTATGTTGTGCTCGGCGAGTCCGGCTCCGAGAAGCACCCCCTCGATTTTGACGATTCTTTCGTCGTATTCGACCGGGTGATGAAAAAAGAAGAGCTGGATAAGATCATCCCCCCGCTCTATTCCGATATCCGTATCTCATACGGCCTCTTGGAAGATGTCTCCGCCGGTATGAAAAAGAACTCCGTCGACGCGAAGGTCTATTGTGTGGTCGATCATTCCGCGAACGAATCGAACACGATCACGATCAAATCCTCGTTAAACGCCGTCTCCATGACAATCGACTTGATTAAGAACAAAGTCCTGAAATACCATTACGATAAAATCTGGAAGATCGAGACCGTTCTCCATGAGGCGTTAGTGAACTCGATCACTTACGGCAACGAGCTCGACTACAACAAGCCCGTGATACTCAGCTACGAGATCGGCTACAAGGGCATTCGGATGTGGATCCGCGATATGGGTGACGGGTTCGATGTGGAGAATATCACCGTACCGATGGGCAACGAAGCCCTCGAACGGATTTCCGGGCGCGGTATCTATATTATGAAAAAATTCTCCGAGGCCTTCTTCTTTAATAAGAAGGGCAACGAGATGCTCCTATTCTTTGAATTTTGATTTTTTTCCCCGGCCGTATTACAATTACTGGAAATGATTATAACAATCGAGGAGACATAGATGAAGTTCAAGGTATTGGTAACCGACAAGCTTGAGAAAGAAGGGATCGATATACTGAAGAAGTATAAAGAGATCGAAGTGATCGAAAAAGACACGATGACGCCCGAGGAACTGAAAGAGGATATCAAGAATTACGACGGTATCATCATCCGCAGCGCGACCAAGCTCAAGAAGGATATTCTCGAGCACGCCGACAACCTGAAGGTGATCTCTCGCGCCGGAGTCGGTGTCGACAATATCGATATACCCGCCGCGACCGCGAAGGGTATCGTAGTGATGAACGCCCCGCTCGGCAACACTATCTCCACCGCCGAACTCGCGTTTTCCCTCATCATCTCGCTCGCCCGCAAGATTCCGTTCGCATACGCCTCGATGAAAGAGAACAAGTGGGAACGCACTAAGTTCACCGGAACCGAACTGCGCGGCAAGACCCTCGGTGTGATCGGCCTCGGCCGTATCGGGACCGAAGTCGCCAAGCGCGCCAAGGCGTTCGAGATGAACATCCTCGGCTTCGACCCCTACCTCTCCGAAGAACGCGCCAAGGACCTCGGAATCGAACTCTCCGACCTTCCGCGTATCTACAAAGAAAGCGATTTTATCACGATTCATACTCCGCTCACCGAGCAGACAAAGGGGATGATCGGCAAGAACGAAATAGAAATGATGAAGAAGACCGTCCGTATCGTGAACGCCGCCCGAGGCGAGATCGTCTCCGAACAGGCGCTCGCGGACGCATTGAAGGAAGGCCGGATCGCCGGCGCCGCGGTGGATGTCTACTCCAAGGAGCCGCCGTTCGAACCCAGAAACCCGTTACTCGACGCGCCGAACCTCGTGGCCGTTCCCCATCTCGGGGCGTCCACTGAAGAAGCGCAGTTCATGGTCGCGATGGAAAGCGCCGAGACAGTTGCGAATTTCCTCGTGCACGGCGTGATCGTCAACTCGATGAATATGCCGTCCATCAACAAAGAGCTTTTCGAAGAATTCAAGGTATATATCAAACTCGCGGAAAGTCTCGGCTCGATGATCTCACAGGTTATCGAGGGACAGGTCGAAGAAGTGACTGTCAGTTACGAAGGTGATATCTCGCACAAGGATGTGTCGCTCCTGACCCGCGCGGCGTTAAAAGGGCTCTTCCAGAGCTTCTTGGGCGAATCGGTGAACTATGTCAACGCGGTCTCGATGTCGCAATCGCGCGGGATCACGGTCACCGAAAAGAAAGACCCCGACTTCTCGAGCGAATACACGAACCTTATCCGGATGAATGTCCGCACCGCAAGCGAGTCGATGGAACTCTGGGGATGCGTGTATTCGAGCAATGTCGCGAAGATCGTGAAGTTCAACGAATACTTCTTCGAACTGAAACCGGAAGGAATCTTCCTCTTTATCTATAACGAAGACAAGCCCGGCGTAGTCGGGAAGATAGGCACGATCCTCGGCGGGAACAATGTCAACATCGCCGGATTGATGCTCGGACGCAACACCAAGACTAAGCTCGCGCTATCGTTAGTCCAGATCGATTCCGCAATCGACGAAAAAGTCCGTAAGGAACTCGAGGGGATCGACGCGGTCAAGACATTGAAAGTAGTCAAACTGTAGGCGGATATGAATTCTAAGGAATTAAAGGAAGTCGTCCGTTCGGAACGGATAGTGCCGATCCTCCGGACGGACAGCGCCAAGGAACTCGAAGGCGTCTGCGCGGCTGTCAGGGATTCCGGGATAAAGATCATCGAGTTCACGATGACGATTCCCGGGGTAATCGACGAATTGCCCCGTCTGAAATCCAAGTTCCCGGAACTGGTGTTCGGCCTCGGCACGGTTTTTAGCGAGCAGGACGCCGCCGCCGCGATCGAAAACGGCGCGGACTTTATAGTCAGCCCCATCGCCGCACTGAACCTTGTCGAACCAGTCAAGTCGCGTGATAAACTCCTCATGCTCGCGGCATTCACCCCGACTGAAATCTATACGATCCACAAGGCCGGATCGGACGTCATCAAGCTCTTCCCCGCGAGCGCGCTCACCCCGAGCTATATCAAGGCGATCAAGGGCCCGATGCCGTTCGTGGATATTATGCCTACCGGCGGGATCGATCTGATCCTCGGGATGCAGTACCTTGCCGGCGGAGCGATAGCGGTAGGGATGGGCGAGACCGTGTTCAATAAGGAACAGATCAAACGCGGTAACTTCGAGAAGATCATCGCGGCGTTGAAGAATGCCCGCGAAAGACTGCGAGGAATAGTAAGAAAGTAGAGCTCCAGCAAAGGATGTACCAGTAGCGCGAGCACAAGTGCCCGCGAGCGTTTGAGAGGTATAGTAAGGAAGTAGAATTCTCGCGAGCACAAGCGCCTGCGAGAGACTGCGGGGAATAGTAAGAAAGTAGAAATTTAAATTTTATGATAAAACGCGGTGCCGGAAGGTATCGCGTTTTTATTTTCGCTTACTTTACCGAAATGAGAAGATGCCCATATCCCAATTTAACGCGGATGGTTCTGTTGCGCATACCCGGCCGCAGGTTCCTCTCGGCTGTTTCCTCTGCGGCTTCGCGTCTTTGCGGTAAAATTCCCCGGTTTTTATCTCCGCCCGGCTGTCAATCCGCGCAGATCCGCGTGATCCGTGTGGAATTGGGATGAATATTCAATCCCAATAGAACGCGTCAGTATGGAGTTGAGCATTTTCTTCGTGGGCTCTATGTCTGTGCGGCATCCATCGCGCGCGTAAAAAAAAAGGCCGCCCCTTTTACAGGACGGCCTCCCTTTATAACCCTATACAACAGGAGAAGCGGTTTTCTTACTTAATTCGGCTAATCTTCCGAAATAGCCGCGACAGGACATTGATCGATGGCCTCACGGGCTAGTTCTGTATCATAACCCGTCAAGTCCGTGACATAGGCCTTACCGTCGTCCTTCATCGTGAAAAGGTCGGGATATAGACCCTCGCAGATCCCGCATCCGATGCAGGTATCCTGATCGATTTTTACCGACATGCGTATCCTCCATTTTCTCGTTCTCGAATAAATATAACACTTCGTATCCGATTTGTCCAGTGGGATAATGGATTATTTTATGATCGCTTCTAAACACTCATCGAAGGAAGTGACCATTAAACATTTCATTTCAGGGCACTTCTAAAAACTCTGTGATAATAAATAAAAATATTTTTCAGAGCAGAATATAATATTTTTTTGTCACAGCGGAACGCAAAGCGGCGAAGCAGTCGGTGTAATTTATTGTTGAATATTAAAATAGAATGCTTCGCTACACTCGCAATGACAAGGCTATTCCAAATCTGTTTGATAATACCCTATTATTTACGAGTTTTTAAATGTGCCCTTCAAAGAATACCTTGATTTGTTAGAAAAAGCGGGGTTATTAGAACTGTCTAATAAAAATTTCCGCATTGGACATTTTCGGCGGGATAGGGTACAATTTTATATCGGCGTTCGGCAGGAAAGGGGCACGGGCCGGGAAGAAGCGCAAATTATTTTTTCCGGCGTTCGTTTTTCCGTTACTACACCCCTGCACGGACGTACTAAAAGATAGGCGGCGGTAAACATGGAACCACCGTTGGAACAAATCGATAAATGGGCGATAGACAGCAGTAACGGCGACCGGAACGCGTTCGCGAAACTGTACGATTTCTATATGAAACCCATCTACCGGTTTATCTACTTCCGTACATACAACCGCGGCCTCGCGGAGGACTTGACGGCGCAGGCATTCCTGAAGGCCATCGAGAATATCGCGAGCTACGACAGGAAGAAAGGGAAGTTTTCGTCATGGCTCTACAGAATCGCCCGGAACCTCGTGATCGATCATTACCGTTCACGCCGGAAGACGATGGGGCTTGACGAGACATGGGAGATCGCTTCGGATATCGATCTCGAAGAGGACGCCGGCCGGAAGGAGCAGATCGAACAGCTCAAGGGCCTCCTGACAACCCTCTCGGGCGAACAGCGCGAGGTTGTGATGATGCGGGTTTGGCAGGACCTTTCCTACACCGAGATCGCGGAGATCATGGGAAAAAGCGAGGCGGGATGCAAGATGATGTTCTCACGGGCTGTTGCGAAGATGCGCGAAGCGGCCGGATTGATCGCCTTATTCATCCTGCTGAACTGGAAGGGCTGACGGGAAGGAGACTCATATGGAAAAAAGAATAACCGAACTAATCGACGAACTGATAAAGCATGACTCGTCATTGAAGGGAAAAGAACGGGAACTGAGAAAGTCGATCTCCGAGTTCGCCAAAGCGCGCCCGGAAGCGGAACCCGATCCTGTTTTCGCCGAGAGGCTCCGCGACGAGCTGATCCGCCGCTTTCCCTCGCTCTACCGGAAGAAACCGGACCTGTTCGGGTTTCTCGCCAGACATAGGGTGAAATGGGCGGTCGGCGCAACCGCTGTCGCGGCGCTGGTCGCTGTCACTATCGTCCTGAACCCTATCGCGAAGATGCAGTTCTCCCAGCACCCCGCCCCCACAGGAGGAGCGGAAATCCCGGGCTATATCACCCAGGAGCAGGGCAAGGGCGCATCCGGTCCCGATCAAGCCGAATCGTCCAGCGGTAAACCGTCTAAACCCGAACAAACCGCCCCAATCGTCGCAAAAGAAACCATGAACGATAAAACCGAAATCCAAAACTCCTACGAGTTGGCGGTGATGGACAAATCGAAGACCGAGCTTCAGCCCCCGCCCACTGGGGAAGACTATTTCCCGAAAACCGAGCTTTCATCAGGCGACGGTAAGGACATGTTTGCAAAAGCCGAAGATAAAAAGCTGGAATCCGATTCCGTGAAACTGTCCAAATTGAAGGTGGCGGAGGAAGAATCGGCCGCGGAGAGTAAAGTCTACGAGGCGGAGAAGAACTTCTATATAGACTTCGATGCCGCGAAGGGCGCTGTCCAGAAAGGCGATTTACCCTCCCCCGCGAAAAATATCAGCCCCGATATCCTTCTCGAACACTTCGACTTTATCGTCCCGCAGTACGACTACAAAAACCAGGCCGTCTATATCGAGATGTCGGACACGACATTCGACGGCAAGACCGGACTGATCCTCGTGGCAATCCCCGCTTCGCTCGTCCCGTATGTCAAACTCCCCCCTGTGCTGACCGCGAAGGGCGAGAATAAGGAATTCGACTGGATCGGGATGAATACCGCGCCCGACACCGGGAAGCCGCAGATCATCGCCGCGTTCGCCGCTAAGAGCTTTATCCAGTCGTACGGAAAATACAACGTAATGCTCGGCATCCGTTACATCGACGATAAGACCGGTAAGCTCACGACCGTGGAGCAGGAGATTGTTTATGTCAACGATCTCTCGAAGACATCCGCGTTTTACAGGTTCTACGCCGCCGTGCTGGAATGGACATTGCTCCTGAAGTACAAGAACCAGGTGCCGCAGGGCTCGTTCGAGAACGTGCTGAAGCTCGCGGAAGGCGCATACGGCGCGGTGCCCGAGGCTCAGCGTAAAGATTTCATCGAGACCGTCAAGCAGACTATTTCCGCCGAATAATCCGAGTCTTTTTCTTGCAAATCTCGGTTTCCCGAGTTAGAATACTCTTAAAAGGAGGAAATTATGCTGCGTTTATTCAGTATCGCCGCGGTCGCGGTTATGCTTCTTTCTTGCGGAAACACCAAGCCCGAGGGATGCGGAGCCAAGGATGCCGAATGTTCCGAAAAAAACGAAAGCTGTATCACAAACTTCAATGACCTCAAGGCCAACGAGGGCAAGAAGATAGTTCTTATCGGCAAGAAGGCCGGCTTCGAGATGGAGCATATGCTGGCGTTTTTCATGGAACCCATGAAGTACATCGCCGTCGATCTCCCCGACGGATCACAGATACTGGCCTATTCCAAGGATAAAATCGAATGCGCGAAAAAGATAAAACTGATCGGTACGGTTTCTTCTGTTACCGGCGCCGGTAAGGGCGGCGGTGACCACACCGAATTCTATCTCGTGATCGACAAATGGGAATGCATCGAATAATACGCGCCTGTAAAGAGAATGGAGGAACAATGAACCGTCTGCTGCCGATTTTTCTCGGGTTCTTCGTACTCGTTTCCTGCAACGGTAAATCTTCCCCGAAAACGAATGTTGCGGAAGTCTCCGGCCCGGTCATCACCAATCTGGACGGCCTGAAAACCAGCGCGCTCGGGAAAAATATCACTATCTCGGGTAAGGCGCCCGATATCATCTACGAACACCCGGTACTTTTCATCCCGGTCGACGATAAAAAGATGAACAAGAGCATGGAATACAGCTATCTCGACCTCGCGGACGGGTACCAGTTGACGATCTATTCCAAGGATAAAATCCCGTGCACCGCCAAGGCCGTGATCTCCGGGAGGCTTGAAGAAGTGTCCGGACTCAACAAGGGCGGCGAGGAATTCTCGGAGTTCTATCTTATCGCCGGGAAATGGGAATGCATGGAGTAGCACTTGACAAAAACGGAGGCGGATATGAAGGGAGTAGTGATACTGTTTGCGGCGGCGCTTTTTCTGACCGCCTGCGGAGGGAACGATGCGGCTGTTAAAACGGACGGCCCGATGAACATTGTGACAAACCGCGCGGGCTTCGATCCTTTTATCGATCAAACCGTCACGGCGGTCGTGATAAAATCGGAGCTGATACTTCCAGACCCCAGCCTGCCGTATCCTTCGGATATCAAAAAACCCGACCCGAAAAAGAACGAGCCTGTTCCATCGAAGGTGCCCGGCGCGAAGGAATCCGATCCGTTTATCTACGCCTGTTACTACGAGCTTCCCGATCATTACCAGTTCGTAGTCTTCTCGAAAGAGATCATCCCCTGCTCGGGGAAGGTCAAGGTCACCGGTAAAGTCGGCGCTCTCGACTTATTGCTCAAGGGCGGCACCCACTACAAGGACTATTATATAATCGCCGACAAATGGGAATGCGCCGAGTAGCCGCCCGATAGTGAAACAGTTTCATGGAGGCTATATGAAAAGAATCCCCGTCGTCATCCCGTTACTCTTCCTTGCACTCTCCTGCGGCGGACAGGAGTCGGTGAAAGAAACCGCACCTGCCGGCGGCATGTCGCCCAAGAAAGTATCCCTGCCGTCGATCAAGGGCGCGGATATGGACGGCTATATCGGGATGAAGGTCTCGATGACCGCACAGCAAAGCGAGATCATTCACCAGCACATGATCCTGACACAGTTCGTGGACGATCGAAAGCTGTATTATATCGATACGGAAGACGGCTACCAGATCACCGCGTATTCGCTGAAACCCGTCCCGTGCAACGGTAAGATAAAGGTCGTCGGGACGATCGGCGAGGTATCCGGCCATGCTAAGGCGGGCGGCGGCCATCATTCCGAACTCTACATCATGGTCGAAGATTGGGAGTGCCTCGATTAAAAACGCATTCACGGAGCCGATATGTGTTTTCGCGTCTCGCGTAAAATGCCGAATGAAAACTGGCTGATCGAGTTTAAGGTCGAAGAGAAGGACGCAAGCGTCAGCGAACTGGACTTGATGCCGTCCTACAACATCGCGCCGGGCGCTCATGTACCGGCGGTTTTCCGGAATTCCGCGAGCGGCAAACTCACTCTCGGCATATTCAAATGGGGCCTCGTCCCGCATTGGGCAACCGACCTATCTATCGGGCAGAAGCTCGCCAACGCCCGTTCGGAGACCCTGCTCGAGAAGCCGAGTTTCCGCGACGCGTACCGTGAGAAGAGATGCCTGTTTGTCGCCGACGGGTTTTACGAATGGATCACCGACAAGGATACCGGAAAGAAGCTCCCCTACTATGTCCGTCTCAAGACCGATAAGCCCTTTGCGTTCGCGGGGCTGTATGCCGAACGGGTTTGCCCCGAGAAGAAC
>MIBE01000017.1 GCA_001829415.1 Spirochaetes bacterium GWF1_51_8
ATTGTCTAACTGCTGAATAGTCAACTGCGGGACTTCGCAGTAGCCGTTGCCGAGAAGGTCGATTTCGGGCGAGGTGATGATTTCCTCGACGATATTGCATCCCGCGAACGAAAATGCCATGATTACTATCGCGCAGAAAGCGCTAAATGCTGTGTGTGTGTGTGTGATAGCCCCTTTTTCATAACCCGCTCCTTCCCCTATAGAACCCCTTTGAACATTTGAATTATACACCCGGAGAATTATTATTGTCAAGCGGATTACGAAAATATTTCAGATAAATTATAGTATTATTCCCGTCCCCGCGTAACTTCCTATTTTCGCCGTTCTGTACTATAATAATACCGTGACATCTGTATATCCTATATCAACAATAGAAATTAAGGAAACGCGATGGGAGACCTGAGGACGGAGCTTTTCGAAGAAATACTCCCGTTTGTCGATAAACCGCTCCGTTACACGGGGGGCGAGATCAACTCGACGGTGAAGGACTGGAACGGCAGGACGTCGGTCGCGCTGATCTATCCCGACACCTACGAAGTGGGCGCGCCGAATATCGGCCTGCGGATACTTTATCATCTGCTGAACCAAAAGGACGAGTATGTGTGCGAACGCGCTTACTCGCCGTGGACGGACATGGACGCGGCTCTCCGCGCGAAGGGCATGCCCCTTTTCTCCCTCGAGACCCACACCCCGCTCAACTGTTTCGACATCCTCGGCTTCTCGTTCCAGTACGAACTTCTCTACACGAACTTCCTCAACATACTCGATCTCTGCGGGATAAAGTTCCGTTCGCGCGAACGGACGGACGGCGATCCGTATATCTTCGCGGGCGGGCCCGCGTCGGTGAACCTCGAACCTGTCGCGGACTTCCTCGACGCGGTGTGTATCGGCGACGGCGAAACACGGATCGTCGAGATGTCGCGCGTAGTCCGTGAGGGGAAGCTCGCGGGTAAGCCGCGCGAGGCGATCCTTCGCGATCTCGCGGAGATTCCGGGAGTGTATGTCCCGATGTTCTACGACGTCCGCAAGTCCGACGGGTTTCTGATTGCCGACGGGCCGAGGGTGCGCCGTTATATCGAGCCCGACCTGAACAAGATAGACTTCCCGGTCTGCCAGATCGTCCCCTATCTGAAGACGGTACAGGACAGGGCGGTAGTGGAGATCATGCGGGGGTGCGGTCGCGGGTGCAGGTTCTGCCAGGCGGGATTTTTTTACCGCCCTGTGCGTGAACGCGACCTGTCCAATATCGTCAATATCGCGAAGGAGTCTATCCTCTGCACCGGGCATAACGAGTTTTCACTGATATCCCTATCGGTGAGCGACTATTCCAATATAGCGAAACTTCTTCCCGCGCTCGAGAAACAATTTACCCCGAAAGGGATATCGTTCTCGCTGCCGAGTATGCGGATCGACAGCTTTAACGTCGATCTCGCGCGTTCGGTCAAGACGATCCGATCCAGCGGGCTGACCTTCGCGGTAGAGGGCGGCACGCAGGCGCTTCGCGACAGGATCAACAAGAATGTCACCGAGGAAGAGCTGGTGCGTGTGACGGCGATCGCGCGCGAACTCGGGTGGAGATCGGTGAAGCTGTACTTCATGATCGGGCTTCCTGGCTGGAAGGAAATCGACGAGATACAGGGGATCGCAGCGCTCATCCAGCGGCTCATGTCCGAGGTACCGAAAACGGCAATCACGGTGAGTGTGGCGGTGTTCGTGCCGAAGCCGCATACCCCGTTCCAATGGGAAGAACAGATGCCCGCGGATCGCGCGAAGGAAGAATTTCACAGGCTGATCGGGATGTTCCGCCGCAACGGGCGTGTAAATATCCGTTACAACAACCCCTATGTCAGCCGGATCGAGGGTGTGTTCTCACGGGGCGATAGGGCGCTGTCGGGCGCTGTCGAAGCGGCGTTCGGAAAAGGGGCGCGTTTCGACGGGTGGAGCGAGTTCTTCAGCCACGACCTTTGGACGGAAGTGTTTCACGGAATGGGTATCGACGAGGATGTCTACCTGCGTCAGCGGGAACCCGGCTCGGAAGTCCCGTGGGCTCCGGTAGACAGCGGGATCGACGACAGCTACCAGATGAACGAACTGAAACTATCGGCGGACGGCGGAACGACGCCGGATTGCCGGGATAAATGCGGTGTCTGCGGTACTTGCGACTTCGAGACTGTCAAGACGGACGACGCGGAGATACAGGACGATGCCGTGTTCGACGAGTCGTTCTTGTCGAATATCGACGTATTCCGGACGGAGAACGCCGGGTGTATCCGTTTCCTCTACCGTAAACAGGGTATCCTGCGCTTCATGTCGCAGATCGACCTCGAGCAGACCCTCTGCCGGGCGTTTGTCCGCGCGAACATCCCGGTCAAGTTCACAGAAGGGTTCAATAAGCATATCCGTCTCGAAATGGGGTGGGCATTGCCGATAGGGTTCGGGAGCGAGTATGAGGTCTCGCAGATCGAGGTAAACCAGGCTATCGATCCGGACGAGTTTACAGCGAGGATGAACAGCGTTCTGCCTGACGATCTCAGGATATCGGCCTCGAAGCACGTCGAGAAGCAGAACCGGATTAACCGGGCGGCGCACGAGCAGATGATCGAGTTCCGTTTCAGGATACCGTCGTCGCGCGCGGAAGTAAGCGGGTTGTACGAGAAGAACCGTGAGTTTAAGAAAGTCACGCCGAAGGGCGAAAAGATTATCGACCTGAAGGACTTTATCCTGAGCCTAAACTTCGAGGAAGACGAGGCCGTCGCAGTATACCGTCAGGCTGACGGCGGGGCGAGGATACAGGATATTATCGAGGCGCTGACCGGCATGGACACCCGTCAGGCGGTGAGGCTCAACCCGCAGGTCGACTACCGTTATGTCGTGCGTGAAGGAAACAGAGTCGGCGTGTTCGATGTCTGACAGGCTCGCGCCTATTCGATCAAACGGTAAGTATAGATATTGAAACCGGTTCCATTGGATTTGACGAAAACTATATAGATCGTACCATCCTGCGAGGAGAACAGCTTACGGGCGGCCGATCCTTTTATCTCTGGGATATCGGGCATTTTCACATAACTCCCGTCCTGATTGACCCTGTAAACTTTATGCTCCATTACCGAATTATCCTGCCCTATTAAATAACAGGACTGCGGGAATTTTATGGAAGTTGCTACGTTCTGAGCGTCATAATCGATTGTGACGCCGCTGATCACCGGCCTCGTGTAAAGCGCCGGATTCACTCCCATCGATATATCGATCACTTCAAGGTAAACGTCGATATTGTTACTCTGGTGGAGCAGCATGATTTTGTTTTCGGGCGTAATACAAAAACCCATCGCGTAGAATGACTTGCCGAGAGTATAGTTCGTCCATAAGTTGGAAGCTTTCTGGTATAGTAACTGGAAGGTAGAGTTCGTCGTCCAGAGGACATAAGGATGCTTGTTCTGGTCGATTTCCATTTTTAGATAGCTCAGTATCATCGAAGTAAAGACCGGATTGTAGTTTGCGGGATTATTCCATGAACTGCCGTTAGTAGCCAATTCTTTTACCCATAACATATATGACGCGCCGAGGTTAGTTTGGAATACGGTATAGATTTGTTCGGTTTTATCCTTTTTGAAATCAAAAAAGCTGAAGCCGGACGCAAACTGTCCCGGACCTACAGGCTGTGGAACCCCGGTGCAGAAGTCGTAAATATATCCCGCTCCGGTGCCGTTCCTGATTGCCACGTTCGGGCAGGTATTGATAAAATGAAGGATAGGAGGGTAACCGATCCCCGCCCCGGTTGTTTTTCCCTTTTCTACCCATGACCCCTCGAAAGCCATCACCATCGCTTCCTGATTGGTATCGACTATGACGATATAAGGTTTACCGCCGGAATCGACATCGAACGAAAAATTCGCGGAATTCCCTAGTAGATTGGAGACCGGCTCGCCTAGCTGCACCCAGCCTTTTGTGCCGGAAAGCTGAAGGATACTATTCTGCGCGCCGGGAGCGAGAAAGTGAAGCAGGGCGCAGGAAGACGACATCCCAAAAATAAGGATAAAAAGGGCTATCTTTTTCACGGGTACTCCAAAGTATTGATATATCAGTATATTCCTATATTTGGAAATTTTCAATGAAATGCCCATTTATTTACAAAAATTCTAGGATATTGAGCTCTAACTATAAGCCGGTTATAAAGAACTAAAGCTCTATTGCAGCCAAAACATCCGTAGCTGATGGGTTGCGCTTAACGCCGCGAGGATAGGTTTTCCGTATATGTCGACCGCGACTTTTGCCGCGATACAGTTCGTCAGGTCGGACGGCAGGCCGAGGATGGGCGTAGTTACTCCTTTATTTATCTTGAACACCATCGGGTTCTTATTTACATCGCCGATGAGCGAAAGGTAAAAGGTTCCCGATGGCTTATGCGCAGTCAGTGACATCCCGTAAGGCTGGTACTGCGCCTCGATATAAAATCCATTCCTGTATATCACGCTCGAGCCATTCAGACTGATATTACCGTCGATAAAAGCAAAATGGAGCAGGACGACGGAAAAATCCTTACCGCGCGATACGACATAGATATCGTTCTCGTTGAACGCGGCGACCTTAGCGAACTCGAACGAATTGGAATAAGCGAAGTCGTGAATTTCAGTAGAGTTCTTCCAGCAGAAAAGCTGAATATAGTTTTGATGAGCGGCCGCTACGACAGGAAAACCGAGCGTATCGACCGAGAGATCGAGTATTTCCGATCCGGTTTCCATGGAACTTGTCCAGTCGTTCCAACTCGCTCCGCCGTTATCGTTGTATTTAAAAGTAAAGATACTTTTCGTTGCGCTGGCCGGATCGAAATAGACCAGATCGAGATGATTCGGCCCTAACTGACTGAGATCGGCAACGGTAGTAGTCGTCAGTATCAGTGTGGGGCCGTATTGCTGCCATCCGAAGTCGCCGGGACGCATCACGGTGCAGTATCCGCCGCTTGTGATAAACTGTATATGCAGGCCGAATTCCGCGCTATAATAAAGCTCGACGTTAGTAATCATCAGATTCGTCGAATACTCGGAAGACCACCCGCCGGAAATACTGTCAAGCTTTAAAACTCTCAAAAAGTTGTTTGTAGGTTCGGAATACGCGAGATGGAGCTTGTTTTCGTTATCTACCGCGATAGAGAAGTCTTTCGCGGAATCGACATTAAATTTCACATCGTAGTGTTTCCAGCCCGGGTTATAGATAGAATTATTCGCGCCGGGAGAAAAAAAATGGAAAATCCCGCACGACGAAAGAATAATTGTAAGGAAAAGTAACGCACCTTTTTTTAACATGATAACTCCCCCGATTTCATCTTTCTACTAATTTAATATACCCGCAAAAGCCGGGTATTTCAACAAAACAGGTCAATCGATCACTCATCGGGAGTAGAAATTTAACGTATTGCTGTAATTCAGCACTCCCGCGACAGGATCGCCGTCCTGATCCACCGTGATTTTGATACAACGTGAATTTGTCTCATGAGAGGGTATCATGAAAACAGGCGAAACTTGGGTATTCCGTATTTTCATGATAATCGGATAGTTATTTCCGGGGTCGATGAACGCCGCGTAGATATTTCCGTTCACGGCGTCGTACTCGATATCGAGCGCGTTCGGCAGAAAAGAAGGCTCGATTTTTATCCCGCCGGTATAGACGGTAAATTCAGCGTAGTCCTTGAGATCGTTATCCCGGTATTCGAATACTTTCGCGATTAACTCATTTTCATCGTTCTGGAAAAAGAGATAGATTCTTTCGTCCTTCGTGACGACGACCTTTGCTATACCCTTCCCGTAGGGGATGGTGTATTGTTTTACTGTCGACGGGCCGGCGAAGGAAAATATCGCGACACTATCCGGCTGAGCTATCCCGATAAAAAGCGTACCGTAAGAATTATGATCGATCGACAGGTCGAAGATCGTGCCGGGAGAATTCATCTGGGAAAAGAAATCGAATTGATAATTATTTGTACTGCCGAGTGTAAAAACAAAAAATTCCGAAGTTGCTATACTATTTTGATATACAAGCGCGCATGCCGTTCCGGGGCCGGCGCAATAATCGTAGATCTGAGTGGAGTTGGAATTTCCGGCGGTTTCCTGGAAATATTGCCACCCTCCCTGATTTTCATAGGTGATCTGGAAAACATTCGGGGTAACGATATACATACCGGAAAGACCGCTTCCGCCGTCATAATCCATCTTGGGATTGAGGCCTATTCCCGCGAAATAATTCGTATTCCAGCGATCTGCGCTCATGTCATAGGCATAGAAGTATAAGGAACCGCTTGTGTTTAAAAACATGTGAAGGGTATCGTTGCTATTCACCCCGAAGTCGAAATCTGCGGGACTCATGACCCCATCGAAAGATGTTAATAGAGATGCGGGCTGAACAATCAAATTATTATTGATAGCGGGCGGAAACCAATGAAAGATACCGCACGATCCGAGAAGTAGAATAAATACAGTTGAAATAGATACAGCTCTTTTCATGGAATCACCCGCCTAATAAAAACATACACTCGTTAATAATAGTACCTGTAAACTGAAAGCTTATTGATTGCAAGGTTTGTATCCGAATAATCAATTAATAGATAAATACTGCCGTCGCGTCCCGCGAAGAGGAATGCGTCATTGAAAGTTCCGTCCACTGGGGGAAGTTCTATTCTGCTGAGTGTGAAATCTTCCTTAATCTGGAGAATATATTGAGCTGTCGAGCCGGTTTCCTCAAGAAGGCAGAACGCTTGATACGGGGGCTGCTTCGTCGCTACGATCGTATCCTCGGGGTGGGCGAAATAAGCGTTGGCGTGAAGATCGAGTGCGTCGTTCGAGATGAACGAGGGGGCGCCGATGTCTTTTATCATAAACTTCAATTCGTAATACGAGGTCATTGTGGCGAAGACATAAAAAATCCTATTCCCGCCGATAGCAAATTGCATATCGGGTCCCGTTAAGCTGATGATATTCATACCACCCTGCGAATAATAGAGTTCGTTTGAAGTCGCACCGATATACAGGATGAAAACTTCATCGTTGGGAGCCGCGGCCATATGGATTTCCAACGGATCGACGGGGGGATGTTCCATAAACGGAGCAGCATATTCCCAATAAAAACCTGTATCCTGGTGAATAGTGACAACACCGAAATTTGTCATTCTATAACTGACGATATGCCGTCCGCCGGTCGTAATCACATAATCGAAAAATTCTACCCCGTTGGTGAATTCCCCCGCGGCAACCGATACAGCGGCGGGGCCGTAGAAGTTCTGGAGAACTCCGTTATATGCAAAGTCCAGATATGCGACATAAGGGTTATCGTCATTACCGATTCTTAATACCGATGCGGAAGCCTGGACAAAAGGTAGATTCGAGCAGACAAAACTCCACTTGCCGTCGAACTTGTAAAGAATGGACGAATCGCTGATACCCATCATGATGACATAGGGAGTTCCATGCGAATCCACGTCAAGACCGTAGTACCCGTTATTGCTTGAAAAATCCTCACCGATCTTTTTCCAGCCTATAAAGTCGGCATTCTGCTGAAGCTGATTCTGCGCGGCGGGAGCGAGAAAATGAAGCAGAGCGCACGCGCTCAGAATGGCGACTGACACGATCGATATTAATAATTTGAGTAATTTCATATGCCCTCCTTGGGCTGAGTTCTACCATTGGCGAAGAATGCTCAACGTGTTCCCGGGCCCGAGTACTCCCGCCATTAATAATCCGGCGGAATTGATCGAAAGTTTGATATTCGAACAATTGGTGAGGCTTTCCGGGAACTGGGGCAGGGGAATCACCGTCCCGTTCTCTATTTTAAGAACGACCGGTTTCCTCTGATCGAGAGTGATAAACCCGATATAAACCTTCGAGGAGTTTTTGTCCGCGACGACACTTAATCCCAAGTCGTGGTAGATGTATACGTAAAACGCCTTGTCGTAAATTTGTATGGTTTTCAGTATCTGGATACCGGGATATTCATAAGAGAGTACCTGAGCTTTGATCGGCCCGCTGATATCCTTGTAGATCAGGTAGATCGTGTTGTCTCCGGGAATGGCGACCTTGGCATATTCAACCCCATTGTCGACCGGGTTATAGATGCAATTCCCGTTCGAACCGTTAAAATATATCCTGCATTCCGTAAAATTCGCCGCCCCGACAAATACGTTATCGTGCGAGTCGATATCCGCGGAGAGATCCATTATCGTCATGCCCGTATTTACATCGAACTTCTGGTTCGTGTTCCACGTGCCGGCCATTACCGTAGGGGTATTGTAGTAAATGACCGCGAAGTTTGGAACATTGGCCTGCGCGAGGGCATACAATTTTCCGGTCATGCCGAAAAAATAATTCCATTGCCCCGTAGAATAGAATGCCGGCGCGAAAAGGTTCCATGCGTTTGTCGGCGTATAAAAATACTTGAGTTGGACCGAGCTGCTTTCCTGATAGCCTAATGTCACCCCCCAGAACTTGTCGTAATAAACTTTCAGCGAGTTTGCAGTGCTAGCGGTAGAAAAAGCGTAGTTTGTCGTCCAGTTGTCGCTCAAACCTGACGCGGAGAGAAGGGATATCACTAACGAGCCTGATTTCGCGATGGCCGCGAATACCCGTTTGTCCTGATCGGCCGTGATCGAAAACTCGTTCGGCGACGTAACCCCTGGGATCGATATCATCATATTCCAACGCGGCTGGGTCACGGAGTTATTCACGGCAGGGGAATAAAAATGTAGCAGCCCGCAGGACCCGATCACCAAAAACGGAAGAATAAAAAACACTCTCAATTTCATCTTTTTCCCCTGATATCATTCCATCTATTCACTGAAAGGTTATCGATAACCGGACGGCGGGAGAATAAGAAATCTGTACCTGCAGAAAATGTAGCCGCACGGAAATCCTGTTCTCGATCAGCCCCCGTTCATTCAAATTAAATCATTACCGATCAAGCATGAAATACCATTTTAGAACCCACTCAATATCAAATCAGACCTTGCGGTTACCCCCGTCTAATAGGATTCCCATTTTGTATATACCCAAACATCGTAGGGATTTGTCCCGAATGTCACCCCGGCAACAGGGTTGCCGTCCATATCGAACGAGAGATTGATAAACTTATTGTTCGTAGATTCGGAATGGATCATATTGACAAGACTGAGTTGACCTCTATAAAATCTGAAGAGTAACGGCTGATTATACTGCGATTCGATAAATCCGATATACCCGTTACCGGAGACCGGATCGTAGACCGTGTCGATACTGTACGAGGGGTACGACGGATCGACAAGCACCCCGCCTTCGTAAACCATCCATTCGTAGGTCTGGACAAGGTTTCCGCCGATAATCTCGAACCTCGCCATTTTTACATCGTAATTCTTTGTCAGGTAGACAAGATAAAACTTCCCGTCTTCCGCTGCGGTCACCTTCGCGGCATGTTTTCCGTCAAGAATCTGAAAATTCATGAGTTGCTTGTTCGTATCGACAGTATAGACGACGATATAGTCGTTATTCGCGACGCCGACAAACAAGACCCCGTCTTTACGGATACCGATAGTCAGATCGATGATATCGCTCATGGTATCGACAGGGGGTAAAAAGTTGAAGAAACCCGCCGAACCGGGATCATCCGAATATTCGATTATAAATTCCGTATTGGAACTAACCAAACTAAATACAAGGAATACTTTACCGTCTGGGGATACACAGTAATCGATCGGAAATAGACAATCGGCGACCTCTGTCTGGGTGCTGAAATTCGTCCAATAGTTACCGGGTTTATATTTCATCTCTCCTGCGTCGGCGTTGCCGACATAGAACACCCCGAGGCCGAAATCTTTGTCGGTGTGCATGACGGGAGAAGAAGCGGGACCGGGATAATCCTGCATCAAAGCAGTGTAGTAATTAAAAATGTCGTAAGCATACAGAGACAACGTCCCGTTAGTGGTCACGGCGATACTGATCGAGTCATTCCAGTCCATCCCGATATCGAACTGATCCGGGGAAGTGATATTTTCAAGTACCAGGAAACGGCTGAACTGGTTGTCCCAGTAAGAATTATTGAGCGCCGGAGGCAGAAAATGAAAAAGCGAACAGGAAACCGAGGTCAGCGTCAGCGTTATAATTGATAGAACTATGTTTTTCATATCAGGCTCTTTTAAAAATTGAACCGTAAGCCCAACGAAATCGAGAGCGGGAAGCTGTACATTTCGAAGTTCGCTAACGGCGCGAAATAGAAGCCTACGCCGAGCAGGAAGATGCTGTATTCCGCCCAGATATGCGGCCCGCAGATAAACGAACGGCTCGGGTCGAGGACGGACGTGCTCTGCAGGAGCTGCGGCGCCACGGGATAGAGGTAGTAACGGGCCATGAGTCCGCCCGCGAGGTTGAGACCCTCGTTACCGCGCCCGCCGAGGAAGTATACTCCGACATCGATACCTGCGCTCAAACTCAGGATAAACTTCGAGTCGTAGAACATGGTGCCCCAGTCTCCCAGCAGAGGAAGCGGGCTCGCGCCGAGCTGGATACCGGTGTAGAACCAACTGTTCCAGAAATAATCGAGATGGGCGTTCAGCATGATCCCGTCGTTCAATGTCAGACGGAGGCCGAATCCGCCGGTCGATTTCAGTTTGGGTTCCAGCTTATATGTCTGCTTGTCGTTGAGCGTGAACGTGTTGGTGTATGCAAAGTTGGTCTTGTCTTCCACGAGCCAGAACGTATAATCGCGTCCGGCGAGCATATTGGAATAGGTCTTTTTATCTTCGAGCATATTCGTTTCGCTGCCGTGAATAAGGTAGAGGTCGTAGACCGACTTCGCCTTTTTATTGGGTATCTCCGGAACGATAATATGACCGGCGGCATAGTACCCGATCATGATCGCCTCGCCCTTTTTCGGCTTGAACGTCTGGTCGAACGCGACCTGCCCGGAATTCAGGTTTCTGAGCACGATCTGGTAATTCTGTTCGGCGAGAACCTTTAAATTTAGCGCAAAACCGCTGCCCGCGATCTCGGAAATGCTTTTATCGTTAATCAGGAGTTCGTACTTCTCGAAACCGATCTTAAACCCGCCGAATTGGAGGGTCGCGACGGCGAGCTGTTTCTGGAGAGTCTGCGAGATGATCTCCTCGAGCATGAGGTCGATCGTGTCGAGCACTTCGAAATCCGTCCCTGAGACGAACGATTTCTGGAAGAACACCGCGCCGAGTTTCTGCGACCAGATGTAGAGATTGATATAGATTTTTATGTCTTTTTTAGTTTTTCCCTTAAGCGCATAATCGCCGTAGATCACGAAGTCCGAAAGGTTGAGCGCGGCGGCCGCGGGGATATTCGAATTGTCGGTCTTCATCGAAAGAAGCTTGTCCCTTGGAGGCATGGTCACACCGGGGATGATATTGACAAAGTTGTAGATCGGACCGAACAGGAGGATCCGGTAATTATCCGAGCCCGCCGAGTTTTCCACATCCGTGGTATTTACCAACGGGAGGATCAACAGGCTGACATTACTGGGCGCGCTCTCCTGCGCGGACGCGAGACAAGGAACGACGAAAAGAACGAGTGCGGTCAAAATTCGATACATTAGGTACCCCCATATTACGGTATATATATTATTGTAATACGGTTTTTCAAATTTTCAAATATTTTTTCGTGTTTCGGAGGTTTTATTTCACTTTTTTGCGATTATTCCGGTATTCCGCTCAAAACACCGTATTATTTTCGATAAACAGTTTTCAGGTTTCCAAAAAAGTTTTTTCGGTGTATAATTCTGTATTCAAGTTACGGGAGGAAATAATGAAACGTTTAGCGATAGGATTGTTCCTGATTCTGAGTATTTCGGCCGCCGCGTCCGCCGCGACGGTCGAGTTTAAGGACGAAGGCTTCACCCTCGAAATTCCGACGAACTACACCTTTATGAATAACGACGGCGATCTCATGATTCAGACCGATATCCCGGGCATAGCGTTCGGGCTCGAGAAGTCGAGTATGCCGTGGAAGGATATCCTGAACGGCACCGCTGAGGCATATATCATGGAGGGGAACCTTCTCGCGTTCAAGACGTCGGTCGTGTCGGCAAGTGTCGTGACTAATAACGGTATCCCGTTCCACACGGCGGAGATCATGAAGTACTCGCCGAAAAATCCCGATGTCGCGTCCGAAGTGTTTATCGCGTATTTTCAGGTGAAAAAGGGTGTTTACCGCCTTGTGTTCGAAACAAGTTCCCAGTTCTATCCGGGCGCTGTTTCCGTAGTCAAATCTTTTCTGACGGGGATTTCCAAGTTCTGATGGAAGTGTTCGATCCCGAATTGAACTGGGAAATCCCTGAATATTATTAAAAGGATAGTTTATGAAAAAATGGGCTTTGCTAATTTCAAGTATTTTATTGATCTCCTGTTGTTCGCGCTTTTCTGTAATGAAAAGCGGGCCGTTGATAGTCACGACATACCCGAAAGTGCTGGTATTGAACGGGTTTTCCGGTGCCGTTCCCGCACGTTATGAGTTTTATAACAATTCCGGTGAAAAATTGACCTTATCCGCGAGCTCCGAGTATTTTGCTTCCAGTGACGGCGAATGGAAATCCGAACCGAACGGGCTGGTCGGTCATTCTGCGGCCGTGAATCCTGATGAAAAACTCATTGTCGACGGTCTATTCCTGATCCCGTTCGACACGGTCTATCAGATGTATCAAGCGGGAAAGCTTCCGAACGGCGAATTGCAGTATGTTCAGGAATTTAATTACCGGAACGGCAGTCAGGATGCGGTCTTAACGGTAAAATGGAAAGTGAAACTCAATGTCCCGGCAGGGGATATCGTACTTTTCGAGACAAATACTATGCACTTCGATGTACTCGCCGAAAGCTCTTATTTCAAAACCGCTCCGTCGATGGAGAGTATGCGTACATTTTTAGGGTTTTGCGACCAGGTGTATTCCGGAATGGAGAAAGTACTGGGCTATCAGCCGATGGATGGCAAGAAAATCAGCCTCACTGTTACCGAATGGGCGGGTTTTCCCTATTTCACCGACCATCATCCCACTTCCCCTTATCTTTCCATCCCCGCTTCGCTCATTATCGATAAAAATCCCTGGCTGAATGTTGTCTTACCGCACGAACTCTGCCATTTCTTTCTGCTGACCGAGTTTCCCAATCCGCCCCGCTGGATGTCGGAAGGGCCTGCTTCTTTTTTCGCCGGAAAGGTTTGCGCGAAACTGGGTTACCGGGAATCCGCGAATGAGGATTCCGCGAAGATTTCCGCATGGGGCGACCAGTATCAGGAGAACGGACAGAATTATCTTTTTACCTCGTCATGGCCTTCCGACAACCCCGGCGACCATCCCCTCGGTTTCGGGCGGGCGTTCCAACTGATGGGCGATATTGAAAAGCTCTGCGGTGCGGACATCTTCGCGAAGCTGTTTGCGGCGTGGAAAAAGGACGGTTTCAGCTTCCCGCCGGAGAAAAACGATGCGGATAAGACCGCTTTGGTGATCGACTCGCTTGAAAAACTGTCCGGGAAGGATGTGAAAGGACTATTCGTGAGTTACGGTTACCCGTCGAAGTGACGGTTGTTAAAGGAAAAATTCTATAGAGAAAGGAGGATACATGAAGAAGTTTTTTATGGTATTGACCGGGCTGTTGTTGGTCACGGCCTCGGTGTTTTCGGCTGAGGCGAAAAGTACGCCCGAACTGTCGGTCTCGATGAAGCCCGACAAGCTGACGCTCGAAGAGTTCGGCGGGTGGGTTCCCGGCGACTATATCTTCAAGAACAACTCGAAAGTTAAGATCGAGTTTAACGAACGAAACGCCGTCTTTGTCTCATCCGACGGCAAATGGACGTCGCAGAATATCGGCCCGTTTCCGACAAAGATCGAGATCGAGCCGGGGATGACCCACACTTTCAACGATAACATCCTCGTTCCCTACGAGGTCGTGCTCGCGCTCTACCAGGAAGGTAAATTAAAAAGCGGCGATTTCACGTTTATCCAGCATTTCGATTACACTTACGGTGAAAAAGAGGGCACGGTCTCCGTGAAATGGGACGTCAAGATGACCGTAAGCCCTGAAAAAATGGGGATCATTATCACAAACACCCCGTTCTTTACTGTCGTGACGAAGAAGGTGTATTTCCCGAGCGATTACTCGCAGAAGAATCTGAAGAAATTCCTCGTATTCGCGGATTCGGCCGCGACCGAGATGGAAAAATTGACGGGAATTAAACCGTCGGGGAACAAGCTCAGCATCCGGATCGGGAACTATGACGGTATGTCGTTCTACGCTTTCCCGTTTCTCTATGGAGGGCAGTACCAACAGCCCTATATGTTCCTGCCTGCCGACCTGATCGCATATCCGTGCGAATGGATCAACCTGTCGTTCGCGCAGAACCTCGCGAAGTCGTATCTCTACGGCGAGTTCGGTACTCCGCCGATGTGGATGTTCGCGCTGACCCAGTATCTCGCGGATAAGACTTGCGCGGTGTTAGGCTATTCCCAGATCGCGCAGGACGCAGCGTTCGAGATGAACGAGATGGGAACTAAATATATCCAGAAGGGCAAGAACTACCTGTTTATTGAGAAATGGATGCCGGAAAACTACAACGACAATCCCGGGGATTATCCCCTCGCTTTCGGCCGCGCGTATCAGCTTATCGCGGAGATTGAAAAGCTCTGCGGCGCGGATATCTTCGCGAAACTGTTCGCGGGATGGAAGAAGGAGGGATTCAAGTTCGCGAAGGAGATGCCGTCGCCGGCAAAAACCGCGATAGTCATCGACGCGCTCGCGAAAGTATCCGGTAAGGACGTACTCGGCCTCTTCAAAAAGTACGGGTACCAGCCGGAATAATCGCCGTACTAAATTGCTTCTAACCGGGGAAGAAGAATTTCACGCGGGTTACCCCTCGGCTGTTTACTCCGCGCCTCTGCGGTATGTAATTCTTACTTGAGGAATCTACCGCAGAGACGCAGAGGACGCAGAGGCAGCGGCCGGGGTAGAATTTATCTATTCCATTTATACATGACGCGCAGTACTATGAGAAGCTGACTATCAACGACTCCGAAACCAAGAAAAAGTCCGCGATGATCGCCGGGGCGGCGGAAATGCCGTGGGGGATGGAGTTCTGGGTGATGAAGTGGATTCAGGTGAATTTCAGCGTGATGGAGAAGACGCTGTCCGGTGTGTTCAAATCGATGAAGAAAGAAAAGAAATAGTTATTACGGAGAACGGACTTCGGGGGAGAAGAAGAATTTCACGCGGAGTACGCAGAGAAAGAAGCGGGGATGCTTTTTCAAGAGATATTAACATAATCCCATAGCTATTCTTTTTATCTCGTTTTGTGAAATTGAGTTGAAGATCATGATACCGCGAAAGCAAGACAGTATCTCTCGTCAAATGTTCATGGTGACATCTCCGTGGAGGGTGTCAGAAATTTTGTGTAAATGGATTTCCGTCATAATTGCACCCTTTCGCCGAAAT
>MIBE01000018.1:0-15276 GCA_001829415.1 Spirochaetes bacterium GWF1_51_8
ACAAATTGACCATTTACACAGTTTTTTCTATACCCTCTTATTTCCCCCTCAGCGTGCTCCGTGTGAATCTTTCCCTGCGTTTTCATTATTCTCTCGGTTGTTTCCTCCGCGCCTTCGCGCCTCCGCGGTAGGTATTCCTTCTTCCCCGAGAACAAGCAAATAACGCAAAGTCTATTTTTAAACCGGCAGACTCTCTTAAAAATGAGTTTTTCATCTTCCCCTCCGCGTGCTCCGCGTGAATCTTTCCCGAGTGTTTTCATTATTTCCCCCTCGGCTGTTTTCTCCGCGCCTTCGCGCCTCTGCGGTCGGTATTCCTTCTACCCCGAGAACAAGCAAATAACGCAAAGTCTATTTTTAAACCGGCAGACTCTCTTAAAAATGAGTTTTTCATCTTCCCCACTGCGTGCTCCGTGTGAATCTTTCCTAAGCGTTCTTATTATTTCCCTCGGCTGTTTCCTCGGCGTCTCTGCGCCTCTGCGGTCGGTATTCTGCGATTTGAAGAGCCGCTGTCGGGTCACTGAATGCACTTTGGGATTACTTTGGACAAACCCCTTCTCCTTCTATGATAAAATGCAATGGTGATAAAATGCAATCGGTTGCCCTTTTCCCTGAAATGAGATATAATTATTCCGCAAGGATACCGGATAGTAAAAAAGCGGAAGGCATATGTTCGTCGATTACCTCAAACTCATGCGCATACCCCATTGGATCAAAAATCTGTTTATTTTCGTACCGCTCGTCTTCTCGATGAATTTTCTCGCCGTGCCGCTGATCCTAAGAAGCTTGTACACGTTCGCGGCGTTCTGCCTCGTGTCGTCGTCGGTATATATCCTGAACGACCTGATCGACCGCGATAAGGACAAACTGCACCCGTTGAAAAAGCACCGTCCGCTCGCGAGCGGAAAGGTGTCGCCAGCGCTCTCGATAGCGCTCGCCGCCTTGCTCTTTCTCGGCGGCCTCGCGGTCACGATCTTCATCAACCTGAATACGGTGCTGGCGTTCTCGGGCTATTTCGCCGTCACTCTCCTTTACTCGCTCGCGCTGAAGAATCAGGTCATCCTCGACGTGTTCCTGATCGCGTTCGGCTTCGTCCTGCGGGTGATCGCCGGCGCGGCCGCTATCGATGTCGCGGTGTCAAACTGGCTCTTCCTGACTACCCTCTTCATCTCGCTCTTTATCGGTTACGGCAAACGGCGGCATGAACTCGTGATCCTCGAAGAGTCGTCGCACAAGCACCGCCCGGTGCTCAAGGACTACAATGTCCGCCTGCTCGACTACATGATCGTAATCGCCGTGACATTGACAATTATCACGTTCTCGCTCTATGTGATCGACCCGGACACGATCCAGCGTTTCGGCACACGTTCATTGCTCTATACGCTGCCGTTCGTGCTCTACGGGATGTTCCGTTATATGTACGACATCTACGGCAAGGGCGAGGGCGGAGACCCGGCGGATATCGTGATCCGCGACAAGCATATCCTGATCGATGTCGCGCTCTGCGGGATACTGATTCTCGTGATACTCTATTTCAAATTATAGGACATGTGATGAAAATAAGCACCGGCATCAAATACGCGGTCTTCGCGGGGATCGCTCTTCTGATCAATCTCGGTACACAGGCGGTCACGCTCGCGGTCTATTCCGGCGACTTCTCGATCTATATCGCGATGGTATGCGGGACGGGCGCGGGTCTGCTTGTGAAGTACGTCCTCGATAAACTCTTTATCTTCAAGTACCGCACCGAGAACCTGAAGGAGGACGTGAAGAAGTTTACCGTGTACTCCCTGATGGGGATTGTCACGACGGCGATCTTCTGGGGAAGCGAGCTGTTGTTCGATACTCTGATTAAGACCGAATGGGCGAAATTTGCTGGCGGGGCTGTCGGGCTCACGATCGGTTATACGATCAAGTACTTCCTCGACCGCAAGTTCGTTTTTACGGCGAAGGAGAACAAGGAATGATCGGGCCTATTCTCCTCGGCGTCTCCATCCTGACAGGCGCGCTCGGGCAGATTCTATTTAAAAAGGGCGTGGACGGCATATCCGCCGAGGGGATCAATTTCTATCTCGAGATGTTCCGAAATATCTGGATCATCCTTGGGGGTGTCGCTTACGGGGTCAGTTTCATTCTTTGGATGCAGGTGCTGAAGATTTACGATGTCAGCTTCGCAAGGCCGATCACCGCCGCGGGATATATCGTCACCTACATCCTCGCCATCGCGTTCCTCGGCGAGAGTTTCACATGGCAGAGACTGCTCGGTACGGCTTTGGTCACCGCCGGCGTATTTTTAATGAGGTAAATAATGGAAAAAAAGATCAAGGCATCTATCTACGATTTCGATAAAACTCTCTATCGCGGCGACAGCCTGATCGACTTCTGGATCTATATGCTGATCCGCAGGCCGTACACGTTACTCCTCCTGCCGCTCCAGTTCTTCTTCGGCATCCTCTTCATCCTGAAACTCGTACGACTCGCGAGATTCAAGGCGCTCTTCCTGCTCTTCACGACCGGGCTGAAAACCGAACTGCTCGATTATTACCTGAAGGATTTCTGGAAGCGGAAACGGAAAAAGATTTTCCCGTGGGTACGCGAACGGCTCGCCGAAGAAAGGAAACGCGGCGAGTTCCTGATCTGCAATTCCGCGTCGCCGAGGTTTATCCTCGAGCCGATGGTGTCCGAATTGGGCTTCGATCTGCTGATCTGCACAGAGTTCGAGGCGCGCGATGGACGCCAGACAAACAGGATGATCGGCACGAACTGCCGGGGCGAGGAAAAGGTGCGCAGGCTTGAGAAATGGAGCGCGGAGAACGATATCGAATTGAGCGTAACCAGCGCCTACTCCGACCATCTGTCCGACGTACCCCTGCTCGAACTCGCCGAGCACGGCTACCTGATCGTCCACGGCAAGATCGAGCCTTATACCCCTACAAACCGTCGAAGTAACTAAGCTCTTCCGGCGTCAACTGGCGCCATTGCCCGGACTGGAGATTCCCGATACGGACATTGCCAATCCTGACCCGAATCAGTGTTTCTACCGATGCGCCGACCTTCCGGCACATCCGCCTGATCTGGCGGTTTTTCCCCTCGACCAGCGTAATATAGAACGAGTCCGCGCTCTCGCGCCTGATCCGCGCGGGCAGCGTCGTATCGTCGAGTATCTTCACCCCATGACGGAGCTTGTCGAGCGCGGGGTCGGATATTGTCAGAGTCGTCTTCACAAAGTACTCCTTTTCGCAATGGGTTCCTTCGCCGATGATCTTCGCCGGCAGAGATGTGTCGTTAGTAAGGATGATGATGCCGGAGCTGTCCTTGTCGAGGCGGCCGACCGGGCGGCAGTCGTCAGGCAAACCCGCTGTCAGGGAGTAGATGTTCGCCCCTTCTTCCTCGCTCGCCGTCACCACAAACCCGTCCGGCTTATTGAGCACTACGGTCGTTTTGGCCGAACGGAACGACTCCGGGTCGAACGTGTAGCCGACCTTGTCCTTGTAAGGATTGATCTTCGTGCCGAGCGACGTAACGGCCTCGCCGTTGACAGTGACCTTCCCGGCCTCAATCAGACGGTCGGCTTCACGGCGCGAGCAGATTCCCTGCGATGCGATCCATTTGTTCAAACGGACCTTGTTTTTCTCCTGAAAGTATCCCATAAAAGATTATAACATATCTTTGATTATTTCTCCCGCTTTTGATAAAATGAACAATCCGAATTCCTATAGGAGAATTGTTATGGTCAACCGGAAAACTGCCGTTACCGTCCTGTCTGCCGTAGGGATGGCTCTTCTGCTGACAGCGTCACTAGTGAGTATCCTTTCCGAGGACGGCGGTAAACCGTTCGCGGTAACCGCTCTGCGCGGTACAGAAGTCACACTTTACGGCGGAGAAGGTATTTACAATCAAGACAGTGTGACAAAAGCAATCCTTTTCCGGGGGTTCGACTGGGCTAATCTCGGCGTATGCCTGCCGTTGTTCGTACTGGGTCTGATTTTCTATCTTCGCGGGTCGTTCTGGGGCACATTGCTCTTGGCAAGCGTTTTTACTTATCTCGCATACAATTACCTGATAGGCGTCATGGGTAACGCATACAACGTCTTGTTTCCGGTTTGGACGGCGCTTTTCGCCATCGGCATTTTCGGGCTGGCATCAGTTGTCGGAGAGCTGAATCTTTCCGGAATACAGGAGCGTTTCGGTCCCAAGTTCCCCGTGAAAAGTCTCTCGATTTATGTCCTGTTTTTAGGGCTTTTTCTTCTCGCGCAGTACGGTGTGGAAATTGTGAAGTCGTACATCAGTTCCCAACCCCCTATCGCGCTAGAGCATTACACCACCTACGAACTTGCCGCGTTCGAGCTTGGGCTCATGGTCCCTCTGCATTTGATCGGAGGTATCCAGCTCCTGCGGAAAAAAGCGGCGGGTTATCTGATCTCAGCGCTTCTCGCTTTTACCGCCGCGATGACATTTATTTCGCTCTTCCTCGGAGGGCTGATCCTGTATTATTTCAATAATCAGAAGACGGATTTAATAGATGTGATCGTTCCGTCAGTTCTTGCGTTGGCCGCGTCATCGTTTTCAATAGTCATCTTCGCGAAATCCGCCCGCGGAAAAGGGAATATCCCGGCATAGTAAATTGAAATTCAGACAACGGGGATACCTGAATTCCTGAGGCGTTTTTGTTGTATTCTAAGCAAGCGGTGCAAGATGTCTGTCAGATCGATCAGGAGAGCATATCTACCCGCCCTTCGACAAGCTCAGGGTGACTTAGAACCCGACATTGCCTGTCAGATCGATAAAGAGAGCGTGTCTACCAGACTGTCGCGATGAACTTTTTAAACGTGTCGGTCTTGCGGATCGCGTTAAAATCCGGGTCTTTCTGGAGCTGGGACAGCTTTTCCCATGCTTCCTTCGAACCGAGCTTGCGGAGTTCCCACAGGTATTCGACGGACTTGACGGGATTTTTCATCAAAGCATACATACACGCCGTATTGTAGAGCGCGAGCACGAACTGGCTATCGAACGAAAGCGCCATAAGGAAACGGTCGAGCGCCTTCTTGTACTGCTTCATCTTGTAGAACCTGTATCCGACTCCGTTATAGAAACGGGACATATCGTAGGAGTTGAGCACGAGGAATCCTTCGCTCCCGGCGGCCGCCGCGCCCGCGCTGTATTTCTGATTCGCGCCGATTGTGTAGATCACCACATAGTAATCGGCGTTATGGCTCATGTACATCTTGGAAACGGTGTTCTTCCCGCCGTAGGGGTACGGCGTTTTGGAGACCGGGCTCGTCTTATCCCAAACCTTCCATTGGAAACCAGTGGCGGGATCGACCATGTAGAAGGAAAGGAGATCGGTCTTCGAGGAGTAGGATTTCGATAGAGGGCTGACCTTGTAGTCGATATAGAAATCGGAGTATTTCACCGGATAGAGCTCGGAACTGAAATAGTCCTCGTCGAGAGAATAGGTCTTCTTGTCGTCGCCGCCATGCTTACCGAGCGCCGAGGGATCGACCGCTTTTTTCGTCCATACATTGAGGATCAGGTACTTCTCGCTATCCCCGCTCTCTTTCAGCTTTAATGTGACATACTTACCGTCGATAGAACCCGCGAGCGGGCTCCACGCGTTCTCGATCGCCGCCGTCTCGCCGATCCACTCCTGCACGAACTCTTCCTTGTCGCCGATCACATTTTCTTCGTAGTAGTATCCCTCGTCAAGGAAATACTTGCTGTCGTCCTGATCGATTTTTACTTTTTTGCCGGATGAGCCTTTGTCGGGCGTAGTGTACTGTTCCCCGGCATAAAGGAAGGCGGTAATCCCCATCCCAATCAGCATTGCGGTAAATAAAGTCCTTTTCATTCTACCCTCCTGATATACATCCTAACCGAATTATTATATCTACGAACCCGGGGAAAAACAAGTCTTTTTCTATTTTTTCAGCATCCCATGCTTGAGGGCGTCGAATCCCAGTTCCATCGATTTCCGGTAACGCTCCCTCAGTTCCGGGATGTTCGTTTCGGCGTTGAAATCCTTATTCAGTTCCATCTTGATCCCGGCCATCATCCACGATACGACTCTGAACGACGACTCCAGCCCGAGGCGAAGGCCGCCCTCATCGACACCCATCATGATCCGGTAGAAGTACTGCACCGCCGGGGAATCCATCCCGTAACTGCGGATGTAACGGGCCATAAGCGCCTGATTCGAGTTGTCGGTCAGGATCATGAAGAACCTCAGGTAACGCGAACTTTCCAGATAAAGTTCGAACGCGATATCGAGTATTTCCCACATCCGGGTGAAAAGGTCGCGAGAGAGAGTATCCTTACGCCTATCCATCTCGGCGAGAAACTCGTTCAGCACCTGCTCGATCAAGAAAAAATAGATGTCTTCCTTATTGCCGAAGTATTTGAACAGACTGCCCTTGGCGATACCGAGCTTATTGACAATCCTGTTCGTCGAGGCCTGATCGAAGCCGAATTCCGCGAACTCGTCGATACAGGCATCGATCACGGCCTTTTGTTTCGATGCCGGGAGATTTTTAAAAACCTGACTGACCATTTCACCCTCTTAATGACCGACCGGTCATGAATAATATATCACTTTTTTAACAAACTGTCAATACGCGATTTTTCCGGTGAATTCTTTCATATTTCAGGAATACAGGTTAAAATATATCAGTCGAGGTAAATATGAAAACAACCATTTTCGCGGCGGTGCTTGCCGGTATTACGTTTCCATTGTTCTATTTCGGCCTGACCAATACCGGGCTATGGGTATCGCTCGCTATCACCGCCGGGGTGTTTGTAGCCGGGCTCGCGGCCTCGCCGTTCAGGAAACCCGCCGAACCCAAGCCC
Source organism: Spirochaetes bacterium GWF1_51_8 (assembly GCA_001829415.1). Lineage (GTDB taxonomy): Bacteria > Spirochaetota > Brevinematia > Brevinematales > GWF1-51-8 > GWF1-51-8. The sequence goes on from MIBE01000018.1 coordinate 6,841, forward strand.
GCCGAAATACCGTCGGCCGCGCCCGAGCAGAAGCAGAAGCCCGCTCCCGACGCGCCTGTCGACCTGATCGCCGAGGGAAACCGCCGGATCGGGATCATCCTCGAAGAGGCGAAGCGCATCAAGAGCCAGGAAGTGAAGGACAAGATCGCGGCGATCTGCGAAATCTCCGGCCGTATCTTCGATCACCTCCGCGAAGACCCGTCCGACCTCAAACGGGCGAAAAAGTTCGTCCTCTACTACCTCGATTCCACGACGACAATCGTCAAGAAATACGCCGACCTCTCGCGCCACACAGTGCAGAGCGCCGATATGACCAAAACCCTCAAACGCGCCGAGACCCTGCTCGACACCATCCGCGAAGCGTTCGAGAAACAGCTTCTCTCGTTCCTCGAGAACGACGTGATGGACCTCGATGTCGAGGTAAAGACGCTCGAGAGCAATATCAAGATGGAAGGTTTTTAGGGGGGCTCATGGAACTTCGGGATATCCTGTCTATTATCCATGCTCAACAGCATAGACTTAAAGAATTCGGCGTCCGTAAAATCGGAGTGTTCGGTTCGATAGCCCGCAACGAGGCGAAGGATGGAAGCGATTTAGACCTAATCGTCGAATTCAAAACGGGCTTCTCGACATTTAAGAACTATATGCGCCTCTACGACTTCCTCGAAGAGGTTACCGGGAAAAAGGTCGATCTCCTGACATCCGAGGGGGTCAGCCCGCATATCAAGCCGTACATCGATAAGGAAATCGTTTATGAAGAACTATAAGGAATGATATTTCGAATAATGTTTTCCTGATAGAAGATTGAGGGAGCAATATATGCCCGCGGCAGTTCAGTATCTCGACAAGCCCAATATCATCGAAATCGTTTACGACGGCGTCATTTCCCCTCAGGAATTGATCGACGCCGCGAAAGACGCGATTCGTGAGTCGAAAGACCACGGCTCGAAACTCATCCTTGCGGACTGTACCCGTCTCGAAGGCGGACATAGTATTGCCGACCTGCTCGATCTGATCCTGCTCTTCGGCGAATTGGGCATCGACCGTTCGTATCGGGAAGCGATCGTCCTCCCTTCGCTCGCGCACCAGTTGGGTAATGTCGAGTTCTTCGAGACTGCGTGCCTGAACAGGGGATATAATGTCCGGCTATTCGGCACACGAGAAGCAGGGATGGGGTGGCTGGGGGAATTTTTGGGATAGTTCAATTTGGGGCTATAAAGTTATAGAGAGTATCATACAGTTTCGAGAGATAAAACTATGTTGAAATACCAAGGATTGTTATGAACGCGGATGATAAAAATAACACTGATTTTTGGAATGAAGAACTATCAGAATATGACTCGTTTTATAATCAACTTAAAGAATTCTTTATTTCTATACGAAAAAAAGATGATATGGTTTTTCAATTATTAAGTAAAAAATTATTTGAATTACCTGCACTGGGAGAAAAAACTTCATATCCAAAAACATGTATGATTCTAATTGCTTTTTTAGTGAGAGTAAATTTCATTAAATGTTCTATTATTGATATTTGTGAGAAAGATGATAATTATTCTTCAAAGATTTTATTTAGATCATTAATTGAACACTATTTTAAGTTTTTATATGTTTATATTAATGCAATAAAAATAAAAAATGATTCATTTGGAGATGAATATCAGTTCTATCTAGATTATAAAGAAAGAATCCTTTTACTGAAGAGTTTGAAAAAAAATGCTAAGATCTTTGAACAATATAATAAAGATATAAATAATTTTCAATTACTTTGTGAGGTTTATCCTGAATATAAAGCACTTTCTGAAAATGAAATGAATCGTAGAACCAAACAATTTGAGATTGACAATATTATTGAATTTTTATCTTCTCAAGGTTTCCAAAAAGATAGTGCATTTCTTGAAGCTATAATTCCAAAATATTCCGAGTTATCGTCTTATGTGCATGGAGGAATTCTTGCAGAGAAAAACTTATTCTATGACTCTGATTATGAAAAAAGTATCAATCAAATTAAAGAAATTGTTGATCTTACTTTAGCAATTGATATTGGTACAAAATCATTCGTTATGATGTTTTTTTTTATTGCTACAAAAGAAAAAGAGTTTCTTTTCTTTAGTAAACGGTTTCAAGAAATCATGAAAGAATAATTAATAATACTTTGTAAACCAATTTAGGATAACATCATGCCCCACCCCAATAAAATCGACTTCTCCGCGATCGAGTGGATATCGCCCATGCCCGGCGTCCGGTTCAAACGGCACGTCGTCGGCAATAAACAGCTCCGGCTCGTCGAGTACTCGCGCGAGTTCGCCGAGCCGGACTGGTGCGTGAAGGGCCATACCGGGTACGTCATCGACGGCGAACTCGAGATCGATTTCGACGGAACTCCCGTTCTTTACAACACCGGCGACGCTATCAACATCCCGGCGGGTGAAGAGAACCGTCATAAAGCGAAGATTTTATCCGAAAAAGCGACCGTCTTCCTTTCGGAGGACGTATGACCCCGGCGCAGTTCGTCCGTACCAAAAAAGCCGTCCTGTTCGACCTCTTCCAGACCCTGACATCGCGCGAGTCCGAGAAGAACAACCTGCCCCAGACATCCGAACTCCTCGGCGTGACCCGTGAGGCGTGGTACGAACAGATATTCCGCAATTCGCCCGAACGTCTGCGCGGGATCGACACCGACCCGTTCGGCATCATGGCGAAAATGGCGCGCGCGATCGATCCGTCGATTTCCGACATTACGATCCGCACGGCATGCGAAAACCGCCTCAAGATATTCCGACGGGTTCTGATGAATATCCCCGCCGGGAATATCGCCGCACTTCGGGCGCTCCGTGCTGCGGGGATGAAGACCGCGCTTGTGAGTAACGCCGATGTTACGGAGATCGCGGGATGGGACGACAGCCCGCTCAAGGGCGAGTTCGATACCGAGGTGTTCTCATGCCGCGTGGGGCTGATTAAGCCAGAGCCGGAGATTTACCTCTACGCCTTAGATAAGCTGGGTGTTTCGCCCGACTGCGCGGTGTTTGTCGGCGACGGGGGTTCGGACGAGCTCAAGGGCGCGAGAGCGCTCGGGATCGCCACGGTCCTGATGACGGGGGTGATCGAGGAGACTATGCCCGCTCTTGTCGCACAACGGCTGCCGTTAGCGGATTATGTCATCCGCCGCATCCCGGAACTGATCGAATAGCCGCCTGTAAAAAACCGTCCGTCCGCTTTCCGATTCCCGGGATAATACTTATATTCTATCTATACTTCATGGAGGCCGCTCGATGAAAAACTTTTTTAAGAATATGCTCGATTACCTGAAAGACTGGAAAAATATCGTCATGCATTCCCTGATAGGCTTGGCGATCCTCGGAATTACTGTTTTTCTGCCTATCCCGCTTCACGCGAGAATCTTTTTTCTTGTGGCGGTCGTAGCGTTTAATATCCTGCGGATGCGCATGGAGAAAAAAGCAAAGATGAAAAAAGCGGAAGTTCCCGTCGAGATAGACCCGTCGGATAAGGAATAGTTTCACGCCACCATAACCTGATATTCAGATTTTTGCCCGGTAAACTTTCCCGCACTCCGAACAGAAACCGTCATGGAGTGAGACGACGCCCCCGCATTCGACGCATTCCCATCGCGCGCGCTCCTGTTCCATGAACACACCCAGTCCATAGTCGGCGGCGGCCCGCCCATTTTCAATCAAACTGACGCCGTATCGCTCTCGGTAACTCTTATCGAGGCGTTTGATCGTTTGACAGGGAAACTCAGTGCACTCGAAACAGAAGCCGAATCCTTTCGAGAACGCGCAGTCTTTGATCGCGCATTTCCGGCAATGTTCCGGCTGTGCGGTATCCGCGCCCCGGCACCCTTCGCACGCCTTCTTTTTCTTCAGACGGACATAACAGACCGCGCAGTCCATCCCGCATGGAGCGAACATGTTTTCCGGTATCGAGTTCCCCATCATCATAACAAAATCCTCATCACCCGCGATTTTCCGTAATGGCGGATTTATGTTATAATAACCGCGCGGAATTGTCAACCGGGAGGAACGAAAATGAAGATACTCGCGGACGCAGACGCGTTGCCTTCGGCGGTCAGGGAAATGCTCTGCCGGGCGTCGCAGCGTGTCGGAATACGGCTTGTGTTTGTCGCGAACACGCGAATCGATCACCCGCGCTCGGAGTGGATCGCGTGCGAGGTAGTCGAGGCTGGGCCGGACGAGGCCGATCACAGGATTGTCGAGATGACGTCCCCGGGCGACCTGATCGTCACCGCGGACATCCCGCTCGCCGACCGCGTAGTCGAAAAGGGCGCGACCGCGCTCAACCCGCGCGGGAATCTCTACGACGCCGAGACCGTCCGTCAGGCTAAGGTCATGCGCGACCTCATGAGCGAACTCCGCGATCTGGATATCCGCACAGGCGGCCCCGCGCCGTTCTCGCAAAAGGACAAGCAGGCCTTCGCGAATCGGCTCGACCGTTTCCTCACGGCGTATACCAAAAATAAGAAATAGATTTTATCGTCAGAAAGGACGAATTTACCGATAGAACCCGATGAAACTTAGCACTCAGCGTTTAGAATACCTTGAGCAGGAGCTTCTCGGCTTCCTCGATACTCATATCTCTCGGATTGATCATCATAGTGGGATCGTTCACCGCGAGTTTGGCGATCTCCTTCAACTGTGAAGTCTGGACGCCCGCGTCCTTGAGCGATAACGGGAATCCGCAGAGCTCGTTCAGCGTCTTCTGGAGCTTCCGGACTTCGTTGATCAGTCTCGTCGCGCGGATATTGAACGGCGTCTGCGCGAAGAGGTCGTCGCCCGCGAACGGCAGAAGCAGCTCGCCGTAGTACTCTTCCACACGCCGGACATTATACTCCATGACGGCGGGAAGCAGAAGCCCCATCGCCGTACCGTGAGGGATATGCGCGACCGATCCGCAGGCATGGCCGAGCGCGTGCACCGCCCCCACAGCGGAATTGTTGATCGCGATCCCGGCGAACAGAGAGGCGTTAGCGAGCGCGAACACTTCTTCCTTCTCGCCCTCGTTCTTCAGCGCGGGAATCAGGTTCCGGCGGATCAAGTTCACCGCGGCGTAGGCGTACATATCGCTGATAGGGTTCTTCTGGACGCATGTATAGGATTCGACGGCGTGAGTCAACGCGTCCATCGCGGTCGAAGCGATCAGTTTCTGCGGCAACGTTTCGGTCATTCGCGGGTCGAGCACTGCCGCGACCGGATGCATCAGCGGCGACGAAAAGACCGTCTTGACCTTTTTCTCCGGGTCGTATACCACCGCCGTGGCCGTCACCTCGGAGCCGGAACCCACAGTTGTCGGAACGACGATCAGCGGCTTCTGGGGCGTTTTGAGGCTATTGAGCCCGGCAAACTTGCGCAGGTCGTCGGTCTTCTCGGATATCAGGATGTTCGCGGCCTTCGCGGTGTCGATCACCGACCCGCCGCCTATCGCGACGATGCTGTCGCAGGCATGGCGCTCGAAGAACGCGGACGCGGCTTTTACGGTGTCGAACGACGAGTCCTGCGGGATGTCGCTGAATATATTATCCGCGGAAATCTTTCCCGCCTTGAGCGCGGAATTGACCTTCAGCATCATCTTGGATTTCGAGATATGCGGTCCCGTGACTATCATGGGGTTTCTGACACTGTGCTCGAAAAGTATCCCGGGGATACTTTCCAATGCCTTCTTGCCGGAGACGATTTTAACGGGATTGTGAAATTCATAGTATTCTGGAAGCATACTTTTTCCTTATGGTCACTTTTAAATACTTAATGGCGGTTCTAAAAACTAACTATTGACATTTATAACATTAGTAGCGATTTATCTTATCAAGCGAAGTTACCAGAACTGTCCTATATTAATCCAAACGGTATTGCCAACAAGTAAACGAGAAGCCTCGATATCTGGCGGAGAAACCCCATCGCCGGTACACCCCGCATCACACGTTCGCAGACGAACGCCGGAAAGAGGTAACGCTGTACGATGGCGATACACCGGCTGACCGTCATCGCGATATTCAGGTCGCCGTGGAGTTCCAGACGGTGCCCGGCGAACGCGCCTGAGACACCCATCCTTCCGGTGAAGAACATCACAGCAGTCTCGCGCGACTTCAGAATGAGATGCATATCCGGTTCGGCGGATGACGTCCCTATGAAACGGACAGAATTTTGCGATTTTTTCAGGAGTATCGACGGACCTTCCGGAAAGACGGAGAGACGGAGGGTAAAACCCTCGGGAATACCGAGAAGCTCGTCCTGAACACGGGAATCTAATTTGGATACCGCCTGAAACGCTCTCCCGAAAACAAACAGTCCGGCCTTGACCGTGACGTCTTTCAGCTTATTGAGCCATCCTTCGCATTTGATATCCCAGTAACCCGCCGGGTCTGTCGCTGGCATTCTTCCTCCGTAACACAGATATCCATGAGAGCGGTCATAACAACCTTGCTTTTTTATAAATCAAAGCATTATTATCAACATGACGCCCCACGGCCACTTCCTTAAACTGGTTTTTAGAAGTGACCATAATTCTATGTCAAACCGCGCGATTCGTCAAACTTTTTGAGCGAAAGGAAATAGGAATAAAAACAATATTTTTAAATATAGCTTATTCGCTTTTTTTGCCGGAATATTTTATAATTTTCCGGGGAGGATTTATGAAACGGTTAATTCTTTTTATCTTGATAGTATTGCTCGCGTCCTGCGGGGACAACAGTATCCCGGACGGCGCGAAGGTTCTCGGCTTTATCCAGTCGCCGAAGGGCGATCAGGCGCTCGCGGTCTTTTATCACAACCAGGGAATGTATGTCAAGACCGGCACACGCCTCAACGGGCCGTTCGACGATGTGCAGGGATTTTCCTACTCCCCCCTCGGTACTTCTCCGGCATTCATCTTCAAGAAAGACGGCATGGACTATCTTCAGATCGCCAATACGATATACGGCCCCTACGACAAGGTGTGGCTGCCGGTGTTCTCGTCCAACGAAACCCGTTACGGCTTCTACTTCATCCGCTCGGGTAAACAATGGGTGACGGTCGGGAACGAGACGTTCGGCGAGTTCGACATCACGAGCAATCCGGTGTTCTCGCCCGACGGTAAGACGTTCGCCATAGCGTACATCTCCAAAGCTAAATACTATGTCCGGGTGAACTCGCAGACATTCGGCGAATTCGACCAGGTCTGGCTTCCATCGTTCTCGCAGGATAGCGCCCAGTACGCGTTCCGCTACCGTGTCAACGGCGCTGAGTATATCGTGCTGAACGGTGAGAAGTTCGGCCCGTTCGAACAGGTCAATCCGGCCGTGCTCGCGAACGGCGGACACTACGGCTTCACCTACATGGAAAAAGGTAAATTCTATATCCGTATCGACGGGAACGTCTACGGCGGTTACGACTTCATCTGGGACCCCTCGTTCTCGCCCGACGGTTCCCTTTTCGGCTTCTATTACAATCTCGGCGGGGGAACGCTCAATAACCAGCAGGTCATCGGCGGAAAGTACTACTGCAATATCGGCGGCAAGGTGTTCGGGCCGTACGACAAGCTCTGGTCGGCGACATTCTCGGCCGACAGCGCTCGTTACGCCTTCAGCGCCCAGAACGGCAAGGCCATCTCGGTGTACACGAACGGGGCGTTACTCGGCACATTCCCCGACGCGTGGACGCCGAAATTCGCGCCCGGGTGCTCCTCGATGGGATATCTCTACTACGATGACGGTTTCTTTTTGAATGTCGACGGGACGAAATACGGCCCGTACGAAGACGCGGCGGGGCCGGAATTCTCGCCCTCCGGCGACGGATGGGGCTACCTGTACTACAAGAGCTCGAAATGGACGATGGTGGTGAACGGCGCGGAATTCCCGGAACTCGACGACGCGCATAGCCTCATGTTCGACGCGGCGGGAAAGGGCTACACCTTCCGCTTCATCAAGGGCGGAAACCGTTATGTCAATATCAACGGTACCGTGTTCGGGCCGTACGAGTTTTTCGATGTCAAGCCGGTATCGGACGGTTTCGCGCTTGGATATATCGAGAGTAATAAGATCGTAATAAAGAAAGTCCAGTAGAGGAAACTATGAAGAAACTCATTATATCGCTTTGTTTCGCCATCGCCCTGCTTTTCGGAACAGCCGCTCAAGGCCGCGCCATCGGGATCGGAGTTATCCTCGGCGAGCCTACCGGTCTCTCGCTCCGTATCGGCAATTTCCCGATTCTCGGAATCGCATGGTCGCTGGATAACTATTTTCATTTTCACATGGACTGGTGGATTTATAGCGGGAAGCTCGCCGGGCCGCTCGATTGGTACTTCGGGATCGGCGGAAAGCTTTCGGTGTTCGATGCCAACAAGCAGGGGGGCGCAATCGGATTAGGCATCCGCGTCCCGTTCGGTATAGACTGGTTTATCATCAAACCTCTTGAGTTTTTCGCGGAGATC
>MIBE01000018.1:15294-18429 GCA_001829415.1 Spirochaetes bacterium GWF1_51_8
CACTTTTAAGCCGGGGGAGTTTCGCCGTTCTTCGGTTTCGGCTTGTACGCCTCTAGCTTGCTCATCAGAAACGCTATCGCGAATCCGCCTACCAGCGTCACCCCGCCCCAGACGATCTGCACCGTATCGACCGGCGTTTTCACGTTCGCGATCTCGAATCCGATCTGTACGACCGAGGCGATAATCAGCCCGAGAATGAAATAAAACGTATAGACCGGGATTTTATTGAGGAAGAACGAGATAATTTTCGAGAAGAGGAGTATCCCCACGACCACCCCCGCCGCGAAAAACAGGAGCGGAATGAGCATTTTTTCATGCGCGTAGTAGAACAGATTGTGATACTCTCCCAGTCCGATCAGGAGCGCGAATCCCGGGAAGTTCGGGATCACCATCGCGCCCGCGATTAAAAACCCGCAGAACACCATCCATAACGCGTAGTGCCAGGTGATGCTCGTGATCTTGATGAACCCGAGGAATTCCGTGATCACCTGCACGCTCGCCGCCGTATTCGCGGCATGGTTCCCAGTCAGAAGCGCAAGCGTAGCGACCACAGCCGCTCCCGCAAGCAGGACGACTATCCTGAGTGGCTTCACCGCCATATCGTGATGCGCCTTCAGGATGAACGGGATCGATCCGATGATGAGCCCCATGAATAAAAGGAAGGTGGGCACCGGGAAATGCTCGCTGCCCCACAGGAAGAGCTTCGCGAACACGAGGATACCCAGCACGAAACCGACCGCTATCCCTCCGCCGACCGGGAGCAGGAAAGCGATGTATTCTTTACGCTTTTCTTTCTTGGTAAAAAAGTTCGCGACCGCGTCGATCAGGTCGTCGTAGATACCGAGGAAAAACGCGATCATTCCGCCGGAGAGCACCGGCATCGGACTCGAAATCCCGACTATCACGCCTTTAATAAAATCCAGTACTTTATTCATCGGGCTTCAACCTCCCCGCTTGTGACAATATTTGCGTCCGTTCCTGAAACATTGATAATGACCGTTTTACCGCATTTTACCGGAGCGTCAAGAACAATCTTTCTCAGTTCGCCCGCGATCTTCATCACCGCGTCCTTCGGTACGGGCTTGTCCGTCCAGACCGGGACTAATACCCGTCTGCCGCCGCGTACCGCGACGGTCGAGGTCATGACCCTCCTGGGGTCGTTCAGTTCGCCCTCGACATACTTCCGCCCGAGCGCGCAGACATTGCCCTCGATACTGACGATCGATTTACCGTCGAGCACGGTGGATATCTCGCATCCCCTCGGACAACTGATACAGATGAAATCCCGCCCGCTTCGCGCCATACTACTCGGCCTCCCGTGGAACGATAGAGACGATCACCGGCAGTTCGGACGACTTCAACTTCCGCGCGAACTCGGCGATTTTCAGATCGACGCCGATCATCTCAGCGGGGCGGGCGTACTTCCGGGGAAAGCTCCCGATCTCTCCGCCGCAGTTCGTCATCACGACCCTGACCTTCCCCTCGAAAACCTTCGAACTGCGGAGCATGAGCGGCACATCCTCGCCCCCGGACAGTTCTATCCTCTGCGGCACGATACTCCGGACATTTTCACCGGGCATGAGAACCGCGTAATTCCGCATAGGAGTCTTCCCGCCCGTGATCCATTCGGCGGCGGAAGCCCCGGCGATATATCCCGCGTTCGAGACTTCGTCCGCGAGGTCGTAGATCGACACCACGTTTCCCGCCGCGAAGATACCGGGGACATTGGTCGCCATATTGTTATCGACATACGGCCCGCCGGTGATAGGATCGAGCTCTACGCCCGCGCGCAGGGAAAGCTCGTTCTCCGGGATCAGGCCGACCGACAGCAGTAAAGTATCGCAATCTATCGTCTCTTCCGTGCCGGGGACTGGTTTCAGTTCGTGATCGACCAGGGCTGTCTCGACCGCCTCGACCCGCTCCCTGCCGATAATCCGTTTCACGGTCGTGCTCAGTTCGAGAGGGATATCGAAATCCTTCAGGCACTGGACATAGTTTCTCCGCAGCCCGGTAAGGAACGGCAGTATCTCGACCACCTTCAGGACTTTCGCGCCTTCGAGAGTGAGACGTCGCGCCATGATCATCCCGATATCGCCCGAGCCGAGGATGACGAACTTCGCACCCGGCATAAATCCCTCGATATTGACAAAGCGCTGAACCGTCCCGGCGGTAAATACCCCCGCCGGACGCGTGCCGGGGATTTTAATTTGCGCACGGGTCCGTTCACGGCATCCCATCGCGAGCACAACCGCTCCTGCTTCTATCTGGAAATAGCCCCGTTCATGATTCGCGGCGTAGAGTTTCAAATCGGGAGTGATCCCCATCGCCATCGTCCCGAGCATGAATTCCGCTCCCGACGCCTTAGCCTCTTCCGCGAAACGGTGGGCGTAGAGCGGCCCGGGCAAGTCCTCGCCGAAAATTTTCGCCCCGAACCCGTTATGGATACACTGGGGTAAAATACCGCCGAGCTGGTCGTTACGCTCGATCACAAGCACCCGAGGCACACCCCGTTTCCGCGCCTCGATAGCGGCGGCAAGCCCCGCGGGCCCCCCGCCGATTACGGCTATATCGTATCGGTCATTCATTATCGACTTCCTTCGTCGCGCGGAAGATGAACCTCGACTTCCCTCCCCGCTTGGTAACTTCGGTAACCGGAATACCCAGTTCGGCGGCGAGGATTTCGATCACACGCGGGTAATCGAACGCGCCTTGGCACCGCCCGGTTCCGAGCCATGTCCGCCGTTTGACCGCGTCATAACTGAGCGCGGGGATAACCCCTCGTACCGCGTCGATCACCTCGCCCTCGGTCACTTCCTCGCAGCGGCAGACCACGCGCCCGTAAGCGGAATCCCTCGCAGCCGCTTCCATCCGTTCGCTATGCGGCATGTCGCGAAAATGCGGCTTCGGCGCGCGTAACGGATTCCAGCCCCGTTTTTCCCGCAGTTCGAGTCCCATCTCGCGGAGCATTTCGATCGCGTAGAGCGCGATGGCGGGCGCTGAAACAAATCCGGGCGAATCGATCCCGGCGATATGGAGAATTCCTTTGATATCCTTCGCGGGCTCGATCACGAAATCGCGGCCGGGATATCCCGACGCCCGCACTCCCGCGAACTCCGCGATCACGTTACGGGTATC
>MIBE01000018.1:18439-19042 GCA_001829415.1 Spirochaetes bacterium GWF1_51_8
GTGCACTGTGGTGGATACAATCGTCCCCTTGCCCTTGCCGGTCGGTACGGGGAAGAGGACATTTTCGAGGCTCATCTTCTGCCGGTCGAAAATCAGGTATTCGCCCTTACGGGGAACGATCCGGTAATCCGGGCGGTTCCCGGTCATCGCCATGAGCGCGCCGGAATACACTCCCGCCGAGTTGATCACCCATCTGCACGCGATATCGCCCCGGTTTGTCCGGATACCCGCGACCGAGCCGTCGACTATGATAAACTCTTTAAATTCCGTGTTCGGCTGGAATACCGCGCCGTTCGTCACGGCGTTCTCGGCGGCCGCGATAGTCGCGGTGAACGGGTCGACTACTCCGGCGGACGGCGTCCAGAGCGCGCCGGGTGTCGCGGGATTGATCAGCGGCTCGCGTTTGCGCATCTCCGCCCCGTCGATCACTTCCGCGCCGGGGATACCGTTGGCCCTCGCCTGTAGAAGCAGGCTGTCGAGCGCGGGAAGATCGTCACGGTCTATCGCGACCACATAGCTTCCCGAACGTTTCACGGGGATGGAAAGCTCCGGCGCGACGCTGTCCCGCCAGAGCCGGTTGCCCTCGGCGTTGAGGTGCGCCTT
>MIBE01000019.1 GCA_001829415.1 Spirochaetes bacterium GWF1_51_8
CCCTAGAGCCATTTCAAATAATTTATTTTGCATGGAGTATTATATCCCATCAATTCTGATTTATCATCTTTACCCACTCGTTTGGCGAAAGAACCAATTTTTACTTCATCCGGTCCGTGGCTTACATATATAAGCCGGGATTCCCAAAGAAACCCCGGCTTATACAATAATCCGTCTATTTACTTCGTGTACTTCTTCCCGATGTTGAATATCCCGTGAGCCTTATCCCATTCGATATCGACCTTTTTATACTTCACCTTCTTCATCACCTTGTAGTATTCTTCCCACAGCTTCACATCGTAGTCGCAGTCGGGAGACTGGTTTTCCTCGATAGACACCTGCCATGTCGTACCGGCCTGCGGCAGGGTGTAGACTAAATGATAGAACTGGTACTTTTTGTCCGGTAACGGCGCATCGCCCCAGAACGTTTTGAAATCGATCGGCGGCATCGCAAGCGCGGTGATATCGGAAATACCGCCGTCGGCGTCGAATGTGATAAACGCGTTCGTCGTGGCGTCGTAACAATACCCGGTGGCGTTCAGCGCGAAGCCGAAAACCTTCGTTTTATCGGCCTTGACAAAATAGCAGAGGTAGGCCGTGAACGACAGGGTTTCATCCGGCTTCGAAACCACTTTCATGAAACCGTTCTTGGCATCGACAACAATATCGTCGATCAGGTCTTCTCCGCCCCATTTCGCGCCGCCTTCGAGGTTATCCTGAAGGTCGTAATCTTCGGAATACTCCACAGCGGAAAAATAACCGTCGGGTATCATCAGGAAGTAGTCGGTAAGTGTGAGCGCTTTTTCAGCAAAAACAGTCCCCGCGAAAAAGGAAAACAGCATCACCATAAACAGCATCTTCATCGGTATCTCCTTTCTATATCAGATTTCACGAATTCGATAATGTTTTCTACCCCCGTTTCGCGGGATTCGCAAGTGAATAATCGTTCACATGCGGAAGCATTGAAACCCAAGTTAAAACTTCATCCCCACCGACGGGAGAAACAGAAACGCCGGGTGCACGAAGTCGAAACGGATATTCAGCCGGACGAAGAAACGGTCGTATTCGATAGTGGTGAATCCTTCGAGGGTGACGCCGTAGTTTTTGTACTCGTTCGATGACGCAGTGCCGCCGGTGGAATAGAACCCGTTGATCAGATCGACCCATTTCGCGTAGGGCTCCACGAGGTGGACGGAAAGCATTCCCCCCAGCCCCATCCGGAAATCCTGCGACGGGTCGCCGACAAAGTAGTACCCGGCTTCGACCGAAAGCGAGAAGATAGAGAAACTCCCGCCCAATGCGTCATCCGACCAGTAAGAACACCCGAGACCCGCCCCGACCCATCCGTAACGGCTCAGGCTGAAGTCGATACCGCCTGTCAGCCAGTTCCCGCCGCCGATATGAAACCTCGGATGCCAGTTCCCGATCCATTTCTCCTGCGGATAGATCAGCGTCGAGCTGTTCACGGCCGGATTGAAGTTCGTCGCGAGGATCAGCCTACCGAACTCGTCGGTCACAACGGCGTAATTCGACCCGCAGATGACGATATTGCTGTACATCCGTTCGGGTTTCACCTCGATCCCGTTCACGATATAGATATAATCGAGAAGGTTGTATTTGAAGCGGACTTGCTTGAAATAGATGGAGAAACACGACTCGTTCTGGTTCGTCGAGAGCGCGGGTGTGTTCGTGCCCACGGCATAGAGCGGAGCCGCGAGGGCGGCGATGACGATAAAGAAGATGGAGATCCGGAAATAAATTTTCATAGTTTCCTCATTTCAGGCGCATCACGGTGAGCTTATTGCTCCCGGCGGTACTGCCGTCGACAAACGCGACATACGGGATGTTGTTATAGAAATCGAGCGAGAGGAATGTCGCGGCTCCGGCGGAAAATCCCGCCCCCCCGACAGACACCCATCCGTCGTTAGTCGTGATCGCGCCCGTCCCCGAGTTCGTGGTCACCACACCCGACGGCTGGTATTTCTTCAATGTCGCCCGGAGCGCCATATCCCAGTCCTCGAAGACGATATAGGGCGTGTTGTTGTCGAACGCGAAATCGATGAACGCCGCGACGTCTTGGGTGAAGCCTTCGAGTCCCAGCGGCGTCCATGTCAGCCCGGTGAACTTCATCACCGTCGCCCGGCTCCCGTTCGCGAGGTCCTGGAACGCCACATACGGCGTACCGCTATTGAACGCGAGCACCGGCCCGCTGACCGGGCCGTCGGAGAAGCCCCGGAACCCCATACTGAGCCACCCGTTACTCGCGGGCGGGCCGAGGTAACGCATCACGGTCGCGGAATTGAAATACTCGGAGTCCTGGAACGCCGCGTACGGCACCCCGCCGTCCACCCACAGCGAGACACCCGAGACCGCTTCCGCCGTCACCGCTTCGGTCGTCAGGTCGCTCCACACCGTCCCGTTGAACTGGTAGACCGATAGACCGTACAGCTCGTCCTGGTCGGCGAACGCCGCATAGACGTTGCCGCCGCTTACGAAGAGCGAGATGTCCCGCGCGGCGCGCACGCTGATCCCGGCGTTCGTCAGGTACTCCCAGTTTCCGGCCGTGTAACGCATCACCGACAGCATGCCGCCGTTCGTCATATCCTGAAACGCAACATACGGCGTGGAACCGTCGATGAAAAAGTCGAGATAACGCGAGTCGCCGCCGGAAAACCCGGGCGCGCCCACATATACCCAGTTCGTGCCGTCGTACCGCATGACCGAGACCGCGCCCATGTTGGACGTGTCCCTGAACGCCACATACGGGACGCCGCTGACCGTATCGAAATCGAGCTTGACATAGGATACCGTGCCCATCGAGAAACCGCGAGGCCCGACCAATTCCCAGAACGGGTTTACCGGCGGATTGACCGACCAGTTTGTGTCGCCTCGCTTATCGATCGCATCCTCGACAAAAAACTGCGGATAGAATAACGCGCAGGACGCGAATGCCGCGAATAGGGAAATCAATAAAAACAGTTTCTTCATTCCCGCCCCCTATTGCTTGAACTGGTCGATCAGTCCCAGAAGCTGAAGCCGGAGTTTATTGAGTTCGATATAGTCTTTCAGTTTCGTCAGCCGGTAGTTCACGAGCGTCATCTCGTTCTGGATAATGAGGTAAAGATCGCTTCGTCCCTGCTCATACTTTTTCTTCTCGCCGTTGACACGGCTGGTGGCGAGCTGGATGAGCTGGTCGTCGTAATCGAGCGTCTTGATATAGACCGCGATCAGGTCGTTCAGGTCGATCAGCGCCTGGTTATAGTTTCGCTCGAAGTTCTCCACATCCTTGACCCATTTCTGCAGTTTCGCCTTGGTTTCTTTCACCTTTCCGATACTCAGGTCTTCGCCGATAGGCATGGAAAACTCGACCCCCACGTAGAAATTATGGTTGAAGTTCGAGAGCGCGAACGCTTCGTCCGGATCGGTCGTGGCGTTGGCATAGCTGTACTGGAACACGAGATCGAGGTCGGGAAGGTACTCGTTCTTCTCCTTCGCGAGCTGGAACTCGAGGAGCTGTTTCGCGATATCGAGAATCTTCATTTGGCGGCTCATTGCCGGCACGAACGGCCCCGCCGGGATCGGAGGAAGGAACAGCTCGTTTTCCGGGATATAGACCGTATCCTGCGGGATCACCATACTCCCGTACATCCAGTACAGAATTTTCTTCGTCAGGCGGTTGATATTGACCGCGAGGATATCCCGCGTCTTCTTATACTCGATATTCATGATCATCGCGTTATCGAGGTCGGTCTGTTCGACCAGCCCGTACTTCGACTTCTCCTTGAGCTGTTTGATCAGCTTCTCGCTGCTGATCACGTTCTCGACGAAAATCTTGTGCTGGTGATAGACAGTGAACCATTCGAAATAAATCTGATAAAGCCCGATAATGATGTTTTCGATACTCTCGTTGACCGTCTCCTCGGTGATAATCCTGTTGAACTCGGTCTGCTTGATCGGGAAACGGTCGAGTATACCGAACCAGTTCCTGAGAAGGGGCTGGCTGATCTGGATATAGAGCTCGGGATTGAACGTGAATGTATCCATCATCGTGTACTTAAGGTTATTGGTGCTGATATTCGTACCGCCGACAATGGTCAACGATGTCATGTCCGGCGCCATCGACTTGGTCAGGCTCTGCTGATACTGGAATCCGGCCTTAATCTTCGTCCCGAGGTCGGGGATGATTTTCGCGACACTGATCTCGAAATCGTCGTTCCATGTCTCGATAATCCCGGCGTTCGACTCGGAAGAATCCTGCGGGTTCTGGTAAGCAAAATGGTACTCCGCGTCGAGATAGGCGTTATAAATAGCATGCGACTGTATCTCGAGGGATTCCGCCCCCTTGAGCTTGATAAGCTCGCTCATGATCTCCGGACTGTTCTTGATCGCCCGCTCCACGAATACCTGTATCGGGATGATATTCGTCATCACGGCGTGGAGGCCGGAACCCGTCACTGTTATCCACGCGACTGCAAGTATGAGAATAACGAGCTTTCTACTTTTCATTTTTTATTTCCTCTTCATCTTCCGTTTCGCCGCCCGAGTCCTTTCCCACAAAATCCGCGGCGGGTTTCCGGGTGATCTTCGCGATAATGTCCTTCACAAAATGACGGATCCTGAAATCGAGCAGGTAGAACGACGGAATGAGATACAATGTCAGGAGCGTCGCGAAAGTCAATCCCCACGCCATCACGAGCACGGTCGGGATAATCAACTGATCCGATCCGCCGATACCGTATGCGGTGGGCAGAAGTCCGGCTACCGTCGTGACCGTAGTCAGGATCACCGGACGCAGGCGCAATGCCGCGCCTTCCGCGATGATCTGGCGGATATTGTCCTTCGTGAGGATGTCGCGCTGGGAATTAATAAAGTCCACCATCACGATCGCGTCGTTCACCACGACGCCCATCAATCCCACCATCCCGAAGATGCCCATCGCAGTCAGGGGCTGGTTATGTGTCAGTAACGCTATCGCGACGCCGATCAGGCTGAAAGGCAGGGTAAGCAATACCAGCACAGACTGGATGATCGATTTGAATAGAAGGATCAGGATGAAGAGAATCAGTACTCCCGCGAGTATAGCGGCGCTGATCATACTGTCGATCGTCTCCTTCGTGCTCTCGGCCTCGCCCCCGATCTCCATCTGGAAACCGGGATACTTTTCTTCGAAATTCGCGAAATCATGGGTGACTTTATAGTATAACTCATTCGCGGTAATATGGATATTATCAAGGTCGGCTTCGATAATCGTATTCCGGTCGCCGTTGTAATGATCGATCTTACTGACCAATTTCTCTTCTTTGAGAATGATAAGCGAGGGAAGGTTCACGAGGACTTTCTGGAAATTCATCACGTTCATCTGATACAGCGTCCCGAGTTTATTTTTATATTGATCGTCGAGCAGGACACGGTACTCGATCAATTCGTCGGGGGTCTGGTATGTGGACGCCACCACGCCGTAGAACGCCGTCCGGACGGTTTGAGCGATCACAATCGGCGACACCCCGACCTTCGCGGCCATGTCGTAATCGATATAGACCTTGGTCGCCTTTTTATTCTCCTCGTCGCTTCGGACAATATCGAAAACCCCTTCGATATCGAGCAGATACTTCGTGATCGTATCGGCGATCTCCTTCCGCACGACATCGTCATTTCCGATAATCTCTATCCGGATCGCGCGGCCCGCGCGGGGCCCGCCGGTTTCGACACTGAACACGATATTCGTAAATCCGCCGAGTTCTCCGAGCAGGAGACGCATATTCGAAATGATGTCGTCGGCCCTGACAGTCCGCACCGAATCGGGAGTCAGGTTCACTTCCATATGGATCTTTTCCGGAAATCCCAGGTCGCCCACGGACGAAACGTAGGAGATGATGACATTGGACGGGTATTCCGAGAGCATTTTCTCTACCGGTTTTATCTTGTAGAGCGAATGCTCGAGCTTCTGGCCGTCGGTCACCATCATATCGACTTCAAAATGAGTAGATTGGTCTGTCGGAAACGGGATGAACTTTAAAACGTTGCCCGAGAAGACGACATAATACGCCCAATAGAAAGCTCCGCCGAAAAGAATAATGACGATAAAATAATACTTCAGAATAAATTTCAACGACCTTTCGTAAACCTTTCGGAGCCATACCATAAACTTCCGCTCTTTTATCTCGGAAACAGGTTTGATCTTTCCGAACCACGCGTGATTGAGGTGATTGGGCAGGATGATTAACGCCTCGAGCAGACTTCCGACAAGTACGAGAATGACGACAATCGGAATTTCCTTTGCGAAGTCCCCGATAATCCCTTTGATCGTCACGAGCGGCGCGAACGCTACGATTGTGGTGACTACCGTCCCGATCACGGGATAAGCGACCTCGATCGCGCCGTCTATCGACGCTTTGAGCGGAGTCTTCCCCATCAGCCTATGCCGGTAGATGTTTTCAGAAATGACGATGGCGTCGTCGACCACCATCCCCATTACCACGACGATCCCGAGAAGTGAGACGCTGTTTATCGTCACACCCAGCATGGGCATGAAAATCACCGAAAAAGCAACCGCGGTCGGGATGCCCAGCGCCGTCCATAACGCGTTCTTGAAATCCATCAGCGCGAACAGGACGAACATGACAAGGATGAGCCCCATGATCGCGTTCGTCTGTACGATGTCGAGGCGGTTTTTCGTCTCCGCGGAAAGGTCCCAGATAAACTCCGCTTCCAGATCGGTCTTCCCGAGGGAAAGCCGGTATTCCTTGACCGCCGCCTTGATCGCGTCGACCGTACGGATGATATCGGCGTTTTCTTTTTTCTGCACCATCAGCGAGACGCCCTGCTTGCCGTTGAGGCGGATCAGGGTCGATTCCTCCTCGAAACCCTCGACCACCTTAGCGATATCCTTCAGGTAGATTTTATTCCCTTCGAACGTGCTCCGTATAATGATATTTTGGATGTCTTTGATCGTTTTCAGCTTAGATGTCACGGTGATGAGGCGTTCTTCGTTCTTTACCGTATAGCTTCCGCCGGTGATCTCGAAATTGTTGATCTGGATCGCGTTGATTACTTCCTGCACCGATATGTAATTATCGTTCAGTTTTTTCAGGTTCAGCTTGATCTTGATCTCGCGCTCGAGGATCGCGTTTTCGATAATCCCGGCGACATAGGGGATGGTCTTGAGCTTTTTCTCAAGATCGAGAGCACGCTGCCGAAGCTCGGTATAGCTCAGGGTATCGGAGAATAGCGCGACCTCGATCACCGGGAACTGGGCGACTTTCCATTCGAAATAACTCGGATCCTTCGAAACTTCGTCGGGGAGATTGACATTGTCTATCGCGCGACGGATATCGGCCTTGACCTTCTCGGGATCGGGATGCTCGGGATCGATATATACTATGATCCGCGACACGTTCTCCTGCGAGACGGATACCGTTTTTTCTACTCCGTCGATTCCGGCGAGAGCGTCTTCAATCGGGATAGTCACCCCGCTCTCGACCTCTTCGGGGGAAGCGCCCGGGTAAATCGTCGTGATATAGATACGTTTCCGGTCGACCTTCGGATAACCTTCTTTATTGATGTCCTGAAGCGTGACAAAACCGAAAATAAGGATAAAAAGAACGAGGAGATTGACCAGAATTGTTTTATCCGCGAAATAACGGATTAGGCCGTGCATACACACCCCCGGCCTGAAGGGAGACTATAAGTATAACGGAAAATAAACGAAACGAGACCGGCAAATCCGAATTCCGGCTTCCGAATACTCCCGTGAACATTCATCCCTGAAGTCATACCCGGTACATTCATCCATATCCCCAGTATCATTCATTAAGGGCACTTCAAATGACCGCCGTTTTTACGGCGGCCTGTCTACCTTCTACCGAAGGTGGAAGGTAGACAAGGTAGTGCCCATTGGGCGGTTTGATTGAACATACTACCTCGCATGTGCAAATGTTACGAGTTTAGAACCGCCCTTAAGAAAAGCCTTCCGCCACCATTACCGTACAGTATGATTATACCCCCGGGATAAACGAAAGTCAAGCCCGAAATAAAAAAAAGGGGCCGCTTGTTAAGCGGTCCCCTCAATATGAGAAAGATCTTTCTTACTGGTTGAGGCTGAACTTAAACTCGACTACTTTCATATCCTTCGAGATGTTGAGCTGGATCAGGAGCTTCTTGAGGTCGATCATATTTCCGAACGGGCCGGCCTGTTCCGAAAGGGTCTGGGCGAGTTGTTCGGACTCGATAAAGATGTTCAAAACCGAGAACGCCTTCGGGTCCTGCTTCGACGCGGCGGTATAGACCTTGGTGTCTTTCTTCTTCGCGCTGTCGACATACAATCCGAGGACATCTTCGCCGATCGCGATCACGAGACCGGTGCTGATAGGCATGAAGTACACATCGGAACTATCCGTTCCGACCAGTTGGTAGGCCTTGCTTCCCTTCACGGTGACTTCGTTCAGATCGACCGAAGGTTCCATTTCCTGGAACATGGTGAGGAAGTTCTGAAGAAGCACTTCGCCGTCCTTAGCCTTGGCGGTGGTGATGAAAGCGAGTATCTGAGGCATTTCGCAGTCATTGAAATCCTGCTCTCCGGGCTGGGGATAAAGAGCCAAAGCAAGATTACCGGTAATCATATCCCATCCGAGGGTCGAAAGATCCATCCCGACCATTCCCATCGCGAACATCGAAGCGAGAGAGAGAATCTCGGGCTTGATATTCAGTTCGATCATACCGATCGGTTTAGCGGGAATATACTTGATTCCCTTATCGGCTTTGTCGTCCATGAGGAAGATTTCCTTCAGGGCTTTGCCGTCTTTCAGGAAAAGCTTGGTGGAAAGAGCGATCTCTCCGCCGAGCTGATAGTTCTCGAAATCGATATCGCCGGTCAGGTACGCAGCCGCATAACGGACATCGACCTCGTACTGCGACATCATACCGGAATCTCCGCCCATCGAGTCGTTGATCACTTTGCCGTTGAGGAATACCGCGACCAAACTCGAACCGATCGTATCGGTGAATTCCGCGGCATTCTTGGCGTTATCGATCTTGCTCTTGGAGACGGACTTGGCTTTTTTGATATAATCGATATTTTCCTTGACCGGCGCGATAGCGAGATAGTCGCCCGGGAGCCATGTCATAAACACGTCGCCCGCCTGTATCACACCGTTCTTTTCTTTGATCTTATCGTTCGCGAGATTATCTTCGATATATTTCAGCATGTCTTTTTTCTTCGCGGACACGACAGGTACGAGGATGACCAGGTCGTCCTCGGAAATCTCGTTAAAATCGAAACCCATCTGGGGGTTATTGAGGAAGAACAGTAACGGAAGGGAAGAATTGATGAACGGCTTCATCATATTGATCTCTTCGGCGGCGTCTTCTTCCATCATGGCAAGCACTTCGAGAGCCGCGTCCAATTTCGGTAGTACGCCGAAGCAGACTATATCTTCCGGAACCGCATCGAGAAACGCGGCCGGCTTGGAGTAACCTGTAACCCACCCTATCACGGCAGTCAACAATAAGACAACCCATGCTCTTTTCATAGTATCTCCTTTGGAAAATGGTATTTTGGAATCGTTACGATCCCTTTCGGATAGTATAATTCATAAAAGAAAATATTTCAAAAGAATAGCCTGATTTTTTACCAGCGCAGGTTGAGGATCCGTTCGGCCTTATCGATCACTTCGATGATGTTCTTATTCATCCATTGCTGATCCATCCACTCGTTCGGGTTCACATAGGTGCCCTGGATGAAGATGGAGAAATGGAGGTGATCGCCGGTCGCCATACCGGTCTGCCCGGATTTGGCGATCATTTCGCCGCCCTTGAGCTTATCGCCTGCTTCGTAATAAAGCTTGGAGTTGTGACCGTAAAGGCCGTAGATACCCATACCGTAGTCGACTATCAGGCAGTTCCCGAAACCACCGTTGTAGCCGGAGTAGATCACGGTACCGGAATTGGTGTTGTAGATCGGGCAGTTGACATAGTAGGTTAGGTCGAGGCCCATATGGTAGCTCTGTTTGACAAGTTTACCCTGGGAGTAGTAGTTGCGGAACTGGCCGTAATCGGAAGTCATTCTGGCTTCATCGGTCATCGGCTTAAACGGTACGAGATTGAACCCCATGAAATTCTTCTCGGGCGGGAAGCATGTCAGTTCCATGACACTGAACTGGCCTTCCACCTCTTTATTGTCGATATACTTGACTTCACCCTTGCCGCTCCAGTTGACCGGGCCTTTCTTATATCCCTCGCCCTCGTAGAAAGAATCGGCGCCGCCGGTCCCGTACTGCTTGCTGGGCTTGAGGTCGACCTTACCGGTGACTGAAAGAAGGGGCTGGTTTTCGAAATGCACACGGTTTGTCGAGGCGTTACCCGCCGCGTCTTTCGCGACAATCCACGCTTTGAATTCCGACCATGTCAGGTCCCATCCGATAACACAGCTATAATAACCTTCTTTATGGAAAACCTGCGGATAGAAAATCTTGCCGCGGTTATCGATCACATAGACATCGGCGATATTCTCGTCGCGGACTTCGAAAATGACCATGGCGGCCCCGCCGCGGTTGATCGTATCGGACTGCGCGACCACGCTGATGACTGGATTATGGTAATCCTGCACCACCGTGAACTTAGCGATATTTTTATTGAGAGTGGCCGATTTGATTTCGATATAGAAGTTATCGTCCTTGACAGGAACATAGTCCCTTGGGTATTCGATCTGGAGCGAGACCTTGCCTTCTTCCTGTTTCACGACCTTCGTGTTCAGCGGGAAAGTTTCGCCGCTCGCGATCAACATGACCGAGAAGTCTTCTTTGAGGAACTTCTTGCTCACCTTTCCTTTATTGGTCACGACTTCGACCGGTTCGCGGAACAACGTCAGAAGCAGAGGAACCTTCAGGTTCCAGTCCATGATCTGCCCTTTCAATGGGAGCACAGTTCCTTCTGTTTCAAGATAGGCAGTCAGTTCTTCAGGTTTAATAGCGCCCGATACTCCGCCGCCGCAATTGGCCAGCGTCAATCCCCCTATTAACACTAAAAATAAAAATCCCGCCTTTTTCATCCTTGACCCCGCGATTTTTTTTAAAATTACCCTGATTTTAATTATAGCATATCCCTGAGAATCATTCAACTAATAGTGTGCCCGGATTTATTTTTCATAGCGATTCTTCGCGTCTTTTTTCGCCGCAGACGTAACAAAAAGCAGTAAATGGTGTGAATAATTATCGGAATGAACGGTTATTGAACTGTACGGGCGGTGATCATCGCGGATGCCTTCCCGAGCACGGAGTTGATCTGACGCTCCACCCACTCCGGATTCATCCATTCGGCGCCGTCTGTCCAAACCCCCTGCACCATCACACCGAAATGGAGATGTTCGCCCTCGACTTCCCCGGTAGCTCCGGTGTACCCGGCACTCTCCCCCGGGAAAACCGCCTGCTTGTTCGTGACAGTCACTTCGGAGCAATGCGCGTAGAGGGTGTAAAGCCCGTAGCCGTGACCGACTATCGCGGTATTCCCCCACCCGCCGTTATACCCTGCGAACACGACTTCCCCGGCGGCGGAAAACAGAACCGTATCGTGCAATGTTCCGATCATGTCTACGCCGTAATGCGTGCTCTGCTTCATCTTTTTACACTTGAAATAGTATTCCCTTGTTTTCCCGAAACCTGACGTCACGACGGGTTTCGCGAGGGGCAGGAAAACCGGAAAACGGAAATCACCCCGAATCGCGGGCACAGGGCCGAGCGAGAGTTTCAACGGATCGGCGGCGGTCTTCGCGAGGAAGCAGGACTGGACATAAGCGTAGAGGTTCGTCCCGGTAAGCCCGGACTCCGGCAGTCCCATCTCGGCGAGCTTGTCGTTACCGAACCCGCCTTTGAGTTCGACCCGGCCTTTCGGGTAATCTACATACTCGAACACCACCGGGATTTTATTTGTAACACAGTTGCCTTCCGTATCGGACGCGATCACCCACAGCGAGTAGTTCGACTCGGCGGCCGGGCACGCGAACAGGCAGAGGTAATAGCTGTTTGTCCGGAACACCGCCGGGAAAAACACCCCGCCGGCGGAATCGAAGAGCCGGATAACGCCGGGGTTCTCTTCCGCGAGATGGATCACCACGGCGGCGCATCCTCCGTTCTTGACCGTCCGCGAGAGCGCCATGATCTCGATACGGGGCGGCTCACGGTCGAGCGCAGTCAGACGCATCCCGGTGACGGCGAGTACGAGGACGATCAGCGCGGCGAGCGCTTTCAGCCCCGGAGATAGCTTTTTCAACATTGCCTGCCTTGTGGTTTTACGGATTTTGCCGGAGAAGACATCCCGGCTATTTCATCAGTTTCTTAGCCTGATCGATCACCTTGGTGACATTCGTCTGTATCCAGTACGGATTGAGCCATTCTTCGCTATTGACATAGACGCCCTGCACGAGCACACCGAAATGGAGATGGTCGCCCGACGCTACGCCGGTCTTGCCGGTGATCGCGATCTTATCGCCCGGGTGAACAGTCTGGCCGACCTTCACGAGTATCTCGGTGCAGTGGCTGTAGATTGTGTAGATGCCGAGGCCGTGATCGATCACGGCGGTGTTGCCGTATCCGCCGTTATACCCGGAGAAGATGACGACGCCCTCGTTGGATGTATAGACACTGTCCTTGGGCTCGCTCGCAAGATCGACACCCATATGCACGGATTCCTTCTGCTTCACGCCCTCGAAGAAGTACTCGCGTATCTTTCCGAACGCCGAGGTCCCCCGCAATTTCAGGAGCGGCTTGAACGCTTTCAGCGTGAATCCTTCTATAATACCCTTCGGGTGCAGGGATGTCAGTTGAGAGATATTGACCTTCGACTGGGCGGCAAGCTCCTGTTGGATCACTTTATACTTATCGACACCCTGAAGATTGGTCTCGGATAGGCCGAGCTCCTTCGTCTTGTCCTTCTCATACGTTTTATCGAGATCGACCTTGCCGACCGGGTATTTGAAATCGACCGTCTTGAACCCAACCGGGAGCATGCTGAGATTACCCGCCACGTCCTCGGCATAGATGGACGCGGTATAGGCGGGCTGTTTCATGTGCCAGCCGATAAAGCAGATATAGTACCCATCCGCCTGGAACGGCTGGGCGTAGAACACCTTCTTCGAGTTATCCTTGATTGTCACCGTTTTCATATTCGCGTCGCGGGCCTCGAAGATCACCACCCCGGAACCGCCCTTTTTGATCGCGGGCGACATCGCGAGAATCTTGATCGACGGGTTTTCGAAGTCCGGGATCAGTGTCGCGGAGTAGAGATTGGATTTCATCGACGGCACCGTCAGCTTGAGCATCAGCCCGTCGTCCACAGGAAGCGGCATATCCGGGGGATAGTTCGCCGTGACCGTGAGATTGGTCGGGGTAACCGTGAACTTCTTATTGGTCAGCGCGATCTTCTTCTCGCCGTCCATCAGCACGAGGTCGTAACCGGTCTGCGCGAACGAGCCGACATAGACGACTTTTAACGGTTTGTTGATGTTCCAGACCACCGGGTCGTCGGTATAGTCCACGACTATCGGGACAGCCCCGGCGCATGACACGAGCGCGGCTCCCATGATGAGTAAATAATAGAAGAAAAAGCTCGGTTTCATCCGTAATTTCACTTTCGCCCCCGGCGTTTTTTCCACGGCATCCAGTTTAACCTATCCTCGCCGTTTTGACAAAAAAATCGCGCTCACTATTTGAAATTATCGGGAATATCGATTATAATATTGACGTTCCGATGGGTGATTAGCTCAGTTGGTTTAGAGCACCTGCTCGACAAGCAGGGGGTCATCCCGCTGGGTGCTTGTCCTCATTGCTAAGCAATGGGGACGGGACTTCTCACATCCAAGGGAGTCGCCCCGCTCCTTGACATCCGTGTCATCGCGGGACTTCTCACATCGTGTGAGTCGCTGGTTCGAATGATAGTTGTTTCAGATAGATTTTTATGGGTGATTAGCTCAGTTGGTTTAGAGCACCTGCTCGACAAGCAGGGGGTCACTGGTTCGAATCCAGTATTACCCAATATGATTTGAGGCACTGGTTCAGGGGTCACGTGCTTCCCGCCTTCGGTGAGTCGGCCGAAACCGCCATCCGTGGCTCTTTTCGGCACTCCCATCATCCTGATGGTCGCTGGTACGATCCAGTATTACCCAAGTATGGTTTCAGGCATTTCAGGTATTAGAAAAGGGCGATTAGCTCAGACGGTTTAGAGCACCACGCTCACATCGTGGGGGTCACTGGTTCGATTCCAGCATCGCCCATTCGCTAGCGGCAGTTATCCTGCCGCTTTTTTAGTTTCAGTCCCCATTCAATTTTTCTGTCGCATCACAGATCAGGGTCACGTGCTTCTCGTCTTTGCTGTTGCCCCACGCTTTTACATCCATGTCATCCTGGGGACTTCTCGCGTACCGCGAGTCGCTGCCTCGATTCCAGCATCGCCCAAACTCAGCGGCAGTTATCCTGCCGCTTTTTTAGTTTGCGGGTGGCAGGTGATTACTGTATCTGTATAAATTAAACCAGCTTTTTAAACCCATTTAATCGAAATTGATTTAACTTTGATTCAGTAGCAATTTTCACTAAAGCTGACTTGATGTTTTTTGAAATTCTCTCGTTGCTTTTGAAAAAAAACCATAATGTATCAATGTAACCTTTTAGATTATCGTCGTGAATTAACTTAAAACATTCGAAATATTCATCTTCTGTAACAGATTCTAATATAATTTTGTCTTCTTGATCATATCCTCTATGCTCGAAAATATTTTTTACTATATCAATTAATTTTATTTCTTTTTTAACATTACTAATAATACTTTTGATATGATTGAGTACTTCTTCATCATTAATATTCTCTTCATCCAAATACATATAATCCCATGATTCAATTTTCACTCGATTTTTCTGAAAATATTTCTTAATTATTTCACTTGCTTTATCATATCTATCTATGGCTTTTAAAAAATTTGTTATTGAAATTAATTCACCGATTGAAATAATCTGAACAGCTTCTACCAAAAAGTTGTTAATTTTTTCTAATATGATATCCTCATTGTTTTCAAAAGAAGAATATGGTTCTTTCGCCAAACGAGTGGGTAAAGATGATAAATCAGAATTGATGGGATATAATACTCCATGCAAAATAAATTATTTGAAATGGCTCTAGGG
>MIBE01000020.1:0-234 GCA_001829415.1 Spirochaetes bacterium GWF1_51_8
TCTTACCGGCGGCGATCGCGTGTCTGATAAATTCCTTCTCGTCGATAAGCCACGGGTAGACGTCGTCCTCGTAGATATTCATCGGTCCGCCCATCACCACCAGCCAATCGTATTCTTCCGATAATGGAAATTTCTCGTTCTTATAGGTATGGGTCGCGCTGACCTTGATCCCGTGAATAGCCGCCCATTCCAGGATGTTCGCGGGATCCTCGAATTCGACGTGCTGAATGTAAT
>MIBE01000020.1:283-4305 GCA_001829415.1 Spirochaetes bacterium GWF1_51_8
TCAAATTTATCGATAACCGCATGTTCCACGGCGTCCTTCAAATCCGGGAAACGTTTTGCCGTCCGCGAAAGCTCGTCCTTCACGTTGTCCTCATCACCCTTGTGGAGGTAGAACACCTCCGCGCCCGGCGCATGCGCCTTCTGCCATAGCACGATCTCGTCTATCCGCGCGAACGCCTTCGCGGTAATCATGCATACCCCGCCGATAAGGGTCTTCGGATAGATTTTAACTGTTTCCACCGGCAGGGAAAGGCTCGCCGCGATCCAGTCGAGGAATCCTATCTTACGGTCGTTCACCTCCGCCGCGATATAACTTTTCCCCGGCACAGCGACTGCTAGCGGCACCACGGGCAATCCCTGCCCGCTCCCGATATCTACCGCCATCCCGCGCGGGTCGTTCCGCACGTACTCCTCGAGATAGAGGCTATCCCCGATATGCTCCCATACGGTGTCGGTATCCTTCGCGCCGGTCAGGCTGAACTTTTTATTCCATTCCCACAGCTCCCGGACGTACCGTTCGAGGAGCGGGTTTTCCCTGTAATTCATCATTTCGTTAGTATAACGGAAAATAAGCGTTCTTTCAATTTTTCGGGGAGGTTCCCTTTGAGATGAATAATAACCTGAAAATCATTGACATATCGCCGGTAAATGATACAATAATCGCGGGGTGAGACATGATAAACGAATTGATCGATTTTCTCCGGCGTTCGCCGAAGTTTTATATCCAGACGCACGATTTTCCCGATGCGGATGCGGTCGCTTCGGCGTTCGCTCTGCGTAATTTGTTCCTCCAGCGCGGGTTTATCCCGATTATCGTGTATGCCGGGGAAATCCAGACCCCGACTCTGATGTCGATGATCGAGCGTCTTCAAATTCCGCTGGTATACGCCGGGGATATAGAAATCTTCGAACACGATTATATCGTGATCGTCGACGGATGCAAGGGCAATAAGAATGTCACCGACCTGCCCGGCGACGAGATCGCGGTAATCGACCATCACCTGGTATCCAACCCCGAATCGGTGAAATTTACCGATATCCGTCCGCACTACGGCTCCTGTTCGACTATCATCGCGACTTATTATCACGACCTGGACGAGATTATCCCGCGGGATATCGCCACCGCCCTTTATATCGGTCTCGAGGTGGATACCGCGTTATTGACCCGTAAGGTCTCCCCGGATGATGTCGAAATATTCGCGCGGCTTTTCGAGCTCACCGACCACCAACTCGCGAATACGATTCTCCGTAACCATATCCAGACCGAGGACCTCCGTTTCTATAAGTACGCTATCGACCATATCCGGATCAAGGATCGCATCGGGTTCTGTTATTTCCCGCAGGGGTGCAACCAGAACCTATTGGGGATTCTCGGCGATTTCTTTCTCGCCCTTCGCGAGGTGAATTTTATGATATTATGCGCGCGGAACGGAGAATTCGTGAATGTTTCCATCAGGAGCGAGGTGCCCGAATGGAACGCATCGCGGGTGATACGTCAGGCACTCGAGGGTATCGGTAACGGCGGCGGGCATGCCGAGATGGCTGGCGGATTGATTCGTAACGCGGATTCGTTCAAACCGGATGAGTTTTACGCAAAGATAGAATCGATTCTCGGCGAGGAAGAGCTTTGCTTCGAGAGCCTGCACAGGCGGTAGAACACCGTTAATGTACGCTTACTCCATTTCCAGAATCTCACGCGGGATATGGAACGGGATATTTTCCTGCGACGCTTCGGTCAGACTTTCGTCGTTCCAGCGTATCAGCAGGTTATCTTTCGGGTTAATCTGTTTATCGTGGATGATAAATACGGGGTGTCCGTCCTTTTTCTGGGTGACCACGAGGTAATGGTCGGGCGACAGGCGGTGAATCCGCATATTGAATACGTCGAACGCCTTATTATTCAGGAAACTCATATACCCGGTATCGCGGTGCTCCTCGGAGAATCTCAGACCGAATTCCTTAACCAGGTTATCGATTATCTGCCGCAGTTCGATGCAGTCGATATTTCCGCCCTCGGAGACAAGATAGAAGAATTTAGTACGCACCCGTTTGAACGATTGAATCTCGGTCAGCGATTTTGCTATCGCCTCGTTGAACAACATGGTTCCTACCGGGGAAAGTTCCAATTTGAGTTTACCCATATCATTCCTCCATACACGAAATATTATAGAGCATTCCGTTATATTTGAAAAGTATTATGTTTGTTCTGTGGGAGTTTTTTGCGTTTTTATCCCTGTAGTCTTACAATAATATGTTACCGGGGTGTAAGGGGTTTTATCATGCTGAAAAAAGACGCTCATAAGATACTGCTTGCGATTCCGGGGGATGATCAAGATAAATATGCCAATGCGTTACAGTCTCCCGATCTGATACCGGTTTTTCTTCCCGCGGACGAGGATGTGGTTACTCATTTCGTTCATAACGACTGCCGCGTGCTGATAATGGATATCGACCCGTTATCCGCCCAGTTATTCGAACTCCTGTTGGCGTTCCTCGACAGGATTGAGGTTCTGCCCCCTATAATATTCCTGACCAGCGACCTGTCCCGCGAGGATATTTCCGGCGTACTGAAGTTCGACGAGGTCGAGGTGTTCCTGAAAGACCCCGACTACAACTACCTGCGGATATTGCCCCATCTTATCAGTAAAGCGTTCAGGCGGTATATCTTCCAGATGGAAATCGAACGGAAGGATTTCGAGCTACAGAAGCAGAACGAAACGATGTCCAAGGAAAACGCAGTACTATATACCGCCATGGGCGCGCTCGATTTCCCGTTCTTCGTTATCAATGTCGAGGATTATTCGGTCGATATGACGAACCGTCACGATCTGACCGATAATTTTACCGAACCGTCGCATTGCTATCAGTTAATAAACGACCTAAGTATCCCATGCGGGAGTTCGGGGCTTGAGTGCACGATCGATACTATCCGCACCACCGGGAAAGAGGTCATACTCGAGCATTCCGTTAACGACTCAACCGGAAAGCCCCATATAATCGAGATTCGGGGCATCCCGGTATATGACAGCAATAATCAACTCGTGCAGGTCATCGAATTTATCAAGGATAAATCGGCAAAATAAGGACACTCTATGGCATCCGATAATAAACGTGAACTAATCCTTCAAACCGCGATCGATATTCTCAATCACCAGAATTACCAGAACATGACCACCTCAGAGATTGCGCGAAAAGCGGGTATCGCCGAGGGTACGATTTACCGGTATTTCGAGAATAAACGGGACTTATTTATCGAGGTTCTCCAGTATATCAGTAAACGGATGGCGGAGTTTTTTATCGACGGTGTGTCCCCCGACGCGGACCTGAAATCCAATCTCCGCGTACTTGGGGATAATTTCTATATCCGTCATGCCGAGGCAAGCGGGCTTTACAAAATCCTCTATAAAGCGTTCTCCGAGGTAGAGGACGACGATATCAGAGAAGCGCTCGGCAGTATTTACCTAAAAAGCGGCGGGATTATCAAGGGAATCCTTCAGCAAAGCCTGGGCATCAGTAAAATAGAGATACCGGAACACCGCCTCGATACGCTGATTTTTCTGCTATGGGGCATCGGGGATATGATGTGGAAGCGTACGATTGTCACCGGAGAAAAATCCCTCTCTAAAACAGAAATGAACGGGCTTGTCGAACTGGTTTACGAGTTAATCACGGGAAAGTCATAAATATTCCGTTTTCCACCCCGTCTAACCCTTATTTTCTTGATATTTTAGCCCGCCTATTATAATATTTAATACACTTTTTCTGACGGAGACTACTGTGAAAATAGTCCGTATCGGGATGGGTCCGTTCGACGTAAACTGTTATGTCGTAATCGACCCGGACGCGAAAGAAGCTATGGTGATTGATCCGGGGGTAAATTCTTTAGAGATCATGTCGGTTATCCGGGGGATGCGTCTTAAATATATCGTGAACACCCACGGGCATTTCGACCACCTAGGCGGTAATACGTTCCTGAAGAACGGTACCGGCGCCGAACTGGTGATCCATGAGAAGGACTCGCAT
>MIBE01000020.1:4311-5132 GCA_001829415.1 Spirochaetes bacterium GWF1_51_8
ACCGACCCCGCGGCGAACATGTCCACCCTGTTTGTCGACCCCGTGATATCCGTACCCGCCGATATAGTTATCCACGAGGAGAACACGGTGCTGGAGATCGGAACCTACGCGTTCAGGGTAATGCATGTCCCCGGGCATACCGAGGGCAGTATCGCGCTCTATAACGAAGCGAAAAAGGTACTCTTCTCGGGAGATTTGATCTTCAACGGTTCGGTCGGCAGGACGGACTTCCCCGGCGGAAGCGCTAAAAAGCTGGAAAACTCGCTGAAAAAAGTGCTCAAACTCCCTCACGATATAACCATCTACCCCGGACATGAGGAGCCGTTCAAACTCTCCGACGTGGAAGCCTATACAACCCACATCTTCGAAAGCCTCGATGTCTAAGGCTTTCGCCGCATGAATCCACCTGTCCGGTTATCAGACCTCGATTATCCCCTTCCCGAAGACTTGATCGCCGAGAAACCGGTATCCCGCAGGGATTCCTCCCGGCTGATGGTGCTGAACCGCGCGTCACGGGAAATCGCCCATCAATCGTTCACGTCGATACTCGACTACCTTCGCCCGGACGACTGCCTGATATTCAATAACACCCGTGTCATTAAAGCCCGCCTGTTCGGAACCCGTGACACCGGCGGGAAGACCGAGGTATTGCTGGTCGAACGCGCGGGAGAGCGTGTCTGGAAGATTCTTTTACGGAACTCGCGCAAGCACCCTGCGGGGACTGTCCTGCACTTCGGGGAAACCCGCGCCGTTGTCGGGAGCCGCGACAGCGACGGGGATTTCCTGCTGGAGTTCGAACGCGAGCTGACGCCTGAGGATAT
>MIBE01000020.1:5173-8308 GCA_001829415.1 Spirochaetes bacterium GWF1_51_8
ATAAGCGGAAAACGATGCATCTTCCCGCGCAGTTTCCCGAGGATGACGAATGGTATCAGTCGCTGTTCGCGAAACTGCCCGGTTCTGTCGCCGCGCCTACCGCGTCGCTTCACTTCTCGAGGCAGCTGATCGATAATATACAGGATAAAGGCCTCACATTCGGGTATGTTACCCTGCATGTAGGGCCGGGCACGTTTAAGCCGATGGATACCGAGGTCGGCGAGTTTAAAATTCACCGGGAATGGGTGGAAGTGCCAAGTGAAACGATCGAACTGATACGCGGGACGCGGAAAAAGGGCGGGCGGGTAATCGCAGTCGGCACCACAGTCGCCCGTTCTCTCGAGACAATGGCGTCGCGGGGGTGGGAACCCTTCGCCGGGTACACCGGATTGATGATTTCGCCGCCGTATGAGTTTCAGGCGATGGACGCGCTGGTGACGAATTTTCATATGCCGCGTTCGACTCTGCTCCTGCTGGTCTACGCGTTCGCGGGGATGGAATTTACGAAGGAAGCGTACCGTCAGGCGATAGAACAGCGTTACAGGTTTTATAGTTACGGGGACGCGATGTTCATCGTTTAATTTCCGGCGATACAAAAAAATAGTTGCTAAAAATGGAAATCTGTTATATGCTATCGTATTACACGAAGGAATATATACTCAGGGAGGTTTCCCATGAGCATCCTTGACAGGAAACATTTGCTCGAAGAAATGAAGAAAGAAAACTCTGAACTAAAAAAGAAGCTCGAACAAGCGGATAAAATAATATTCATGTACGAACGCGTGTCCGATTTCAGCCGTAAGGAACTCATGGAGCGCGACGAGATGCTGAACGCGCATGAGATTGCCGAGGAAATGGCGCGTAAGGATATGATCCAGAAGGACGCGGCGCTTCAGGCATATGAACTGGTGGAAGAGCTCGCCCGTCAGGAACTCCTCGATAAGACCAACGCCCTCCGCGCGCATGAAGTGGTCGAGGAAATGTCGCGTAAAGAACGAATGGATAGTGAGAAGGAAATCCGCGCTCACGAACTGGTAGAGGAACTCGCCCGTCAGGAACTTCTAAGTAAAGATCAGGCTATCAAAGCGATGGAGATCGCCGAAGAACTCAGCCGTAACGAACAAATCCAAAAAGATAAAACGATAGACGCGTTCGAGAGCGCGTTCGAACTCGCCCGCAAGGAACTGAAGGACGCCAATCAGGCGATCAACGCCCATCTGGTGGTCGAACAGCTCGCCCGCAAGGAACTGATTGACCGGGATCATATCACCCGCGCGTTCGAGGTGGTCGCGGAACTCGCGCGGCAGGAGATGATTAAGGAAAAGCACGAATCGAAGATCGTACTGGTCGACGACATCGGGCTTGCGAAAAAACTTGAGACTACCGTGGGTTACGCAACCTCTATTTCCGATATTCTGAAACTTCTCGAGGCCTACGAACGTATCGAGGAATTCCACCGTAAGGAACGGATTATCGACGATAAAATGCTTCGCGCATACGAAGCGCTCGACGACTGGAAGCGTCACCAGATGATCGATCTCCTGAAAATCATCAAGGCATACGAATCGTTACAGGACTTTGTCCGCGACGAACGGGTATTCGACGACCAGATCAAGGGCGCCTACGAACGGGTCGAGGAACTCGCGCGGCAGGAATTGCAGGATCTCGACCGTCTGAACGAAGCCCACGAGATGGTCGAGGAGCTCGCGCGTAAAGAACTGATCGAGATGGATAAAATCAACCGCGCGCACGAGATTGTCGAGGAATTCGCGCGGCACGAACTTCTCGATAAAGATATGACGAACCAGGCTTATGAAATAGTCGAAGAATTAGCTCGGCAGGAACTGATCGACCGCGATAAGATCATCAACGCGCATGAAATTGTCGAGGAACTATCCCGAAGGCAGATGATCGACGAGGACAAAATCAACCAGGCGCACCAGATAATCGAGGAACTCCAGCGGAAAGCGCTGATCGAGAAGGATATGATTAACCGCGCGCATGAGATGGTCGAAGAACTGATGCGCCGCGAGATAATCGAACGAGACAAGATCAACGACGCCCATGAGGCTGTCGAGGAAATGGCTCGCGGAGAACTCATAAAACTTAAAGAGAGCAAGAAAAAATGAGGTTTCTACTCGTCTCTCTGCTGCTTACCCTATTTTTTATCCCCGGTTTTTCTGAAATTAAGCTATCGAAAAATTATCCCCTGAAACTCGGCGAAAAGCTGATCTATTCCGTATCCGCGCTCGGCGCGTATCTGGGCGACCAGATCATCACCATCGATTCGAAAAAAGAATTCAAGGGCAAGCAGGTGATTGTCGGCAGTGGTTCCATCAAGTCCTCTCAGTTCGTCTCGTCGGTGTATAACCTGAACGACCGCGAGATCACCTACTTCCTGCCGAAG
The DNA here is from genome assembly GCA_001829415.1 of Spirochaetes bacterium GWF1_51_8. Classification (GTDB taxonomy): domain Bacteria; phylum Spirochaetota; class Brevinematia; order Brevinematales; family GWF1-51-8; genus GWF1-51-8. Next base: position 7,581 of record MIBE01000020.1, read on the forward strand.
GATATTACCCCGGTATATAACGAAAAATGGATCAAAGAGGGCGAATGGATCGACCACATGTTTTTTACGTTCTATCCCGGAAAGATCGAGTATAAGCACGATAAGGGCGGAAGCGGTACGACGGTTATCAAGTACGAGGGACAGACTATCCTGAATTTCTACGCGCTCATCCAGTTCGTCCGCCTGATCGATTACGATTATTATATCAATAACAAGCTGAATATCGAGATCATGTACCTCTTCGGCGAGACGCCCACCAAGACGGTGTTCAAGCCTCAATATAAGACCATCAGTTTCAAGGGTAAACAGAAGGGCGTGATTTACCTCGAGGAAGTCGGCGGGATGAATTTTCAGGTCAGTATCCTGAACACGCCGGAAATGATTCCCATCCTGCTGAAGGTGCCGTCCTACTCCGCGTCCTCGCAGAGCATTAATTTCGACGTCGAACTGAAGAGCTACCTGCCCGGCAAGACGATACTCACCCAGTAATCCCGTAATCTTCCATTATCCGCCTGATATCACGTACCTGCTGCGCGATATCCCCCGCTTCGACAATTTCAGTCACCATCGCGACCGTTTTCGCCCCGCGCTCGAGCACATCCCGCAGGTTATGCATCTTTATCCCGCCTATCGCGACATAAGGCATCCTGATATTCGCCGCGACATATTCGAGGTACTCTAGCCCGACCGGCGCAATCACGTCCGTCTTGGTATGGGTTTCGTATAAC
>MIBE01000020.1:8317-29265 GCA_001829415.1 Spirochaetes bacterium GWF1_51_8
CCGATATAGTCCGCGCCCTCGCGCAAAGCGGCCTGCGCCTGTTCCGGCGAATGGGTGGAAACCCCGATTATCATCTCCGGCGCGAGCCTGCGCACCTCGCTCAGCGGGAGATCGTCCTGCCCGATATGAATCCCGTCCGCGTCGGAAAGTATCGCGATATCGATATAGTCGTTTACTATGAAGATCACCCCGTAATCGCGGGTTATTTTGCGGATTTCGCGGCATTCCTCGAGCATCTCGCGCGGGGTTTTCCCGGCCTTCTGCCGGTATTGGAGCACCTTCGCCCCGCCCACGGCCATCGCCAGCGCGACTTCGGTATTTTTCCGCCCGCCGGAATATTGTTCCGCCGTGATCGTGTAAACCCCGTGCGGTAAAATTTTATTTTTCATCAGCGTACCCCATCCATTCGAGGATAATTCCGGACATCATCGCGGCCGCCGTCCCGACCTTCGCGGAGTAGAGCGGCTTTTGCGTGTTATCCGAGACAAAATCCCCGATAATTTTAATGTTTTCCCCGAACCGCCGCGTCCGTATCCCGTCGGTATGTAGCCCCGCGACCCCCGACGCGGCGACTATCTTCTTCCCGGCGCCGCCCAGCGCGTTCAGCAGCATCGCCTTGCAGTCCGCCTTATCGAACGCTTCCGCGACAATCCCGCACTCCGCGAACACCCCCGCGATATTATCGCTATCCAGCTTAATATCGACTGCGGTAATATCCGCGCCGGGATCGATGCGTTTCAGGTTGATTATGATCGCGTCGGTTTTTTTCATCCCGATCTGGTCGCGGAAGTAAAATTGACGGTTCAGGTTGCTTTCCTCCACCACATCGAAGTCCGCGATCACGATGCCGGACACCCCCGCGCGGACGAGATGCATCGCGATATTGCTCCCAAGCCCGCCCGCTCCGGCTATCCCCACCTTCATATTGCTACCCAATCCTGGAATACCGGTTCGTAGCCGTTCTCCGCGATTGCCTTCACCACTTCGTCCACGCTCCGGCAATCGGAGACCTCGAACTGCGGCACGTCCGCGCTCTGAACGTCATACCCCCCGACCGTGGTCATCGACCCGGCGGAAATCCGGGTGATACCGAGCGGGAGAAGCCTGTCGCGGAACTCCGCGCGTTCACGTGTGGACAGGGTTATCCCCGCGCGCGGGAGAAATATCCTGAACGCGAGCATCGTCTTTACATAATCGCGGTCGTCGAGGGTATATTTCGCATGATAGCCGCCCTCAGCCTCGTTCATCCGGGGCAACGATAGACTGATTTCAGTATCGATGTATTTATTCTGGAGATATTTCGCATGGAGGGCGGACATGAACGATTCTTTCGCGGGTTCGGCAAGCCCGTAGAGCGCCCCGATATTCACCCACCGGAATCCCGCTTCCGCGCCGCGCGCGGGAGTGCCCAGCCGGTACGCGTAATCGCGTTTTTTCCCCGCCGGATGCACCTCGGAATAGACTCCCGGGTCGTAGGTTTCCTGGTAGATCGTCAACCCGTCCACTCCGGCGTCTTTCAGCATCCGGTACTCGTCCGTCTCCATCGGGTAAACCTCGATCGACACCGAAACGAAATACTTCCGCAGTATCTTCACTGCGTCGATAATGTATTCCGGCGGGCTTTCGGCGCGGGATTCACCGGTCAGAATCAGAATATGCTTCATCCCCGTCTTTGCGATCTCGGCCGCGTTACCCTCGATCTCGTCCATAGTCAGCTTCGATCTGCCGATCTTGTTCTTCGCGCTGAATCCACAGTAGGTGCACGAGTTCGAGCAGTAGTTCGCAAGGTAGAGGGGGATATAAAGCTGGATCGTCCTGCCGAAATGGCGCAGGGTGATATCGCGGGCCTTCACCGCCATCGGCTCGAAGTAATCCCGCGCGGCGGGGGAGAGAAGCGCGAGCAGTCCCTGTTCGTCCACCCGTTCGGCGGAAAGCGCGTGTTCGACATCGCGCCCGGTCATCTTTGCCGCCGCGCCAGTAAAATCGTACCTGTTCCAAGATTTTATCTGTTCTAAGATTTTCATTTCTACTCCATCGTCTTCCTCAGCTCATCTAAAATATAGGTAATTTTATAAACTTTCCATGGATGTAAAACCATCTGTTCTTTCTTTCTTCAAACCCAGAAAGAAAGAACCAAAGAAAGAGGTTCCCCGCCTGATGCCATTCCAAAGAAGAGGGGCGCGAAACGGGAAACGCCGAAACTCGCGGTTAACCACCAAAAGAAGCGTTAGAAAGTCGCGCTTCGAACATCGGCGTTTCTGGCCGTTCCGCTTTGTAGAAGTCATGGCATAGCGGTGGGGTTCGAACAGCCGAAGTCATAACTACATGATTGAAGTTGGCTGTTTTGTCCGCGCACTCTAAAGCGCTTTAAACCCCCGGAAAATCCAAAGAAAAGGCATTTGTCCGACGACCGAAGGGAGGAGTTATGTCTTTTCTGGATTTTCCGGCTCTTCTCCTAAGCTTTATTAGCGCGGCGGGTATTTCTTTGCTTACTTTCTTTCTGCCCGCTCAGAAAGAAAGTAAGAATGAACTCATAGGTTTTCTTAAATCATCATAATTTTTAAACTATTCCTATGTTATTTTACCCATCATGATTCGGTAAACTCACCATGACGGATTTATTCCAATTATTTGACCGATTTTCACTTTTGTCATAGTGAGTAAGTCGAACTATAGCATATCTACAGAAAAGTCTCATGGGTCTACAGTACCGCTTCTAATACCCGTCAGCGTCGCCCAGAAAACCCGTTAACGGCGAACTCGGGGAGGCTTCGTTCAACGGGCTGCGGGCGTTCGCCAGAAACGCGAGCCGTCCCGCGCGGACACCCAGCGCGAACGCTTCCGCGATCAGGACGGGATTTTCGGCGGTCGCCACAGCTGTGTTCACCAGCACAGCGTCCGCACCCATTTCCATCGCCTCGGCGGCGTGCGAGGGCAGTCCGATCCCGGCGTCCACCACTACCGGCACGTTCGAGTTCTCGATTATGATCTCGATCAGTTCGCGCGTCCTGATCCCCTTGTTCGTCCCGATAGGCGACCCGAGCGGCATCACACTCGCCGCCCCGGCGTCCTCGAGCTTCCTGCAGAGGACGGGGTCGGGCAGGATGTACGGCATCACCACAAAACCCTCCGCCGCGAGCGTTTTTGTCGCCGCGAGAGTCTCCTCGTTGTCGGGGAAAAGGTACTTGTTATCGCGGATCACTTCGATCTTAACAAAGTTCCCGCAACCGAGCTCGCGCGATATCCTCGCGATGCGCACCGCTTCGAGAGCGTTACGCGCGCCCGACGTGTTTGCCATCACAGTCACCCCCTGCGGGATGAAGTTCAGCATGTTTTCCTCTTTGGCGGACGGGTCCACACGGCGCACCGCGACTGTCACAAGCTCGCTCCCGCTCGCGCGTACCGCGTCGGGAATCAGCTTCGAACTCGAAAACTTGCCCGTTCCGAGGAAAAAACGTGAGCGGAATTCCTTTCCGCCAATCCTAAGTATGTCGTCCATTTATCCGCCTCCGACGAAACCGATAATCTCGAGGATATCTCCGTCACGGAGAGTTGTCCCGCTCCAGAGATTCCTGCCGAGAATCACCATATTGCACTCCACGGCGACCTTATCGGGAGCATAGCCGAGCGCTTCGATTAGTTCCGCGACATTCGACTGCTCTATCGTTTTCTGTTCGCCGTTTATCCTGACAGATATCATAGCCCCTCCGAAAAAACTTTTACGGTTCTTTCATCAATTATCCGATAAAAAAAACCGGCTGGCGCCGGTCGTGGTTTTTTATCAAAACCGTTTCCCTCCGCCGGTACGAACCGGATCAGGTTTAAGGGTATGCTCTCAGCCCTTCCGGGCACCCCTAACGGAACATCATTATATCGACTATATTATAGAACTATTCCCCGAAAACACAAGAAAACACGCGTTATTTCGCCGCTTTCGCGATCAAATTGAGCGCGCTCCCCGCCTTGAACCATTCGATCTGGTTCGCGCTGAACGTGTGGTTGAGCGTCACGGTTTCCTTTCCGCCGCCGGAATGCGCGATTTCGAGGGTCAACTGCCGTCCGGGCGCAAGCGTGTTCAGCCCCGGGATACTCAGACGGTCGCCTTCCTGTATTCTATCGTAATCGGCTGTGTCCGCGAATGTCAGCGCGAGGATGCCCTGCTTCTTCAAGTTGGTCTCATGGATCCGGGCGAAACTCCTCGCGATCACGGCCAGACACCCGAGGTAACGCGGTTCCATCGCGGCGTGCTCGCGCGACGAGCCCTCGCCGATATTCGAGTCGCCGATCACCACCCATCCGATCCCGTTTTCCTTGTACTCGCCCGCGATCTCGGCGGGAGTACCTTCCTTGCCGGACAGGACGCTCTTCGTCTTGCCCGCTTCGCCCGTGAACGAGTTCACGGCGCCGAGGTACATATTCCGCGAGATATTCCGCAAATGTCCTCTATACTTGAGCCATTCCCCGGCGGGCGAGATATGGTCTGTCGTACATTTTCCCTTGATCTTCATCAGCACCGGCGCGTCGACAATGTCCTTTCCGTCCCAGACAGGAAACTGCTCGAGCATCTGGAGCCTTTCGCTCGACGGATCGATCTTAACCTCGATCCCCGAACCGTCGGCAGGGGGTTCGATCAGGCCGATCTCGGCGGCTTCGAACTTCGCAGGGGTCTCGCGCGGAACGGGCGGGACGAGCATAAAGCCCTCTTCGCCGTATCGGATGGATATTTTATCTTTCGTTGGGTCAAAGGTGAGCGTCCCGGCCGCCGCCATCGCGGTCAGTATCTCCGGGGTGGAGACGAACGCGTAGGTCGCGGGATTGCCGTCGGCGCGTTTCTTGAAATTCCGGTTGAACGACGTCACGATCGTGTTCGCCATCCCCATCGGCATGTCCTTTCGGTTCCACATCCCGATACACGGCCCGCAGGCGTTGGCGAGGATAGTCGCGCCGAAGTTCTTCAGGATAGCGAGCTGTCCCTCCTTCTCGACCGTCGCGCGGACACTGTCCGAACCGGGAGAGATATAGAACTTCGAACGAGCTTTCTGCCCCTTGTCTAGCACCTGTTTCGCGATCTGCGCCGCTTTATCGATATCCTCGTAGCTCGCGTTGGTACAGCTCCCGAGGAGCGCGGCGGATAACTGCGCGGGATAATCGTTTTCCTTCACCGCGTCCTTCATCTTGGAGATCGGCCACGCCTTGTCCGGCGTGAACGGCCCGTTGAGATAGGGTTCGAGCGTACCGAGGTCAATCTCGATCACTTTATCGTAATACTTCTCAGGGTTCTGGTAAATCTGCGAGTCGGCGGCAAGACAGTCCGCGAGGCCGTTCGCCATCAACGCGACATCCTTGCGCCCGGTGACGTTGAGGTACTCGGTGTGCTTGTTATCGAACGGGAACAACGAAGCGGTCGCGCCGAGTTCCGCGCCCATGTTCGCGACAGTGGCCTTGCCGGTAGCAGAGAGACCCACCGTCCCCTCGCCGAAGTATTCCATCACCGCGCCCGTACCGCCCTCTACTGTCAGGAGACCGAGCAGGTGCAAAATAATATCCTTGGGCGACGTCCACCCGCGGAGCTTACCCTTGAGGCGCACCCCGTAGATTTTCGGCATCTGGAGCTCCCACGGCATCCCCGCCATCACATCGACGGCGTCCGCGCCCCCGACACCCACGGCCATCATACCGAGGCCGCCCGCGTTCGGGGTATGCGAGTCGGTTCCGATCATCAGTCCGCCCGGGAACGCGTAGTTCTCGAGCACGATCTGGTGAATGATCCCGGCTCCGGGCTTCCAGTACCCGATCCCGTATTTCGCTGTGATGCTTTCGAGGAAGGAATAGACTTCTTTATTGTTATCGAGCGCGTTGCGGAGGTCTTCGCGCGCGCCGTAGCACGCCTCGACCAGGTGGTCTGCGTGAACAGTTGCGGGCACAGCGGTCTTCTTCAGCCCGGCGGTCATAAACTGTAAAAGCGCCATCTGTCCGGTCACGTCCTGCATCGCCACACGGTCGGGATTGAGCAGGGCGTAGTCCGACCCTCGCTTGAGTTCGCCCTTCGGTTTCTCCGCGAGATGGGAGTAAAGGATTTTTTCGGTCAGCGTCAACGGACGCCCGAGCGCCTTCTTCGCGCCTTCGACCTTATCGCGCAGACCCGCGTAAAACTTCCGGACCATATCGATGTCTCTTGTCATTTTCCTCTCCTGTACGGCATTAACGCGGTATATTTTAACGGATTTCCGTGAAAATGTCTAAGGATGGGGGAAAATGCCGGGAATTATCTTCGATCCGGTCGGTTTCGCGCCACATGGGTAAGCAAAGTAGTGTTAAAAGAAAAGGATGGATGAGATGATAGGTATCTTAATCCTTCACGGGCTTTTTTACCGAATATTCCTTTTTGTACCATTCGAAATATGTATCGAATTCCTGCTGAACGCTCTCGTAGTCCTTCCCGTAGATCAGGATGACAAACTCGTTTCCGCAATGGTAGTTGGAGATCGATGAGATTTCTTTGGAATCGAGATACTTGTTATCACCCGCACCGATTTTCTTGGGGTCGTAATTCACCCATTCGACGGCGATCTTTTTATCCTTGTTGTACAGCTCGGCGGTAAACTTCACCTCGCCCTTTTTGGACTGGATCGTTACCGGGACATCCTTCGTGATTTTTTGAATGAAGTGGGATTCCATGATCGGCTTGGCGATTTCCTGAAATTCCTTAACCGTGTTTATCTGCGGGTTATATGCGACAATCCCCATTTCCGGTTCGGACTGCCCGTTAAGACCGTTTCCCAGTATCATGAGCAACCCGGCGGCGATCACAGCCGCGGTTAGATTTTTCAGCGATTTCGCGGATTTCATGCGGTACTTCGAGATTTGGGTTTCGGGTTTTATGGTAAAAACATCTTTTTTCATGATCGCCCTCCGTTAACGGTTTCATATTAATACGATTCGGAAAATGAATAGTAACGGAATACGGGGGTATTCTGAAAATCGGTTTTAGACCGGATCGGTGTTTTATCCGTCTTGGGTGATCGAGTCGATCAGTTCGTTCATCACCTTATCGGTGACATCGTTATCGACCTGGCAGGTTCCGGCGTTTGCATGGCCGCCGCCGCCGTACTTCAGCATCAGCTTGCCGATATCGGTGCGAGACGTCCGGTTGAAAATCGATTTCCCCACCGCGAATACCGTGTTCTGACCCATCTTGCCCTTCATGACATGCATCGAGATATTGACGATCGGGTAGAGGGCGTAGATCATGAAACGGTTCCCGGCGTAGATAATCGATTCGTCGCGGAGATCGAGGATGACGAGGTTATCTTTCAATGTGGAACAGCGGCGAATCTGTTCCTTGAACTTCTCTTCCTGTTCGAAGTAAAGTTCGATCCGCTCCTCGACATCGGGGAGCTGGAGGATTTCTTCAATCCCGTGGTTCCGGCAATGCTCGATCAGGGTCATCATGAGGTCGTAATTGGAGATGCGGAAATTCTTGAAACGCCCGAGGCCTGTACGGGGATCCATGATAAAGTTCAGGAGCACCCATTTCTTGGGATAAAGGACTTCCTGCTGGGTGAATTGGCCGGAGTCGGACTTGTCGACAGCGTCCATAAGCTCGTCCGAGACATGCGGGAAGCGTTTCTTCCCGCCGTAGTACTCGTAGACCACGCGCGACGCCGACGGGGCGTTAGGATCGATGATATGGTTTGCGGGATGCCCGGCGATACGGAGGGTCTCGCTCAGGTGATGGTCGAACGCGAGAAAGAGCCCCGGGACATACGGCAGATTGGTCGCGATATCGTCGGGCGCCACTTCGACCTTACCGTCCTGCATGTCCTTCGGGTGGACAAACAGAATCCGGTCGATCATGTCGAGTTCTTTAAAAAGGATCGCGCAGACAAGACCGTCGAAGTCGCTGCGGGTAATCAGACGATAATTCGGCATAGAGCCTCCCCCATCGCTTTACAGCCCTTAATTATACAATTTCTTCCATAGTTGTCAAATATCCGGGGCAAAGAAAGAGAGCGTGATACTCTCACGCTCTCTGTTGATTTTGTTATTCCGCTAATACGGCCTGTTTTTCAGATGCAATCTGTTGGCGGTACTTTTTGCCCATTATCACCCCTTTGCATTTCGGAGAGCCGCACTGGCAATCGAAGAAACGCCACAGTTCATCTTCGGTCTCTTCGTAGTCCATTGTGAGATAGTCCCCCGGGTGAATGTCTCGGAGCACGGTAAAGGTCAGTGTCCTCATATTACAGGACAGATTCGGGTCGCAGCTATGAAGAACCTTCCCCATAAAATGGGGATCGTGAAGATGCAGTCCGGGCTCGATTTGCAGGGTAAACAAGGTCATTTCAGTCCTGACTTCACCCTGAAACCGGAAAGCTATTTCCCCGGGATGAAAGCTGACGAGCGCTACGATACCTTCGCCCTTGTCGTCAGTTTTTACAATTCTGAACTTTTCCCGCGTGGGTTCGTTCGGGAAAGGATCCATGTCTTCCGGGTAAAATCGGTTCGATTGCATGTCTTCCGACATTTCTTTTACCTCCTTAATACGTTTGCAACGTGCATACTTTCTGGAGCGAAAAACTCCTTTACCATATCTACGATAATATTTTCATCGTACCACTTGCAGCTGAAAACGTCGAGGTACATATCGCGCGCTCCGTCGTTGGTGTGGATCGTGATCGCGCTCGTCACAATTAACTGCACGGCGGAGATACCGACTTCCTTGCCCTCGCCGAAACGGTGGATTACCAGATCGCCGAAGGAAACCATATCGATCTTGGGGATCATTTCCTTCACAAACATCGAAAGCTTCTCGATACTGAGAAGGTTCTCGTTACACGCGACGGCGGTCAGCATCAGGTGCTTCCCGTAGTATTTAATACCGTTAATTTCCGTGCGCTTATAATCGTCTCTAGCCATTTATATTCCTCCTATGGACATTCGGGGTAGCAGTGTTAAAGTGAAATGTGTATGGGGAATCGAGCAAAACGGATACGGAATATCTCGGCCGGTTTCAGTATCGTCCATCCCTATTACGCCTTTGCAGTCCCCTCTTTTACACATTTACATTATAAATTATAAAGCAATTTTCAGAAATATCAAGCGTAGAAAAAAATAATTTTTTGCCAAAAAACGCCTTACCGGGTAATGAGTTAACGATATGACTAAAGCCTAATTAACGGTAGAATTCCAGCGGCGAACACCCCGATGACCGCGTAGACGATCAGGTACCGCCACACCGTTTCCCTGACCGAACCGTAAGGCTTTTTCCGGAGAAAAAACAGAATGTAGGACACGGCGGTCAGACAAAAATGGACGATCAGCGCCGTCCCGTTCAGGCAATAAATCAGTCGATTCGCGGTAACACCGAAGTTGAACATCCGCGAGTACTGCATGAACACGAAGAGAAATTGAAACGGCACCGCGAAGAGATTCATCGCGGCGGCGAAATAGTCGAATACACCGGGCTTATTCTCATCGCGCTCCCCTGTCAGGTAAAATATATTCGCCAGCAGAACAAGGAAACCCGATATCTGTGCGCACAGTGCGGCTTCATTGTCCAGGCAAATCCGGTGCACATCCCCTCCTGCCGCCATGACTGTAAAACCCGCCGAAACCGCAAGCAGGATAGGAATCAGTACCTTCGACAGCAGAAACGAGAGCTCTCCGAACGCGCCCGGATTCCGGTTCACCTGATCGATGACGCCGTAAGCAATAAAGCAGAGCATCAGAAGCGGAAGGGTGAAACGCACCAGCTCTCTTTCATACGGCGAAGCGAATACTTCTCCCGCGACGTGGAATAACAAATAGATCACCGCGAACAGGAACGTGATGACAATCATCCCGTTCGACGCGGCTTTCAGGTAGTTTTTCCACTCCGCGGTCCGGTCTTTCCCGGCCCCGGTATAGATCATTCCGATGAGATACAGGTAAATCCCGATTAGGTAAAACTGTCTGAAACCGTCGGTCTGGTTTTGGTACATGTAGAAACATGGACTGAGATACAGGAGTATTGCGATCAGCAGACCCGCGATTCCGAAAAGCCATAGGAACCGTTTTTCCGGGTGCCGGACAAGCAGATAGACACATGTGCCGGAAAAGATCAGGCTCGAAAAAACGTCGAGTATCCGGCAGACAAACACCCCCGTGCTCAACTCCGTGCTTACGAAGCTGAATAACGTAAACAACGCAGCCGTCACGACGGAAATAATAAATAACGTGAGAAATTCCTTCCTCTTCGTCCGACTATCTTCAGATTCGATCATTTGTCACCCCCTCTTTTTTTATATGTTTGATACGCAAAAACCGCATTCCGGTGACATATTTGCAAGGAAATATTTTACACGATAGAATATTCTTCAAGGAGAATCCTATGCCGGACATCTATTGCCCCCAATGTAAACAGACTCTCGATGGAACTTATGTCTGCGGGGCTTGCGGGATTGTCTACGAGCATCGCGACGGTATCCTGCGCCTGACAGACGCCCCGAATATCGCCGAGGGCGCGGACGGGCTGGAGTACATCGGATTCGATACTATCGCCGCCGACTACGACGACACCCGTTACGGCAACCCGCTCCTTCTCGACCGCCTGACGGAAGTCCTGCGCGAGATGATGCCGCCGAAACCGCTCATCCTCGACCTCGGAGCGGGTACGGGCATTTTCAGCGTCCGGTTCGCGAAATTCGCGGAAACGGTTTACGCATGCGACATCTCCGAAGGAATGCTGAAGCTCCTTATCGCCAAGGCCGAAAGTGAAAAGATAAAAAATATCGTCCCTATCCGCGGTAACGCCCTCGACCTGCCGTTCCCGGACAATATGTTCGATATAGTGACGGCGTTCCACGTCCTGCACCTGATCAAGGATGCGGAAAAGGCGGCATCTGAGATCTGGCGCGTCCTGAAACCCGGCGGCTCGTTCCTCACACAGACCCCGGAGTTCCACGACGCCGGAAAAAGCCCGTCCTCAGTGATGGACTCACTCTACAACAAGCTTGCGGACGAGCGCAAAATCGGCCTCGTCAAGTCCCCCGGATGGGGCAGGGACGATTTTCTGCCGGGGCTGGAAAAGGTTTTCGGGAACTACCGCGCTATCGACGATTCCCGCCTACATTTCGACGAACCCGACTTGATCGCGCGATCATGGCGGCAGATCGGCGACGCCACCCGTTCCTCGCAGATTCGGATAGACAGGAACGCTCACGACGCGATTATGCGGGAGATCGAGGCCGAGATGAAAAAGCAATTCGGCGAAGATTTCCTCACAAAGAAGTTCGAGCACAGGCTCTCCCTGCGTGTCATACAAAGTAAAAAATAACTCCGCAAACCCTTCGTTTTTTGTTTGACTCGGGTCGGTTATATGTTAAAATATAGCCGAACGAGGGGCGCGAATGAAACTGCTGTTATCGCTTCTATCCTTCACCTTCGTGATCTTCTACTTGTTTCTTTCTATTTTCGCTCTGTTCCGCGGATGGAAAAACCGCGCGAATCAGATATTCGCCGTGTTCTCCCTCCTCCTTGCCGCATGGGCGCTCGGATACACGTTTATCTTCTCCGCGGCGGATATGGCCGAGGTTTTGTCATGGTACCGCTTCTCGGCGGTCGGCTGGAATCTCGCCTCGGCGGCCGGATTTCATCTCTGGTTCGTCCTCACACGGAAACGTCCCCGCAAGTTCCATATCCTCCTGCCGGTGCTGTTCTACATCCCCGGAATGATCTTCCTCTCCCTCTCGCTATCCGGGGCACTCTACGCCTACGGCTTTATCCCCGCTTCATACGGGTGGAAGGAACTGGTCAACTCGTCCGATCCGTGGGTGATCGCGTATAACCTCTTCCAGTTGTCGTTCGCGGTCACGGGTATCGTCATGCTCCTGCGGTGGCTCCGTCAGAACAGGAACAGCGTGAAGATCCGCATCCAGACCGTTATTATGATCGTCACTATCCTGATCAGCACGGTTTTGACCTTTCTGTCGAACTACTTCTCGTCGGCGCTCGGGTGGGACATCCCGCCGCTCGGGCATATCTTCTTCGGGGTATGGGCGTTCGGGATATGGATATCGATCATCCGGTACAGGCTGATGAACCTGACGCCGGAGATCGTCACGGACGAGATCACATCGAAGATGATGGACATCCTGATCCTTGTCGATCCGCAGGGAAATGTCCTCAAGACTAATCCGCGCGCGGAAGAGCTTTTAGGCTATACGCAGAAAGACCTGATCGGAAAACAGTTTTCGCCGCTCGTACATGAGAAAGACCAGTTTTTCCGCCTGATCCTGAAAATCCGTGAGCAGTATATCCCGTTCACTAACGAGCTTCATCTTGTGTCGCGCAAGCATGAACTGATCCCGGTATCGCTCTACGCCACGGTTGTCAAGGACAACCTGGGCGATAACGCCGGTTTCGTGATCGTCGCGCACGATATCCGTGAGATGAAAGCGCTGAAGAAAGAGGTCGCCGAACGCAAAAAAGCGCAGGACGAGCTGAAGAACACCTACGCCGAACTGGAGACCGAGAAGAACAAGCTGAAAATCCGCAACGAGATATACGAGCACGAGCTGTCGCTCGCGAGGGCGATCCAGATGCAGTTCATCCCGAAGGCCTCGCCGTCTCCGGATATCGCGTTCTACTATCATCCGATGGAAGAAGTGGGCGGCGATTTCTTCGATATGGTGCGTTATCCCGACGGCGGAATCGGGATATTCCTGAGCGACGTATCGGGCCACGGAGTCCCCGCCGCTCTCATCACCTCGATGATTAAAAGCGTCACTCTCCAGTTCTCCATGGAACTGAGCGACCCGGCGGAGTTCCTCTACCTGATGAACGACTTCCTCTACGGCTTCACGGGCGGGAATTTCATCACCGCGTTTTATGGGATTTATCGCCCGGAACAGAAGGAATTTATTTACGCGAACGCCGGGCATCTGCCGCCGTTATTGATCCGGAAGGACTCTGTGACGGCGATCGGCGAGGATAAAAAAGGGGTGCCTTTGGGTGTGCTCAGCAGCAGGGAGATAAAAGAGGGCGATAGGAAGTATATCAACCAGAAGCTCGCGGTCGAGGAAGGCTCGAAGCTGGTTTTCTGCACCGACGGCCTGACCGAGACGGTATCGATCCGGGACAACCGGACAAATCCAGAAGAGTTCGGTACGGCTTACCTGAACTCGGTGCTGATCGAGCTTTTCCCGATGCCGGTGCCGATCTTCATCGAACGGCTTGTTCAGCGGTTGATGGATTTCAGGAACTCGGATCGGTTTGACGACGATATCTGCATGATCTGTCTGGATATCCCGTTAAAAAAGCGGGCGGGGAAATAGTTCTAAGGAAGAATATACGATATGCCTGAAAATAGTACTAGCAGGCATATTCCTAAAAGAACTTGCCTGCTAGCGGAGGTGCGATATCGTTTTTTTTGCATAATAATCTTATGCAAAATTACGCGTTATGTCAAGGGATTTGCATAATATTTTATTATTAAAGATATATGACAAATATCTCACAACAGGAGTTTATTCTTGACTTACGAAGAGTTTGCGAAGGCGAAAGATGTTTTCGGAATTACAATCCCGGCGTCCTATAAAAAGATCAGTAAGCGGTATAAGGATTTGATGAAGGCATTGCACCCGGACGTCTCCGAACTGATTCCCGATGAAGCGGAGAGCCGTTCGGCGAAGGTCAACTCGGCATACGAGATTCTAAAGAACTATTGCGAGAATTACAGGATGGACTTCTCCGAAAAAGAGTTTTACCGTCAGGTCGACGAAGCGAATCTCGATAAACGATTTTTCCAGGACCACCGCCAGAAGAAATAAAGGTGGTTTTTAAAACTATTATCATGTAGAACAATAATTGCGGATATTTCTAGAAACCTTCAAGAGTTAAATAACCTGTAAATACACTCTTACTTACTTTCTTTCTGAGCGGGCAGAAAGAAAGTAAGCAAAGAAAGAACCGCCGCGCTGATAAAGCTCAGGAGAAGAACCAGAAAATCCGGAAAAGGCATAACTCCTTCCTTCGGTCGTCCGACCCGCCATCCATGGCTCCTGTCGGACCTTCTCTCTTCCGTGGGAGTCGTCGGACATATGCCTTTTCTTCGGATTTTCTGGGAGTTTGAATCGCTTTAAAGTGCGCGGGTGAAACAGCCTATTTTATATCTCGCATGTAGTATGTTTTTGGCTGTTCAAATCCCGCCGCTATGCCATGATTTCTACTAAGCGGAACGGCCAGAAACGCCGATGTCTGAAGCGTGACTCTTTATCGATTCTTTTGGTAGTTGACCGCGAGTTTCGGCGTTTCCCGTTCCGCGCTTCTCATCTTTGGAATGGCATCAGGCGGGAAACCTCTTTCTTTCGTTCTTTCTTTCTGGGTTTGCAGAAAGAAAGAACAAAGGGCTTGACTTTTTTGGAGAGTTTTTAAAACTTCATTGTAATTTATCTCTAAATATACCTAATGGTCGCTTCCTTGTATTCCTGCCTTCAACCTTCGTGAGAAAGTATGTCTGCTCCTGCAAAGAAGAATGCAGGGAAACAGACCGCCGAGAATCACTTCTCCGCGGTTTTCTAGGGGGCGATTATTTGGAGCGACCATCGCTAATCTAGCGGCTCGTCGGGCTCTGCGACTTCTTTCTCACGGCTGTGTTCCAGTTCCTCGCGTGTAGGCACTTCCACTACCACCGTGCCGGTCAGGTAATCGTGCAGTCTCTGCCGGTATGCCGGATTGATCACGAAGAGGAGCGGAATATATAATAACTGTGACGCGAGAAAGATCAGGATATAACGGAAAAGGCACATCAGGATACCGAGTTTCCTGTTCGCGGCGTCGATCACCGCGATCTTCAGCACTTTCATCCCGATAGTCTGGTTCCCGCCGAACCACATCAGCGCGAAATAGGACGCTTCCACGACAATAATCGCGATCAGGAGAATATTCGAGTAGCCGGTGAAGAAGTTGACGAGAAGCTGGAGCTTGCTGTCAAGGTCGCCCTGTGTCTCATAGATCAGGCCGATTTCCTTCGAGAAGATCATATAGATCATCACGACTTCGATGATATTGAGAAAGACTTTATCTATGACGTATGCCAGAATCCTCTTCCATGCCGGAGCGAACCTGAGCAGGATCGGCTGGACATTCTTCTGGCTTTCCGATTCGGGATACCCATTCATATTCATATTTTTCTCTTAGAGTTTTTCAATAATATTCAGGATGCCGAGGTATTTCTCACGGGTTTTTTCGATAATATCCTCGGGCAACGGCGGGGGCGGCGGTGTCTTGTCCCACCCGAGCGAGTTGAGGTAGTCGCGGACAAACTGCTTGTCGTAACTCTTGGGGCTTTCACCGAGCTTAAACGAGTCTTTATCCCAGTAACGCGACGAATCGGGTGTCAGCACTTCGTCTACGAGGATCAGGCTGCCGTCCGTGTCGATCCCGAACTCGAACTTGGTATCCGCGAGTATAATCCCGGCCTTCTTCATCATATCGCGCGCGGTTTTATAGATTTCGATGGAATACTTCATGATCTTTTCGCCCGTCTCCTGACCGACTACGCCGAAGAAACGGCTGTGATCGATATTTTCGTCATGCCCTGTCTCGGCCTTATCCGCCGGGGTGAAAATCGGTTCCGGGAGCTGTTCGGCGAGTCGAAGCCCTTCGGGAAGTTTTACGCCGCCCGCGGTGCCCTTCGCTTTGTACTCGTCGTACACGCTGCCGAAGAGATGTCCTCGCACCACGCATTCCACGGGCAGGCGGTTGACCTTACGGACAATCACCGAACGTTCGGCGACGCCGGGATAGTTCTTGAGGTAGGGAAGCGAGTTCTCCGGCGACGATGAGATCAGGTGATTGGGAAGCATCTTCATCTTTCCGAACCAGAAATTCGAGATACGGTTCAGGACAAGCCCCTTATCCGGTATGCCCTCGTTGAATACGACATCGAACGCGGATATCCGGTCGGTGGTCACGATCAGCCACTTGTCGGACGAGATTTCATAGATATCGCGGACTTTTCCGCTGAAGAGCTTTTTCAGTTCTTTAATATTCGTTCCGGTAATCGCCTGCATATCCAGCCTCTTTGTCTTTTTAGAAGAAGTATTATATAATAGATGAGAAATTAAATCAATTCCCGGTTTTAGATTGAAGGCTGATTTTATTGAAGTTCGATTTACTTTCATGGAAGTTCTAAAAACTCCTTTAGAACACAAAAAGGCACTGTTCTTTCTTTCTGCAAACCCAGAAAGAAAGAACGAAAGAAAGAAGTTCCCCGCCGGAATGACGCTCTGAAGTGCAGGGACGCAAAACGGGAAACGCCGTAACTCGCCGCCTAAGAAATCACTGATATGAGATAAATCAAGGCTCGAACAGATGGCGTTTCTGTCCGTTTCGCTTAGCAAAAATCGCGTCAAAGCGGCGGGGGTAAACAGCCAAAAACAGTTTTATCATAAAATTATGCCTTTCGGCTGTTTTTTCCGCGCACTATACTGCGCTTCTTGTCCCGCATTCCTTATCTTCTTTGCACTATCGAATGCGGGGCTTGCTGCCGGAAAATCCGAAGAATAGGCATTGTCCGACGACCGTAGGGAGGAGTTATGCCTTTTCCGGATTTTCCGGGTCTACTCTTAAGCAGTATCGGCGCGGCGGCTCTTTCTTTGCTTCCTTTCTTTCTGGCCGTTCAGAAAGAAAGGAAGAATGTTGTTTTCAGATAAATTCAGAAACTGCTGAAAGTTTCTAGTAGCTTTCAATAATCAATCATGGGGCGGTATGACCCGAAACGCGCAATTCACCCTTTTGATCGGGCTATTCACACTCTTCTGCCTCAGCGCCGGATGGACGGCCGGTTTTGTCACAATCGATTCGGTGAAGATCGTTATCGACGGCAAGTACACCTATCTCTGGAGCGACCGCAAGAACCTGCCCGAAGCCCTGCCCGGGAGTATCACCGAACCCTACACAATCACTACCCTGCTCTCGTTCTATCCCGGCCAGATACTGACCGAATCGAAGCTCAAGAAAGAGGTCTCCCGTTCGGTATCCCGGCTTCTCGCGGCAAAGTACTTCGCGGCGGTACAGGGCTCACTTCTGCCTGTCGACGGCCAGCCGGACACCTACCAGGTCGTGATCGAAATAGTCGAGTCGTCCCCGGTAAAGTTCGGCGGCGGGCTTTTATACGGCACGCTCACCCTCGTCAAACTCGGCGGGAAACCGTTCGGTCTCCGGCTCAATCTCGGATACAATCTGACCGGCGCGGAACTCGGTATGAAGTACCTCCTGTTCCTGCCGTTCCATATCAAGTTCGGCGCGTTCTACCGGAATAACGGCATCCTGCCGCACTCGGTCGCGAACTACCACCTCTATACCGTTTCTCTAAAAATGGGGATCGAGCTCCCGGTGGACTGGATGGCGGGGATGGATATCACGCTCTACCGGGTGATCCACTCGTCGTATAACGCCGCCGTACCCCTCGCGTTCATCGGCCCGTTGAAACGTAGCGAGATGATCCTCTCGCCCTACCTCTCGTTCGCGTTCGACGACGGCAAGGACCCGATCCGCTTCGCGAGCTATTTTTCCATCCGCGCGAAGGTATACTTACCGCTCGAGCATCCCGACTGGAAAGCGTCGTTCCAAGCGATAGTCGCGATAAAAAGGCCTCTCAAGGGCGGGAAGCATTCAATCAATTTTCAGTTATCGGGGGGTTTCGCGAGCGCGGAACTTCCGTACTTGGATAAGTTCAACATCCGCGGTACGGTCAATATGTCGGTGCGCTCCGATCAGCCTTTCACCGTGTCCTACGCCGAGAACTACGCGCTTCTCAATATCGAGTACCGTTTCCGCCTGTTCGAGTTCTTCCTTCCGCCGGTCTTCGATACGACATGGGACGCGTATTTATTCACCGATTTCGGTGTCAGTAGTCCGTTCGGCAATTCGCTCTTCCAGACAGACTATCTCGCGGACGCCTACGGGGCGGGATTGCGGGTGCATCTGGCCGATCCGTTCGCGTTAAGCGCGAGCCTGTCGCTCGGACTGAACCGTTTCGGCGAATTCCGCGCTATCCTGTGGGGTACTTCTGGGTTTTAAATGGAAATGATTTTTTGCAACACCTGAATCTTCTTTCTTTCCGCATAGGAAAGAAAGAAGCAAAGAAAGTATGCCCGCCTTGATGCCGGTGATTTCTGTTGGCGTGATGTATAATTAACTGTGTGAAACGAAAACGATGTAACTCGCCTTGAAAACATTCAAAAAGCTTCAAATTGCATGGCTCGAACAACATCGTTTTTACCGTTTCACTGGGAAGATTATTATAAAATGATGATCTAATGTTAAAGTCGGCATAGAGGCGGGAAAAAGTATGAAAGACAAAACGATACTTTATTTTTCAAGCTATTTCCTGCATCTGAATTCGTCCCGGTCAAAATAGAATTGTCTCGGCGTGAGATGGCTTTACTTCTCCGACTGCCATTTTCAATCCGCGCATATTCGCGTTCATCCGTGTCATACGCGCGCTATTGGGATACACCCAATCATCACGGATGAGCACAAGTATTCTATCCGCGAATGAACACAAATGGAGACTACCGCCGGATAGGAGATTTCACCCAGAGGACACTGAGACAACAGCAAGGATATGATGAGAAAAAATAGCTATATCGGCAAAATGGTATCTCTCAACTAAGCATCCCCGCTTCATTCTCCGTGCCTGCCCCGAGTAAATCGAGGGGTTCTCCGTGTGAACTGTATTTGGCTTTCCGACTGCCGCATTCGTCCGCGCATATCCGCGCTGTTCCGTGTCATCCGCGTACTATTGGGATAAACCAATTTATCACGGATGAACACGAATGCAGACTACCGCCGGGACGTCCCGCACGTGAGCGCGGGATAAATGCCGTTGTGGAGAGAAAAGCCGATGTGGAGAGGTTAAATTTGGGTAAGGGATTTCCCGGTGAGGAGCGAATAGTTGCATTCGGCGGGATCGGCGCCGTCCTTCTTCCAGAGGTGGAAGCCGTCGCCGCGGCAGTACGGGTAGACATTGCACGAACCGCATTTCCCCTGCTTCATCCAGCTCCGGTCGCGGAAGACATGGAATCGGTGCTCCCAGACATCGACGACATCGTCGGTGCGGACGTTGCCTTGGATGAACTCCGGCGATACCGCCGCGCACCCGGTGATGCTCCCCTCGGCGAGTACGGCGAGGGTGTTGATCCCGGCGAAGCATTGCGCGAAAAAGCTCCTGACATCGAGCTCATACTCGCCGAGGTACCCGATTTCGCAAAACGACACCTTCATCTTCCGCCGTTTGTCGGTATAGCGCTTCCTGATAAAATCCATGAGGTATTTGAACTCGACGCCGTCGAGAAAAAGCTCGGGATAGCCGTTCGCGCGCCCTATCGGAAACGTCTTGAACATCCGCCACGACGGCATATCCATCGCGATGAACATTTCTTCCATCCGCTCGAGCTCTCTCAAATTTCGTTTATTGACAGTAGTGATCGGTTCTACATAGAAGAAGCCCGAGTCACGCAGGCGTTTTAACGTATCCGTTGCTTTGGCGAACGCGCCCTTTTTATTCCGGAGCCAGTCGTGGTTTTCTTCGAGGCCGTCGATCGACACCCCGATCCCGTTGACATGCGCCGCCGCGAGGTATTTCACGATCCTATCGTCCATAGTCATCCCGTTCGTCATCAGGCTCACCTTATAGCCCATCTCGGTGATATTCGCGATCAGACGGTAGATGTCCGGCCGGACTAACGGCTCTCCGCCCGTGACGGCGACTTTGATCTGAGCCGGGTCGTACGCCTTCGCGACCTTCCGGAAGACATCGAGCCATTCTTCGAAATCCAGTTCTTTGGGCGCGTACTGTTCCGTCCCGCAGGAACTCCCGCAATGCAGGCAATGGAGCTGACAGCGATGGGTAACCTCGACCTCGAGCCAGTGCATCCGGTGTGTTTCGACATTCTGTTTCCAGTTCTCGAGGAACGCGTCGTGAGCGAGCTTCTTGAACACTTTCAGCATTACTTGTCCTCGTCCAGCAGGATCTCCAAGTTCGTCATCCGGCTGTCGTCATTGTAGAAATGGGTGACGATTTCGGCCGAATGGAAAGCTCCGTTCTTCAAGCCGTCCACATCGTCGGCTTTGATCTTGCCGATCCCGTTGTAGTAGCCCGCCGTGTACGATCCGTCCGCCTTGGAGAAGTTCGTCGCCTTCGCGCCGTTGTCGTACATGAAGATCAGGCGGATCCCCTCGATCTCATCGAGGTTCAGCTTGTTTTTCACCTTGCCGATCAGCGTCTTTTCAGGCTGGGGCGGCCCCATATATGCCGCGGCGGGGATAGTGAACATCCCGCATGCGCCCAGCACGAGCGATAGCAGGCTCGTCCCCCATTTGAGAATTCTATCCATCATACGCACCCCCTGAAAGTTTTAATTCAGTTCGATGGTCAGGTTCGTGGTGTTGGTCACGATCATCGCCACGGGGACGAAAATCAACGCCGTACCGGTCTTACCGCCGATCACCTTGCCCGTGATCTCCATCGAAGTCTCCTTGAATATTCAGTTGCTGAGCTTCATCGGGATATCGAAGTTGGTAGAGCTGGTATACTTCGCTTTCGGCATCACGAGCGTGAAATTTGTCGGGTAATAGAATCCGTTCGTCGTCCCGTCGATGTCAGTCGCGGCTAAAACGATATTTGAATAATACTCTTCATAAAAACCATATCTACCGTTCGAATATGAAACAGTACTATTCGTGATAATACCGGAGAGTAAATCCACCCGGACATCCTGTATAGCCATAAGGCTTGCGGAATCGACTACCTTTCCGGAGATATTCATTTTATTGGTGTCAGGCCGCGGCCCAGCATACGCAGGTGCGGGAAAACAACTTGTAATTACCCCGCCGAAAAAGATTCCGAGAATCGCATTAACCAACCCCTTGATTCTCCGTTTCATCAGGCTACCCCTTCC
>MIBE01000021.1 GCA_001829415.1 Spirochaetes bacterium GWF1_51_8
CTAAAACTTCTGCTTTGATGGTCATTTGTTTTCCTCCATTTTATTATACTACAAATTGACCATTTACACAGTTTTTTCTATACCCTCTCTCCGTGTTCTCTGTGTGAAATTCTTGATCCGGCGATAGTCTCAATTCGTGTTCATTCTCAGATTTTTAAACCGGAGCTTTTCTTTTTCTCCGCGCACATCCATGATAATCCGTATCACTTGTACTGAGCGAAGTCGAAGTATCCGCGGACTATTGGGGTAAAACAATAGACTCTCATTGAACCCAATTACGCGCGGAGCATCCCTCGGCATCCCGCGAGGAACGCGGGACAAGTGCTCGGGATGACAATCCGTCATGCAGAAAAAGTTGAAGCATGCGCATGTCGAAGGATTAGTAAAAACAGGCTGAAAAAGCATTAACCGGCCTTGTCCGTATACTATGAGTGTGAAATAGTATACGGTGGATATTTGCAGTCCGTACCGTAACCTTATTCCCTTGCGAATTTTAGCTTTTTCTCTTATCATTATTGTTGACGATAAGTAAAAATTGAATGAGGACTACGTTTTTTGTTTTCTCATACCACTTTTTACTTGCCTGCCCAGAGCGCGTAACCAGCGTATCGAGGGAAGCGCAGCCTGCATTACCGCAGGGAATGCCGAAGGGTGACTTGTCACTTTACACTTGGTACTTTTTACCGTATAAAGGAGCATTATTTATGACCGCAAGCGAAATCCGCCAGGGCTTTTTGGACTTCTTCGCGAGTAAACAGCACACGATAGTCAAATCCGCGCCGATCATTCCGGATAACGACGCGACCCTGCTATTCACTAACGCCGGGATGAACCAGTTCAAGGACGTGTTCCTGAACACGGGCACCCGTCCGTATAAACGCGCCGCCGATACGCAGAAATGTATGCGCGTATCCGGCAAGCACAACGACCTCGACGATGTCGGCAAGGACACCTACCATCACACCCTTTTCGAGATGCTCGGCAACTGGTCGTTCGGCGACTACTATAAGAAAGAGGCCATCGAGTGGGCATGGGAGCTCTTGACAGGGGTATGGAAACTGCCGAAGGCGAAACTTTACGCCACGGTCTACAACACGGACGACGAGGCCGCCGGATATTGGGCAAGCGTCACCGATATCGATAAATCGCACATCCTCAAGTTCGGCGACAAGGACAATTTTTGGGAGATGGGCGAGACCGGACCGTGCGGGCCGTGTTCCGAGATCCATATCGACCGCGGCGAGGGCACGTGCGACAAACAGCACGTCCCCGGGCATGTCTGCGCGGTCAACGCCGGATGCTCGCGCTTTATCGAGCTGTGGAACCTCGTCTTCATCCAGTACAACCGTGAGGCCGACAGGACCCTGAACCCGTTACCCGCGAAGCATGTCGATACCGGGATGGGTTTCGAACGCATAGTCGCGGTCATTCAGGGCAAGTTCTCCAATTACGACAGCGATTTGTTTACACCTATTATTACAAAGGTTGAGGGATTATCCGGGAAAGAGTATAGACAAAAAGACGGGCTTGCCCCGAGCGTAGCCGAGGGGATGCCGTTTAGGGTGATCGCCGATCATATCCGCGCGCTGACATTCGCGCTCGCCGACGGTGTGATGCCGTCCAACGAAGGCCGCGGGTATGTGATTCGGAAGATACTCCGCCGCGCGGCGCGTTACGGGAAAATCCTCGGGTTCGACGCGCCGTTCCTGAACCTGCTGGTCGACACGGTGGTCGAGGCGATGGGTCAGGCGTTCCCGGAGGTCGCGGAACGCGCCAAGATGGTCAAGGGACTCATATTCTCCGAAGAGGACAGCTTCTTCCGGACGCTCAATAAAGGGATGGACCGCCTGCAGGCGGTTATTGCGAAGGTAAGAAAGTCCGGAGGGGATATTATTTCCGGCGAGGACGTGTTCCTGCTGTACGACTCGCTCGGTTTTCCGGTCGATTTCACCCAGCAGGTCGCTATCGACGAGAACCTGAAGATCGACATGGACCGTTTCCGCGCGCTGATGGAATCGCAGAAGGAACGTGCCCGCGCAAGCTGGAAGGGTTTCGCGTTCGATTTCAAGGTCGTCGCGGGGATCGCCGAGCCGTCGGAATACACCGGCGAGACCGAGAACGAGCGCGATGAAAAAGTGACTCTCCTCGTGAAGGAAAACAAGCTCGCTGATAAAGTGAACGAGGGCGACGATGTCGTGATCATCGTCCCGAAGACGCCGTTCTACGGCGAAAAGGGCGGTCAGGTAGGCGACACGGGAATAATTGAAAATTCGAACTGCCGGGTATATATTATAGATACGAAGATATACGACGACGCATACCTGCATATCGGGCATGTCGAGAAGGGTACGCTCGCGAAGGGCGATACGGTGACGCTGAAGGTGGATATCGAACGGAAGAACGCGATCGCGCGGAACCATACGGCGACCCATCTCCTGCACCGGGCGCTGCGGGAGACGGTCGGGGAGCACGCCGCGCAGGCGGGATCGCTTGTTTCGCCCGAACGGCTCCGGTTCGACTTCACGCATCCGAAAGCGTTGACGAAAGAAGAAATCGAGACGATAGAGAACAAGGTCAACGAGGCGGTGCTGAAAAACCTGCCCGTGACCGCGACATGTATGAACCAGGACGAGGCCAAGCGCTCGGGCGCGGTGGCGATTTTCGAGGAAAAGTACGGCGACGTGGTTCGAGTGATCGAAGTGCAGGCGTTCTCGAAGGAGCTCTGCGGCGGGACGCATGTCCATGCCACGGGCGATATCGGGCTGGTCAAGGTGGTCTCCGAGGCGTCTATCTCCGCCGGAACGCGGCGTATCGAGGCGGTCACCGGGATGAACTCGCTCGCCGAGTACAGGAACTACTTCTACGAGGTCAAGGAACTCGCCGGACTGCTGAAGATTGACGACGCAGCCGTACCGGAACGTGCCGCTCAACTGCTGACGGCGCTAAGGGACAAGGATAAAGAGATCGAGGCGCTCCGCAGGAAGAGCGCGGCGGCCGGGATGGGCGATCTGATGTCCCGGGCGGCGGATATCGCCGGGTTCAAGGTGCTGATCGAAAAAGTCGATATGGATACCGAGGCGCTTGTAGCGGCGGTCGACCAGTTCCGCGGCGGCGCCGACGAGGGCGCGATCTTCCTTGTGAGCGAGGCGGGCGGTAAGGCCGTGCTCGCGGCGGGAGTGACCAAGGGACTCACGGCTAAGCTCAAGGCAGGCGATATCGCGCGTGAGACCGCGAAGATACTCGGCGGCGGGGGCGGCGGACGTCCCGATTTCGCGCAGGCGGGCGGGAAGGACGTATCGAAGATACCCGACGCGATCAAGAAAGCCGGCGAGATGATCCGCGCCGCGTTAAAGTAGTATGAAAACAGGTTTTTCGATATATTTTAGCCTCTTTTCACTTTTCTTCACGGTTTCCATCGCAGGCGCGCAGGATATGACGCAGACGAATACCGCCGATCCTGAGGTCAGTCAGATCGCGCTGTCCAACGAGTACGCGGGCCTGATCAAAAAGCCCGAGTTCCCCGAGCTATCCGGCAATGTGGACGGCCTCGAGAAGTATCTCGCGCCTCTGCGTAACGCGATCCTGTCATCGGGCAACGATATGTGGTTCGACCCGTCGGCGATCATCGATGCCGGGAAGAACGTCCATCTCTACTTCAAGCTGGAGCTTTTCAAGGAATACTCGAAGAAACCGGAGCCGATGTACTACGAAATGGCTCTCAATATCGTTCCGAGCCTCGGGAGCTGGATCTACGGCAACAATACTCTGGCGCTGACTACGGATATAGGTCTCATCGCCGGATGCGGGCTTCTCGCGATGGGACTGACCGTGCCCAGCCAGGAAGTGACATGGGGATCGGTATTCATTATCGGCGCGGTCTACTTCGCGAACATCGTAATCTTCCCCGGTGTCAATATGCAGAACTACAATCTCAACCTCATCAAAGCCCTGGGACTTCCCGAAAAACTTATCACAGGCAAGGGCTTCTCTTACAGTCTGACCATGCTTCAATTCGCGTTTTAATTGACATTCACCCCTTTTTTGGTTATTATCAGTTTATAGAAAGAAAAAGATTCCGTTAGAGGGGATGTTGACGAACTCATTATATACTTGATTTTTTGTCACTGCGAGCCTGCCTTCTACCGAAGGTAGACAGGACGCGAAGCGGCAAAGCAGTCGGTATTACATCATATATGATATTAAGATAGATTGCTTCAGCTCTCGCCCTGTCCGCCTGACAGCATGTCTGCATTCGCAGAATGCAGGCGGAAGGCGGGCTCGCAATGACAAAATGAGTTTGTCAACACGCCCTAAAGGAGGGCATATGGATGTCAGAAAAGCTATCGACACACGGAGAGCGGTCCGCTCTCTTGTACCGGTAAAAATCGACCGTAAGACGATAGACGACCTCGCGGAGTGCGCGAGTCTTGCCCCGTCCTGCAATAACTTTCAGCCGTGGCGGTTTGTATTCGTGACCGATCCCGCTCAGCTGGAAAAGGTCTTCGGCTCGCTCAACAAGGGCAACGAATGGGTGCGGAAGGCGTCGATGGTGATCGGCGTATTCAGCAAGGAAGAATTCGACTGCAATATCAAGGAACGCCACTATTTCCTTTTCGATACCGGGATGGCGGCGGGGTTTATTCTCCTGCGCGCCACGGAATTGGGTCTAATCGCCCACCCGATTGCGGGTTTCGACGAAGATAAGGCGAAGGAGGCGATGGGAATACCTCCGGAGTTCCGGCTGATCACGCTGATCAATGTCGGAGTCCATACACCGGTGATCGATCCGATTCTGTCGGACAACCAGAAGCTCGCGGAAACTCAGCGTCCGCCGAGGAAAGACCTTTCCGAGATGGTGTTCTACGATAGGTTTGACAGTGAATAGTTATTAAAGAATGATTGTTCACTCCGAAACGTGCCGCGAGATCAGGCAAGCCCGACATATTTCAGCGCTTTCTGAGTGAGACCGCATTTCTCCATTCGTTCCGAACTCGCCGCGAAGCATGCGGCATGCACCTTGAGGAAATCCCCTTCGCCTTCCCAGAGGCCCTTAATGGGCTCCACTCCGTACTTGGACGCGAGCCTGTCGATCACATAGGCGGCGATGAAGAGATCGTCGATATAGCCCGCCGCGCCGTGGATAGCCTCGGGAATCCAGTCCGCCGGGGCGACCAGATACGCGAGCGCTCCGCAGACATACGCCCTGTCCTCACGGTCGAGCTGGATCATATTGAGCAGATCGGCGAGGAGAAGATAAAAATCCGGAAGATGCCGGAGGAATTCCATATCCGGTGAATTGTCCGAGCCTAACTCTTCCTGTAGAAAAGAATAATAACTGCCGCGATTACACACATTACCCTCTTTAACCCGGAAACTTATCCGGGATGAGGCGAACTAAGCGACGGGGACGAAACTTCCCTTATCGGCTCCGCATACCGGGCACGACCATGTGTCGGGAATCTGTTCGAACGGAGTCCCGGGAGCGATTCCGCCGTCAGGGTCGCCGATAGCCGGATCGTAAATCCAGTCGCAAACTTCGCACTTATATTTCTGCATGATAGCCTCCGTGATATTCCTCGGGAAAGGATTCTTTAAAAACTTGCTGATCGAATTCGTCCTATTATAAAGCATCCCATGAAAATTTTCAAAATATATCGTTCACCGGGAACGGGTTAAGGAACATGTGAAAAACTCCGAAAAGTATATATCGAAAGACTTACGGGAGAAGATATGGGCAGAAATCCGGCCGAGAACGAAAAGAACCGCGCGAAAAGCAGGAACGCGATCCTCACCGCCGCGAAAAAGGCGTTCGCCCGAGACGGCTATATCAACTGTAAGATGTCCGATATCGCGAAGCTCGCCGGGATGAGTTACGGTAATGTCTACTGGTACTTCCCCGCGAAGGAAGACCTGCTCAAGGCCATTCTCGACGAGGGTTTTTCCGAACGGGATAATATCCTCAAGGAAGCCTCCGCGCTCGCCGGGAACAGTATCGAGAAGGTCGGCTACATCGTCGACCGTTATATCGAGCTCTACCTCGACAATTCCGAATTTACATCGATCTACACCTCGCTCCTCTCCTACGGCGGCCCGGAATTCTTTAAGTCAGTCGGTTTCGATCCGGAACCCGTACTTAGAGGGCAGGACGAACTCCTGCTCGGCATATTCCGACTCGCCGTCCAGCAGAAGACCGTGGTGAGTATCGCCCCCGAGGCGCTTTCCGCGCTCTTTCTCTCTTTTTTCAACGGCATCATGCTGACATACCGCGACCAGATCGGGAAACTTCCCCCCGCCGAGATCAAAAACTCCGTCCTCCGCCTGATCGGCCAGGAAAGCGTCTTCTACGTTTAACTCCATCACGCTCTCTAAGATAGTTGACAGACTCGCATTGTCATTGCGAGCCCGCCTTCCGCCTGCATTCTGCGAATGCAGACACGCTGTCAGGCGGACAGGGCGAAAGCCGAAGCAATCTATGTCATTAATAAATCAGGTTTTATACTGACGGAAAACCTTTCATTTTCTGAGTTCGTAGTCAAACCCATTTACTTGCCTCTTTATATATTATATAGTAATATAATAGGAATAAGGAGGTGTTATGCTTAACGACAGGTATTGGAAAATCGCGCTATTACTGGGGTTTATCACCATTTTCTATAATATCGCCGAGGGAGCGGTCTCTATCCTTTTCGGGATACAGGATGACGCGTTATCGCTGCTCGGTTTCGGGATAGACAGCTTCGTGGAAGTGATCTCCGGGATCGGGGTAGTGCATATGGTGATGCGGATACGCAAAAGCGGCGACAGCGCGGATACCCCGCGTTTCGAGCGGAACGCCCTGCGGATCACCGGGTCGGCGTTCTATCTCCTCGCGGCCGGATTGCTCGCCGGGATCGTGCTCAACCTGATCCGAGGGGCACAGCCCGTGACGACACTCCCGGGTGCGGTCATCTCCGGCGTCTCACTCCTCACCATGTTCGCGCTGATCCGGGGAAAAATGTACATCGGCGCGAAGTTGAACTCGGACGCGATCATAGCCGACGCCCGTTGTACGCTGACATGTATCTACCTGTCGATCGTGCTTCTGGTATCGAGCGTACTGTACATGTTCCTGAAAGTGCCGTATATCGATGCGGGGGGCAGTCTCGGGATCGCGTTCTTCGCGTTCAGGGAAGGCCGTGAAGCATTCGGCAAGGCCGCCGGGAAGAAATGCGGCTGCGGGCACTGCGTGACGGCTAACCCCGATCTCAAGCAGGATACCCCGCGAGATACATAGCCCGTGTTGGCAATTCGGGCAGGATAGATGTCACTCAGCGACTGCGGTATGGAAGATGAAACAGAAAAAAATTGATTCTTTGCCGTAAAATGCTTAAAATACAATAAGAGTAAATAGGAAGAAGGAGTATATGGAAAAAGAAAACATGACATATGTAGGCAGTGAACAAGCAAGAGAGGCCTCGATGAGATTGATTGAGAAGATTAAAAGCGGGAAAATGGTAATGAAACAAATGCCCAATTCTTCCGAGGATTTTCCTGAAAACAAAGCCTTCGAGAGCGGGAAAAAACTGATCGATTCTGGATTTATTCAAGACATCGTGGATCGATTCTGATGCCCGAATTTCATCATATCGATTATAATACCGTTTTATCTGAGTTTAGTGATGAGAAAATCCAGTCAAGGTGCCGTGCGGTTTTCGATTTGGCAAATCATCTGATTTCCACGGCAAAATTGGAGGAATTGCTTATATATTTATCGATGCCTTGGAAGAAGCAATCATGGACTACTTCACGGATATTTTTCGATTAAGAAAATTTCATGGAATTACTAGATGTAACGCTCCAAAAGTCGCTGCTTATCTCTCATACTGGATTCTGAAACGAAAGCCTATATATGTAAATGAGTCAGTATTAGAATCCGGTGACTCGAAAAGAAAACGGGCTATCTATATTAACGAGACATTTGCTCTGAATATCCTCTTTTCGTATTCTTTCGATATAGAAAAAAATCTTTTAGCTGATGCTGAGGTTTTACGCAGATGGCGTGAATTGACGGAAAATCTGATATATACATTTAAATACCGGAATATCAATCCAGGGCATCTTGAGATGATAATTATTGCACTTTATTCAGATCCAATTTATCAAAGACTTAATACCGGTGAATAAAAAAGCCCCGCCGTGATAGCGGGGCTTATCGTAAAAAAAGTTTACTTCTTCTCGAACAACGCACGGATTTCTTTTCCGACAATCTCGATGGGGTGTTTCGCCCAATCTTCGCGCTTCTTCAAGAGGTTCGGCTTGCCTTTGCGGGCTTCTTCGAGCCAGGTCTTGGCGAATTCGCCGTTCTCGATCAGCTTGAGGGATTCTTTCATTCTTTCCTTCACGCTGGGGTCGATGATCTTCGGCCCGTTATAGTACTCGCCGAACTCCGCGGTATTGGAGATAACCGAGTTCATCTTCTGGATACCGCCCTCGAAGATCAGGTCGACGATCAGCTTCAACTCGTGAAGGACCTCGAAATAAGCCATTTCCGGCGGATAACCCGCTTCGGTGAGGACTTCGAAACCGTACTTGATGAGGTCGACCGTACCGCCGCAGAGAACGTTCTGCTCGCCGAAGAGGTCTTCGTAGGTCTCCTGCTCGAACGTGCACTTCAGGACGCCCGCGCGGGTAAAGCCCATCGCCTTACACATCGCCAGAGCGACCTTTTCGCCGTTGCCGGTAGCGTCCTGAGCGACCGCGAACAAGCCCGGTACGCCGAAACCGGCGAGGTAAGCCTTGCGTTCTTCGGTAGCCGGGGCCTTAGGCGCGACCATGATGACGTCGACGTCGGCGGGAGGAACGATCTGTTTGTACACGATATTAAAACCGTGACTGCACGAAAGGGCTTTGCCCTTTGTCATGTGCTTTTCGATTTCGGCTTTATAGACCGGCCCGTGAAACTCGTCGGGAAGAAGCATGTGGACGATATCCGCCTTGGACGCGGCTTCGCCGATAGTGAATACTTCGAACCCTTCTTCCTTGGCGCGTTTCCAGCTCGGATTGATATTTCCTTCGAGTTTTTCGGTTTCACCGATAATGACTTTCACTCCGGAGTCGCGCATACAAAGCGCCTGTGCGCTCCCCTGACTTCCGTAACCGATGATCGCGACCGTTTTCCCTTTCAGGAAATTCATGTCCGCGTCGGCTTCATGATAGATTTTCATTTATGCCTCCTTGACACTTTTCGTGAACGATATTATAAAGGAAGGCGGGATTTCTGTCTATTTCCGGCTTAATTTATTTCCTTTTCGTAACATACGAAATATCCCTTGCCGAATCCTGTGTTTACGGTAAAATCTTGCAGTCCGATTATCATCCCGGAGGATTTAGTTATGCTGAAAAAAATCATGCTATTTGTATTGACTGTTACTGCATATAACAACATGTTCGGCGAAAGTCTCGCGCCGTCACAATGGAAGGCTGAATACTTCAACAATATCTACCTGATCGGTAAACCCTTTCTGACACAGGAATTGGAGGCGCCGATCAAGTACGAAAACTATAAACCTTATGTTCCCGGGCTGAACTTCGACTTTTTTTCCATCCGGTGGACGGGGAAATGCACCATACCCGCCGACGATCTCTACCTGATCAAATTCCTTTCGGACGACGGGATCAGGATCTATATCGACGGCAAATTAGTTGTGAACCGCTGGTTCGAGCAGAAGAGCGCTGGGCTTATCGAGCCGGTCTACCTCAAAAAAGGGAAGCACGACGTCAAGGTCGAGTTCTACGATACCCGGAGCCTCGCGGCGGTTTCGTTCGATATCGTCCCGCAGTTCGGGGTAAATGAGAGCATGTTGGAGATTTCCGGGAAGGCGGCGCTTCCCGACGGGGTAAACGCGGTCTCCGATAAAGAGATCATCGTGAGCGCGACAGCCCCCGACGGTATCAGTTATTACGCGTATACGGCGATACCCAAAGGAAAGAACAGCGCGGTCTTCCATATCCCGGTGCCGTCGGAGAAAAAGGCTTCTTACACTCTTGCGTATGAAACCGCGGCGGATATCTGTCTCGGGAAGGGGTATTACTCGCCGAAGGGTACATCCGCGCTGAAAGGAAATGCCGGAAGCATCTCGATGAACGGTTCCCCGGTGGACGGGATTACGATGGAACTCCCGGGCGGACTTTCAATTTCCGGGAAACTGGCTATGCCTGACGGCGGCAATGCGCCGGCGGGCGGTATCACCGTGGAAATGAAAGCCGTCCGCGACAACGGCGAGGAGTATTTTCTGCCGGTTACCATTCCCGCCGGAAAGAACTCCGCAGTTTATTTTCTCACGGTTCCGAAATCGGAAAACACTTCGATGTACCAGCTTCTCTATTCGACCGACAATCCACTCTATATGGATTGGGGTTACTACAACTCGCTGTATACTGCCAGCGTCACGGGTGAATCACCGTGGCTGAGAGTCACCGGTAAAAACCTGAAAAACATCGATATGGAACTGATCAAGTCCGGTATCGTCATGGGAACGATCTCGCTGGAAAATAACGCTATCGCGGCCGCGAATATGTATGTTACGATCCAGGGTATCGACGTGAAAGACATCTATCAGAAATACACCCGTTATAAGACCTACGTCACTATCCAAAAGGGCGAAAATTCTTCGCCGTTCTCTGTCAAGCTTCCCGCCAATTCAATAGAAAACACTTATTTCCTGCGTTATGTCTGCAACGATCACGGAATCCAGCGTGTCGGGTATTACTCGAAGAGCGGAACATTGAAATTCGCCGATGCCAAAAAAGGGATGCCGTTCGATATGGATGGAAAGTTCTATGACGGGATCAAGATTGGTATTAAGAAGGATCCCGGGCAATTATCGATAGAAGAAGAGAAGGAAATAGGCCTGCAGAAGGCGAAAAGTATCGTAAAGGAGAATATCAAACCCGGGATGACCGATTTCGAGAAGCTGATGGTTCTGCACGACTACCTCTGCCAGAACTCGGTTTACGGATGGGATGAGATCGACTCATCGTTATACACCATCCTCTGTAAGGGGATCGGCGAATGCGGTTCCCATGCGGGCGCGATGTACGAGATGCTGACGGAGGCGGGGGTCGAGTGCAAAATCGTCTATGGTGTCGGACATGTCTGGGATATGGTTAAGATCGACGGGCAATGGTATTACCACGACGCGACATTCGACGATAACGGCGCCGGGCATATGGACTACAACTGCTTCCTGCTCTCGACAGAGCAGCTGATCGCGAAGGGCAGTTCGTGGAAGGTCGGAGATTATCCCCCGGCGGATAAACCGTTCGTGTTCAAGGAGTCCTATCTGCCGAACAAGAAATTAGTGAAGAACGATCAGTTCTACCGGTTTATCGGCAATATCAGCCTGCCCGATGGGAAAAAGGCCGGCGAGGGCGGAATCGAGGTAAAGGTGATGGGGAACCCGTTTCTCATCCCGGCCGGGCAGAACTCGACGATGTATATCGTGACCTACCATTACAACCTCGATAAGCAGGAATCGGAAATCCCGCTGATCGTGAAAAACAGCGAGGGATATGTCTCATGGGGGTACGCCGGGAAGGACGGGTATACGCCTTACAAGGATCAGGCGGTAATCTACAAAAAGGACGGTCAGCAGGATATTGTCGGATTGAACTTCACGCTCCAGAAAGGGATATCCGTGAACGGTAAGGTCTCGTTGCCGAACGGGATGACCGCGCCGAAAGAAGGGGTGAATGTCTGGATCAATGTCTACGATCAGGAAAAACGCGCGCTTGCGTGGCCGAGTTATAAGATTCCATACGGGGAGACGTCGGCGGAGTTTTCGATGGGTGTCGCCGAAGGAAGCTACTATTTCGGCGTACATGGGGTTTCGCTGGACGGACTTTTCGGCGATTCGTTCTACAAGCCCGGCGGGTCGGAGCTGTTTATCAGGGACGTGCCCGCTGTGAAGATCGGGAAATCCCCTGTGAACGGGATCGATATGACGCTTTTTAAGGGCGTGCTTGTCAAGGGTACTATCGGACTGCCTAAGGGCGAAAAAGCCCCGGCGGGCGGATATAAAGCTTATCCCACAGTCTGGGATACGTCGATGCACAAACTCGCATATAGAAGCCTGCTCATCCCCGAGGGTTCCAACAAAATCGATTTCACCCTTACCGCGCCCCCCGTCGATTTTTCGGCCGGTACGGAATGGGGAGGCGGAGACTATATCTCGCAGGGCTTCTACTCGAAAAGCGGGATGGTGTACGACTCGAAAAAGGCCGCTCTCTATCCCGGAACGCCGGGGACTGCAGCCGAGGGTATCACATTAGTCTATGAAAAGGGCGTGATCATCTCGGGTAAGGTGCTTCTACCGCAGGGAATGACCGCGCCGAAGGATGGGGTGAAGGTAACTGTTGGCCTCTACGATGTGAACAAGAACCGGCTAAAAGCGCCGTCGTATATTATTCCGGAAGGCGCATCCGGTATCGATTACCAGATCGTCATGCCGAAAGAGAATCCCCCCGCGAAGTATTACCTTGGGTATATTTGGGTGAAGGGTTTTGTTACACCCGGCTACTATGTTAAAAACAAGACCGTTTTCGATTTCAAGGACGCGGTTCTGCTCGATATGTCGAAGGGAGATATTAAGAATGCCGACATCGAGCTTTACCGGGGCTTCGTGGTCTCGGGATCGTTCATCCTGCCTAAGGGAAAGACCGCACCGGAAGGCGGGCTGAAGGTCAGCTTCACGAAATACGAGGAAGATAAAACCCACCAGTCGTGGTGGTCGCATACTATCCCCGCCGGGGAAAACAAGCTCGATTTCACGTACAACTTCCTGCCGGGTAAGTACTATTTCGCTTATAGGTGGGTCGAGGGATATGTCAACCCGGGCTTCTACTCGAAAAAGGGGTTCACCGGGAAGATCGACGAGGCGGAAATGGTCGATCTGACCAAGAAGGACGCCGCCGGGATCGATCTCTATTTGTACGAGGGCGCGAAGATCACGGGGAAACTGTCGCTTCCGAAGGGCGAGCTCGCGCCGAAGGACGGAGTGAAAGCATGGGTCAATCTCTACGGCACAAACCGTAAGGCGGTGATCTGGCCGAACTTCACCATCCCAGAAGGGCAGAACTCGGCGGATTTCTCGTTCAACGCCGAACCCGGAATTTACTATATCGGCTATAACGAGGTCGTGCCGCCGCAGTATGTCAATAAACAGCTCTACACCGGTAACGGGATGACGCCGTATTGGGAAAACGCGAAGATGCTCGAAGTGACATCGAAGGGTGTCGGCGGAATCGAGCTTCCGTTGACGAAGGGGCTGAAGGTTTCCGGGACGGTCTCCCTGCCGAAGGGCGAAACCGCGCCCGCCGGAGGAGTGTCGGTCTGGATCAACCTCTGGGATATGAATAAGAAGGCGATGATCTGGCCGAAGTTCACGATCCCCGAGGGGCAGAACTCCGCCGGGTTCGACCTGTACTACCTCGCGGGCGAGTACTACCTCGGCTATAACGGTGTCGCTGTTGCCGGCGACCTTTACAAAACGAGACTCTATTACTCGAAAGAGGGGATGGCCGACAAATGGAATTCGGCAACGCCGCTGAAGGTGTCGCAGGACATGCAGGGCTTGAAGCTCTATCTGGAGAAGAAATAGAATGAAGGGCTGACACTTCAGCTACCTGTCCACCTTCTACCGAAGGTTGAAGGCGGGCGCTCAGTGTCCGCTTTGTCATCCTAAGCTTTGCGCTGAGCGCAGTCGAAGGGAGGCCCGCAGTATGTTTTTCCGTTAATCCCAATGAGCTTACCGCGGAGGCACGGAGACGCAGAGGAAAACGCAGAGAAAACAAATTATCCGCGCAAATTTCTGTGACGTAAAATCGAATACCGAGCGCCGTGCCTTCTGCCGAGGTATTACTCATGTTCGGTTCTGGTAATATCCGCGCTTTTACGGTAATTCCAGTAACCTTACCACAGAAGCACGAAGCCGCCCCGCTAAAAACGAGGGATAAGCTAAGTCAAGGAGGAACAGCCGAAGAAGACAATTCCTCACGCAGAGTACGCAGAGTAAAAAAGCAAAGCTCTCTATTCATAGAGATCGAAATATTACTCTCGGCGTTCTCCGCGTGAAATGTATTTTCTACATCTGTGATAATCCGTCCTATCCGTGTAATCCGCGATCAATTGGGTTAAACAATAGACCCCCAAGCTCCGCGCAATATATTTATTCCTGTTCGGTTCTGGTAATATCCGCGCTTTTACGGTAATTCCAGAAACTTTACCACAGAAGCACGAAGCCGCCCAGCTAAAAACGAGGGATAAGCTAAGTCAAGGAGGAACAGCCGAAGAAGACAATTCCTCACACAGAGTACGCGGAGTAAAAAAGCAAAGCTTCTTACCCAAAGAGATCGGAATATTACTCCCGTCGTTCTCCGGTTGAAATGTATTTTCTACATCTGTGATAATCCGTCCTATCCGTGTAATCCGCGATCAATTGGGGTTAAACAATAGACCCCCAAGCTCCGCGCAATATATTTATTCCTGCTCCGCGCGTGTAATATCCGCGCCGAGGGCTTTGAGCTTTTGCTCGAAGCATTCGTAGCCACGGATCGATGGGGTAGATACGGAGGACTTCGCTCAGGCCGCGCGCGACTAACGCCGACACGACGAGCCCCGCGCCCGCGGGCATGTTGACGAAGTCATGAAAAACACGATTATTTGTCACTGCGAGCCTGCCTTCTACCGAAGGTAGACAGGACGCGAAG
>MIBE01000022.1:0-20376 GCA_001829415.1 Spirochaetes bacterium GWF1_51_8
CTGATCGTCTTTATAAAAATGGGAGGAAAATGGGACTTGAACCCACAGCCCTCGGTGCCACAGACCGATGCTCTAACCGAATTGAGCTATTTCCTCCGCGTAATGCGCCTGACAGGAGTCGAACCTGTGGCCCACGGCTTAGAAGGCCGTTGCTCTATCCAGCTGAGCTACAAGCGCGATTCACTCTTCTACATTCGGGGCGAGAAGATTCGAACTTCCGACCCCCTGCGCCCAAGGCAGGTGCGCTAAACCGAGCTGCGCTACGCCCCGTAGATACAGCATTCCCGCCTCATCATGGCAAATATTATATCTGAAAAAATTTTCTTCGTCAAATTTCAACCGGATTTTATTTTTATTTATTCTCATTCTCTTTTATAATATTCTCCGGAGGAAATATGTTCTATCAATCGGTTGCTTCCTTTTATGACGACATGACGGGATATACGGAGTGGGAGAGTTACTCGCAGGACGCTATCCGGTCGCTTATCTCCAAATATCCTTCGCAATCGCTTCTCGATTCCGCTTGCGGGACGGGGATTTACGCTATCGCCGGGGCAAAACTAGGGTTACGGGTCACTGGGGTGGACATCGTACCTGAGATGATCGATAAAGCAAAGATCAACTCACATAACGCGGGCGTGAACGTGGACTGGAATGTCGGCGATATCCGTCATCTCGATTCCGCTGTCACGGAACAGCATGACCTCGTGATCTGTATGGGCAACACCATACCGCACCTCTTGAAGGATTCCGACCTGCAGGAAGCCTGTTCCTCGTTCTATTCCTCGTTAAACCACGGCGGAGCGTTAGTCCTCGAGTTTTTAAATTATCCGCGTATCCTCAAATTCAGCGAAAGAATCATTTCGATCAACAGGAAGGACGACCGCGAGTTTGTCCGTTTTTACGACTTTGTCGACCTGAAAGAGATCGTTTTCAATATCCTCGAAATCAGTTGGGAGGGAAATAAAGCCAAGGAGCGGCAGATCCATTCGCTGAAACTCAGGCCGTATTTTCCCGAGGCGGTGATCGGATCGTTGAAACGAAGCGGATTCGAAGTGTCCGGAATATGGGAAGACCCGTTTTTTCACGAGTTTCATGAACATAAATCAGAAACAGTCGTCATCGCGGCGATAAAAAAATAATATTAACTTTTCACGTCACAGTAATAAAAAATTCATTGACAAAAAGATTAATTAACTCTATCATAAATCAAGTTCCAGTTAATAATTTCCGATGCATTAATGAAATCTTTTAAACTTTTTACCTTGGGAAGGAGGAACTCTTCATGTTGGTCGACGATTATTATAAGTATGACGTAGTGGGCTGGAAGAACGAGAATACCTTGATCGTGCGTCTCCAGGACAACCGTGAGATAGAAATCAAACAGCTTTTGAAGGACGATACTCACGTTCTTTTCAACACCCACGGAATGTATTACAAAGAGTTCCCCAGCGACTTTTCGAAAGTCCGCGCCTATACCTCCTATATTGTTCAGTATGCTCCCGATCTTTATAAGGAAGTCAACCTCCTCGAACAGCAGATCAGCGAGTTGATCAAGAACGGTATCGAGCATGGCAATAAGCTCGATCCCAATAAAAAAATCCGCGTTTGGTTCGATTTCAACAAGCGCGCCAAGGTAATAGTCGAGGACGAAGGGATCGGATTCGGCCTTTTGCAGGACTGGAACAAGTTCTCGCTGAACCGGACGATTTGTCTCGTTTCGCAGGACTTCGAGCATTTCGCCGATCTCGTGGCATGGAAAGGGCCGGAATCGAACGAAATGGACGGCGGTAACGCGTTATTCGCCGCTCTCGAGTACTGGAACGGCGGGTTTATCTACAACGGGCGCGGGAACAAGGTTGTCGCGGTCAGGTACTTCCCCGACAATCCCGAATACAAGAAATATATCTAAGAACAGGGCGGTTTATCCGCCCTTTTTTATTTTAAGGAGTTAATAAATGAAAAGACTAATTCTCGTGGTAATGTTCGCGCTTCTCGCGAACTCGCTGTTCCCAAAGGAATGGTGGAAGAACGCCGTTTTTTATGAAATCTTCATCCGCAGTTTTTACGACTCGGATGAAGACGGAAAGGGCGATGTCAAGGGGATGATCGAAAAGCTCGATTATCTCAACGACGGCAACCCGAAAACGATGAGCGATCTCGGGATCGACGCGGTTTGGCTCATGCCCGCGTTCGAGTCGCCGTCCTACCACGGCTACGACACCGTCGACTACTATAAGATCGACAAGGAATACGGCACCGAGGCCGATTTCGACCTTTTCATTAAGGAAGCTCATAAACGCGGGATCAAGATCATTCTCGACCTTGTGATCAATCATACTTCCGCGAACAATCCGTGGTTCGTGAAATCCGCTATGAAAGAGGACCCTTATACCGATTACTATGTCTGGTCGCAGACCATCCCGGAAGGCCCGTGGGGGAAGCCGTGGGGCGGCGGCGGAGCGAATACGGTCTGGTCGTTCAGCAATGTCCGCAAGGAATACTATTATTCTATCTTCTGGAGCGGGATGCCCGATCTGAACTATAAGAATAAGGCTGTAACACAGGAAATCTATAAGATCGCCGAATACTGGATTAAAAAGGGCATCGACGGCTTCCGTTTAGACGCCGCGCGTTACCTGATCGAGGAAGGCGGCGGGCCCGGACAATCCGATTCCCCCGCGACACTGAAATGGTGGCGGGATTTTAACGCATTCTGCAAAAAGATCAATCCGAACACGATGCTCGTAGGGGAGACATGGGAGGCGAATACGATCGTCTCGAAGTACTACGACGGCGGTAAAGGCCTCGATCTCTGCTTCGACTTCGCCCTTTCAAGCGGTATCCTCGCGTTTGTCAACGGGAAGAACAGTGTCAAAGTGACTGAGATATTTGCGCAGAAGAAAACGCTTCCTGCCCCCAACGGGTTTTATGCGCCGTTTCTCTCCAATCACGACCAATTCCGCGCGATGAATATGCTGGGTAACGACTTCAATAAGGCGAAGCTTGCCGCAGTCGTCCTCCTCACTATGCCTGGCACACCTTTCTTATATTACGGCGAAGAGGTGGGACTCTTCCAGAACTCCGGTAAACAGGACGAACTGAAACGGACTCCGATGCCATGGACATCCGGCGCCAACGCGGGATTTACCTCTGGGAATCCGTGGGCGCCGCCTGCGCCGTACGCCGATCCTTACAACGTATCCGCCCAGCAGAAAGACCCGGATTCGCTTTGGAATCTCTACAGGATGCTTCTCGCGGTCCGTAAGGCTTATCCCGAACTGGCAGGCGAAGATGTCGAGTTTATCGATACCGGTGATAAAGCAGTGCTCGGATATACCCGAGGGAAAGGGAAAAACAAGGTTTTCGTCTTCGTGAATGCATCGGACACTGATAAGAACATTTCCATTCCGGAACTCAATGGTAAACTGATCGGATTTCTCATGACGGGCGGACAGGAACAATACGCAAAAGACGCGAAGGTCTATGTGAAAGGGTATTCTTTCCAGATAATGAAAATAAAGAAATAATCAACTGAATATTTCTTCGGCCAGTTCGTCGGCGAGCCGCGTCAGCATCCGTTCATGCTCGCAGACGAACGGGCTGATTCCGTCGATGTCGCCAGTGGTAGAATAGGAAATGCACCCGCACGAGTTCCCGAGACACCTGTCTTTAATCGTGCAGTCTTCGCATTGTGGCTTGTCCTTCGCGTGGTAATGCGACATCATGAGAAGTTTCTTGGGATCGACACCCTTTTCGAGTGTCCCGATGATATAGGGACTGTCGGGATCGTTCACCGCGAAACGCGTACAAGGGAAGATGATCCCGCCCGGGGTGACGGCAAAGATATTTTGGCCGAGATTACAGCAGGTTTCCTTGAACGATTTCTTCGCGAGGAACGCCTTGATCTTATCCTCGACGACGTTGAGATAGAGCCCTTTCCCGCGCCTCTGTTTTTTGATATAGTACGCGATCAGCTTCTCATACTCCCTCTCCAGTATCTCGAACGTTTCCCGTGTCCAATTCCCCGAAAAGTCCGGTGAGGTGATGATCGAACGGAAGCCCTGGTTGACAATAAACTCGATGTCGTCATGGAGACGCGACACGTTTTCGGGAGTGATTACCTTTTCGACCATCGTGTTCGCTGCGGCGAGACGGGGAATCCACGGCTTGATCAGATCGTAGCTCCCGGCCCCGTTATGTAACGGCCTCTGCTCGTCCTGGGTTTGTTTCATCCCGTCGAGGGAAACGTAGAACAGGAAGTTGTGCGCTTCGAGATAATCGAAGATTTCTTTGGTGAAAAGGGTGGCGTTCGTATTGATCGCGTAAGCGATCTTGAAGTCCGGCCCGGCGAGACTGTCCGCGTACTCGACACCGGTTTTCAGCAGGTTGAAGAAAAGCAGAGGTTCCCCGCCGAAAAAAGTGATATTCAGCAGACTCTGGTTCATCTCCTTCGCATACTTGTAAAAATACCCGATCGCGGTTTTGATATTCTCTTCATTGCCGTTAATACGTTTTTGAATACCCTTGTAGTAACAGTAAGTGCACCGCAGGTTGCAGTTGTCGGTCAGGAGGAGTACGATGTTCATTTAACGGTTCGTGTAGAATTTGATAAAATTCGCGATATCGTACCGGATCGATTCCTGATTGATCCCGTAAGAAACGATGATAAAGGTCTGATCGAACTGATATTTATCGATCCATTTCATCTCATCCTTCGATAGGAGTTTGGAAAACTCGTTCTTACCGTCGTAATAACCGCTGTCGCCCATCCATTCGAAGGCGATTTTCTTCTGGGAGTTATAGTTTTCCGCGAAGAACTTCACCGTATTCTTGCCGGATTTCAGGCTGATTACTTTTTCATCCTTTAGTTCGAAGCCGAGCGTATTTTTAAATGTTTCATTGACAATCGCCTTAACCTGTTCGGAGGTTAACGGTTTCGGCATGGCGACCGGTTCGCCGAGCAGGGGTTTGCAGTCTTCATCGACCGCGCCGGAAACGGACACGCCCGCGAGCAGGAATGCCCCGACAAGAAGCATGGATTTCGCTTTTTTCGATTTGGTTCTCGCTGTGTATCGGGGAGTTCTTTTCTCCCTCGTCAATTCGAATTTCATAAGGACTCCTTCGTGATTACTGCTTCATATAGAATTCGATAAACGTTTTGACCTGCTCGGTCAAGTCGTACTCATATATTGTCGAGAGAACAACGATATAGTTCGAACTGAATTGATAGTCCTTAATTAATTTTATCTCGTCCTTAGACAGGATTTCAGAATTCTTCAGGTTTTTCCCATATTCCTTTGCCCCAGTCCATTCGAACGCGATCCCGGATGTCTTGTCATAAAGGTCGGCAGTAAACTCAATCGAGCCTTGACCGGTCTTTAGGCTGATTTTCATATCGGTCGAAAAATTAATCGGCAGATGCTTCTTAAACTCGCTATCCACGATTATTTTTACTTCCCCGACATTCGTAATCTCAGGGAAGTAGGCGATATCGCCGCCTAAGGGACCGCCGCCCGCGCTCGCTGAATTCGTTCCCGCCGCTATCGCGACGCCCAGCATGATACAAACCGCGGCGAATGCGTGTTTCCGCGATTTTCCTTTATCCGCGGAGTACTCCGGTTTAAACGTTTCCTTTTTCAACTGAAAATCCATTTGATCCTCCCGTTTCGGTCGTCTAATGACGATCACTTTTCCTTTTTTATCTGAGTTTTATAATCGTTGATAAAAATATCCGTCTCGGTTAAAATAGCGCTCCGTTCCCTCTGCTTAATCACGAAGATAAAGGTATCGCCGAACTTGTTCTTTACGAGGTATGATAGCTCCTTAAGATCGAGAATTGTGTCCATTGTGTTAGTGCTGTACTCAGGGGCTGAAACCCATTCGTATGCGATTTTTTTCTCCGGGTTATAGCCGTCCGCGATGAATTCAATTTTCTTTCCCGAACCGTCGTCCAGTTTCAGCGCGACATTGTGTTTCATTCCGATATTCAGCGAATTTGTCAATCGATAATCGACGGCCGCATTCAGCTCTGCGATAGAACGGATCATCGGGTCGTAGGGAACGCCTGCCGTTTTCGGAACATCGGGATCGGGAGTTGAACCGAACAGACTCCCTGCCGAAATAGCGAGAAAGGCCATCATTACCGCAAAACGAGCCTTCTTTCCCGGTGACACCGTTCTTGTTTCCGGCTTGATTATGAAAGCCACCTTATTTCCCCCCGGTTTTCGTTTCATTAGTATAGAATTCCGCGAATTCATCGAAGGTCTTCATGATATTGTACTCCTGTTTCGAGTCGAATATCAGGATATAGGTCGAGCCGAATTTATACTTCTTTATCATGTCAATTTCATTTTTATCGAGGGTTTCGGCGGTGTTGGTGATGAACGGGTACTCCCCGTTGGCGGTCCATTCATAAGCGATTTTATTCTTCTCGCAGTAGGCATCCGCGACAAACTCGATGATGTTCGCCCCATTTGTCAAGGTGATCTTGTAGTCCTTCCTCATCGTGACATCCAGTTTACTTTTAAACTGACTGAGTACGATCTCGTTCAGGTCGGATTTCTTGTGGATACCGGGGATCGCGGGTTTTCCCGCTAACGGAGGCATGACTTCATGGTACCCACCGCATCCAGTGATCGCGGCGGTTGAAGCGATGAGTAGAGCCGCAAGTAAGGATTTGCGCGGCTTTTTCATGGGCTTATCGCTCGAATACTCCCTTACAATCCTGCACGGCTCGGTTTTAAAATTCATACTTTCCTCCGTTAATACAGTATATCATACGTTTCTCAATATGAAAAGCAACACTTATTCACCGATTATTTCAATACTATTCTATCCGTCCTCCGCGAAGATGTCAAAATGTCAGTAGATGTCGCCGCTGAAATATGCCTGCGCGATAGCGAACGGTTTCAGGGCGCGTTCGAGAATCCCGAACGAGTAGGCGATAACCATGCCGTAGTTGGTAATCGAGACCCCCGCGTTTTCCGCCGCACGGGCACGTGCGACAGTCTCTCTGCGGTTCAGCATACAGGAGCCGCAATGGATCACGAGGCGGTAATCGGTCAGGTCGTCGGGATATCCGCATCCGCTGAATTTCTCGAATTCCAGCTTTTTTCCTGTGAGCTGGTTCAGCCAACGGGGAATTTTTACCGTACCGATATCGTCGGACTGGACATGATGTGTGCAGGCCTCGGCGATCAGGACCTTATCGCCGTCCCTGAGACTGTCGATTTTTTTTATCCCGCGAAGGTATGTCAGCAGGTCGCCCTTATAGCGGGCGAAGAGTATCGAAAACGACGTCATCGGGATATGCTCAGGGGTATCCGCGGATACTTTCTGAAATGCCTGCGAATCGGTCACTACGAGCCTCGGGGTGACGCCTATCGAATGAAGGACATGGGCAAGCTCGCGTTCCTTCACGGTCACCGCGACCGCGTCGTGATCGAGGATATCGCGGATCGTCTGCACCTGCGGCAGTATCAAACGGCCCTTCGGGGCGGCATCGTCTATCGGCACGACAAGTACGATCGTATCGCCGGGTGAAATCAGATCGCCGAGGATGGTGTCCTCATGCCAAGTGGAGTCCGATTCGGAGATCAGGAGCTCTTTCAGCCTGTCGATCCCAGTCCCATTTAACGCGCTTACCGAGGCGAACGGGATATTCTTAAACTTCTCCTTGATCGCGGATTCGTCGATTCCCGCGATGTCGATCTTATTCACCGCGAGGACGCACGGGATATTCTTCCCGGCGATCCGTTCGATCAGATCGAGCTCCCATTGGAGCGAATCCCCCGCAATAGTATTAGCAGGAACGACTACTACTGCGAAATCGCATTTTTTCAGGACGTCGAGCGATTTCTTCACGCGTTTCCCGCCCAGATCGCCGGAATCGTCCAGACCGGCGGTGTCGATGATCACGACAGGGCCGATCGGCAAGATTTCCATCGATTTATAGACCGGGTCTGTTGTCGTTCCGGCTGTTTCCGAAACAAGGGCGATATCCTGTCCGGTCAGAGCGTTGATGAGGCTCGATTTGCCCGCGTTACGTCTGCCAAAAATCCCGATATGCATCCTTTCGCTTTTTGGCGCGGTATTCATTTTTTATCCTCGTCGATTTTTAAATTCAGCCTGTCTTTCAACTGCTTGCTTCCCGAGATACCCGGCGATGTCGCCTGACGCGGGTCGAAGATGATATCCAGCTCTTCATTCGTAAAATACTTCATTTCGACAGCGGCCTTGCGGATCGTAAGACCCTTTTCTCCGGCGTACTTGACGATTCCTGCCGCTGAGTCGTAGCCGATATACGGAGCGAGAAGGGTAGCGAACACGGCGCTATTTTCGAGCGCGGCGAGACAAATTTCACGGTTTGCGGTGATGCCGTCGATACAAGCGGTTTTCAAAGTCCGGCACGCACCGGTTAATAAGACGATCATTTCGAGAAGGTTTTCAGCGATCACGGGCATGAACGCATTCAGCTCGAGCTGTCCCATAGCGGCGGCCTGTGTGACCG
Source organism: Spirochaetes bacterium GWF1_51_8 (assembly GCA_001829415.1). GTDB lineage: Bacteria > Spirochaetota > Brevinematia > Brevinematales > GWF1-51-8 > GWF1-51-8. The sequence continues at coordinate 8,513 of MIBE01000022.1, forward strand.
CGCTGTCGCATGCGATAACCTGTATACCAGCCGACGCCGCATACTCGGGGATCACGGGGTTGATCTTGCCCGGCATGATCGAACTACCGGCTTGGCGAGGCGGAAGGTTTATCTCGTTTAACCCGGCTGACGGCCCGCTCGATAAGAGTCTCAGGTCGTGCGACACCTTGATCAGGTTTACCGCGACCGTTTTCAGGATGCCTGAGACTTCGGCGAACACGTCGGCGTTCTGCGTCATATCGACTCCGTTATCTGCGCGCGTGATCCCGAGGCCGGTAAACTCCCGGAGCGCCTCGATCATGCGGAATATGTAAATCTTGGGCGCGTTGATTCCCGTTCCGGCAGCCGTCCCGCCGAGGTTGAGCACCCGGAGACGTTCCTGGCATTTATACACCCGCCAACGGTCGCGCGCGAATGCCTCGGCAAACGCTCCGAATTCCTGCCCGAGAGTCACCGGAACGGCGTCGCGCATCTCGGTGCGCCCGGTTTTCAGGATATCCGAAAACTCCCGCTCTTTCTCCTGAAATGACGACTGAAGGCCGGCGAGCGATTCGGAAAGCGGCTCCAGAAGCCGGATAGCGGCGATTTTGAGCGCCGATGGATAAACATCATTGGTGGATTGGAATTTGTTGACATCGTCGTTGGGGTGAACCATGCGATAATCGCCGGGTTTTCCGCCGAGTTTGAGGATCGCAGAATTTGCGATAACCTCGTTTACATTCATATTCACCGACGTTCCGGCGCCGCCCTGCAGGGCAGGTATCGGGAATTGTTCCGCCGGATATTTATCAAGCAGTTCGTCGCAGGATAAAACGATGGCGTCTGCCTTAGCGGGCTCCATAAAGCCCTCGGTTTTATTGACTATGGCGGAAGTCCGTTTGATATCGATAATCGCCTTGATAAGGCTCTCAGAGGTGTTTTTTCCGGCATGTGGAAAGTTTTCCATCGCCCGGACTGTGTGTATCCCGTATAAAACCCCGGCGGGCACTTGTTTCTCGCCGATACTGTCTCTTTCTATACGAAACTTCATGAAATTCCCCATGTTTTTAAAGGAATTATAACTTATATTCCCGAAAAATGGAACAAACGGATAGGGGATTCGGGGGTAGTAAGAAAAGATACTACTTGTTTTTCGGTACGGCGTGCTTTTTCAATGTCTCATAGATGCTTTTCCATGAAGAAGTCTCGACCAGATAACGCGGTATCTCATACTTTTTGGTTTGATCGATGGGTGTTTGGACGTAACCCCAGTTGATCGTGAAGGCGTATTTATATCCCGCGATAATCATGTGCTGGATAGTGATAGGGGAATACAGCCCGAATGGGTAGGCATAAACCTTGATCGGGATGGAAAGCTTTTGTTCGAGAACGTCCTTTGCCTTGTATATCTCGTCCTTGAAACGCTGTACGCTCAGGTCGTAAAGCTTCTGGTTGACATATTCGTGGAAATACCCGTGCGCGCCGAATGAAACTCCGTCGTTCTTGAACCAAACCAGTTCGTCGAATTTCAGCGCGTAGTCCTTTTTTCCGATGATGTTCGGATAGATAAAAAACACCGGCATAATCCCGTTCTTTTTCAGCACAGAATTGTAAATATTCTTTATTGTAGCGTTACCGTCGTCGATAGTGATCATGACATTGAGAGGGTAGTCGAACTTTCCGGCAAGAAAATCGTCCATCGAGATAAAATGGTAACCGAGGGCTTTGATCGACTCGATATGCTGTTTAAACTCATCGGGCGTGAAATTATACTGGCTTTTCTTTTCATTGTGAAAGGTATGATAACAGAGAACGAACACCTTAGCGGATTTCTGTGCCGTTTGCGCTGTTACGTAACCGAATAAAGAAAAAACAGTAAGGATAACCGCAATCACAAGTCTCATGACAATTCCTCCCGGAAAATAAGGTGATATTATAAGAAGATGTGTAAAAAAAGGCAAGGAAGCCTTGTTTGAGTAATACTTAACATAATATATCTTATCGGAAGTACAAGATATGTTTCACCTGTACGCTTCTCTTCAAGAATCATTCTATCACAGCTTGTCTTTTTATTCGAGTTTCAATATAATACTTCATTCCTAATGCGGAGAGTTCGATGTTTTTAAGGATTTTTATTTCATTTACCGTCCTTTTCTCCACAGCCGCTCATGCTTTTGCGTATCTCACGATAGATGTCGATTCGCTGACGAATATGCAGTCGGTAACCAATACGCCCTTTTTCGTAACCGAAGAGCCTGAAATCCCTAAAAGCTATGTGAAGACCGGGAAGATCGAGTTCTCTCCCGAGGAGAGTATTATCAGGCGTTTCGATATCATTTTCTTCGTTTCGATACCCATCACGTTTTACTTGACGCTTAATATCCTTCAGATCGCCAATTTCAACCTCAAAGGCTCCTACGGCCTCGATGTGGTCGACTGGAACTATATCTACCTGAATACCCTCCTGATTCCGCTTTATGTGGCCTTCCAGGACATGCTTTATATCCATGCCGCGAAGGTCGAGAAATACGGCGATTCATCCCATCCCGAGCTTCAATTCGGGTTTAACCTGATCCGCGCGTCGTTTTGAGGCAAATATGAAAGTCCTTGTTATTAACTGGCGCGATATGAAAAATCCAGAGGCCGGCGGTGCGGAAACTCATATCGACGAAATCCTCAAGCGTAAACCCAAGGACTGGCAAGTTGATTTCGTTTCGGCGGCTTTTCCGGGATGTATCGACGAAGAAGATATTAACGGCTACCATGTCATCCGAATCCCGGATAATTTCAGATTTAATTTCACTTTCCGCAAATACTGGAAAACCCGGTTTCAATACAACAATTACGATCTTGTTATCGACGATATTTCTAAAATCCCGCTCGCCGTGCATAGATATATCAAGGATATCCCCGTGCTCGCTATCGACCATCATATTCACGGCAAAAGCCTGTTCAGCGAACTCTTTTTCCCGTTAGCGCTCTATGTCTACACAATGGAACGGCACTTCCTTAGATACTACCGCGACGTTCCGACTATATGCGTTTCAGCGAGCACGAAGGATGCGCTTGAAAAACACTTCGGACTGAAAAACACGTTTTTATCCTATAACGGGGTTACATTTACAGAGATTCGCGCGAATTCCGGCTTCCCGAAAGAAAAAGCGCCTACTCTCCTGTATATCGGACGTTTGAAGAAGTATAAACGTGTCGAGCATATTATTAAAGCCTTCCACAAGGTTCTGGAAGCCGTTCCCGGCACGAATTTATGGATTGCCGGAAAAGGCGACCGGGAAGACGCCCTGAAAGCCCTCTGCGGGGAATTAAAGATAGAATCGCGTGTAACGTTTTTCGGATTTATCGATGATGCAAAGAAATACGAGATCATGTCGCGCGCATGGGCCTACTCTATCGCTTCAGAAAAAGAGGGATGGGGTATCGCGGTGATCGAGTCGAACGCCGCGGGGCTTCCTGCTGTTGGTTACCGTGTGGAAGGTCTGATCGATTCAATCTCCGACGGTTTCTCCGGGTTCCTTGTAGAGAACGGCGATTACCTTCAAATGGCGGAAAGGATCACGAGGCTTTTCACGGACGCGCCGCTATTGAAAGAAATTTCTAAGAACGCTATCGAATGGGCTTCCCGTTTTAGCTGGGAAAACACCGCGGACGAGTTTTATACGATCGCGGCGGACGTGGTTTCGGCTTTTAACAAGGGGAAAGCGGTTTGAACGAGTATCTTTCGGTTCTGGAATACGATAAGGTCTTACTCATCCTCGGCGGATATATACGGACTTTTCAGGGAAAACGCGAACTCGATAAGATAGAGATTTCCACCGATGCCGCAGCTATCCGCGGAATACTCGGCCTTACCCGCGAAGTCCGCGATTTTACAAGAGACTTCGGGGGGCTTCATTTCGATGAAACAGCGGATATCGAAAGCTCTCTCACCGACAGCGCGAAATCGGGATTTGTCCTCGGCGCGGAAGAAGTTTTCGAGATTAAACATACCCTCGAGATTTTTATCTCCAATTACGATTCGGTTAAAGCCGAGGCTGAAAGATATCCCCTTCTCTGGGGTTCTATCGTCCATGCGGTCATCCCCCACACTCTTCTCCGCAGGTTCAATCATATTTTCGACTCCGACGGGACGATAGCGGACAGGGCGTCGCCGGAACTCGCGAGGATACACGCGCGGAAAAAAACGATCCGCGGCCAGATACACGGCGTACTCCAGCGTACCCTCGAAAGCGATACGGTCAAGGAAGGGGTGCAGGAACGGATCATCACAGTCCGCGACGGACGTTATGTTATCCCGCTCAGAACCTCGTTCAAGAACCGCATCAAGTGTATCGTTCATTCCTTTTCGAAGAGCGGCGAGACCGCGTTTGTAGAGCCGGATACCGTGATCGCGCTCAATAACGAGATGATGGGAATCGACGAAGAAGAAGCTTCCGAAATCCGCAGGATACTCCGCGAACTGACAGCGGAAATCGGGGAATCCGCCGAGGACTTAACCGAGATCGATAGGCTCTTAGGTGTTCTCGAACTGCTGTCCGCGAAGGCCCGCTTCGCCATCGAGTACCGTTGCGGTTTCCCTGTTATAGTCCCCGAAAAGAGAATAGTTCTCCGGCGGGCGTTTCACCCGCTCCTGATAAAAAACAACGATCTCGTACCCATAGATATCGAGGTCGGCAGTAAATTCCAAGGGTTGGTTATCTCAGGGCCGAACGCCGGGGGAAAAACCGTGGCGCTGAAAACAGTCGGCCTGCTGACACTGATGGCGCTCTCGGGAATCCCTGTCACGGCATCGGACGACTCCGAGATCGGTATTTTCGATAAAGTGATGGCGGAGATCGGCGACGAACAGAGCATCACCCGCAATCTTTCCACATTTTCCGGTCACATCGTCAGCCTGTCGAAGATCATCCGTTCGTGCGATAACGGTTCCCTTGTGCTGATCGATGAAATCACAAGCGCGACCGAACCGAAGGAAGGCGAAGCCCTCGGACAGGAAATCATCCGCACTATCCTCGATAAAGGCGCGCGGTTTATCGTCACTACGCATTATCAGGGGATCAAGGAGATCGGTTTTTCCGATACCCGTGTCTGTAACGCGTTCGTGGAGTTCGACGACAAGAACCTGAAACCCCTATTTCACCTGTTCGTCGGCGGAACGGGAAACAGTTTCGCCTTGAAGATCGCTCAGCGTTACGGGATCGAGCCGGATATCATACAGCGTGCCGAGGTGTTCCTGAAGGAGCATTTTTCTGAAAGCGAGAAACTGATTCGGAATATCGAGCACGAACGGAACGAGGTGGCGCGCCAGAACGAGGAACTGCGGCGAAAACTCACAGAGGTCGAATACCTGAAAAACGAGCAGTCGCGGATTATCGAAACGCTCAGGAAAGAAAAAGAGTCGCTGGAGAAAAAAGGAATCGCTTCGCTGAAAAGCGAACTGGACGATACGTTGAAACAGCTCGCGTCCCTGAAAGGCTCGTTGAAAAAAACACGTCCGGACGATCCCGGTGTCCGCGAGCAGATCAAGATCGCGGAACAGACCGCGACGGAAGCGAAAGAGTTCCTTGACCGCGCGGAATCGGAAATACTCAAACGTGAGAAAACGCCCGTGTCCGAACTCAAGCCGGGTATGACCGTCTACGTCCGAAGTTTCGATAAGGAAGGGATTGTCGAAGATGTGTCCGGCGATAAGGTAAAAATCCGTATCGGCCTCATTTCGGTCACTTCCGGGTTCGATGACCTGTTCCTCTCCGAGAAGGAGCGTCCTGACAGCGGGAAAGGCTCTCTCAGCCGCGACCTGCCGAGACTCAATCTTATCCTCGATGTGCGGGGGGAGCGGGCGGACGAAGCGTTAAGGCTGATCGAAAAAAACATCGATGTAGCGTGGGTGCAGGGTGTGAAGGAATTCGAGATCATTCACGGCAAGGGCGAAGGGATACTCCGCAAGGCGATCTGGGACTTCCTGAAAACCTTCGACATCGTCGATTCATACCGTTTCGCAAAGCCCGACGAGGGCGGACAGGGCAAGACCATCGTATCGCTGAAGGGGGACTGATGAAACTCAAGATCGCGAATTTTAACGTGTGCAACCTCGCATTGCCGGGGAAGAAAATTTACGGGCGTATTGTCGAGGAAAACCTTTTCAATAAGAAGAAGGAATGGATCGGCGAAAGGCTCGCCTTGATGAACGCGGATATAATCGGTTTTCAGGAAGTCTTCGACCGCGACGCCCTTGTTCAGACTGCAGTGCAATCGGGAGCGTACAACAATCCCAACATCGCCGTGTGCGAGGTCGGCGGCACCGTGCCGTTGACGGGCCTTCTGTCGAGATTTCCGATGAGCGATGTCCGCACGATCACCGCATTCCCGGAAAAGGCCGTGCTAACATTCCCCCGCGGCAAGGAGTTCCCGATCCGTCATTTCCATCATCCGGTGCTCCGCGCGACAGTCAGCCTGCCGGCAGGGATTGACGTTACCGTGATAGTTGTTCACCTGAAATCTAAACGCCCCTATTTCGACGGGATGAACACCGCATCGCCCGCTTCCGAACGCGATTACGCAAACGGCAAAGCGCGGGCGCTCGTGATCCGCGCGGCAGAGTCCTTCGCGCTGAGATCGCTCGTGATCGACGAGATCGAGGGCAACAGTAAGCCGCTCATGCTCTTCGGCGACTTGAACGATTTCCGCGACAGTGTGACGACCGGGATCATCACGGGCGACTCTCCGATGGAAAAATTCGCCCCCGAAGTGAAAAAAGCGTCATGGGATCAGCTTCTGTACAGTACTTACGATATCCAGCTTCGCCGGAGCAACCATGACGTGTATTATACGCATATCTACAACGGCAGTTACGAGACGCTCGACCATATCCTCGTTTCACAGGAGTTCGTCCATTCCAATCCGGCGCATATCGGGCGCGTGGAGTATATGCGGATTTTCAACGATCACATCCTTGACAGGACATTGACGAACGAAGATATCCCCGAATGGCAGTCCGATCACGGTCAGGTACTGGTCTCGCTGATTCTGAAAGACCCCGGACAAAAATAAACCCGGAGAGATGAATCTCCCCGGGCTGAAATTGTTTCACTTATCGGCCGTTATTTGACGAATACATAGCTTCCGGCATACGAACCCCAGCTTTGCGATGTCACACCGTTCCGTTCGGAACCGGTGTAATTCTGTTCGCCCGCTTTGATCTCGATTGTAAATTTCCCGCCCTTATCGAACGTGATAATTCCCGCGTGTACCGCCGCCGTGGCTAACGAGGAATCGAGGGTGTAGATATCCGTTCCCCAGACACTCCCGCCCATTCCGCCGCCTTTGACTTCGAAGGTAAACTTCTGGCCGATTTTAGCCTGATATTCCTTAGCGTTCGCCGACCATTCGATCATCTTCACTTCCTGTACGCAGGACGCAAAAAGCACCGCGACGACGGCAAATAACAAACCCTTCAATAAACCTTTCATCTCATCCTCCTGGAAAATATTTTTATCATTCTATCGTATCCGGGTAAAATATCAAGTTTTTAGAGCGATAATACCATTACCTACATCCCTTTAATCCGAATCTCCTGCTCGTCCGCGAGTACGCAAACTCCGTTCATATCGTCCACATTGATCGTATGAGTTCCCCTGTTGATAATCAGCGAGTTACGGACATTCGACAGCGACACTGGGCCGTCGATAAAATTGCCCTCCGTGTCGCCCGGGAGGTACTTCCTGAAATCTTTCAATCCCTTGATATACTGGAAAACCCCGTCTATACGGCCGACAAGGACGTCGTCCAGACTCGCGATCATCTTGAAAAAGCTCTGGCCTTCGAGCGCGGCGATCACATCGCGGATAGCGGTGTTGACCGAACGGTTATCTTTCCACGCGTCAACAAGCAGGAAAAAAAGTTCCTGCAGGTCGTCCGACGCCTCGGAGAAATATTTCATCAGCTTGACGACATTAAAATGAAACACTCCCGCCGAACCAAGAGCGCGTAAAGCGGGTTCTTTCTGTTTCTCGAGGTGATAGTTTTCCGGGAGGAGAATTTTGCTTAGGCCGAAGAACGATCCCGAGCGCTTTTTAATAATAAGGTCGCCGGGTAAAACGTATTCGTCCTGCGGGCCGTCGTGCGAACTGGAAAAAAATGTCAATCCCTGGTTCAGCGTACTGTCGGTAAAAAGGTCTCTCAGCACGGCCGAAAACTTCTCGAACGGCAATATATTGAGGTATGACGGGAAAAAGAGCGTACTGGTTTTCATTTCGTGGGCTACGACAAACGTGGAAAAAATGAAGACCTTCGCGAAAAGGGAATCGGTCGGCAGGTTCAGAATATTTAAGTCTTCGTAAAGCCGGAAGAGCACCGGTTTCGGACAAGGATCGATGGCGTAAAAATCGGCGTCCGGAAAGAATTCCTTGAAGCTGTCGTAGTTCCGGGAGAATATATTTTCGTTTTTTTCCTGTCCGGCTGAGAAATTCAGGAGATCGATCGGTACCGGCGACGGATAGATCGGCCGGAGATCGACCGGCGGGTGCAGATAAAACACGATATTCATCGGAGCCTCCCGGCAGCGGATGAACAATTATGTCCTGAAACAAAATAAAATTCAAGGATTTTCAGCTCATTATCATAGGGTTTTATTGTATCATGCTGATAAAAACGCCGCGACCGTTTGTCCGATCTGCTCGAGTTGTCCCGGGTTGAACCAATGCACACCGGGGACTTTACGGAACCATGTCAACTGCCGTTTCGCGTAATGCCGGGTATCCTGCTTCAGGAGTTCAGTCATCTCGGTTAAATCCATCCGCCCGTCGAGGAATTCAGCCGCGTGACGATATCCGATACTTTGCAGAGCGTGGGCATCACGGCCGTATGTCGCGATCAGCGCCTCCGTTTCCGCGATCAGTCCCGCGCGGAGCATATCGTCCACCCGGTTATCAATCCGCGCATAAAGGGTCTTTCTTTCCATGTTGAGACCGATGATCAGCCAATCGAGATCGAGTTTTTTATTGTTTTCACGCAGGCGGGATAACGGGACTCCGGTGACGCGGTACGCTTCCAATGCCCGGACGATACGGCGTTTATCGTTAGGGAGGATTTTCACGGCGGAATCCGGATCGATTTGCGCGAGCTCCTCGAGAAGTGAACCGAGGCCGTCGCGGACAGCGCGTTCTTCCAGTTCCTTACGGACTTTATCGTCGCGGGATGCGCCTTCGAACATTCCGAAATAAAGGGAATTGAAATACATCCCCGTCCCTCCGGCGAGAAACGGTGTTCTCCCGCGTGAAAGGATATCGAGGATCGCTTCTTCGGCGAGGGTCTTGTATTTCCATGCGTCAACTGTAGTATCGGGATCGAGGCGGTCGATGAGATGATGCGGGACACGTTCCATGTCCGCGCGCTGGGGTTTAGCCGAACCGATATCGAGTCCGCGGTAAATCTGGACGGAATCGCAGGAAACGATTTCACCGTTAAATCGCGATGCAAGTTCGACAGCGGCGGAAGTTTTACCCGTTGCGGTAGGTCCGATGATTGCGGCTATTTTACCCTTGGAAACAGGGTTCATTCATCCTGAATGTCTTCGAGCTCGTAGGAAACCTTTCCCTTAAGAATGTCGTTCATCGCGACAAGGGTCAGTTTTTCGTTGCGGTTGCGGCCTACGGGGATTTCGAGCTGGTCGTCGTTCTTCTGGGCGAGAAAACGGATGTACTTGATGACGGCGGCCGTTTTTTCGTATTTATTCCCCTCGAGAGAGAGGATTTCATCCAAAGGAATTCCCAATTCATGCCTCCAAGGAAAATTATAAGATATTATTGTATATCATTATCGGAATATTGTCAATAGATAGAGTATTTATTCGTTTATCCGCTTGATATTTAACGCAAAATGATTTATAATAATGTGAATATGAATTTGGAGAGGGCAAGCATGGGAATCAAAGGCATAATATACAATACCCGTAAAAATGTTCCTGTCACGAGGCTGCAGAAAATATTTTTCTCGCTGCTCATCCTGATAGGGATACTTTCCGGGTATTTCATCGCGCAGATCATTATATCGTTCGAGGAACTCAGCGATATCAAACCGCTCGAGACCTACTCGATGTACAACGTACCGACGAAAGTGTACGATGTAAAGAACCGCCTGATCACAGAGTTCTTTTACCAGAAACGCGAGCTTATTTCTTATAATCAATTACCCGAGCACCTGATACAGGCATTGATCTCTACCGAAGACCAGGAATTCTACAACCACCACGGCTTCAATCCGTGGGCGATGTTCCGTTCGGTGTTTATCAATCCCCTGCTCGGTAAGGATATCGCCGGCGGTTCGGGTATCACTCAACAGCTTGCGAAGGTTCTGTTCACCGAAGGGGAAAAGACCGTTTTCCGTAAGGTCATAGAACTTTGGTACGCAATCCAAATCGAGAAAAAGTATTCCAAGGAAGAGATACTCGAGTTATATTTCAACCAGATGTATTTCGGCCACGGATGCTACGGCGTACAGGCCGCGTCACAATACTTCTTCCAGAAAACAGTTCAGGACCTGAATATTGCCGAAGCGTCGTTCCTTGTGGGCCTCGTCCAGAGACCGTCTGCATACTCCCCTATCTCCCAGCCTATTCTTTCGCAGAAGCGTCACTGGGTAGTTCTCGCCTCGATGGCGAGCCTCGGTTACCTTTCTATGGACAGTGCCCGCGAGATGTTCGAGAACTTCTGGGAAAACTATAACACTTCATTCAAAATGGTCGGTTTGAGCGCCAGCCGCAACGAAAGCAACATGGCGCCGTTTTTCACGGAATACATCCGTAAAATACTGATCGAGAAGTACGGCGAAGAGAAGCTGTATACCGGCGGATTGCAGGTGTTTACATCGCTCGACCTCGATAAACAGGTTGCCGCGAATACCGAAGTGAAAAGCGCGCTCGATAAAGTTCAGATTATTTACGATAACGAGTTCAAAGACACCCAGATCGCCGTGAAACGGAATAACGAAGACCTTGTCGACATGGTCAGCCTTGTTTTCGGTATCGATACTATCACTCTCGGCGAGAAAAAAGCCAAGATGAAACTGAACGAACTCATCTTCGAAGTCGACGATATAGTGTATCTTTCGTCCTATCTCCTCGGTATGGAAGATGTGAACCAAATGATGAAGCAGAGAATGATGCTCGGTAATATGGTGCATAAAAAACAGGATCAGATCGAAGGCGCGCTCGTCTCGATCAACCCGAAAAACGGCTACATCGAAGCGATGGTCGGCGGTAAGGAATTCAACTACGCCAATCAATTCAACCGCGCGGTGCAGGCATACAGGCAGATGGGTTCGACATTTAAGCCGATCTACTACGCCGTCGCTATCGACGCCCGGCTGATCACGCCCGCAACCGTATTTCAGGATATGCCGATCTACTACGAGAACCAGTACGGGCAGAAATGGATTCCGAAAAACTACTCCGGGAATTTCAAGGGCGCTCTCCGTGTCCGCACGGCGTTGCAGTACTCAGTCAATATCGTCGCCATACAGGTATGGGACCAGATTCTGAAAGTGGTCGGCTACGGCGCGATGATCCATAAAATAGGTCTCTTCTTCGGTCTCAATTCAGACCAGATACAGGAACGTGTTAAACCGGATATGGCGTTCTCCCTCGGCGTGGGTATCTTCTCGCCTCTGGAAGTCTGCCAAGCGTTCGCGGCATTCGCGAATAACGGTAAACAGGTCATCCCGATCGCGGTGCTTAAAGTAAAAGACCGTTACGGACGTATCATCGACGATTTCGAGGCACAGCGCGATCTGACTGTCGAGGCGGAGCAGGTCATCTCCCCCGGCGCGGCCTGCTTGATGCAGGACCTGCTGATCTCGGTGCTCTTCAACGGGAC
>MIBE01000022.1:20392-53256 GCA_001829415.1 Spirochaetes bacterium GWF1_51_8
ACTGGAAGGACGCATGGTTCGCAGGGTTCACGCCCAATCTCGCGACTGTCGTATGGATGGGCTTCGATGACTCGACCAAGTCTCTCGGCCGTCACCAGATGGGCGGCAAACTCGCCGCGCCGCTCTGGATGAACTATATGAAGAAAGCGATGAAGTATTCCAAGATAGAATCGTTCGCGAAGGCGGGCGGTGTGCAGGCGAATATCTGCGCGGACACCGGGCTTCTCCCGACCCCTTACTGTCCGAACGTAATCACGGAAAACTTCCTCGCGGGTACGGTTCCGTCCGCGACCTGTCACATCCACACCTCCGAGGACTATAAGTTCCAGCAGGAGATCGGGATGGAGACGCTTGAAAACTTCGAGATCACCCCGTTACCCGGCGGAGAGAAGCCAGTCGACGGGAAAAAGCCGGACAACAAGAAACCGGACGATAAAGTCATCGACGAAGACAGTTTGGATATAGGCGATTTGGACCTCAACACCGGAATCAATTAAATGCGTCTTGCGGTCATCGACGGGTATATAGACGAGCCAACTTGTTTAGGAGTGCCTTTTTTCCTCGCGACATATATCCGTTACGCCGCCGGGGCCGCACGGCTTGCCGGGATTGAAGATATCGTTTACCTGACTATCGACGGCATGCGGGATAACGGCTACGCCGTCAAGGACGCGGATTTCGCGGTGATAGTCGCCGGTAATCCGGTACCGGGGAAATACCTCGGCGGTCTTCCGATCCGGGAAGATGAGTTCGATAAAATCGCCTCGGCAAATAAAAAGACGCGTTTCTTCTGCGGCGGCCCTATCCATTTCGATCCGCCGGGATTCAATTCGCCGAATATCGAGACCGTTCCGGGCGACATCGAAGTCTTTATCGAACGGTTTTTCACCCATTCGGTCATTTCTCCCTACACACGCGCCATCCCCGATCTCGACCGTTACGCCGTAGCGGGGGCATTTATTGTCGAACAGCATCCCCGTTTTCCCGATATCATCTGCGAGATCGAGACCGGGCGCGGCTGTCCACGTGAGACGCATTGCTCGTTCTGTATCGAGGGGCATTTCCCGGTAGATTTCCGCGATCCGGTCGGCATCATCGCCGAGATGAAGGCGCTGGAAGATCACGGTATCCGGCATTTCAGGCTCGGGAAACAAGCCGACCTTTTCAGCTACAAAAGCGATATGAGCTGTATGTCGGACGGCTTTCCGAAACCCAATCCCGATATGATAAAAAGGCTCTACTCCGGTATCCGCGAGAGGCTCTCGAATATCGAGACGCTCCATCTCGATAACGTGAACCCCGGGACGATCGCGCGCTATCCCATGGAATCGGCTGAGATCGCTCAAACGATCGCGGAGTACAATACGCCGGGCGACGTGGCGGCATTCGGGATGGAAAGCGCCGACCCTAAGGTGATATCGATGAACTCCCTTAAGGCTTCCGCCGAACAGGTGCGTTTCGCTATCGAACTGTTGAACACATACGGCGGGAAACGCGAAGACGGAATCCCGAAACTTTTGCCGGGGATCAACCTGATCCGGGGACTATCCGGCGAAAGTAAGTCCACGTTCCCGCGGAACTACGAATTCCTGAAGTCGATACTCGACAGCGGGCTGCTCCTCCGCAGGATCAATATCCGCCAGATCAGGATGAACCGTTCGACCGCGATCTACGCGAAAAAGACCGACAGGAAAGAGGAAAAAATCCTCGACGCGGTTTTCCGCAATTACCGCAACAAGATAAGGACGGAAATAGATGTCCCGATGCTGGAAAAGGTTTACCCGCTCGGAACCGCGCTCCGCAATGTGATCGTCGAACAGCACCGGGGCGACTGGAGCCTCGCACGGCCGATCAGCAGTTACCCGATCGTGATCGACATCCCGAAAAAACTCCCCGTCTTGTCGAAACTGACCTGTTTTATCACCGGTCACAGGGAACGTTCTTTGGAGGGGCTTCCGTTACCGTTCGACCCCGAAAAGTCGTCACTTGGCGAATGGAAATCGATCCCGGGAATTGGAAAGAACGCGGGCGAAGTGATGGCGAAACGTTTGTACACGAAAAGCGTGCTTGAAGGATACTCCGTACCGCAAAGCGTCCTCGAACGTATGTTTCCCGTAAGTTAATTCCACGGTTTCAATATTTGCTTTATTTCGCGATTCCCGGTATAATATTCAGCTTTTTTGACGGAATGACAAGGAGTAAAGATGGATATCTATATCAAGAAGTACCCCGATTGCCTTCGCCAGGCCTATCTGAAGGTCGGTAAAATAGAACTGAACGACCAGTTCGATCACGCTGTCTCCGAGATTCAGCAGTATGTCGATTTTCCCGGCTACCGGAAAGGGAAGGTTCCCGCCGATATCATCGAGAAGAACTACCAGAACGATCTCGCGCAGACGGTGATCGAGCATCTAGTTCATAAAGCTATCGAGCAGATGAGTCAGGACGGGGTAAGGCTCTATTCCAATCCCAAGTTTCAGCCGTTATCCGGTCTCTCCCGCAACGGCGAATTCACATTCTCGCTCGTTTTCGAAGTCGAACCACAGATGATCAAGGATATCGAGCTTTCTAAGATCAACGTCAATTACGACGAATATGTTATCGACGATAAAATGATCGAGCAGACGATGCGCCGTTCGATCGACCTTCTCGACCCCGTGACCGGAAAGATCAAGTCCGGCGACGTGGTGACGGTGAAGGTGACCAATAAAGACTATTTCCCGGATAACAAACAGAAAGTATTGGGCTCGGAAATCGTGAGCGAGTTTATCGATAAGAAAGCCGGCGATACCGTGGAACTTCCGTTCGATAGCCTCAAGGGATATGTCCTCGATTTTGTCGGTGTTATCAAGGAACCGGTGACTGTCGAGATCATCAAGGCCGAACGTCCCTCGGAGAAGCCGTTGGACGACGAAACTGTGAAACAGACATCCACCCACAAGTCGCTCGCCGAACTTCGCGAAGCGGTCAAACGCCAGCTCGAAGGGATGGCGTTGGAACTGAACGCGCATTCCAAGAGTTCCGCGCTTGTCGGGCATCTCCGCGACCATATAGAATACGAATTCCCTAAATCGCTTTTCATCGACCATGCAGGGAAGACCGCGTACCATTTTATCGAAACAAACTATTTCGTCTCGGAGATTTCTCTCAACGAACTCTTCAAGGATGATAAGCTCAAGGGCAAATACGAGAAAATCCTCGCCGATGCCTGTTCGGATATCACGGTCGCCTTGTTTATCGAGGAATTCGCCGATAAGAACAATATTCAGGCAAGTAACGAACGGATCAATTACCTGATCTCCTCACATGCGCAGGAAGCCCATGTGCCTGTGGACGAATATAAGAAGAAAATGACTCCCGAAGAACTGGAGCGTGTCAAACGCGAAGGGAAAAAGGACGAGGCATTGTCTTATATCACGAACCAGGTGAAGTTTACGGTAAAGAACAAACTTCCTTTAATAGAGTTGAAAAAGTAAATTAGCCCAGGTGGTGAAACTGGTAGACACGCTGGACTCAAAATCCAGTGGTAGTGATATCATGCGGGTTCGATTCCCGCCCTGGGCATACAAAGGGCTGTTCGAAGGAATAGCCCTTCTTTTTTTACAATTCCGTTTTTTCGGTGTATAATTAAAAAATGCAGAAATGGGATGGTGAAAGATGGATACACGTAATACTCCTATTTATCAGTCGCATGTCCGCGCCGGCGCGAGAATGACCGATTTCGCCGGGTGGAATCTCCCGATCCAGTACACCGGGATCATCGAAGAAGCCTTACATTGCCGGAAATCTATTTCGTTGTTCGATACCTGTCATATGGGCGAGTTTTACTTCAAGGGCGATATCGGGAAAAGCGGCCTCGAGTACGCGTTCTGCTTCCCTATCGCGGATATCAAGCAGGGACGCTGCCGTTACGGGTTCATTCTCAACGGCATCGGCGGGATTATCGACGACCTGATCGTGTACCGTCTCGCCGAGGACGAACTGATGATAGTAGTCAACGCCGCTACTACGGATAACGACTTCGCGACTATCAAAGACTGCATCAAGGGCACTGCCGTATTCGAGAATCGTTCGCGGTCCACGGCGAAGATCGATGTCCAGGGCCCGCTTGCGCGCGACCTCATGGTTGAACGTTACGGCGACGATATCAAAAAAAGCCCCTATTTTGGCTTCATCAATAAAAAGATCGCGGGTAAAGACGCGATTGTCAGCCGCACGGGTTATACCGGCGAACTGGGATATGAAATCTATATCGACGCTTCTGCCGCCGCCGGGGTGTGGGATTCGCTTTGCGAAGACCCGCGTGTCCGCCCGGCCGGACTCGGCGCCCGCGATATCCTGCGTCTCGAAATGGGCTATTGTCTCTACGGGAGCGATATTGACGATATGACATCGCCTATCGAGGCGGGCTTGGACTATTTTGTCGATCTCGATAAGGACTATTCGGGTAAAAAAGGTATCGTCCAGCATAAAGAAATGGGAGTTCCCAGAATCCGCGCGGGTTTCGTCACAAATTCGCGCCGTTCGCCGCGCCATGGGTATAAAATCTTTTGCGGCGAGGTTATGTCCGGCGAGATCACGAGCGGAACATTTTCGCCTACCCTGAGTACAGGGATCGGGATGGGGTATATCGATACCGCGATGAACAAGCCCGGCACTCCCGTGACCCTCTCCGACGGTAAAGTCACTATCGATGCAGTGATCGCCGAATTCCCCCTTTATAAAAACGGAACCGCAAGAAAATAGAGTTTTCGGAGGATAAAATGGTATATCCGGACAATTTACGTTATTCATCCAGCCACGAATGGGCGGAGATCACAGGCAAAACCGCAAAGATCGGTATCTCCGATTTCGCACAGCACTCGCTCGGCGACATCGTATTCATCGAACTACCCGAAATCGGCCGGGAAGTAAAAGCGGGTGACGCAGTCTGCGAGATCGAATCTGTCAAAGCCGCGAGCTCAATCTACACACCCTTGAGCGGGAAGATCGCCGCAGTCAACAACACTCTCGCGGACGCTCCCGAACTGATCAACCAAAAGCCGTACGAATCTTATATTTTCACTCTCGAGCTGTCCAATCCCGGCGAAGCGGATAAACTGCTCGATTCGAAAAAGTATGCCGAGCTTTGTGAAAAGGAAGCGGGAAGCCACTAATGACCAATTCATACACACCGCATACTGAAAACGATATCCGTGAAATGCTCGCGGTTGTCGGTGTCAAGGAAATAGAAGCCCTTTTCGACCATATCCCCCCGGAACTCCGCGCTAAAAGTTTCAACCTCGACGAGGCGCTCTCCGAGTTCGAGATGCTAAAAAAGCTGAATCAGTTATCGTCAAATCCGGGCGCGCAAACCGTCCAGTTCATGGGCGGCGGTTTTTACGATCACTTTATCCCGGCCACTGTCGACGCATTGGTATCGCGCGGGGATTTCTATACCGCATACACTCCGTATCAGCCGGAGGCCTCGCAGGGCACCTTACAGGCGCTCTATGAATACCAGTCCTGTGTGTCGAATCTGTTCGGTATGGACGTCTCGAATGCGTCGTTATACGACGGCGGAACGGCACTCGCCGAAGCGGTACTGATGGCGTTCAGGGCGGTCAAAAACCGGAATACCGTTGTTATCGATGCCTCCGTGAACCCGTTATACCGTAGTATCGTTTCCTCCTACTTAGCCCCCCTCGGATATAAAATAGTCGAAATAGAACCGAAAGATTACATGCTCGACCGTGAAAAGCTGAAAAAAGCCCTCGACCGCGATGTCTGCTCGGTCGTTCTCCAGAATCCTAACTTTTTCGGCGCGGCCGACGATTTTACCGACATCGCAGAACTCGTGCATTCGGCCGGCGCGCTCCTCGTGCTCTCGGTATACCCTCTTTCGCTCGGGATGCTGAAATCGCCCGGCGAAATGAATGCGGATATCGCGGCGGGAGAAGGCCAGTCGTTGGGACAGCCGCTCAGTTTCGGCGGACCATATCTCGGGATTATCACCGCGAAGGAACAATACATCCGCACGATGCCGGGCAGAATTGTCGGCAGGACCGCCGATAAGGACAACCGCGACGCGTTCGTGCTGACGTTACAGCCCCGCGAACAGCATATCCGCAGGGAGAAAGCGACATCGAATATATGCAGTAATCAGGGCCTCTGCGCCCTCCGGACGCTCGTTTACTTGTCGCTCATGGGCAAGTCCGGTATCAAAGAAGTCTGCTCGACGATCTACGCGAAGACTCAGTATGCGAAAGAACAATTATCGACACTAAAATCGGTCATTGTTTCCCCCTACGCTTCCTTTAACGAATTTACTATCGAGCTTCCTGCCGACGCCTCCGAACTCTGGAACAAGGCGGTGGAAAAGGGTGTTTCGATAGGAATCCCGCTCGGCGGGTTCTATCCAGGGAAAACAAAGACTTTACTCGTCTCGATCACAGAAAAACGTTCGAAAGCTGAAATAGACCTGCTTGTTAAAACCATCCGGGAGGCGTTATAATGAAAACTCCGCTGATATTCGATGCTTCCGTCAACGGCAGAAAAGCGGTCACTCTCCCGGCTTGCGACGTCCCGGCGGTCAAGCCTCTCCCGGCGAAACTTCTCCGCGCACACGACGCGGTCCTCCCCGAACTCTCCGAACTCGACGTTGTCCGTCATTTTACCAATCTCTCGCGCAAGAACTTTTCGGTCGACACTCATTTCTACCCGCTCGGTTCCTGCACCATGAAATATAACATCAAGTCTACGGAAAAGGCCGCGGCTCTCGACGGTTTTGCCGGACTACACCCGTTCTATACCTACATCCCCGATGGCGGAAAGGAAGTACAGGGCGCGCTCGAACTCGTCTCGAACCTCGAGGATATGCTTTCCGAGATCACGGGCATGGACGGGTTCACCTGCCAGCCTATGGCGGGCGCTCACGGCGAATACGCCGGTATCCGTATGATCGAAGCATACCATAATGCAAAGGGTAATAAAAAGACTCATGTAATCGTCCCCGATACCTCGCACGGCACCAACCCGGCGAGCGCGGCAATGGCGGGATACGAGGTGATCACCGTCCCTTCGCGCCCCGACGGCGAGATGGATATCGAGGCGTTAAAAGCGGCGATCACCGATAATGCCGCCGCGATCATGCTGACCTGTCCGAATACATTGGGTATCTTTGAGACAGGTATCATGGAAATCGCCAAAATCGCCCATTCGCACGATACTCTCTTATACTACGACGGCGCGAACCTGAATGCCATACTTGGTAAAGTGCGCCCCGGAGACGTCGGATTCGATGTCGTGCATGTCAATGTTCATAAAACGTTCGGTACGCCTCACGGCGGCGGCGGCCCCGGCGCAGGACCTGTCGGGGTGAAGAAATCTCTGCTGCCGTTCATGCCCCTTCCCAAGATCGTGAAGCAGCCCGGCGGGAAATTCGCCGTAGTAACCGAGGATAAAAACAGTATCGGTAATCTCGCCCCGTTTTTCGGGAATTTCGGGGTGTTGGTCAAAGCATATGCTTATATCCTGCTTCTCGGTAAAGAAGGCTTGATCGACGCGGCGGAAAAAGCCGTCCTGAACGCGAACTACATCATGGAAAAACTGAAACCCTACTTCGATCTGCCCTACGCGAGAAGATGTATGCACGAATGTGTTTTTTCCGCGCTCAGGCAAACAAAGAACGGTGTGCAGGCGCTCGATATCGCGAAATATTTGATCGACCGGGAAATCCACCCGCCGACAATCTACTTCCCGCTGATCGTGAAGGAAGCGATGATGGTCGAACCGACCGAAACTGAGAGCAAGGAAACAATCGACTCGTTTATAGAAATCATGATCGAAGCGGCGAAGCTCGCCGAATCCGACCCATCGGCGCTCAAGAACGCTCCGGTCGGCGCATCGATAGGGCGGCCTGACGAGACCCGCGCCGCGCGTCAGATCGATGTCAGGATGTCATGCGGACTATAGAATGAAACACTGGCGGCTATCGATACACGGCGCGCTGGATGCGCCGCTCAATATGGCTATCGACGAAACTCTCTGGGAGAGTGTCCGTTCGGGCGTATCTCTTCCGAGTATCCGGTTCTACTCTTGGTATCCCGCCTCATTCTCAATCGGACGCTTCCAGAAGCCCGACAGTCTCCTCGATCTCGACGCATGCGCGCGTAGCGGTATCCGTGTCGTCCGGCGGATGACGGGCGGCGGCGCTATCTATCACAATAACGAAATCACTTATAGTCTGGCATGCCCTCTCGAGATACTGGGCGTCAGTTCTGTCAAAGACGGGTACCGGAAACTGACCGGTTTCATCCTCAACTCATACCGGAAGCTCGGGCTCGACGCGGATTATATCGGACGTAAGACGGGCGAGAAAACTTCCGCATATTGCTTCTCCGGCCTCGAGGAATACGATATCGCCATCGACGGAAAAAAGATAGGCGGGAATGCCCAGCGTATCATGGGCGGAATCGTTTTCCAGCATGGATCGATCCCGATTTCCATTGCGCACGACGACTACGCGAAATACTTAAAACCCGACGTCGAACATCAAATGGAGAACTTCACATCGTTATCCCGTCATCTCAATCCCATGCCGGATACCGGCGACCTTGTAGAGGTTTTGATTGAATCGTTTTCCGAAACGATGTGCGCGGAACTCGACGATACAGACCTTTCCCGGGATGAATGGGAGCTAGCGGAGAGACTGGTTTTTGAAAAGTATAGCGCGGACGAATGGAACACCGGGATTAGTCAAACCCGCGCGGAGGTGATCCGATAGTCAATCCTCGAAAGCCGGAATGGCTGAAGAAAAAAATCAATTTCTCTGAAAATATGAAGATCAGGCGAATGCTGTCCAGAAACGGCCTGCACACGATCTGCGAAGAAGCGTTGTGCCCCAACATCTCGGAATGCAGTAAAAAGCGCGAGGCGAGCTTTCTCATCCTCGGAAAAGTCTGCACAAGAGGATGTACGTTCTGCAATGTCGAGAAAGGTGTTCCGTTACCCGCCGATCCCGCCGAGCCTGAAAAAATCGCCCTTGCCGTCTCCGAGCTCGGGCTGAAACACGCTGTGATCACAAGCCCGACCCGTGACGACCTGCCGGACGGCGGCGCGGAGATATTCGCGCAAACTATTTCAGCAATAAGAAAAATCCTTCCCGGTACCGCTATCGAAGTGCTCGTGCCGGATTTTCGTGGGGATACGCACCCGCTCGATACAGTCTGTCACGCAATGCCCGATCTCTTCGGGCATAATATAGAAACCGTTCCACGATTATATGGTATCCGAAAGGGCGCCGATTTCAAGCGTTCCCTGTCTATTTTCAGCTATATCTCCTCGAACTACCCCTCCATTCCGCTGAAATCCGGCCTGATGCTCGGATTAGGCGAAACCGCAAGCGAGGTTGTTTCAGTCATGCGCGATCTCTATGCCGCCGGATGCAGGTATCTTTCGCTCGGGCAGTACCTAGCGCCGGGGAAAAATTTCTATCCGGTGCGGGAGTATATCGCGCCCGAAACCTTTGCGGAATACAAAAAAGACGGCATGAAAACCGGTTTCCTTCATATCGAAAGCGCACCGTTCGTCCGCAGTTCCTATATGGCTTCGGAATATCTGAAAACATAGCTTTTCTTTTTCAGGAAAAAGAGTTATATTACCTAAGGACTACAAAAAAACGATTTCGTTCCGATAATAGAAAGAGAAGAATACCGGTGTGAGGGAATATGAAACAGGTTATCACCGCTCTTTTTCTTTCAGCGTTTGTGATCACTAACATCATTACGGCGAAAGTATACGCGCCTATTCCGGGCGCGAGCGAAAAGTTCGACACGGAAGGGACTATCCAGAAACTGCTCGAGGTCGAAAAACTCCCCATGGTTAAGCTTGAAAATGAAAATAAAGACTTGAAGATTGAAGTCGAAATTTTAAAGGATTTCGATCTCTATGTGAAGGATTTGGATACCAAGACCGCGGACCTTTATAATTACAAATCCCCGTTCAAGGAAATGCTCGGTTCATCGACAGACCCGTCGATTGTAGAAGCGCTCGCGGACAGAAACGCTATGAAAAAAGACTATAAGGTGAAGGTGATTCAGGTCGCGAAACCCGACGCGTTCATGAGCGAATCCGTGACCCGTTATAAAACCTATTCTCCCGGAATGTTCACCATTCAGATCGGTAAGGACATTATCCCTATCCAGTTCTACGGCGGAACAATCGACCAGCTTGCGGCGACACTGATCGAACAAGCCGGCGATAAACTCGAAGTCCGTATCATCAAGGATACCGCCGATACTTCTATTCTCTATGTATCCGGAAAGAAGACCGGCGCGGCCTATAAGATTAGTTTCTCCGGCGACCTGAGGCCGTTGAACGAGCTCGGAATGCTGGTACAGGGAACCGCGAAAGTTGAAACAAAGGCGGTGAACTTTATCCGTATCATTTCGATCAGCACGAATATCCCGTTGATAGACAGTAAGAAGCTTCTCCTTAAGCCCGGAACGGACGCGGAGATAGATATTTCCCTCGATAATGTCCTCATTTCCCCTACTACGATCATGACCTATCTGGTTTCTATCAAGGACAAAACCCTGCCTTCCGCAAAATCGAACGACATGTTCCCAAAGCTTCCCGAAGACCTGATGGGTAACGTCGTGGTCAGCAACTTGCTCAACAAGGTAACGGTCGAAGGGCCGGGCCTCATCCCGTTCTTCATGGAACCGGAAGTCACTATCGATGTCGTGTCTAATTTTACGAGGATCATGACAGTCGTTTTTGACGACGGGAGCATCCTGCCGATCAATCTTACGAAGGGCGGCAAATACACGAACAACCTTGTCATGCAGAGCGGAAAGCATGTCTCTAAGATCATCTTCAAAAACGAAAACACACATAGAGAATATACTATAGAAGACTTGAGTTTTATCACAATCCTCGCGGACGGCGGGATTCAGCCGAAAAACTCGATCTCCAAAGCTTGCGATTCGATTATTACGATTGACGGGATCAAGATAGTCCGTGATAATAACACTATTACAAACGTCGTCAACGGGGTGACGTTCAGCCTGAAACGTGAAAGTCCCGCCGAGATTCTGATTACTATCGATCACGATTACGAACTCGTGAAAAAATCCGTGATGGACTGGGTAGACAGCTACAATAAAGTAATGAGCTATCTCTCAATTTTAACCAAACCGAATCTCGATAAGACACCGCTCTATTTGAGACCGGATACAGAACTCGCTAACGGAATCTACCAGACCGAATCGACGTTCAACAACCTTAAAAATAAGCTGCGTGTCGTGATCAGTGGGGCATATGTCACATCACTCGGCGGGAATCTCGCCTTATTGTCGCAGGCGGGTATCTATACCAAGAAGCCCGGCGACGGCAGTCTCAATACCGAGGAATGGGAGAATGTCAAGGCCGGATTGCTGAAGGTGGATACCGCGGAACTTGAAAAATCGATGAAAACCAAGTTCGACGCGTTCGCGGAACTTTTCGGCAACGACACCGACAATGACAACATCAAGGATACGGGTGTGGCTATTATGGCGAAAACCGTCCTGAATTTTGCAGTCGGAACCACCGGTTTTGTCCAGGATAAGATTAAAAAGCAGGCCGAGAAGATGAAAAACAACGATAAAGAGATCGCGAAGATTAAAATTCATCTCGAAGAATTCGAACAGCAGAAGCGTGAGGAGTTCGGTAAGATGAACCAGGCGATCATTCAGTCGCAATCCCAGCAGAAATGGATGGAGAACAATTTTAAATAGTGCGTTGCGGAAAAAATAAAGATATCAAAGCGAAATAATCAATCCCGAATAGACTATTACCTTTTTATGTGAACTATTTTAATGCGTCCTCAAATCTTATCATTCTAAAGAATAAAATTTCAAAATACTATTGACAAAAATCAATTCGATGTTACAATATATAAAATTAATTTAGAGAAAGCAATGGAAGAAAGCGCAGGATTCATCGGGGAAATTAAATCAGGTAACATCCGAATCAATGTGAACAAATTCGGCAGTAGTATGTATCTCGATATAAGAAAGTATTTCACTAATGCCGAAAATCAATTATCCCCCACAAAAAAAGGAATCTCCCTGAATAAGGAACAGTTTCTCGAAGTGCTCGAGTTCCTCAGCGCAAAAAAAGATGAAATTATAAAACTTCTTTAATAATATTTTTTGTATTGACATAATAAAAATATCTGATAAAATTATTGATTATAGATCAGAATTCTATCTCGGAGGCTTCTTTATGGCTGATAACGTTAAACCGCCGGTCGATGTAAAACAGATGAAAATGAGTAACCGGAAATACCAGCGTCAAAAGCATATTCAGGAAGCTTTTGCCGCATGGTTGTTCCTTTTGCCCAACTTCCTGGGTTTCCTTGTAGTTACCTTCTTCCCGATTTTCGCTACCCTACTGCTCTCCTTCTCCGAATGGGACGGTCTCTCATACGCGAAACCCGCCGAGATATCGATGAAGTTCTTTACCGATCAGCCCGCGGCTGAAGATATTAAGATCGCGAAGGGTACTGTGCTCTATCTGACCACTACCAAGGTTACCTACCGCGACGAATATGTCACAATCCCCTATATTATCAACGAAGATATCGAGATACCTGAAAACGCGATGCAGTACGGGTTGATAAACGTCACCTTCCTGAAAAACTGGAAGGACCCGAACAACGTAACCGCCGACGGTACTCCGCTGCTCGAACCGATCATCTCCAAGATAGAAACAAATTACCAGAAATATATCCGGCCGGAAGAAGTCTTCTTCGACGACCAGAATATCTCGTCGATGAATATCCGCTTCGAGAGCCCAGAAGGCGGAAAGAGCCTCTCCTATAACGGCACTCCTCAATTCTCCGGAAAAGAAATTGCCGTGACCAAAAAGACAAAAAAAGCTGAGATTATTAAAAAAGGCACGGTCATCCTCGCCGATCTGGTGATTAAAGCTCCTGTCAAGAAAGAAGATAAACTGTGGTCATTCACGGTCCAGAACGATATTACGATCAAACAGGGCGCCACCAACTATAAAGGTATTATCGCCCTCAAAGCCAACGAGACCGGCCAGCTAGCGAAAGGCCCGTCGCAGATCATCAATAACCCTTTGAACCTCGATGGTACGATGGTCACGTTGAAGGACGGACAGGCTTTGCCCGCTAAGGCGAAAATCTCTCAAATCCCCGTCATCGGTAACTCGGGTCTTCAGCTGATCGGCTTCGGAAACTTCGAAGACCTGATCCTGCGCGACAGCCGTTTCAGAATGTACTTCCTCAACACTTTATTCTTCTTATTGGAAATTCCGCTCGGCATGATCCTTTCGCTGATTATGGCGCTCGCGATGAACCAGCCTCTCAAGGGGATCGTCGTATTCCGCGTATTGTTCTTCCTTCCGGTTATCTCCAATATCGTGGCTATCGCCCTGCTGTGGAGATGGATCCTCAACGCCGACTATGGCTTCGTCAATGAAATGCTCAGGGCTATCGGTATCGCAAATCCCCCGCAATGGTTCGGCGATAAGGACTGGGCGAAAATCGCAATTATCATTATGGATGTCTGGAAAGGCGCCGGTTACAATATGATGCTTTATCTTGCGGGACTCCAGGGGATTCCGCACTATCTCTATGAAGCGGCGGATATTGACGGCGCGACCGGATGGCAGCAGTTCCTCAATATTACTTGGCCTCTGCTTTCTCCGACCAACTTCTTTATTCTCATCATGGGTATCATCGGAGGTTTTCAGGCTTTCGGTTCACAGTTTGTCATGACAAGCGGAGGACCGGCTGGCTCGACGACCACACTTGTTTACTATATCTATAATCACGCATATAAATGGAGTAACATGGGTTACGCGACCGCTATCGCAGTGATCCTGTTTATCTTTGTCATGGTGATTACGGTGATCAACATGCGTTTGACCGAAAGCAGTGTTGAGTACTAATAACTGAGGAGAAAAAAATGGCAACATCTTATATTAGGAAAAAATACCAGCCTACTTCAGGACCGGGTAAAACCGCGGGGGCTGAAAAGGGTACGACATGGAACCTGCAGGAGCAGAGACGCTGGAAAACGATAGTCGGAAACTCTATCGCATATATTATCCTGATCATGGTTTCTTTGTTCTTCGTGATGCCGCTTTTCTATACGATCAGTACGTCGCTGAAGTACGAACAGGACGTTTTCGACGGCAAGCTGATACCGAGCCCTATAATCGATCCTGTATTCCACAATTTCTTCGGACGCGCTAATCTAGAAAATGTCGATTCCGATATCAATTATGACGGTGCGTTCTTCGCGGGGATGGGCAGTACGGGTGCCGTTCCTCCATTCGCAGTCTATTACTTCAACTCGGTCTTCGTGAGCGCGATGATTACCATTCTTCAATTGATAACTTGTTCGCTCGCGGCTTATGCGTTCTCACGATTGAATTGGCCGGGGAGAGATAAAGTATTTCTCGCCTATCTGGGAACGATGATGGTTCCGGGTCAGGTAACGATGATCCCGGTATTCATCCTCTTTAAAAACATGGGAATTCTCGATAGCTATATCGCACTGATCCTTCCCGGCGCGTTTTCCGCCTACGGGACATTCATGCTCAGACAGTACTTCCTTTCCATTCCGAAGGAACTCGAAGAAGCGGGAATCATCGACGGAGCGACGAAGCTTCAAATTCTGCGTCAGATCATTATTCCTCTCTCAAAGACAGCCCTCGCTACAATGGCTATTTTTACCTTCCTGTACGCGTGGAACGATTTTATGTGGCCGTTGATTGTTGTCAATAGCGAGGGGATGAAAACACTTCCGATCGGTCTCATGGCGTTTCAAACCAGTTATGGCGCATCTTGGCATTTGATTATGGCGGCATCGCTGATCGTGCTGATTCCCGTGATCGCGATCTTTATCGCCGGGCAAAAGTTTATCACCCGCGGTATCATGATGACCGGTATGAAATAACAAAAACTATTCAGTATCGAGCCGCTCTCCGGAGCGGCTTTTTTATTCGTCATACATTCCGTAAATAAAAAAGCCGGCTGTTTTCACAACCGGCTGATGCTAAAAATTTGATTCTTACTGTTCGATGTTCTCGTTCAGGATAGCCGCGCTTCTTTCGAGCAGGGTCTTGGTGTCGTTCATAATGATCTCATTCTTCATCTTATTCTCGGGATGCGCGAACTCGATGAAGTATTGCGCCATATCTTTCTTTCTTTCGGAATATCCGGCGTCGCGAAGCATCAGGTACCCGATGATCGTATTCGTGGACATCTCCACGATACGTCTTGCGTGGTACTCCTGGTAATCCTCGTCGGCCTTATCCTTGACATGATGGATCGCGCTGACAGTCAACTGGTACATTTCCTTCACGCGTTTGTGGAGCTCTTCCACGTCGTTGAACTTCATCTCTCTTTCGAGCTTAGCGATATATTCTTCGAACACACCCTTCACTATACCGCCGATAGCCGCCACAACCTGAAGCTGTGTCGTGCCTTCATAGATATTCGTGATACGCGCGTCGCGGGCGAAGCGTTCGACTTTGAATTCGCGCATAAATCCGGTACCTCCGTGAACCTGTATCGCGTCATATGCGACCTGGTTCGCGATTTCGGTCGAGTATGCTTTCGAAATTGGAGTCATCATCGCGGCAAGGCCGGTGTAGTACTTGACTTCGTCGCGGAGTTCCTTTTCCTTCTCAGGGTACTTTTCACCCATATGTTCGAGCCCTTCTTTTATATCCACGATAGTAGCTGTCTCGTAGAGCAAGGTGCGGGCGGCTTCAGTCTTCATTTTCATCTGTGCGAGGAGTTCCTTAACTGCCATGAACTCGCGGATCGAGCGCTTGAACTGGATACGTTCGGTAGCGTACTTGTTCGCTTCACGGTACGCTGCCTCCGCGATACCCACTCCCTGAGCGGAAATCGCGAGACGCGCGCCGTTCATAAGCGACATCACGTACTTGATAAGGCCGTATTTACGTTTCCCGACAAGAATAGCGGGTGCGTCGTTAAACTGGAGTTCGCAGGTAGGCGAGCCGTGAATACCGAGCTTGTGCTCGATTCGGCGGATCACCATATGCTTGTCGCGTTCGTATACGAACATCGAAAGACCGCGTCCGTCGGATGTCCCTTCTTCGCTTCTCGCGAGTACGAGGGAAATCTCGCCGCAGCCGTTCGTAATAAAACGCTTCACGCCCTTAAGACGCCACTGGCCTTTATCGTCCTGATACGCCTTGAGATTGACAGCCTGCAGGTCGCTTCCGGCATCGGGTTCGGTCAAGGCCATCGAGCCTGTCACTTCTCCCGTACAGAAACGGGGCAGGAACTGCATCTTGATCTCTTCGTCGGCAAACTTGTTGATGGTTTCCGCGATATCCTGTAGACCGAAAAGGTTCATAATTGCCGCATCGGCTCGGGTGACCATCTCAATCGCAATCGAATAGATCGTGATCGGGCAGTTCAGACCGCCGTACTTGCGGGGAAGCGTAAAGCCCATCAGGTCGGCTTGTTTGAGACGATCCATCGATTCCTGCGTACCCTTCGCGTAACGGACTTCGCCGTTCTCGAAATGGGCTTCTTCAAGATCGACATCAGTAGCGCGCGGATCGATAAAATTCCCGGCGAGATCGCCCACGATATTGAGGATTCTTTCATAGGAATCTCTCGCGTCGGCGTCGTTCACCGGCGCATAGTCGTATTTACCTTTATCGGCAAAATGATCTTCTTTTAATCCGATGACCTTCTCCAAATCCATATGCTTCATATGGAAAAGGATGTCGTCATTATCACGATAAAAATTCGGCATCGCTTCCTCCTTACTTCTTGAGTGATTTATAAACTTCGATGAAGCGAGGGATCACTTCATTGAGGTCGCCGACAATTCCGTAATGAGCGAGCTTAAAGATTGGAGCCTCGGGGTCGCTGTTTATCGCGATAACACGATTGGATTCGCTCATTCCCGCCATATGCTGAATCGAACCGGAGATACCCACCGCGATATAGAGTTTCGGGCGGACTGTCGTCCCGGTCTGGCCTACCTGGTGGTCTTTGGGGATGTATCCCGCGTCGACAGCGGCACGCGACGCGCCGACTTCGGCTCCGAGTATATGCGCGAGATCGTAGATCAGCTTGAAGTTATCCTTCGAGCCTACGCCGATACCGCCGGAGATAATTATATGCGCGCCCTTGAGATTGACTTTCTTCTCGTGCTGGACACGCTTCAGGACTTCGCTCCTGATAATATCTTTCGCGATAGTAGGCGTAAATTCGACTACTTCACCCTTGCGCGACTTATCGACATTATTCATCTTCATCACGCCTTCACGGACAGTCGCCATCTGTGGGCGCTGTTCGGGGCTGACAATTGTCGCGATGATATTTCCGCCGAAAGCGGGGCGAATTTGATAAAGGATATTTTTATATTCCTTTTCTTTACGGGTATAGTCCCCGATCTTCAAATTCGTACAGTCGGCTGTCAAACCCACTTTAATCTCCGATGCGATACGCGGGGCAAGATCGCGACCGGTCACAGTCGCGCCGTAAAGCACGATCTGCGGCTGGTACTGACGGATCAGGTCGACCATCGTCTTCGCATAGGGAAGAGTTGTATAACGCGCCAGAGACGGGTCTTCGGCGATATACACTTTATCCGCGCCGTAGCTGAATAACAGGGGCGCGAGGTCCTTCACTTTCGATCCCGGGATAACCGCACCGGTCTGTACCTTGAGGTTTTTCGCGAGTTCGCTTCCTTTACCCAATAACTCGAGACTGACATCGGAAATCTTTCCGTCATGCTGCTCGATATATACCCATACTTCGTTCGTACTCATGATGAGCCCCCTAACCGATGATGTGTTCGGTCATGAGTTCCTTGATGAGGGACTCGATGCCGACTTTCGACTTATCGATATTCTTAAAATCGCGTGCTTCGAGGACAACGCTTTCGATTTCTTTAACCATCGTAGGCGAGCCGGAAAGACCGCACTGTTCGGGAGCCGCTCCGATATCTTCATGGCCCCAAAGCTTGATTTTAAACCCGGTGTTCTTATCCGCACCGTTGACATAATCGTCGTCATACGTCTGCGTCTCAAGAGGCGTCATAGCGCGTTTGTACGCGCAGACTCTCTTCGCGGAAGCGGGACGAGGATCGTTCGCCTCTTCGGTGACTGTCAGAAGGACGGGCAATGTGCTTGTCACTTCCTCAAATCCGCCTTCGATCGAACGTTCTACGGTGATCTTTTTGTCCTTCAGGTCGATGACCCTATCGACAAAAGTGACTTGGTTGACACCCAGCTTTTCAGCGGTCTGGGGGCCTACCTGCGCGGTATCGCCGTCGATAGCCTGGCGTCCGCAGAGAATGATATCGAAGTCGCCGACTTTCTTAACGGCCAGCGATAACGCATAGGATGTCGCGAGAGTGTCCGCGCCCGCGAAAATCTTGTCGGACAGCAGGACGACATCATCGGCACCTTTAAAAAGCGATTCACGGAGTATATCCGCCGCTCTCGGAGGTCCCATTGTGATTACAGTCACTTTTCCGCCGAACTTGTCCTTAAGCTTCAACGCCTCTTCGAGGGCGTTCAGGTCTTCCGGATTAAAAATCGCGGGCAGTTTCGCGCGGTTGACTGTCCCTTCCGGGGTCATCGCGTCGCCTTTGATATTTTGGGTATCCGGCACCTGCTTAACCAATACGATCATATTGTATTTCACACTCACCTCCAAGCTATGAGTTGACGATGTTCTTAATTCTATCGATTTCACCGCGCGCTTCCGTCATCAGGTCGTTGAGAACCTGTTTGATCGGTTTGACGTCGTGGAAGAGACCTACGCTTTGCCCGGCCATTAACGATCCATGCTCGACATCTCCGTCAATAGCGGCTTTCTTCAACGCGCCGATCCAGAAGCTTTCGACCTCGAACTGCGCTTCTTCTTTCGTAACCTTGTGCTCTTCGAGCTTACGGATTAACTCGAGCTGTATCCTTCCGAACTCCTCGGTGCCCTTGTTCTTGATCGAACGGACAGCGACCACGGGGATACGGGGATCGTATTGCGGCGCCGCGATCGCATGACGGGCATGCGCGCGGATGAACGCTTTCTTAAAACTTGGGTGAACTTTACATTCCTCGGTGAGAACAAAACGTGTCCCGAGCTGAACTCCGGCCGCTCCCATCAGGAGCAGGTTGGCCATCATACGCCCTGTGCCGATACCGCCCGCGACAAAAATCGGAACCTCGTTGAACTTGAAGAGAACCTGCTGTAGCAGGATCATCAGCGTGACATATCCGATATGCCCGCCGGCCTCGTTTCCTTCGAGCACGAGAGCGTCGATCCCGAAACGGATCTGCTGGTGTGCGCTTGTGTCGTTGGAAGCGAACGCAAGAGTCTTCTTTCCGGCGTCCTTCATACCGACTACATCTTCCCTCTTGGGAAAGTTTCCGGCGAAGACGACAAACGGGACATCCTTCTTTTTCAGTATCTCATACTGCGTCTTAAAGTTCGGCGCGATCGTGATCAGGTTTACGGCAAATGGTTTTTTAATATTCGCGATACACTTATCGACTTCCTGTTCGAATATCTCCGGCGGCATATTCCCGCCCGCGAGGATACCGAATGCTCCGTTATCGGACACAGCCTTGACCAGTTCGAACGTGCTGACCCAAGTCATGGCACCGCATAGAATTGGATATTCTACCCCGAGAAAATCTTTACCTTTTTTCCAAAGTTTGTCTAATAAATCCACGAATAACACCTCCGAAATTTATTCAATGAGTATCTTTTCCATCGCGATTTCATCGCATTCCATCAGGAACGGACAACTCGTACAATCCCGCCAAATCTTCTGAGGGAACTGATTTTTCGAAACCTCACTATACCCTATCTTTTTAAAAAACTCCGGGCTCCTCGTCAGGACAAAGGATTTTTTCACCTCCTCGTCCTTGAGAATTTTCTCGGCGTTTTCAATCAATATTTTACCGATTCCCATCTTTTGCCTTTTCTCATCGACAGCAACCGAACGGATTTCCGCGAGGTCTGTCGAAAAAAACGAAATCGCGCAGCACCCGATTATTTCACCGCCCTCCACGGCGATCAGGAAATTTCGGATGTTCGAGATTACGTTCTCTACCGAACGCTCGAGCATGAGATTATTCTTCGAAAATGTTTTTATCAAATCGGCGATCTTTGCCGCCTCATAAACCTTCGGCGTCCTTACCGTTATTCCGTTAGAGGGCATTATTCACCATTTCGACTATTTTATTTTTCGCCACGGCGCCGACTATCTTTTCGACAGGGGAACCGTTCTTGAAAAGGATCATCGTCGGAATCCCGGTGATGCCGTACTGCGAGGGTGTATCGGGATTTGCGTCCACATCCATTTTTCCGACCTTTATTTTACCGGCATATTCCCCGGCCACCTGTTCGATCACGGGAGCGATCATCCTGCACGGGGCGCACCATTCCGCCCAGAAATCGACAAGTACGGGCACAGGCGATTCAAGTACATCCTTTTTAAAGGAACCGTCGGTCAGTTCGATATAATTCCCCATGGTATCTCCTTTCTATATGACATTGATCCGAATTCGTAATTTTTTAATTTTCATATTCCAGAAATTCATTTTATTCCGAAGCTTTCCGAAATCTATCTCGTACAGGTCGTCCTGTATCGCATCGATCGGAACTTCAAATCTATATTTTTCCGTAGCCTTAACAAATCCCAGCCCCTCGCATCGGTAACAGGAGGGATCACGGCCCATACAAACCGGACAAACGTCTCTCGATGGGATTTCGATCACACCGAATGAACCTTCCCTGATCTCGCCGCGCGTCACTTTTACAACAATATCCTGCTCGAGCTGTTTTGACATTTCGGTATAAAAATACCTTCTGTCTGTTTTCATCCCGGCATCGAGCATACTTTTCATCGATAAACAATACTCTATTCTGTTCGGCGGGATTTGAGTCATTCCGCAGTTAGTATCCTTGATTCTAATCTTCAGCCCTATCGAATGATTGTATTCATCCCGTTTTTTATCGTCTATCAGCGTTTTGTAGGCTTCAAGAATAATTACATAATCCATTTCAGGCTCGCGATTGAGATCGGGATGGTACCTGAGCGACATTTTCCGGAAACTTTCCTTAATAATCTGCTTATCGGCCGAAGTTTCGATCTCAAGGATTTCATAATATGTTTTTTCTTTTTTCATCATTTTTTACATAGAGAAATCGCGTCCCAGATATATTCTTCTTGCTTCTTCGTTATTCACCAAGTCGTCGTTATTGCCGGAAACGAGAATCTTCCCCTCATGAATGATATATGCTCTGTCCACGATCTTCAGCGTTTCACGGACATTATGGTCAGTGATTAAAATACCCAATCCCCGCTCGTTCTTCAGGTGGATAATGATCTTCTGGATATCCGCGATGGCGATAGGATCGATACCGGTGAATGGCTCGTCCAGCAGAAGGAAACGCGGTTGTATGGCGAGAATTCTCGCGACTTCCGTACGTCTCTTTTCACCGCCGGACAACGTATATCCCAACTGTTTGCGGATTTTTTGCAGACCCAATTCGTTCAGAAGGCCTTCCGTAACCTGTTCGATTTCGTGTTTGTCCTTACCCTGTATGTCGAGCACGGCCTTGATATTTTCTTCAACACTCAGTTTGCGGAAGATGGACATTTCCTGCGGAAGATACCCTATCCCCATACGCGCGCGCTGGAACATGGGTTTCGAGACTATATCCTGAGAGTCGAGAAGAACTTTACCTTCATCGGGACGCACGAGGCCGACGATCATGTAGAAGGTTGTTGTTTTCCCCGCGCCGTTCGGACCAAGAAGCCCCACGACCTCGCCTTCTCTGACATGAAAACTGACACCGTTGACGACCCGTCTCTTCTTGTAGATTTTGACTAAGCTGTCGGCGACAATTCCCTGACCTGATAGAAATTGAGTGACATCTTCCCTTTCACTAAGAATCATATCCCGCCCTTAATGTGTATAGTTGATCAACTCATAGATGGTCTTTTTCATTTCTTTCCGTTTGACGATAATATCGATAAAACCATGTTCCAAAACGAATGTCGAACGCTGGAATCCCTGGGGCAGTTTCTGGCGGATTGTCTGTTCGATGACACGCGGCCCGGCAAAACCGATCAAGGCGTCGGGCTCGGCGATAATAATATCGCCCAGCATCGCGAACGATGCGGTAACACCGCCGCTCGTCGGATTTGTCAGTATCGATATATACAGTCCCCCGGCGTCGGAAAGACGCTTCAACGCCGCAGATGTTTTCGCCATCTGCATCAATGAAAGGATACCCTCGTGCATACGCGCCCCGCCGGATGCGCTGATAATTAACAGCGGGCGCTTGTGCTTGATCGCTTCTTCAATAGCTATAGTAATTTTTTCACCGACAACCGATCCCATACTCCCGCCGAGAAAGAAAAAGTTCATCACCGCAAGCTCGACAGCGACCCCGTTCAGTTTCCCATAGCCGATCACTACCGCTTCTTTGAGCATGGTCTTCTTCATCTCATCCTGTATCTTTTGACCATAACGCACTTTACCGTCATTGAAATCGAGCGGATCGACGGAAGCGATGTTATTATTAGTTTCGATAAACGTGCCGGGATCGATCAGCGACTGGATCCTTTCAAACGCGTTCAGTTTATCGTGGAATTCACAGTTGGGGCAAACCTTGAGATTCTCTTCCCAGTCCTTGTTATAAATCATCGAATTACAACTGGGGCATTTATGCCATAAACCTTCTTGTAACGGATTATGCACCCCTTTTTTGATATTATACTGCGGTTTTAGAAACCAAGCCATTAGTCCCACCTCCGAAAATTGGTTCGGTAACTATATATTTTCTTTCAGTATCGCCACAGACCCGCTCGATCCAATTCTATCGGCCCCGGCTTCGATCAGGCTCAAGACATCCTTGAGAGTCTTGATGCCGCCCGATGCTTTAATTTTTATTTTATTTCCGCCTACTTTTCTCATTAAAGCGATATCTCCGACAGACGCGCCGCCGGAACCGAACCCGGTCGATGTCTTGACGAAATCGCATCCGGTCTCGACACAAAGTTTTATCACCGCTTCCTTCTCGGCTTCGTTAAGGTAACAAGTCTCGATGATCACTTTGAGGACGGCATTGCCGGCGGCCTTCCGGCATTTCACGAGCTCGTCACGGACATACCGGGCCTTACCGTCGCGGAGTTTCCCGATATTGATGACCATATCTACCTCATGGGCGCCGTCGGAAATCGCGCGCTTCATTTCGCTGACTTTTATCGTAGTCTTATTTGCGCCTAACGGGAAACCGATTACAGTACAAACTTTGACATCGGTATCTTTCAGCCAACGGACGCAGTTTTTTACCCATACCGGATTGACGCACACGGAATAAAACCCGTTCTGTTTCGCTTCTTCGCAAAGCTTCTTGATATCTTTCTCAGTCGTATCGGCCTTCAGGTTAGTGTGATCGAAATACGCCGCAAGATTACTTGGGGTTGTCATATACCTTGACCTTCTTCTCGTAATTCTTGAAGTTTTCCATGACGCTGAGCGCCTTCACAAGCTGATCGTCAAATTCGAGATCGTATACCTTCGGTATTTCGGTCTCGCGGAGCTTCATCTGGATGAGCCATTTTAGCGAAATCAGAGATATTTTATAATCTTTTTCGATCAGCTCCATGCGGAACTTGTTGAGGTCCTGTTCCGTAGGTACGGGTTTGTTTTCAAGATATGCCTTGATGATGTTGGTGAATTGAAGTTTATATAGATCGTTCTTTTCGTTATTATCGATTTTTTCGTACCAGTTCTTTTCTTCGACATCGGGCTGAAGTCCGACTTTATCAATCACAACACCTGCGGGGGTAAAGTACTTCGCTACAGTAAACTTCATCGTCGATGCGTCCTCGGCAAAATCGAAGGGTTTCTGTACCGAGCCCTTTCCGAACGATTTCATACCGAGTATGACGGCGCGTCCGGTATCCTTCATCGCACCCGCGAAAATCTCGGATGCGCTCGCGCTTCCCTGATCGATCATCACGATAAGCGGCATATCCATCGGTACAATCGTATCTTCTTTCTTGGCGTAAAACTCGCTGTTATTCTCAGCAAGCCTTCCGCGTGTATAAACTATCAGTCCGTCGTTCAGGAAGAAGTCCGCGCAGTACACCACGACATTCAGAAGGCCGCCGGGGTTCCCGCGAAGGTCGATGATCATTCCCTTAGGCTTCTTCGCGAGGTTTTCCTTAAGATGCTTCTTCAGCTCTTCCGCGGTGGGTTGGCTGAATTCGCTGATACGAATATAGGCATACTGAACGTTTTTGTGTGAGATTAACGCGGATTTGACTGTTTTGATAATGATCTCTTCACGAACCAGCGTGACCTGGAAGGGTTCTTCCACTCCCATACGGACAATCGTGATGGTCACCTTCGTACCGGGCTTCCCGCGTAGTTTCGAAATCGCCTGTTCGACAGTAATGTCGCGGGTGGTGACGCCGTCGATTTCGACTATTTTATCGTTGGGCTTTAGACCCGCCTTCCATGCCGGAGTATCCTCGATCGGAGAGACGATAGTCAGCCATCCGTCGCGTATATCGATATGGATACCCAAGCCGCCGAACTTCGCCGTCATATCGATAGCGAATTCCTTTGCGACCGCGGGTTCCATAAACACAGAGTAAGGATCATCCAGCGAAAGGAGCATTCCCTTGATCGCGCCGTAGAAAAGGTTTTTCGCGGACACTTTGTCTTTATCGTAGTATTCTTTTTTCAGTGTGTAGTAGGCTTTTTTGAACATCGGGAAGTACTTGAAGTAGTTGTCGTCCTCGGGATCGGCGATCTCGGACATCGAGTTCGTACCCGACGGTGCTCCGTAAGCGAGATTATTCATAAAAAAGATTCTATTTGCTGTCAACAGACCGATACCGAAAAGAAAGAGTGTCACGAAAATGATGAGTGTCTTATTTTTCTTGTTCAAATACATGATGGTTCTCCCCATACTGAATTAATAGCTTTTATATTATAGAATAAGATATTGATATATACAAAATTTTACCCTGTATTTTTTAGCCGCTATTGATAATCCACTGGAAAAACGCTCGCATTCGTCCGAACGCTCAGTTATATCTCCTTCAATAGTAATAGATTATGACTTCACTGCATTTCGAGTTTGGAAGGAGAATTCGATGAAAAAATAAAAAAGTTCCCTAAAAGACTTGCGGGAAAACAAAAAAAACGCTATGATTTACTACTTGTAAATTGGAGAGAGATATGCCTTTTTCAATTGACTTTGAAAACAATTCTATCAATATTAAATGCGAAAACGTAATGTCACTTTGGAGTCTTCTCAAAGAACTGGTAGAAACACCTTACTTGAAGAGCTATGTGATCGAAAACTACGAAGGCGGCAATACCCTCGTGCCCCGTTCCGCATGGAATGACGACGGTGCGATGTACCGTGAAATTTCCGAGGATATCTACCTATTCCCATATGAGTCAATCGGGTTCGTATTTGACGACACTCTTTCGAATGTCGATATCTATGTAATCGACGATTATTCGGCGGGAATGAATTATAAGAACGACTATCTCGTCATGTTCTCCGTGCGTAACGTCGACCGTTTCAGCGTGAAGTTCCGCGACCGTACAAAACTCTCGACTGTTCTCGCCTATTATCTTCTTTCAGCGCTTAAGATGAGATTTGACGCCGCGATGATCAATACTATCGACGTAATCGTCCGTTCGTCGCTGAGTTTCCGCAAACAGCTTCTCGAACTGATCGTACCTTCCGTTACTTTGGGCCTGAGTGAAATGGAGTTTGTCCTGAAATCGACCGACGAAAACAATAAGTCCCAGTTCATCCAGATTTCATGCGGAAAACGCTGCAGAAAACGTGTTGTCAGCGAGAAGGATTTCGTAAATCTGGGATATTTAAAAAAAAAATTAATAGCTAACGTCACTCTGCTAAAAATCCTCTACTATGTATTCCTCTGTTCCCTCCCGGTCGCGCTCTACATCTTTTTAGTAAAGGTTCTCGATATGAGTAAGATGCGTGTCTTCCTGATTTTCGGGGTGTTGGGATTGGGAATTCTGGCGAGGTTTATCTATTTGTTATACAAGAGAAATAATATCTACAAGCATTATTTAAAGAAGATACGTCTGGAGCAATTTAAAGAGGAATCCTGATGCATCATTTTTCGTATAAACTGCATTCCCTCTTCAATCTTTCTCTTACGGAATTCGTTATTTCCTTTATGATATTTTTTCTCCTTTCTCTTTTTTATTTTATTTCAAATATGCTCTCGAAAAACGGGAAGTGGGTTCAGAAAAGAGAGATTTTTCGCAACCTGATTCTCGCTTCCGTGA
This sequence comes from Spirochaetes bacterium GWF1_51_8, assembly GCA_001829415.1. Lineage (GTDB taxonomy): Bacteria > Spirochaetota > Brevinematia > Brevinematales > GWF1-51-8 > GWF1-51-8. The sequence continues at coordinate 46,760 of MIBE01000022.1, forward strand.
TGACGATTTTCGTCTTTTTACAGACTCTGGTTTTTTTAATGAAATCACCGGAGATCAGCGGGATTTTTGTCCGGCTCTTATTTTCAGTAATTCCCCTGTTTTTTCTGTTTCAGATGTTTGTCATCTCGCAATACTTGAAGGCCGTTTTCATCAATAAATTGAAAGTTGTATTTTTCATCTATACCGGTCTCTCGTTAATTTTTACTATCACTGCGCTTTTCACAAACCTCATTTTCGCACCCGGTGAATTCATTGTATTCACCCCGCTTTTTTATACCGTATACCCGATTGTTCTTGTCTGTAATCTGATTGTCGCAGGTGTGTTCCTCTTTCTGCTCCTTCGATCCAAGCTGTCGCAGAATAAATCGATTTCGCTGATTATCTCGTTTACCGGATTATTTATTCTCTCAATCATAGATGTTTTAGTGATCACCGGAACTCTCTCATTCCGCTTCATGAATTTCAGTCTTTTGGCTAACGTGTTGATCTCGTTTTCTCTGACTGTCGCGATCCTGATCGAATACTACCAGTATCAGGATAGTGTCCGCACTCAAGAATCGACTCTTTCGCTCATTCTGGATAAATTGAAGTCGGTGATCCATAACGGCAAATCCACGGTGGACGATCTACTGACCGGATCGACCGATTTCAAGAACCTTTCGATCTTGATCCAGAAGAACTCACGGGATAATGAGAAATCCATCGATTCTACGATCAACTACACCAACAATGAAAAAATGCATATCAAAAACTTTTCAACAATGGTAATCAGCAATATCAATACATTCGAGAACATCCTGAGTACCATGATGGTGCAGAATAAAAAGGTCGAGGATTTTTCGGTGATTTTCACGAAAGTCGTCGAGATAATCGAAGATATTTCCTCAAAGGGGCGTATCGTATCAAGCGGCGTCGTCAATCTGAGTTCCGTAATCAAAGAAGCGAAGGAACGCGCTATCGATAATTTCAACATTATCAACGAGATTCAGGCGCATATCCGCACGATCCAGACGGTCAATAAGACGATCGATAAAATTTCCGATGACGCGAACGTACTCGCGATGAACGCCGCAATCGAGAGCGCGAACAATATCGCGTTCGGCTCCGGCTTTATGGTGGTGGCTGAGGACCTAAAAAAACTTTCAGTTCGCACCAAGACCGAAACCTCGCAGATCGAACAGATACTTAATCATCTCATCCGCGACTTATCTCTTGGTATCAGCGCCGCGCAAAGTGTAATGCATTTTTTTGAGAAGCTGGAAGGCACTATCGATAACGTTTTCAATTATATTATCAATATAGTCGATCATACCAAGACTCTCATGGATGAGATCGAGAAGTCCAAAGAAAGCCTTACATCTCTTGTGGAAATCACTTCATCCATCGCGGAACTGGGTGTTCAGCAGAAAGACCTGAATAACGAGCTGAACGAAAGTATTATTGAAGTGAAGTTTATGATTGAAAGTATCAGACGGGCTATGGATAACCAGAAAGAGCTTATTCAGAAGTCTTTCCAGTTCTCCGAGTTCATCAGCGAATGCTCCGGGGTGAACGATCAGTATACCTATGAATTATCGAATGTGTTTAACCAGATCCAGCACGAAATTATTCAGACAACCGAATCCAAGTCCGACCTGAAACTCGTCGAATAGTTAGCGCTTTTTTATCGCCGCTTTCTTTTTCTGGTCCTTGACTTCCGCTTCTTTTTTCTTTAAATCCTGTTCGAGTTTTTCTTTCCATTTCTCAATCGCTTTTTTTGCTTCCTGCGCTTGGGGCTGTTCGTTGAGGATAATGTATATCTTGACCAGCATATTCATATAATCGATAGCGCGGTTCATATCCCCGACTACCATCGAAGAAAGCTCATACTTCATACGGAATTTCTGGGCGGCGGTATCAGCAACTCGTTTCACCAGACGGATGATCTCATTCACTTCCGAGTAGTATTCCTTACCGGGATCGTACATCCTCGAAATATAGTCCTTGAAATCGATCATATTTTTACAAAGCCCGGCGAACTTACCATAAAGTTCCACGAAATTCCACTTCCACTTTGAGGCTCCGCCCTCTTCGTATTCGACGAGGGTAATATCGTACTCCATCTTTTGGAGCAAATGAAGGATACGCTTTGGATTCAACTGTTTAAGGGACTGGATGATTTCACTGCTTTCGGTAAGGGTGGAATCGAGATCGGTGCCGAAGATGCTTTCAAGGAGTTTCATCGCCTGGTAGATGTTCTTACGCGCGTTGCCGAGGTAGGCGTCGTTCTTGATATTCATTATCTCGACGCTCTTATCGTTCATCTCGCAGTAAAGCCCGACAGTTTTCAGATAGGTCATCCCGGCGATGATCTTTTTATAGTTCTGAGACGCGCCGGTAAGAGCCTTAGACTCCCGCTCGAACTTATCCGCCTTCTTCGCGGTCTGATCGACACGCTCTTTGTATTCCTTCACAACCAGATTGTAGGCTTCTTTTTTCTGTTTTGGAATTCTCTGAATCATTTTTCACCCTTTATTTGTTTTTTTAACGATTCCTGCTTATTATTATTATCGACATATATAATACTTAAATGAAAGTCGAATAATGAAACAAAAAAAATTTTTCGAGAAATTTCTTCAAAACCTCTCAAAAATCGATGAATATAACCTGAAAAATATCATCGAACTCCTCGAATCCGAACGCCGGACTTTTCGTGAAGTACTGGACTGGCTTAACGAGGGTATCATTGTTTTCGACAAGGATAATATCTTTTTTATCAACCGGGAAGCCCAAAGAATCCTCCGTGCCGTTCCCGTCGCGTTCCCGATCACGTTCGCTGAACTCGACAAGCATGTCTACAATCGCGACTTATACAAGCTGATCGACCAGTCGAGAGGCACCGAAGGCCCCTACTCGTTCACCTTTCAGAATACGGGCGATATAGTCGAGTATTACGAACTGGAACTAAGCGTCATCAGTAATTCCGTTTCGATCATGAAAATCTGCGATATGACTTCCCAGAAACAACTTGAATTTCAACTGAATAGTCTCGAAAGTATCGCCGCGCTCAATACCCTCGCCGCGGGAATCGCCCATGAGATAAAAAACCCGTTATCCGCTATCGATCTTCATACCCAGCTCATCCAGAAAGGCATCGAAAAAGGGATGCTGAAATCCTCGCCGGAACTCGACCGTTTTATCGAGATCATCAAGGAGGAGACCTCGCGCCTCAACAATATCCTCAACGACTTCCTACTATCAACGCGCCGGAGGGAATTGAAGCTTTCTTTCGAGGACGTAAATGAGTATATGAAAAGTATTCTTTCCCTATTCCAGCCGGAATTCGAGATTAACGGGATAGAAATGGATACGGAGTTGGGTTCGATCCAAAAAGTCTTCATCGATCACGACTATCTCAAACAGGCAATCGTGAATTTATTAAAAAACTCCATCGAATCGATCAAATCGTCGGAGACTAAAAAAATCCTGATCAGGACATTTTACAATATCGCGAAAGACGCTATCGGAATTGAAATCCTCGATTCCGGGGTCGGGATCGATAAGAAAGACTTTCATAAGATTTTCGAGCCGTACTATACCACCCGTGAGAACGGAACGGGACTCGGCCTGACAATCGTCTACAAGATTATCAAGGAGCACGGTGGAGAAATCGCGGTCGACAGCCGAAAAATCAACGAGAAATTTCGTCATCCCGAACCGTACAATACCGCATTCACGGTCTACCTTCCCACAAACAGGGGTACGAAGCTCCTGACCTCGACCGATTAGTAATCGACGTCGAAGATCGTTTTCAGGTACTTCTTCGCCTCTTTACTCCCTTTATCGGATGCAATCATCAAGTCCCGAATCGCAAATTTAACGATCCCCATATTCTTATAGGCGAACGCTTTCCCGATGTAGGCATTGGCGAAATCTTTATTGATCGATATGGATTTGTTGAAATCCTTAATCCCCTCTTTGTACTTTTTGAGCATACTGTATGCGAGCCCACGGTGATAATACACCAGATAGTTCTTGGGATCTTTGGAAATAATATAATCGTATTCCTTCAAGGCGCTCTCGTATTTCTTCTGCTTCATGTAGATAAACGCCTTTCCGGTATACCCTTCGAGCATGTTCGGCTTGAGCTTGACAGCCATCTTGAAATCCGATAACGCAAGATCGTACTTTTCCTGAGATATGAAAAGATTCGCACGGGCTATCAACACCTCAGGTTTGGTGTAGAGCACGCCCCAGTTTTTATTTATCTTGAGCGCCTTAGTGTACTTTGTGAGCGCAATCTCCTTTTTACCCATTTCGTCAAGGATCATCCCGTAGATAAAATATGCCTTCGAGTACTCGTTTTTCAGTTCTATCGCTTTTTTGATATGATAGACGGCATTTTTGTAATCCTTTGTTTTATAATAGGTAAGCGCAATGTTACAATAGGAGTACGGAAACTGAGGATCTATTTTTATCGCTTTGTTCAGATTGTTAAAAGCATCGCCGTAGTTCGATCCGGTCAGGCAGAAAGAGAGTCCGAGGCCGTTGTATGCCTTCGCGCTTGCAGGATCGAGAACGACCGAGAGTGAGAAGTTGGAGATTGCCGCAAGAAAGAGGTGTTTTCCCAGGTTCTCGATTCCCAACCGGTACATTTTTTCAGCCTCTGTTTCCGGGGAGTCGTAGAGCAATGCCGGATCGAGTTCCATCAACGGTTCCGGCTTGATTGTTACAGGCTCTATGATCTTGTTTTCATCGAATGTGTTCTTGGGTTCGGTAGTATTAGTATTCACGACTACTACATTATCGACAATCAGTTCATTTGTCTCATCGCTTCCCGCGTCGACTGTCACATCCGTTTCATTTGTCTTTTCCGTCCTTACATTATTTGCATTCGTCACTTCGGCAAGCACAGGGTCATGGAAGTCTAACGTATACCCGCCCATTTCTTCGCTCAAAGCCTTCGCCTTCTCCATATCGTCGTTCGATTCTGCCTCTTTGCCTAAAGCCAAATAGGCCTGCGAACGGTAATAATATGCCTGCGCGTTCTCCGGCCCGAACTCGATGGCCTTAGTAAAATCTTCGACCGCTTTTTTGTAATTCTCCTGCTGGAAATAGACAATCCCGCGCACATAGTACGCGTCTTCCCTTTCGTCATTCAGTTCGATGGCTTTATCGAGGTTCTCGACCGCAAGATAGTATTCTTTTTTCCGGAGATAGAGTTTGCCCAATAGGAAAAACCCTTCCTCGTACTCTTCATCCAGATTGACAGCTTGTTGTAACATCTTGACCGCATCGTCATATGCCTTCTTTCCGATCAGGGCGTTCGCATAGTTTTTATACGCACGGGAAGATGAATCGTCCAATTCCAGCGCGTACTTCACAGCTTCAATCGATTCGTCGTACTTATTAAGAAGGTTCAGGATGTAGCTCATATTGATATAGGCGTTGGTATAATCCTTTTTCAGTTCCACCGTTTTACGGTAGTCCGCCAACGCGTCCTCATACTTACCCAGATCGAGTGAAATAAAACCCCGGATGTAATAAGCCTCGTAGTGATCGGGATTAAGTTCTATCGATTTCCCAAGGTCGAGAAGAGCGCTGTCGTATTCGCCCAGGTCGATATAGGTATTCGCGCGGGCGTTGTATGCCAGCACGAGGCCGTCGGGATCGTCTTTAACGGAATCCCAGATTGAAATAGCCTTACTGAAATAATCGAGGGCTTTATCGAATTCCTCGTTATAGTAAGCCACTTCGCCCTTCGCCATATTGAAATTATAGTCGCCGGAATCCTGCGAAAACGCGAGAATGGATAAAAACATACATCCGATAAAAAGCAGAGGTTTCTTCATGTTCTTCATAGCCGCCCCTTGGGTTTACTGCTTTTATTATCGGATTTTTTGCAGAGGGGATAAGGATTTATATATTAACAGGGTAATAACAGGCGGAATACGAGCCGTCGGGCCGGATTGTCAGTTCCGGCTCTTCTGCCTTGCATTTGTCCTGCGCGAACGTGCACCGCGGGTGGAACTTGCACCCGCCGGGAAGCGAGAGCGGATTGGGAACATTACCGGGTATCACTTCCAGCCTATCGATATCCCGGTCGATCCTCGGAATGGAATTCCATAGATTAAAGGTATAGGGATGGTGCGGCGAATCGACGATCTGACCGGTTCGGCCTGCCTCGGCGATCCTTCCGGCATACATCACGATGATCCTGCCGCAGATATTCCGCGCGACGGAGAGGTCGTGAGTGATAAACACTACCGACATCCCTAGATTTTTATTAAGGTCGCTGATCAGTTTCAGGATCTCGGACTGTACCGTGACATCGAGCGAGGTGGTCGGTTCGTCGGCGACCAGAAGGCTCGGCGAGTTGGATAACGCGATTGCGATCATAACGCGCTGTTTCATCCCCCCGCTCAATTGGTATGGGTACGATTTTAGCCACACCTCGGGATTGGTGATTTTGACCTTTTTCATAAAATCGAGGGCTCTCGCCTCGGCGTCCGTTTTGG
>MIBE01000022.1:53267-80613 GCA_001829415.1 Spirochaetes bacterium GWF1_51_8
TTCTTTATCAGGATTGCTTCGGTGATCTGGTCACCGATTGTGAGAACAGGATTGAGGCTCGCCTGAGGGTCTTGGAAGATGTAAGCTATTTTCGATCCACGCACATCGAGAAGCGAAGCCTCGTCCGGACGGGTGATATCTTTACCCATCACCACTATTTTATCGGCGGTGATCGCGGCATTTTCGGATAAAAGGCGTGAAATCGAGAGCATCGCGGTCGTTTTACCGCATCCCGACTCGCCTACCAGCCCCACGATCTCGCCCGGTTCTATCGAAAGATCGATTCCCCGGACTGCGCCGACTATCCCGCGCAGGCTTTTTATTCTTACATGAAGGTTTTTTACTTCGAGCACCATAGCCGTTCCTTAGTTCATATAGAGTTGAATAGATTTCGCCTTAGTTTTCCCGATTACTTGTTTCACGATATCGAGCCAGATTTTCTTTTTCGTTTTTTCATCGGGATTCTTTTTTAACGCGATATCCACACGGATCAGGAGACCCTTGAAAATTTCTGTATCTACGGTTTCGAACGCGTAATACACGAACGCTGTATTTCCGTCCTTGAGAAGCGGAATAATAGTGTCGGCATTCGTGACAGCCATTTTCTCATACCCGATACCGGATTTCATATAATCCATGCTGATATAGAGGCTATGGATTCTATTGAGCTCGAAGAGCGAGTTGTTGAACGTCACTTTCACCGATGCGTCCGGCCCTTCCATTTTCTTCCAAAGCTGAAACGAATGTGTAATACTTCCGAGTTCGCTTGAGAACTGGTAGATATAATTTGTCTCTGTCGTTTTGTAATCTTTCAGTTCGGGAAGGTACTTCAAAACCGTATTCATCATGCTCTGATACATAAAATCGAGCGCTTCGAGACCGTTCTTTACTGCCGTGCCGTAAACCCCCTTCCGGTAGCTGTCGACACAGACCTTCATTTTATCCGTGGCCGCATCGGCGAAGACTATTCCCGCGGAAAGAACAAATAGAGATATAAAAACAAGCCTCTTCATAATCATTCTCCTTTGATCGTAATTCGATTGATTTCCGGGTCGGCGAAAAAACGAAACGGGAAAAACCTGCTCGACCCGATTCCCATCGATATAAAAAGCGAAGTATCGCCGTATTTAGTCAATCCTTTTGCCCGCATAAACTTTATCCGTGAGCTTGTGATCACCGGAACTCCGAAAAACGAGAATTGCCCCCCATGAGTATGGCCGGATATCACGATATCCGCAAGATTCCGGTAATACAGCACCGCATCCGGGTAATGCGACAGCAGGATACTCAGGTTCTCCGATTGCCGGATGTCGAGGCTGCCTGGACGTTTTTTTTTCACTGTGTAATAATCCGCTCCGTAAATATCCAGTCTGCGTCCCGCGGCCTCGACAGTCACTTTTTCGTCCACGAGTGTTTTTATTCCATAGTCGTGAAGTATCTGCTTCAGTCCTACGATATCTGCCGGGCGGTTATCCGTCCATGAAAAAAGCGGCTTCATAACATGAAGAATGTTATACACATAATAATCGTGATTCCCGAAAACGGCGTAAATCCCGTGCGTCGCCTTCAATCGGGCGAGAATGTCCCGCAAATGCCGCGCCCCGTTCTCGTGATCCAAAAAGTCGCCGGTGAGAAAAATCAGGTCGGGTGTCTTTTCCGCGATTGTCTTATCTATGTTGTCTTTTATCGCCGCCAAACGCTTTTTATTCACCGAGCGGTATAAGTGCAGGTCGCTGATCTGGAGAATATCGATTTCTCCTACAGCCTTCCTGTTCACGATCTCGCTTCGGGTTATCCGCACCCTATTTGCCTCATGGTAGGCCGCAATAAAGATCACAAGCGTGAAGACTACAAACACGGCAAGAGCGATCATCCAAATGGTCATCACCCTCTCCGGTTATTCGTACTTGATTCGCGGATCGACCATCGCATAGAGGATATCTGAGATCAACAAGCCGATCATGGTCAGGATCGCGGAAATAGTCGTCAGTCCCATGATGACAAACCAGTCGCGCGAGGTGACGGCACGGAAAAACAGCCGTCCCATTCCGTCAATCTGAAAGACTTCCTCTATAATGACGCTTCCGCTAATCAGCGTAGGCAAGATCGCGCCGAAGATCGTGATAAGCGGTATCAGCGCGTTCGAGAGGGCGTGCTTATTGAGCACCATTTTTTGCGGTAAGCCTTTCGCCTTCGCGGTCATGATATACTCCTGCCCGAGGACTTCGAGCATCGATCCGCGAGTTATCCCGGTCAGGAATGCCAGCCCGGAGTAGCTCATTACGATCACCGGAAGGAAGGAATGCCAAAGCACATCGCCTACCTGACTGAAAAACGGAAGCATCTCCGCGCCCTCGGACGCGATCCCGGATATCGGGAACAAATTGAGCTTGATACTGAATACCGTGATCAGGAAGATCGCCACCCACGGCACGAAGAGCGAATAGAGTATGAAGAACAGTACCCCGGTCGCTTTATCAAACAGCTTATCCCGACGTACCGCCGAACGGATACCGACCGGTACCGCGATAGAGAAAATAAGGATAATTTCAAGGATATTGAGGTAGAGAGTAACCGGAAGTTTTTCCGCGACTATTTCGAGTACAGGGCGTTTTTCCATCAAAGAGTCGCCGAAATCGAGGACGACCATCTTACCGACCCAGATGCCGTACTGTACGATCAACGGCTGATCGAAACCGTAGTACTTCATAAACTTATCGTGTGCGACCTTGGAGTACTTTACTGCCATTCCGCCGCTCATCGCCTGAACAGGGTCACCCGGGGCGAGCCGCATGATGATAAAGGTGATAAATGTGATCCCGATGATTGTCGGGATACTGACAAGGAGTCGTTTGAGAATATACTTCAGCATTTTTCTGCCTTAGATTTAGTGCCGAAGTATTGTAGCATTAAAAAGGAAGTCCTTCAAGTTTCACGTAACCTATTCTTCCTGGAGGAAACCGAGGTTGTAGAGTTCGGATTTCTGGAAATGGGTCGCTTCTTTCTTCCCCTTCTCACGGCCGTAAATACCGATGCCTTTTATCTCCTCACCCTTCACTACAGGAACGATCATCAGTTCCTCGAGATTCTGTAAATCCTCGAGAGAGAATCTTTCTGTAAGGTAGGAAGATTTCGTCAGGTCGCCGCGGATATCGACACTCTTTTTCCGGCTCAGGTACTTCTGGTAAATAGGATCGTCGAGACCGATTGAAGTCTCTTTGCTGAATCCCTGCTTCATCAGTACTCCGAATTCCTCGCCGGACTTCTTCATGACGGATATCTTGTTAAAGTTGAGATTATTGACTGCGAGGTCCATCGCGACATCGGCATAGGATTCTACATGCGCGATCGTGCTGATCTTGACCGGGGGTTCCATAAATACTTTATTGAAATCGATCGGCTTTCTGACTTCTATATCCTGTATTGCGCTGGGTGCTTCTTCTAATGATGACGCCTCGTCCGTGGCGGCAGGGCCCAGATCGTCTGTAGAATGCACTTCCTCGAGATCGAGATCGATAGCGGATAATTCGTCCATATCGAGAGTGATACTGTCGTCGTCATCGTTGATACTGTCCACCGACGGAACTTCATTGATCATGGCATCCAGATCGAATTCGGGGATGTCCTGCCCCTCGGGAAGCTCGATATCCTGAATAGGCCCGGATTCCGGCTGTGCGGATAACGGCGCATCACCGCTCTCGGGTAACGGTTCCGGAGCGTTGAACTCGAAGTCGTCCCCTAATAACGGTTCTTCGACGGATATACCTTCGGACGGTGTTTCAGAATCAAGCTGGATATCGAGCGCCGCCATTTCGTTAGGATCGAGCGTGATACTGTCGTCATCGTCGTCGGTAATATTATCCGGGATACCGGTGATCATCGAGTCGATATCGATCTCAGGAATATCCATTCCCGAAGTTAAATCTTCGATCATTTCATCGTTCGGAGCGGTCTCCGCCTGAGGTTCGGGCATACCGAACGCATCGCCGGTTTCGGCCTCTGTTTCAAACTGCATCCCGGGTTCTGGAATTTCAAACGAAGGAATCTCTTCTTCCATAGACGGAGAAGTCTCCGGTTCTAACGGCGTCTCGAATTGATCGAGCGGCTGATTTTCGTTCGCGGGAATATCTATCATAGCCATGCCGTTGGAGGATTCATCGGGAATCTCGTATTGCGAGAGGTCTTCCGATCCGGTATCTTCGAGTGAAAAATCGGGTATTTCTTCCGTCATCGGTTCATTCATGACCGGTTCGGTCTGAATTCCATAATTGTCCAAGATGATTTCTTCCGGTTCTTCTATATTCGGCGGCAGTTCGAATTCCGCTTCCGTACCCAAGTCAAATTCAGGCGACTGTGCCTGTCCGATATCTGTCAACGAGAAGTCGGAGGACATCCCGGTTTCATCACTGGCGACCACCGGCGGAACAGTCTCGTCGAGCACGGGGAAGCTTTCTTCGGCGGCGGATGAGGCTACGGCCTGATCGAATTCACTTTCATCGAAGCTGACAATACTGTCTTCCACATTGCTCATCTGGGAAAGCTCTTCATCGGATTGGATCGAACCGAAATCTATCTCCTCGGATGCAGGCATTTCCTCTGCGCTGATCCCTTGCATATGAGGCTCTATTTCCGAAACAGGGACTTCCATCACTAATGATTCTGCCGAAGGTTCGACCGGTGTCCCGCCTATAAGATCGTGATCGTCTTCAGGAAGCATATCGAAAACCGGCTCGTTTTCAGCGGGAGATTCGGTAATAGGCTGATCGAATGAAAACTCTTCGGGGGCGGGTATTTCTGAAAACTCGCCTTGATCTTCCATACCGCCGAGGATTCTTTCCTGCTCGGCGAACATTTCCGTAGGTTTATTTTCTCCGTCTGTCGACGGCATTTCGTCAAATCCGGCGAATTTCGGCTCGGACGTTTTCGCTTCCGGCGCTTCCCATTCAGGGATTTCGGATTCCGTGCCTGCTACTTCAGGGGCCTCCCACTCGGGAATCTCCGCGCCGCCCTCGGCCGCCTGCGGGGCTTCCCATGACGGGAACTCGTTACCGGCTTCCAATGTCTCGGACGATTCCCATTCTTCCTCATCCTCGATTCCAGCCGTAGGCGTTTCTACTTCCCATTTAGGTGAAGTTTCAGTCTCCGGTTGACTCCATTGAGGCGCCTCTTCTTCCATCCCGCCGGATGATCCGAAGGTTTCGCGTGTTAACGGTGAACTGGCCGGTTCGCTCTCGAATGGCTTACGCGTAGAAGGTTCGTCTGAATACCCGGGAAGATCGGTCAGGCTGTCGGAGCTTGACATGATCATGTCTTCGATTCCTTTCTTCGCGGCAAAACCGTTATATGTCTCATTCTTCTCGATATCGTCGACAAGGTCTTCTATCTCTTCAGTATTGGGAACATTGAATTTTCTGGTTTGCGGTGCGGCTTCATCATCGAAATCGCGGCTCATCCGTTCATACTGCTCTTTTTGAGTAAATGCTTTCGGAATATAATAATCCTCGCTGACAGCCTCTTTTCTCGTCTGGAGTAACGCATAGACGATGAGACCGATCAGGATGATATTGATAATAATAAAGACTATCGCCAACACAGGCATGAAGAAGTCCGATTTTTCCATATGGATGATTTTCAGTCCCATGACCCGCCAGATCACGCCGATCGCTTTTCCTTTCATTTCTTCTTTATTCTTCTGCGGCGCATCGGAATTATAGTAGTTGATTATCTTACTAATTGTGTTGGTATCGACGTTCTTGGACGCGACAACGATATTATTATCAACCGAGAACGGTATCATAATACTCTTATCGCTTATCCCGCTGAGCAGCCTGTCTGTCTTATAGTAAATCAGGACATACCCCTGCGGATCGGTATCCGCTGGAGCTTCGAATGTCGGGAAAATGGAGATGAAATCGTTTTTATTAAGGAAGAAGTAATACGGCTCTTTATTCTTCAAGAAGTGTTTTCGGATTTCGAGTACAAGAGTTTCTTTAATTTTCTTAGTGATGATCTCGTTTTCAAGTGTTGAAAAATAGACGGTGCCCGAACGGTCGACAATTTGAATCTTCACACAGGATTTGATATGCGAACGGATATCCTCGAACTGGGGCTGGTACTGCCTGACATCGTCACCCATCGCCTGACTGAAAAACACGTTCTTGACAAGCTTTTCGCCCGCTAAAGTCTTAACTTCCGTACCGATATCGCTGAGATTGCTGACAATAGTGGAATTGACCGTAACCGTCTGGTTCGAAAGATGACTCTCGAGAGACTTGCTGAATATTCCCTTTTTATCGCGGGCAAAGATCACGATCAGGATTAAAGATGCAGTCGCGAAAACGAGAAGAACAATCAGGAGTATTCTTTTCAATGTCATTAACAACCCCTATGCCGTCGGTATACGGGCGGAATTTGCTTGATTGAATTTCGGCAGTCTACGCATGAAAACTGAAAATATTTTACGAGAAATTTAAAAAAAGGCGGGGGTCAAGCCCCCGCCCTGTATGAAATTACTTACTGAAATCCATCGAGGCAAGGCGTTTATAACCCGCATACCTTTCTTTTGCGTGACGCTCCGCGGCCTGGAAAAGTTCTTCCGCTTTCTCGGGGAAATACTTCGTGAGAGAAGAATAACGGACTTCTCCCTTAATAAAGTCCAGGAAACTGGCGGTAGGTTCGCCTGAATCGAGGCTAAACGGGTTCTTTCCTTCGTCGGTGAGCAACGGATTGTATCTCCAAAGATGCCAGTATCCGCTCTCTACAGCTCTCTTCTCTTCTTCCTGCGACTTACCCATTCCGAGACGTAAGCCGTGGTTGATACAAGGCGAGTACGCGATGATCAGTGAAGGTCCGGGATACGCTTCGGCTTCCATTAACGCTTTGTGGAAATGGTTTTTATTCGCTCCCATTGCGACCTGCGCCACGTAAACATAGCCGTAGCTCACAGCCATCATACCCAGGTCTTTCTTACGGACACGTTTACCGGATGCGGCAAATTTCGCGATAGCCGCGGTCGGTGTGGACTTGGAAGACTGTCCACCGGTATTGGAATAGACCTCCGTATCGAGCACGAGGACGTTGATATCGTCGCCGCACGCCAATACGTGGTCGAGACCGCCGTAACCGATGTCATAGGCCCATCCGTCGCCGCCGATCACCCAAATCGAGCGCTTAGTCAGGTAGGACGAGAGGGTCTTGATCTCATCGATCTCCGCGCCCTTCTCTTTAGCGATAGCCGCTTTTACCTTGTCGCCGGCAGTGACCGAGCCCATAGCGTTATCTTTATTAGCGAGCCATTCGTCGAACGCCGCGCCGGTATCCGCGGAAACGCCCTTCTTCTTCGCTTCCTGCATCAGAAGGACCAGTTTCTCACGAAGCTGATTGTTCGCGAGAACAAATCCGTACCCGTATTCGGCGTTGTCTTCAAACAGCGAGTTCGCCCAAGCGGGGCCGCATCCCTTCGCGTTCTCCCTGTAGGGAGTGGACGGAGCGGAACCGCCGTAGATAGAACTACAGCCGGTCGCATTCGCGACAAGCATTCTGTCGCCGAACATCTGGGTCACCACTTTCAGGTAAGGTGTTTCGCCGCATCCGGCACATGCGCCGTGGAATTCAAATAACGGCTGGGCGAACTGGCTTCCCTTAACGGTAGATTTGTTCATCAGGGTGTCTTTGTACGTGACGGACTTAGAAATAATATCCCAATTCTCAGCCTCTTTCAGTTGGGTTTCGAGGGGCTTCATTTCAAGAGCTTTGATCGTGTTGCCGGTTTCTTTATCTTTCTTTCCGGGGCAAATATCCGCGCAGTTACCGCATCCGGTACAGTCGAGTACGCTGACCTGGATCATGAATTCCAGCCCCGCGAGTTCTTTACCCATCGCGGGAAGAGTCGGCTTATCGGCGGGAATCTTTTTCTTCTCGTCGGCGTCGGCGAGGAAGGGTCTGATAACGGCGTGCGGACACACATACGCACATTGGTTACACTGGATACATGCATCCGGTATCCACTGGGGTACGTTAATCGCGATACCGCGTTTTTCAAACTGGGTCGTTCCGGCGGGGAACGTTCCGTCTTCGCGTCCGACAAACGCGCTCACAGGGAGAGTGTCGCCTTCGAAGATATTGATCGTATGCCCTACTTTCGCGTAGAACTCAGTAGAACCAGCGACCGGTTCGTTATGGAAACCGCCCTTGAGATTCTTCCACGCGGGATCGATCTCTACCTGTACCGCAACGTCGCCGCCGCGGTCTACGGCCTTGTTATTCATCTCGACAATCTTGTCGCCCTTCGCGCCGTAACTGTCCTTGATCGCATTCTTCATATACTTTACCGCTTCGGTGTAAGGGATCACGTTCGAGAGCTTGAAGAACGCAGACTGCATGATCGTATTGGAACGGTTGCCGAGGCCGAGTTCTTCCGCAATCGCGGTCGCGTTGATGATATAGAACTTGATCTCGTTATCGGCCATATATTTCTTCATATGGTCGGGAATATGCTTCTTGACTTCATCCTTATCCCAGATGCTGTTCAGCAGGAAGGTACCGCCCTTCTTCAATCCTCTCATGAGGTTGTAGGTATGAAGATAAGCGGGGACGGAACACGCGACAAAGTCGGGCGTATTCACGAAGTAAGGAAGATTGATCGGCTTTTTCCCGAAACGGAGATGGGATATAGTCAAACCGCCGGATTTCTTCGAGTCGTAGGAGAAGTAACCCTGTGCATACATATCCGTATGGTCGCCGATAATCTTGATAGAGTTCTTGTTCGCGCCGACAGTACCGTCGGAACCGAGGCCCCAGAATTTGCATTCGGTCGTTCCCTCGGGGGTGATATCGATCTGGGGGCCGAGAGGCAGAGAAAGGAAGGTGACATCGTCCACGATACCGATCGTGAAATGATCCTTCGGTTCATTCGTCTTCAGGTTGTCGAATACGGCAATCAGTTGTTCGGGAGTAGTGTCTCTCGAGGAGAGTCCGTAACGTCCGCCTACGATCAGGGGGGCGTTAGGTTTGCCGAAGAATGTATTTTTGATATCGAGGTATAACGGTTCGCCTTCGGCACCGGGTTCCTTCGTGCGGTCGAGCACCGAAATCTTCTTGACGCTCTTAGGCATCACCTTGAAGAAATACTTCGCGGAGAACGGGCGGTAAAGATGTACGGTGATGAGACCGACTTTTTCGCCCTTCGAGCGCAGATAATCGATAGTCGGTATCGCGAGATCGCAGATCGATCCCATCGCGATGACAATGTTCTCGGCATCGGGGTCTCCATAGAATGTGAACGGGTGATACTCGCGGCCGGAGATTTTCTGCACCTGCTTCATCACTTCTTCAACTATATCCGGTACTTTTTCATAAAAGGGATTGCATGCTTCACGCGCCTGGAAAAAGATGTCCGGGTTCTGCGCGGTACCGCGTGTGACCGGGCTTTCGGGATTGAGAGCCCGTTTGCGGAAATCGTCGATAGTCTTGAAGTCGATCAGCGACTTAAGGTCGTCATAGCTGGGAACCTCGACCTTCTGAACTTCGCTCGATGTACGGAAACCGTCGAAGAAGTGCAGGAAAGGAATCCTAGACTTCAACGAAGCCAGATGCGCCACGGGAGCGATATCGAGAATCTGCTGTACGGAACTGCTCGAGAGCAGGGCGAAGCCGGTCTGACGGGTCGCCATGACATCGCCGTGGTCTCCGTAGATCGACAAAGCATGTGACGCGATGGTTCTGGCGCTCACATGAAGCACACCCGGGAGAAGCTCTCCGGCCATTTTATACATATTCGGAATCATCAGTAACAAGCCCTGCGATGCGGTGAACGACACGGTCAGCGCGCCGCCCTGCAGGGAACCGTGCATAGCGCCAGCGGCGCCCGCTTCCGACTGCATTTCTTTAACACTCAGAACATTTCCGAAAATGTTCTTCTTTCCTTCAGCGGCCCAGTCGTCACAATTTTCCGCCATGGTCGATGAAGGAGTGATCGGGTAAATAGACGCTACATCAGAGTATGCGTATGCCACATACGCGGCGGCGTAGTTACCATCCATTGTTTTCATGGATTTGCCCATTGTATCCTCCTGTTCTTTTTTTTTATCAGATGGAACATTTATTATCTACCTTATAAACGTAAAAGACAAATTTTCTATGGTCACTTCTTGATACAAATCATAGGTAGTGACTATTGGGCGTTTCATTACTAATAATACCTTGATTTGTTAGAAAAATCGAGGTTATTATAACTGCCCTTATTTCAATTCTTCCCTGTTCCTCAGCGCCTGAGCTAAACTGCCCTTCCCGGCATACTGGATATCCGTCCCGACAGGTATGCCCCGGGCGGGAAGCGTCGTCATCACCCCTTTCGACTCGAGCATCTCACGGATATAAAGCGCGGTCGCGTCCCCCTCGGTAGTAGAACTCAAAGCTACTACTACTTCCTTTATACCCAGCCCCGTCACACGTTTGAGAAGGCTATTCAGTTCGAGGTCGTCGGGTGTGACGCCGTTCAACGGCGAGATCAGTCCGCCCAGCACATGATACAGACCCTTGAAGCTCCCGGTCTCCTCGATATAATAAATATCGATAGCGGTCTCGACTACGCAAATGACGTTCATTTCCCGTGAACTGTCGTTACAGATCGGGCACGGGTCGCTGTCGGTGATGTTGCCGCATTGCGAACAGAGCCGCGTCTCTTCCTTCAACCGGACGATCGCCTCGGAAAGCTCTTTCGAGAACTCGGACGGCTGTGACAAAATATAGAAGCTCAGCCTCTCCGAGGTCTTTCTCCCGATACCCGGGAGCCGTGAGAAATCCCTGACGAACCGCTCGATATTGCCGGGAAGCATCTCTTATTGCTTCCCCATTAACATATTCGCGAGGCCGGAGTTCTTGAACTGTTTCTTCAGCATCTTGTCGATCTCTTTCTGCGCCGCGCTGTGGGCTTCTTTTGTCAGCTTAGCGAGTTCTTCACGCGCGAGATTGACGGTGTCCTCGCTGAACTCGATACTCTTCAGCGTCTTTTCACCGTCAAGGGTAATTGTCACATAACCGCGTTTCGAACGTCCGGTCGCGCGCAGGCTCTCGGTTTCCTTTTTGGCGTCGTCGGCCATCTTCTTTATTTTGCCGATCTCTTTAAAATTGTCCATTATTCCCATTTTATTCCTCCGCTATTTATCAATTTTCGCATCGAAAGTATCTTTCAAAATTTTACTGACACCGAATAACCCGGATTCGCCCGAGGGCGATTCCGGCACCGGAGCGTCATTCCTTGCTTCAGGTTCTTTTACCGGTGTTATCGGTTTACTCTGTCCCCCCGGCGAATAGAACTCTACCGTGTATCTGTTCCCGCATACGGCTTCGATATCCTTGACTATCTCCCCGGCACGCGCCTTGAAGAATTCCGCCGAATGCGCGCTCCCCAGTTTGACTGTGATATTCCCGCCCTCGATATCGATCGAACCCAAGTCGCTCGTCATGCTTTTTCTTAACGGCGTCCTGCTCAGCACTTGCTTGACGACATCGATCATATCGCCCGCCGGTTTCGAGGATTCATCTTTCTGCGGCGCTGGCTTCGATACCGGTTCGAGTTTTTTGTACGGAACGGGCGCGGGTTCGGATTTCTCACGCGTCTCGGGTATAGGATTTCTCGGCGCGGGTTTTTCCTGGGGAATGACCGCTCCGCCGGTCCCGATCATCTTCACGATCTCATTACGGATCTCCGATAACGGGATCATATTTTTATAATCTATCGCCTTAAAAAGCGCGTTTTCCAGTATAAACCTTTCCAGAAGGTCGCTTTTCATCCCGGTGTAGCAATTCACCATGATCTGGATGAGGCGGGTGAGTTCGTCGTTCGCGAAGGGTTTGAACACTTCGTTCAATTCGGCGTATCTTTTTTCGGAAAGATCGACCATCTCGTGGTCGCGCGGAAGATTCCGTACAAGTAGCCCTTTCTTCATAAAGTCGATGAAATACTTCACGAAGAGCGGGATGTCCCCGAAGTTCTCGAGATACTCGTTCACTATTTCGAGCATTCGGACAGCCTCGCCCGCGGCAACCGCTGTAACCAGCTTCGAGAAGTACTCGTCGTCTGGAATACCCAGCACATCGATCACATGCTTCTCGGAAATGTTACCCTCGGAATAGAGAACGATCTGGTCGAAGATGCTCTGGCTGTCGCGCATCGAGCCGTCGGCGGCTTCGGCGATCAGAAACAAGCCTTCTTCGGAGTATTTGATCTTTTCTTTTTCAGCTATCGTTTTTAGTTGAGAGACGATTACCGTCGACGGGATTTTCTTGAACGTGTAATGCTGGCATCGCGAACGGATCGTGGGAATGACCTTGTGCGGCTCGGTCGTCGCGAGCATGAATACGACGTGATCCGGCGGCTCTTCCAGCGTCTTCAGCAGGGCGTTCGACGCCTCGAGGGTGAGCATGTGGACTTCGTCGATGATGTAGATCTTATATCTGCCGTTTAGCGGCATATAGCTGACGGTATCGCGGACTTCGCGGATATTGTCGATACCGCGGTTGGATGCGCCGTCTATCTCACGCACATCGAGCGAGTTGCCATTCATGATGGCTTCGCAGATCGCGCAGTGATTGCACGGTTCGGCGGTAATGCCTTTTACGCAGTTGAGCGCTTTCGCGAGGATTCTCGCGGTAGTAGTCTTTCCTACTCCTCTTGGGCCGGAAAACAGGAAAGCGTGGGGAATCTTTCCCGAGGCGATGGCATTAGTGAGAGCGCGTGTGACATGCTCCTGTCCGATTACCTCAGCGAAGGTTTGGGGCCGCCATTTTCGGGCGGTTACCTGATACTCCATGGGATTCACTCCAAAACAACGGTCGGATAATTATAAGCTATTTAAGCGAAATAGTGAAATTTTATGCGGGGTAGATTCGTTTCGCGGAGCGGGAGATATTCCCGGTATTTCTTTATGTTGCCGGGATTTCTATTGCCGCCAACGGTTATTCCACTTTCTTTTTTTCTTCGCCCAGCCGTTCTTGAGAATCAGCCGGATGAGTAACAAAAGAAGTGATGCCGCTCCGAAAATAATAGCCAACGAAAGCGGACTGGTTTCCTTAGGCTCTTTTTTCGGATTGTTTTTGCGGAATTCCCACGGCGGAACCGGATTTGCCGATTCCCACAACCCGGCTTTTTGTTTCTGCGCGGCCTTTTGTATCTCCCGCCATTTGTCGCAGATCGGCTTGTCGCAATAGGTCTCGTACACCCACGCCCACCCGGCGCGGATTAACTCCTCGTTCAGGCTGACGTTATTGGTATACGCGATACCGAGTATCCGTCCGTACTGGTCGGTACCCATCGTCTCTATCTCGAGAAATCCATATTTTACGAACGATACCGCGAAGAGGTAAGCGCCGTTACCGTACTCCTGCGACGCCTCGGGACAATCGATTCCCCATAATCGGAGCTTGACAGTCTCGCCGTCCTTGGATAAGGAGATGGTGTCGCCGTCTACGACTTCGTTGACCTGAGCCTGCCAAGTAAAGGCCGGGCTAAATAATAAAGTGATCAGGATGAACGCGGGAAACAGGGCTTGTTTCATATTTTTCTATGCGTAGACCCGGAAATCGATCTCCGGGAAAATATTGTCCCGGTACTCGGTATCCGTGAGCCATTTTTTATCGATCTTTTTATCTGCGATCATCTTGTAGAGCTTATTGAACCGCCCGATATGATCCTTCGTCCGCTTTTGGGCATACTCGACCATCGTATTCGTTTTCATGATGAACGCCCAGTCCGAGGACTGCGCGAGAAGAAGTTCCCTCGCGGCCTGATTGAGCGCGCGGATTAGAACAGGATCGTTCGTTCCCTTGTTCTTGAACGCGAGCTCGATCATCTTCTCGTCGGATTTATGAAGGTGGCGGTAGATCCAGTCGTTGGACTCGTTGAGCCAAAACTCGCTGTATCCCATATATCCCCAACTGCTCATCGGCGGGGTGGCGGTTTGGTTCTCCGGGAACTTCTGGAGATACTCCGGCGGCGTGATCGGATCGATCACCTGCGAGTGGAACATCGCCTTGAGTGTGTTGTAGATAAAGTCCGGCCCCTCGTACCACCAGTGCCCGAAAAGTTCCGCGTCGTACATCGAGACGATGACGGGCGGCCTGTCCATAAACTCCATCAGGTGTTCGATTTGGCGTTCGCGGTTGTACACGAAGTTATTCCCGTGATCGACCGAACGGCTGTATGCGACTTCGGGATCGTAGAAATGCTTATGCTCCATCGGGGTATCTTTACTCGTCACCCGATGATACTTGATGCCGGTCGCGATACGCAGGCCGCTTTCATGGATATAAGGCTTGATGTACTCGTAGTCGAGGTCGAACCCGATGTCCCTGTAAAACTCGCGGTAATTGGGATCGCCGGGATAGCCTTCGTCGGCGCTCCAGACAGAGGCCGATGTCTCGATGTCACGGGCGAAATACGCGATGCGGTTGTTGGTATACATTGGCGCGAAAACGCCGTACTTCGGACGTTTATCCGCATGGAGAATACCGTGCGTATCGACGAAGAAGTACTTGATATCTCCCTCGGCGAGAAGGTTCTCCAACCCGGGGTAATACCCGCATTCTCCGTTCCACATCCCGCGCGGCGGACGGCCGAAATGGCGCTCGTAGTCCTTGACGGCGGTCTGAATCTGCCCGCGGACGGCATTGGGATACATATCCATCAGCGGCAGGAAACCGTGAGTGGCCCCGCAGGTGATGATCTCGAGTTTCCCGAGGTCCTGGAACCGTTTGAACCCGAGGAGAAGGTTCTTATGGTATTTGTTGACGAATGTGCCGTATGCTCTCTCGAATTTAGCTTGATAGCTTTTTGCGGCTTTATTGAGTTCCGGATGGTACATCGTGCGGATCACTTCTTTTTCCGCGAGTTCCATCAGGAGTTCGAGATGGTGCAGATAACGATCCTGAAGAAGCGGGTCGGCGAGCATATTCGCGAGCGGCGGGGTAACAGACATTGTAATTCGGAAATCCAAGCCCTCGTCCAAGAGGCGTTCGTAGGCGTCGAGAAGCGGGATGTAAGTCTCGGTAATCGCCTCGTAAAGCCACCGTTCCTCGAGCGCGTCTTTATATTCAGGATGTCTCACAAATGGCAGATGAGCGTGAAGCACCAGCATCCAATAGCCGCGCGGATTTCCCATACCGTTCTCCTTGTCTAAATGTTCCTCATTATGATAAGGCAAGTTTCATAAAAGTCAACTGTTTTTTATTGACCTTCGTATGGAAAAGTCCATATTTTTTATGAACTTTTAACTTACCCAAGTTTGATAACTTAACACCGCTTTGACTATTCCAAGGGTTCATATTATAATATTCCCCTATTCAAAACAGGAGAAATCTATGCGTTTTCGCGCCATTTTGATATCGTTGTTTTTATTCCCGGTATTTTTATTTCCGCAGAATACCCCGCCCCAGAACTACATGCTCCTCGGTACCGCAAAGGGAATCTACAGCTGGGACGGCAAGGGCTCTCCGCAGGTGTTATGGACTAAGACCGATGTCCGTAAGATCGTGAAAGTCCCGTACGGCTATTTCTTCCTGACCTCGCTTGGGATACTCTACTCGAAAGACCTTTCCACCTTCGAGTTCCGTAACGAAGGATTCCACGCGCAGGTGCTCAAACTCTACAAGAACGGCCAGAAAAGTTTTACCAATATCTTCAAACCGCTCAGCGATCTGAAAGTCGATCCCGAGAATCCGATGAACCTTGTCACATCTTCGAAGGACGGGGTTTATTACTCCACCGATGGCGGCATGAAATGGTCGTTCGTGGACAATATCAGCTGGTACACCGGCATCCAGTCCGCGGCGATTTTCTCCGATCCCGATCTCAAGATCGTGATGGCGCATCCGTTCAAGGGTGTCTACCTGAAGAATATCACGAAGAAAGGAAAATGGGAGAATATCTCGTCCGGCCTGCACGGGTATTTTATCGGCTATGAAGAAGTCTCCGACTTTGTGGTCGTGCGTAACGGGAAAGACATCGAGATAGTCGCGAGCCAGAACTTCTTCCCGGCGATTTTTAAGATGAAGCTCAAAACAAAAAAGTGGGAAGGTATTTATTACCCCGTGGATACCGCCAACGACGAGATCGACGCGATCGACGGATTGTTTATGAAGGACGGCGACCTCTATTTCAATATGACGAAGGGGATCAAGAAACTTCCGATTTACCCGGAAGCGAAACCCGCCGAAGTCTCGCAAGTCTTCGAGCTCAATTTCCACACAAAGCTCGAGAACGAACTCCAGTGCAGAATCGAAGCCATCCTCTGGGTCGAGAACGGCACCGTCAAGTATAATATGAGCGAGCTCTGGATGTACTCGCAGTTTAATAAAAAGAAATATTTCGATAAGGCCAAAGGTAAAAAGGGAATCTATCTGCCATCATTCTTCGCCCGCAGCAGTTCGAAGATGGACGAGATCATGAGCATCATGAAGAAAACCGGCCTCAATACCATCGCGATCGATATGAAGGACGACTTCGGAATACTCCGTTTCACTCCCACCGACCCCTTGCTTAAAGAGATCGGTAAGTCGTCAAATCCCGTCGATCTCGCGACATGGATACCTAAAATGAAGAAAGCCGGGATGTACCTGATCGCGAGAATCGTCGTTTTCAAAGACCAGGTGCTTTTTAAGTATGACGGCTACAAGTACGCTGTCAAAACAAAGAACCTTAAAAGCCCGTGGATCGGCTACGAGATCGACGGTAAAACGAAGAAAACAAACCAGACGATGGAATACTGGGTCGATCCCTACTGCGAAAAGGTCTGGGAGTATAACGTCGCCATCGCAAACGACCTGATCAAACAGGGCTTCGACGAGATACAGTTCGATTACATCCGTTTCCCTACCGATGGCTACAACATTTATCAGGCGACGTTCGGCTACAAGGAACATGGGATGGATAAGGACAGCGCGCTCATGTCGTTTCTGAACTACGCTCGGGATAATATCGCCGCCCCTATTTCCATCGACGTCTACGGCGCGAACGGCTGGTACCGTTCGGGCTTATTCACCGGGCAGGATGTCGAAACCCTCAAAAACTACATCGACGCTATATCGCCGATGTACTATCCGTCCCATTTCGAACAAAGCTTTCTGAACTATAAGCCGCAGGAACTCCGGCCCTACCGTATCTATAAGTTCGGGGCGTTCCGGACGTTCTTTATCTCGAAGTACTCTATCGTAGTCAGGCCGTTTGTCCAGGCGTTCAAGATAGGCGTCAGCTATGATTTAAAGTTCTACGGGCCGGGATATGTCTGGTATGAGATCAAGGGAACCGAGGACTCGATCGACCACGGCTATCTATTCTGGAACGCCGCCGGGAAGTATCAAGACCTGCTGAAGGTCTACTCGGGCGATTTCACGAATAAGAGCAAGTCTAAGAACAAGTAGTCGATTGAAAAGGGAAATCCGGATTTAGAAGCACTTACCATTCGCTTTCTTATTGCAGGTTTCCGCGCCGCACTGGTAACAGATTTCGTTCGTGAGCGGTTTGCCGTCGATAAAGTCCTTGATATTCTGCAAGGTCGTATGCGCGATATTGGACAGCGCCTCGCGTGTGAAGAACGCCTGATGAGACGTCACCAGTACATTCGGGAATGTCAGCAGGCGCGCGAGGATGTCGTCGTCGATAATCCCGCCGGAGAAGTCCTCGAAGAAGTATTCGCTTTCTTCCTCGTATACGTCGAGCCCCGCCGAACCGATCCGTTTCGCTTTCAATCCTTCTATCAGCGCGGCGGTATCGATCAAAGCGCCCCTGCTGGTATTGATAATCATCACGCCCTCTTTCATTTTATCGATAGCCACAGCGTCGATCAGGTGCTGGGTTTCCTTCGATAACGGGCAATGAAGCGAGATGATATCCGACTTCTTGTAGATCGTGTCGAGATCGACATACTCGAACCCCTGCTCCTGCGCGGCGGTGGTGTTCGGGAACGGGTCATACGCGAGGACGTGCATCTTAAATCCCTTGAGGATATCGATCAGGACCCGCCCGATCTTCCCGGTGCCGATCACGCCCGCGGTTTTCCCGTACATATCGAATCCGAGAAACCCATTGATATTGAAATTATTGTCGCGGGTGCGATAATACGCTTTGTGGATTTTCCGGTTAAGCGAAAGGATCAGTCCAGCCGCGTGTTCGGCGACCGCGTAGGGAGAATATGCCGGGACGCGCACGACATGGATTTTCCCGTAGACCGCCTTGAGATCGATATTGTTATACCCCGCGCAGCGCATCGCGATCAAACGGACTCCCTGCCCGTACAACTCGTCGGTCACCGCTCGATCGATAGTGTCGTTCACGAACGCACACACGATCGGATAACCCTTTGTCAGGATCGCGGTATCAGCCCCGAGACGCGATTTGTGATATTTGATACTGAATCCGAATTCACGATTGACTACGTCGAAGGATTCCTCGTCGTAAGGTTTAGTATCGAAAAACGCGATCTTCGTTTCGCCGGCCATATTCTACTCTCCTTTTTATACTGGTATTATAATACCTATTAGCATAAAAAGCAAGAGTTTTCCGTTTTTTAACGCATTTTACACAGATGCTCGAGACTCATCTTTTCACCCTGGAGTTTCGCGATGATCTTATGCGCGTCGGTCAGACGGTGGGCGAGCTTCTTGATGAGCATAATTCCGAAACCGGGATCCCCCTTGATATGTTCGAATACGCTTTCTTTATCGAGAGCCATCAGTTCGGTATCCTCGAGGGCGTCGAGTGAAGCGGTACGTTTTGTCCCGAGGAAGAGGCTCATTTCCCCGACACAGTCGTTGGGACCGATGATTCCAAGCTCGACCAGTTCGGAGTTCATCATTTTGAATACCCTGACCTTTCCCTTACGGACAACGAACATCTCGTCGCCGGGTGATCCTTCATCGCATATCACCTGATTCTTGAGCGCTTTGATAATTCTCATCAGATTCCTCCAAAAAAATCACCCCGCGAAAATACTATAAGACAGCTTGCCGTTTTCTACAAATTTTATTAAGATGTTAAAAAAGGAGAAACTATGCTGAAGGTGTATTGCGTGACATGGTGCCCGGACTGCAGGCGCACGTTCCAGTATCTCGACCTGAACAAGATTCCCTATGAGTCTGTCGATATCGAACAGAGTCCTAAACAAGTCGTAGATGCGGTCATTCAGGCGAATGACGGCGAGGAATGGGTCACCCCGACTTTCGAGAACAACGGAAAATGGCTGGCGTTCCGTACCGTCACCGCCGAACAGCTTCCCGGTATCATGAAGAACTTGGGAGTGATCTAAGGGCACTTCTAATAACCGCCGTTTTCGGCGGCAAGACCTCTTTTCTACTATAAAGTATGAAGGAAAAGAGGACAAGGTAGCGCCCATTGGACGGTTTGATTGAACCTACTACCCCGCATGTCGCAATTGTCATGAGTTTTTAGAATCGCCCTTAACTACTTCGTGATATCGAATAAAAAGTAGTTCGTCGCGTGATCGACCACTTCTCCCACCGAGAAGATTTCGGGGACGAAGAACACCGGCTTCTTTTTATTCTCCATGATAAAATATCCGAAGGTATTGGACGCAAATCCAAGCGTCGGTTTCATGAATTGAGAGAGGTCGAACGAATACACAGGATATTTTTTATCGCCGACTTTTACGCATGCCTCGGCGCCCTGCCTCACTTCCTCGATAAAGACCGTGTTCCGGTTGAGATTTGCCTTTGTTTCGACTATCAGTTTCGCCCAGTTCATCTCCATCGCTTTCTGTTCATCTGCAGGCTGTGACGGGGTATAGAATACGATTATTCTCCAATGGCTTTCCGGATCGGCGGGCTCCACCCTCACCGCGGCGGCATATACCCATCCGTAACTTTCGTCCTTCGTCCGTTTCACTTTTATCCAGTTGGTTTTAAAATCGATGCACCGGATCGTGACATCGGAAAGGAAATCGCTCTTTTCCCCGTAATAGATCACCTGCTCGCCTTTTTCAAGCTGTGCGATCACTTCCGTATCGAGCCCGGGTGCCGCCCGGAAACTGACATTCTCGACCCATGTATACAGAGTCTCCGGTTTTGCGCATCCCCATAGGGTTATAACCCCTACAGCGATTAAAGCCATTCTGATTAACTTTGTCATACTGACCCCCTTCGATTATAAATTCGATGTTCCGAAATCGGTTAAATCGATGATTTGTTCTTTTAAGCTGATCCTGAAATACTCCTCGATCAGTTCCTCATAATTCTGGTCTTCCGTGGCACGGATATAGATCGGCGTCTGATTCAAGCTGAAAAAGAAAAATCCTATCCTGTAAAAGAATCCCGTCTGACGGTAGTAATTGGTCAGGCAGAGCGAAAGAGAAGAATTTACCCCGGTCTTCAGCACAAGGCCTGTTTCGTTCAAAGGGTCGGCGATGACATACGGGATTCCGCCTTTCGCGCAGAGTTCGCCCATCAGTATCGACGACTGTGTCCATAAGTCGTTCGTCGTCCCGGGATACGGATTATATGCGACCACCAGTCTCGGAAACTTCTTATATATTTTTTCCAGTTCCGGGGTGATATATTCCCCGCTGCTGAAAACGTCGAAGTAAAGATAAATCTCATTCATATCCGCGTCGCCTTCCATATCGATAGGAACGAACCTCGGAGTTTTGCCTATTTCAATGAGGAGATACCCCGGCGACTGGTTGGAAAAACCGTACTGCTCTTTGAGATAAAGATTAAGCAGAATCGACCCCGACGGAAACATCCCGTCCCCGATAGGCACGCATTCGGCATCGGAAAGCCCGCCGGTCGACACATCGACCGTTTTATAATACAGCCCGTACTTCGTAAACTGGTTAGACGATTGATTGAGGACGTCAAGGACATACCCGAGCGAGAAATTCGAATATCCCGATGCGAACTGATTATACCCGATTACCATTTTATCGTAAACCGGAAGCACCACCTTCTGGGTAGAGATCGCCCCGCCGTGTATCCATCCGAGAGCGTTATCCTTCGACCGGATCACCTCGTACCACGGTGCAGTAAATTCCTTGCACCTATAGAGCATGAGCATATTGATATTGGATATTTTACCGGTGAAAATCAGTTCCTCGCCGGGATTGACCTTGACAATCACCGACGTCTGGATAGAAGGCCCTTCCTGTAGGTATACGCTGATCCATGGATAACAGGCGGTATTTGAAATACTCGCCCCGGACTCCGCAGTATTCCCGTCACAGCTAACTAAAACAGTGATGATCAGAAATAGGATGATAAGTCTCATTGGACGGCTTCCTGGTTAGTATTATAGATATCGGTGTTGAAGAAACGGTTCATATTCAGTCCTGCGTCAAGCCCGGATTTATCGACAAAGAGCAGGTTATACCCGGCAATCGAGGAGTCGGGATATCCGATCAGGAGATAACCCTTTATCGATGTTACCCCGGCGGCTTCGAGAAGGATCGGGGTGATATCGATTATCGTTTTCCCGAGCTTGATCTTCTTCGGGTCGCTGCCGTTGATAAACGAAATCCCTCTCTCCTGCAGGCTGACCGAGAAAAATTCGTTGTCGTAGTACCATCGCTGGTCATAGCTTTTCTCGGGATTATACGCGATGACAAGCTGAAAAGTATTGGAATATATTTTCTCCATCACCAGATCGATTTCAGGATTCTTCGATTCACGGTCGTCGACGAGATACTCCTGTATTTTGAACGCATCGGCCGAATTGGTTTCCGGTGCGTCCTTCGGTTTTCCGGTACAGGATAAAGTGAATAGGAAGAGCATAAAAATAACAGTTCGCATATTTCGTCCTCGGGAATAATGATAAACCATCCGGAAAAAAAAGACAATTAGTTTGTCTGTTGCTATAAATTGATTCTTTATTATAATACTGTTCAGGAAAGAGAAATATGAAAATAAAAGATTTATTTATCGATCCCTCGAAATCGATGAGCGAAAAAGATATCGCCGACGCCCGTGCGGTGATGACTCAGGACTCGCTGATACGGATGGTCTGGGTGATCGTCATTCTGTTTATTTTAACCGTACTCCCGATTATCTTTTTAATCAATTCATTTTCTTTGGGGGAATGGGAGACGATCCCCGCTTACTTCTATTATTTCTGTCTTTACTCATTCAGAATGCTCATCATGGCGGTATTTTTTATCGTGGCGTTACGAAGCCGTAAGAAAGACGCTTCCGGCCTCCCGCAGAGGATGCTGATCTGCATTTTTACCGGTTATATTCTTTTCGATGGAACAGTAAGCGGTATCCTGATGCAGTTGTTCGACGGCGGGATCACTACATATGTGATAGCGGTGATGCTGGTTTCAGCGCTCCTATATCACCCGAAGAAAACAATATCCATTATGCTTCCGGCATCCTTTATATTCTTGTTTGTCGGAATACTGCTTCTCCAGAAAAATGTTAGAATACTCTACGGTCAGAGTGTGAACGGACTTTTTACCATATCCATCGCATGGGTTATCTCGCGTTTCGTTTACAATTCGAGAATGAGAGACCTTTTTTCACAGTTCACTATCACCCGTCAGACTAAGGAACTCGAGTACTGCAACTCAATGCTCTATGAAAGGATCGAAGGGCACTCCTCTCTTCTCGAACAGACAAACTTCCGGCTTGATAACGAGCTCGAGAAAAAGCTGTCATGGGAAGAAAAAACACGAAGGTATCAGGATGAACTTCGTGAAATTTTCCAGGTCTCGTTTTTTTATATAAAGACGCCGATGCAGAAGGTGCTGGCGTATCTCGATCATCTAACCAAGGACGAAGCCGATTTCGAACCGGACAGAAAATCCATCCTCCTTTGCCGTAACGAGATCCATCACGCGGAACACGCCGCGCTCATTCTCCTCGACAACCTTGGTATCGGGATGACCGAAACCCCCTTTTCTCCGGTCGACCTGAATTACGTCATGGAACGTATCCTTGAGAGCAACAGCCACCGCCTCACAGAAATGGGCTTGAGTTTCAAGTACTCCAAGCTCGCCGTGATCTTGGGTGACAAGCATCAATGTTTCAGACTGTTACAGGGCTTGTTCGATTTCTGCCTGACGAACCCGAGGGTCGCGGACGCTGAAGCGATAAATCTCTCCTGCGAGTTTCAGCCAAGCAGGTCATACTACACAATCGACACGGGTGTGATCTCCGATCCGGACAAGAATCTTCGTCTCTTCTCCATGGGGCAGGCGCTCGAGGAAAAAGAAAAATCGTTTAATCTGGCTTTTTGTAAGAAGATAGTGGAACATCACGGCGGTGAAATGACTATCGGACTGAACGATAAGAACGGCGCGGTCGTCGAATTCTACTTCCCGAAATCCTGATTATTCCGGTTCCGGCACGTTTTTCAGAACTTCCATCATCAACGGATGAATTGCGGGGTTGCAAGCGAGGATCGTCCTATTCTCCGGCCGGTACTCGTTGCCGTAAAAATCCGTGACAATCCCGCCGGCTTCGCGGACAATCACACAGCCCGCGGCGGTATCCCACGGTTTCAGCCCTTCCTCGTAAAACCCCTCGCCCTTCCCGGCGGCGATATATGCCATATCCACTGCGGCTGAACCGAGCCGTCTGAACGCCTCATACTTCTCGATGAATAACCGCATCGGCGAAATGACCTCTTCCACCCTGTCGCGCCGGTAGGGAAACCCGGTGATGACAAGCGATTTCGCCGGGGTATCGATCGCCGAAACCCTGATTCTCCGCCCATTGTGATACGCGCCGTGTCCTTCGGCTGCCTCGTAGAGGTCGTTCAGGATCGGGTTATAGATCACACCCGCCGCGATCCTGCCGTCGACTTCCGCCGCTATCGAGACCGCGATTAACGGTACGGAATGCGTGAAGTTAACAGTGCCGTCCAGAGGGTCGATAATCCACCTCACGCCGGATGAGCTTTTCACATCGGTAGATTCTTCGGCAAGGATGGCATGATCGGGAAACCGCTCACGGATCATTCCGACGATCAGGTCTTCCGAACGGCGGTCGAACTCGGTCACGGGATCGCCCATCCCTTTATACTCGATATGCTTCGGGCGGTTGAAACCTTCGCGCAGGATTTCGCCCGCCTTCAGCGCACAGCGTTTCGCAAGCGACAGGTATCTCATTTCACTCATTCTCGTTTCTCTCCGGGTATTCTTTGATATGCCTGTGATACACGAAGTCATTTAATCATTGCGAGGCTGTTATAGTGAGCAGACCGAACCATAGCCGAAGCAATCTATCTCATTAATGAATAAGGTATTATACCGGCTGCTTCGACCGCGCTTGAATAAGTTACCGCGGCGCGGTATCGTAGTGACAGAAAACCCTCACATTTCCAGAGTTTGTCAACAAGCCCATGCCGGACGCGGTCTAAAGCTGGCCTTTCGGGTAAGAACCCAGTATCTTCACAAAAATGGAGTCTTCGCGTATCTTCTCGATAGCCTTAGTGACATCCGCGCTCTGGATACTGCCGTCGATATCGATGAAGAAGAGATAGTCCCACGGACGGCGTCTCGAAGGCCGGGATTCGATCTTCGAAAGATTGATCCCGTAAACCTGAAACGGCGACAACAGGCGTAATAGCGCGCCGGGTTTATCTTTTACCGAGACGAGAACCGTGGTCTTCTCGGGATTGTTGACCGGGTTGCCTTCCGGCGCGAGAATCCAGAAACGGGTGAAATTCTCGGGATTGTCTTCAATATTCCGCTCGAGGATATTGAGCCCGTAGCGCTCGGCGGCGAGGTCGCCCGCAATAGCGGCGGAGAACTTGTCCCACGGGGCTTGGCTTGCGGCCTTGGCGTTACTGGACACCTCGATCTTCTCTACATTGGGCAGATGCGTCTCGAGCCAAATCCGGCACTGCGAGAAGCTCTGGGGATGGGAATAAACACGCTTGATCTGCTTGATGTCCTCGACATTCGCGAGCAGGTTCTGGTGTATATTGAGGAAAGTTTCCGAAACGATCCTGAGGGGTGAATCGACGAATTCGTCAAGTGTCTCGTTGACCGTACCGCCGAGGCTGTTTTCAATCGGCACGACGCCGTAATGGAGCTTACCGTTCTCGATTTCGCGGAACACGTCCGGGATACCGGTCAACGGGTGAAAGTTCACCGAACTGCCGAACTGCTTGACAGCGGCCTGTTCTGTAAACGTCCCTTCCGGCCCGAGATAACCGATTTCGAGCGGGGCTTCGAGGGAACGCGCCGCCGATACGATCTCGGTAAAGATATGCATTAACGCCTTAGACGGAAATTCGTTTTTTGACGCGGCAAGCACCCGTTCCTTCACATCTTTTTCCCGGTCGGGCTGGTATACCGGCAAGTTTTTCGATTTTTTGTACTCGCCTATTTCTTTAACCAGAGACGCGCGGTCGTCGAGCAGATTGACAAGACGGACATCGACATCGTTGATCTTCTGGCGAAGTTTTTCAAGCTGTTCCTGATCCTGCTTTTCCATGTAAACAACACCTCCAATTAGAACTTCATACTCTGTAAACTGGTCTTTATTGTTTCCAATGTCGCTTCTATATCCGCGACTGTCAAACCCAGTTTGCCGTATTCGGCGGGACTGACCGTTTTATTGACCTTATAATCGGTACCGCTTCCGCGCGCGATGGTGTAAGAGAGACGGTCGGAGACGTCGATGATGTACGCGTCTTTTTTATAACTGTCGGGCGACTTCCCGATCGAATGATGGTACCTGACCACATTCTCCAGAAAGCTCGGGAGATTCCATTGTTCGATCAGCTTCGATCCGATGAACGCGTGATCGAATCCCAACAGCATGATCTCGGCTTCGCTGAAATCGAGTCCGCCTTCGTTAACCTGCGCCTTCAGCTTTTCGACATTATCCAGAAGGTAAATGTCCAGAAGGAGCTTGCCGGTATCGTGAAGGAGACCCGCGACGAAAAACTTTTCGACATTACCCAGCCGCATCAGTTTCGCGATTGAACGCGCGATCATCGCGACGGTGATCGAGTGCTCCCAGAGTTCGCCGCGCTTGAGGCCGTAGGTATCCAAGCCCTTCGACAGCATCTGCCGGGTCAGGAGCGAGAGCACGAGACTTTTCAACGTATCCAGACCGAGGATGACGATTGCTTCCTTTACACTGATGATCTCGCGCGGATACCCGTAATAGGCGGAGTTCGCGAGTTTGAGTATTTTCAATGTCAGCACCTGATCGTTCTCGATAATGCTCTGAAAATCGGCGGGGATGGAGTTTTCCGAATCGATCAGTGTCAGGATTTCCATCGCGATATGCGGAAGAACAGGTAAATCATCCGCTTTCCCAAGAATTCTTTCTAATAGATCGGCCATATTTCCCCCAATCCTATGGATTGATTAAATTCATCTCGTCGGTTTCGTTCCCTTCTTCTTCTTCAGGCGGTCCGGATTCTTCCGGGTTCATCAATTCCAGATCGTCGAAGGTCAGGCTGTCCAACACAGGCAGGTCGCCGAGGTCTTTCAGCTTGAAGAGTTCGAGGAAGCGTTTCGTGGTAGAGTATAACGGCGACTGCACCACGCCCTCGGTATATCCGGAGATATTGATCAACTTGTATCCGAGAAGGGTATTTATACTTCGAGTGCTCGATACGCCCCTCACCTTATCCACGTCCTCTTTGGTGATAGGCTGTTTGTAGGAAACCACAGCGAGAGTTTCGAGGACGCTTCGTGTGAGACGGTTATCGTTGCGTTTACCGAACAGTTCGTTCAGTTCGTCCTTGAACGCCGGATTAGTCACAAGCTGAAATCCGCCCGCGACATGGATAATATTCATTCCCGAGGAACGCTCGCTGTAATCCTTGTTGAGCTCCTCGGCAAGCAGTTTGACCTCGTTCTTAGTCAGTTCGAATATCTCCGTCAGTTCGTCGATGTTCACGGGTTTCCCGCTGACAAAAAGCACGGATTCGAAGAGCCCCTTGAGCTCGTTCCTCGAATAGGTTTTATTGATGAATAGCGAACCTTTCATTCTGAAATCTCTCCCTTATCAGACTAAACGCATTTCCTCGCGTTCCTTGATATCGAAATCGTCGAAAAGCTTGAGCTGGTGAAGAAGGACTTTCTGCCGGAAACTCAGTTCCGTCGATCCCACGAACGAGGCGATCGTATCGATCTTGTTTTTATCGTCCTTTGTCAGCTCGCTGAACTTAATCAGTTTCTTTACCTTGAGAATGTTCATAATCAGTTCCATTTTTTCCTCGACCTTCACCTCGCGGCGTTTGATCGGGATGGCCTTCTTGATGAACGCGCCTTTATAACGCTTGAGGGCGTAGATCAGATCGCCGAGATAGAGGTCGTCCAGTCCCACCGAGGATGTCTCGCCCAACGGGTACCTCTGGTATCCGCGCGTGAAGTAGACC
>MIBE01000023.1:0-8330 GCA_001829415.1 Spirochaetes bacterium GWF1_51_8
TAGCCTCGAGGAGCGCCGACTGCGTTTTCGGGGTGGCGCGGTTGATTTCATCGACCAGTACGAGCTGGGCGAACACGGGGCCGGGGCGGAATTCAAACTTTTTAGTGGACGGGTTGAATATGGATACGCCGATGATGTCCGCGGGCAGAAGGTCGGGTGTCCCCTGAATACGGCGGAATGTCCCATCGATAGACTTCGCGATAGAACGCGCGAGCATGGTCTTACCGAGGCCGGGTACGTCCTCCAGCAGAATATGTCCCTTGCAGAACAGCGCCACGAGGGCTTTCTCGATCACTTCGCGTTTACCGACTATGACCTTTTCTATATTGGCGATCAGCTTCTCGGAATATACCTGAATTTCACCGAATTCCATACACGTCTCCTATGATAAAATTTAAATTCCAACACGTTTATCCGCGAATACACACTAATAGACTCGAATAAAATGGGGGAATGAGCGATACACATTCGCGTATATTCGCGCCCATTCGTGGAAACCTTGCCCTGTTTTTTTTGTAAGCCGCGCGCGGCGTTTTATATCGTCTTAGTATTATAGCGGGGGAATGAATTAATGCAATAGTTTTTTAATAGGGGAGGCGCGATTTTTTATTAGGATGAACGCATATCCGGAGTACGCGAATGAACGGGATATCCGGTACTAGTCCGTCTCCTGCGGAATCACTTCCGGCGTACCGTCGGGGCAGATATGGATAGTATCCCCGGCGTAAAACTCGCCCCAGTCATCGGCGATAGTGTACTGCTCGACGTTGCCGTTTTCATAGAAATATACTTTGGAATTCGCCTTCAGGACTATCCCGTTCTTCGGGTTTTCCCAGTTTTCAGCGAGGGTGAATTCCTGGAAATTGCCGTTTTCATACTGCAGGATTTCGGTATCTCCCTTGAGCAGCATTCCGTTGTTCGGGTTCACCCAGTCCGAGGCGAGGGTGACTTTCTGTACCATCCCGTTCTCATAATTGAGAACCTCGGCGCCGGCCTTGAGAATCGTCCCATTCTCCGGGTCTTTCCAGTTCTTAGCAAGCGTGAACTGACGGTAGGTTCCGTTCTCGTAGATCAGCAGCTCCGTGTTCGCTTTAAAAACCATACCCGTATCAGGTTCCATCCAATTAGCGGCGAGGATAAATTTTTCCCCGGTTCCGTCCTGATACGCCAGTACTACGGTATTCGCTTTGACAATCATGCCGGTGGAAGGTTCCGTCCAGTTTTCCGCGAGAGTGTACTGCCGAAGTTTGCCGTTTTCATGCACCAGCACGTCGGTGCCGGCCTTGAAGGCCATACCGTTCTTCGGGTCTTTCCAGTTCTCGGCGAGGGTGAACTTTTGCGGTGTGCCGCTTTCGTACGCAAGCACATCGGAGTCTGCCTTGAAAATCATGCCGGAGCTAGGCTCCGTCCAATTATCGGCGAGGGTGAATTGTTGCGGTGTGCCGTTATCATACACTAATACTTCGGTATTCGCCTTGAGAACCTTGCCGTTCTCGGGGCTTATCCAGTTTTCGGCGAGTATATACCCATGGTAGTTACCGTTTGGGAAAGCCGTGTAGTAAGTGCCTTTTTTAATCTTGTGGCCGAGCGGGGTAACCAGAGTTGTTTTAGCGAAGTTGGTGGTGATTATTTTTTCGGCGGGGGTCTGTTGAATAATATTAGTAGAAGGGGCTGGATTTTGCACGTAGCTTGGCATGCAGTATATAAAGGAAGAAATCAGTAAAAGAAGTACGACGGCGATAACCGCGGGTATTCCTCGTGAAAGTGATACGGAAAGTGAACGATTCTTATCCGGCATATTTTACCTCATCGAATATAGAATATGATAATGTGATATATAGTATTATATTGCTAACTTGAATTTATGCAAGGTTTTTACGAAATTACCCTCAAGATTCTTGATATTAAACTTGTTTTACATTATAGTATTTGCTAACTATTTATTGAATAGTAAAATACAAAGGAGAATCCGAATGAAAATGAGTAAAATCACCGCTGTGATTTTGACCGTGCTTTCCGCGGGAATGTTTTTTTCCTGCTCGAATTACGACGGCGCTGAAATGGCATCCTATGAGTTCAAGGGTCAGAAGCATACTTTTGTGGTAGGCGATGTCCGTAAAGAATTGTTCTACTACGCCGTACAGAAAAGAATCGCTCCCGAGGATTTGAACGGCCTCAAGAGCTTTATCACTGAAAATCTGGTCTATTCCGAACTCAAGGCGATGGACATGATCGAATCGGGTTATACCAATACCCCCGAATTCAAAACCGAGTACGATAAGGCTATCATGCAGATGTACTATTCGCTCCTCAACCGCACTGGTAACGAGCTGATGCGCAAAGAGTTGCAGGACGGGCAGTTCCTTCTCGCCCGCGCGTCTCACATCCTCCTCTCCGTACCTTCTACCTTTATGACTAACGGTACTAACGCTACTCTCGACGCGGCTGTTGTCGATCAGAAATGGAAAGAGAGCGAGGCGATAGCCAAGAATACCATAGAATCCCTCAAGATGGCGAAGGACCTCGACAAGGAATTCGCGATGCTCGCGCAGGGTATGTCCCATGACCCCGGTTCCGCTGCCCGCGGCGGCGATTTGGGATATTTCCCCAACGGTCAGATGGTTCCCGAGTTCAATGAAGCCGTATTCGGTATGAAGGGCAAGGGTCTGGTTACCCTGCCTGTCAAGACTACCTACGGTTATCATATTATTTATGTTACCGAGCCCGCTAAGATGATGAGCTATAAGGACCTCGAGAACTTAGTAGGTCAGGAAGCCGGCAGAACATGGTATGCGATCGAAAATTCGCTAAAATCCCTCAATATGAAGGACTTATTTACCATCGATATTAAAAACACCAACATCACGGTCGACGGCAAACAGTACGCTATCGCCGCTCTCCCCGATGATGCGAAGATCGTAGAGATTTGGGGCACTCCTTATACATGGGCGAAGTGCCGCGAGATTATTAATCTCTTCGTGCCCGGTTTCTCCGATAATATCACTCTTGCCTCGTTCGGCGAGCAGATACGTAACTGTAAGGAATTCATGTTCTATGCTGAAAAAGCGCTGAAAGACGGCGCCGATAAGAAGGACGAATTCAAGAAGGATTACGCGAATAACATGAAGAATATCATGGTCGATCTTTGCGCCGCCGCGATGGATAAGCAGGCCGCCGCGAAGGCCAAGGGTATGATTACCTACACCGAGATGACCAATTATTACAATACCGTAAAGGCGACTATGTTCCAGCAGCCTAAGAAAAACAAGAAGGGACAGGTCATTACCAATAAGGCGACCAAGATGCCTGAAATGGAAATCCGTCTCTATACCGAAGTCTCCAACACGATATTAATGCAGCTCGCCAACAACTCCCAGATGCAGCTTCTTAATCAGTGGAAAGAGGGCGTATTCAAGAAATACAATGTCGTGATTTCCGACGCCGGTATCAAGACCCTCAGTCAGGCTATCAAGGAAGATGTTGATAAATATATGAAAGAACAGGAACAGAAAAAGAAGGAATGGGAAGAGAAGCAGAAGAAAATGATGCAGGAACAGCAGAAGGCTCAGGGAGGCCAGCCTCAGGGTCAACCCCAAGGTCAGCCGCAGGGGCAGCCCCAGATAAAGATACAGCCCCAAACTCAGCCTCAACCGGGTAAGTAATTCTTTATTGATACAAAGCGGGAGTTAGCTCCCGCTTTTTTATTATGAATGGAAGGAACTGTTATGAAACATAAGTTAATCGGGTTAGTATTTCTCGTGTTTGCCGGCATCGTTTCCGGGTGTTCGTCGCCGGGAATCGCCGGGATTGTGAAAAACGGGTCGGTCGATTGGATTGTGACCGGAGAAACGGCGCATGACGATATGGAACGCGCCGCGTTGAAAAACGGGAGCGCTATGATCGACATACGCTGGCTGAAAAATGGCATCTTCGAGCGTTATATCCTTCCCGAACTCGCGTATCTTGAGATGATGGACGCTGGGATCACGAATCAACCCGATTTTACCCCGTATTATGAACGCGAGATGAAAAAACTGTACTGGGTGCTCCTCTACGAGACCGGAATGAAACTGGAGACCGGGGAGATTCAGCAGGGGAATTACCCC
Source organism: Spirochaetes bacterium GWF1_51_8 (assembly GCA_001829415.1). Classification (GTDB taxonomy): domain Bacteria; phylum Spirochaetota; class Brevinematia; order Brevinematales; family GWF1-51-8; genus GWF1-51-8. Next base: position 4,107 of record MIBE01000023.1, read on the forward strand.
GCCGTCAGAATTTCGCATATCCTCATAGATGTTCCCGCAATATTAAAAAAGAAGGGGATTGCCCCGGAGGACGCCGCTCAGACCGATGAGTACTGGAAACAGGCATATATTCTCGCGACCAACATGATCGGGAAGATGCAGAGTTCCCCCACGCAGAAACAGTTATTCGAGAATTACGCGAAGATGTACTCGCAGGACCCGTTAACGTCGGAGAACGGCGGCGATATCGGTTATATTATCGAGGGGATGACCGTCCCCGAGTTCGAGACGCCGGTATTCGCGAAGAAAACATCTGGTCTGATGGCCGAGCCTGTGAAGACACAGTACGGTTATCATATCGTCTATGTTACCGACCCCGCGAAACCGATGACATGGGAGCAGATTAAGTCCTTGACCGGCGGGAATTTCCAGCAGCTCCAGAAAAACCTGCAAACCCTGATGAAAGGCAAGCAGATAATGGAGCTTTTCAGCATCTATGCGGAAAAGAAAGGTATTGTGATAAACGGCGTTCCGTATACGCCGGAATTGATACCCGATTATACCCCGGTGGTGAAGATATGGGGAAGGGACTATAATTGGAAGGAATGTAAGGATTTAATTGAGATATTCACTCCGGGATTCGTGAAGAATATGACCGTGGATAATTTTCTGAAGGAAATGAAATCCCTGAGGAATTTCCTCTATTTCGCCGGATTGAGTTATACTAAAGGAGAGCAGAACAAACAGGAATTTATTAAGGAACTTGCTAAGCAAAAGGACGAATGGATAAAAACGTATTGCGCTGATAATCTGAAAACGCAGCTTTATTCGACGGCCTATTCGAAGATCGATCCCAAGGACGTACAAAGCTATTACGAGAAATCGAAATCGCTCTACGAATCTACCAACGGGGCGGGCACATTCGAATCGGTGTCGAACACTATTGTTAAGACGATGGCGCAGGAAAAGTACAATACGTTATATACGAAGTGGCAGACGAATTCCATCGAGAAATACGGTCTGATATGGAATGAAGAGGCTCTGAAAAATCTGCGGTTTGAATTAGAAGCCGCGGTGAAGAAACAGGGCATTTAGGAGATATTTTTTGAAACGTAAAGAGATTTTAGAAGCGATTAAGAAAGCCGGCGAAATGAAATTCGCCGCATTGCAGGAATTATTCGAGGCGGATAACAAGAACAAACGCAAACGCCTCAGGATCGTGCTCGACGAGTATAATACCAAGGGTGTTATCCATTATTCCCGCGATACCGGGGATATTTCATGGAGCGGGGCGGTCGAGCCTGCCGAGGAAGAGCAGGAGCGCAAGCATGAGCAGAAGAAGCCGAAGAAGCGCGAGCTGTTCGGCAAGTCAGTCATCGCGCCGAGGCCGGTCAAGGACGCGGCGGACGATTTCCCGCGTGTGGTAGAAAAATACCATATCCGCGCGGAATTCCCACGCGCCGTATTCGCCGAGGCGGAACGTATCCCCTCGGAGATACCGGTGTCCGAACTGGCACGTCGGGTCGATATGCGCGACAGTATGGTGGTCACTATCGACGGTATCGACGCGAAGGATTTGGACGATGCGGTGTCGCTCGAGGTACGCGCGGACGGATGGCGGCTCGGCGTGCATATCGCCGACGTATCCAATTATGTCCCCGCCGATTCCAAGCTCGATTCCGAAGCGCTGAAACGAGGCAACAGTTACTATTTTATCAATAAAGTGGTTCCCATGTTCCCGGAGGTATTGTCCAACGGGCTTTGCAGTCTGAATCCCTTCGAGGATAAGCTCACCATGTCGGCGTTCATCGACCTCTCCCGCGAGGGCGAGGTGTTGTCGTACGATGTGAAGGAGTCGGTTATCCGCACGCGTTACCGCCTGAACTACACCGACGTCCAGCGTTATTTCGACGGGGAACTCACGCCGGAAGACCCGGAACTTTGCGAGACCCTCGACAGGATGTACGAACTGTTCCAGATACTCTATAAAAAGCGTATCGCCGACGGCAGTATCGACTTCGACTTCAAAGAGCAGAAGGTTTCTATCGACGAGAACGGCGAGCCTATCAAGGTGTGGCTCAAGGATAGACTCGATTCCGAACGGATTGTCGAGGAATTCATGCTGGCCGCGAACAAGGTGATCGCGAAGTTTCTCGCCGGGAAGGGGCACTCCATATTCCGTATCCACGAGGAACCGCCTAACGAGAAAATCGCCGACTTCGTGCGTCTCGCGCTCCGTTTCGGGCATAAGCTCAACGGCGTGCCGGTGCCCACTCCGCAGGAGATTCAGCAGGTTCTCTTCGATATAAAGGACAAGCCCTATAAGGAGTTCCTCAGCCAACTCCTGCTGCGTTCGATGACGCAGGCGCGTTACGATACCGAAAACCTCGGGCATTACGGGCTGGGTTTCGAGTTCTATACGCATTTCACGTCGCCTATCCGCCGTTATGCCGACCTGCTGGTGCATCGCCTGATTAAGGACGTCCTGCATCACCGGAAAGAGCATTCGTACACCGCGGAGGAGCTGAACGATATGGCGCGCTATATCTCCACTACCGAACGGGTAGCGATGGACGCGGAACGCGAGTTCTACAAGATTAAATCGGTACGTTTTATGAAGGATAAAGAAGGACGGCTTTACGATGGTGTGATTACCGGCGTGACGGCGTTCGGGATGTTCGTCCAGATCTCCGAATACGGGGTCGAGGGACTCATCCGCTACTTCGATATCGACGACGATTATTATGTCGCCGACGAGAAGGAATACACCGCGCAGGGGCGCGATAAACGCAACCGTTATACCATTGGCGATAAGGTACGGGTGAAGGTAAAACGCGTCAATGTGGAGAAGGGTTTTCTCGACTTCACGCTGTACGACCCGGACAAGGCTCCCGCTCCCGGCGGGATTACGCCTAAAGTCAACCGGGGTTCGCGTTTCAGACCGGGCAGGAGGAAGCCGTGAGGAAAGGGTTAGTCCTGTTTCTCATATTTGCCGCGCGGGCGTTGTTCGCGCAGGGCACGGATAACCCGTTAATACTACAAGATATTCAAATTAAGCTCGGGGTTTCACCCGAGCTTGTTTTTAACCGGACGCTCGGCGCTAAGTCGCTCGCGAAGGCATGGGTGAATGTCGAGTGGAAGGACACCGTCGATTTCGAATGCGGGTACGGGTTGGATATGACGCACGGGTTTACCGACGCGTACTACTTCGGGGCGGGATGGAAAAACATCTTCGGCAGCGGCGCGGGAGTGACCCTGAAATTCCTGAGCGATCCCGCTGGGGAATACGGATTCGCCGCGAACTCGATTATCCCATACGCCGAGTACCGTCTCTGCGGATTCCATATCCGGCTGGGGGTGAATTTCCGTTTCACGGTGACCGGCGCGGATATCTGGAACATATTCGCCTACAATACCCCGATTATCGAACAGCTTCTTTACTATTCCGCCGGGTACAAGTTCAGCTTCTTCGAGGGCAAGTATACCCTCGATCTCGAGCTTGCCAATCACGAGCGGATGTTCGCGGGCAACTTCGGCAACTACGGGTTCTATCTGAAAAACGCCTACGCGTTCGACGATAAATGGAACCTGTCTCTCGACATCGGGCTGATTAACGCAGGGAGTATCGCGCTCTCCTCGGTGAGTTACAAGCTAAAAATCGGGCTGGGGGTGGAATTAATATGGTAAAACGAATCGTTCCGATTGCAATTATTTTATTTTTATCGTCCTGCGCCCTCGATATATTCGGGTTTATTGCCACTTCCGCCGACGTGGATACACGTTTCAGCGAGAGCAGGGCGTTGTCCGCGATACCCGATTTGACTATCGGTACGAACGATTATTCGTTTATCGTTGTATCCGACCTGCACGTGTACTCATGGGATAACGGGAATTTCGACCGACTCAAGGCGCGTCTGACGGCGGACGATCAGTTCGTCCTCGCGTGCGGAGACCTCACCCAGCAGGGGGAGCTCCAATATATGGAGAATTACCGGGACCTGATGAACGGGCTGGGTTTGCCGTACTATTCCACTCCCGGCAACCACGACCTTTATTTCGGGGGATGGACGAACTTCCGGGATATCCTCGGGCCGTCATGCTATACGCTGAAGGCGGGGAATATCCGGCTGATCTCGTTCGATTCCGCGAGCGGGACGCTCGGTGCGGATCAGCGGGTATGGCTTGAAAATGTGCTTCGTACCTACACCGAATCCGTCTGCGTGGTGTTCACCCATTTCGAGTTCT
>MIBE01000023.1:8398-41175 GCA_001829415.1 Spirochaetes bacterium GWF1_51_8
TTCGGCAGGTACGGCGTGGACTATGTATTCATGGGGCATTCCCACAAGTACCAGGACAATACCGTGAAGGGCGTCCGGTATATTGTCTGCGAGGATTTTAAGGAAGGGGCGGACTGGTTTGTCCGTGTGACGATAGACGGAAACACGATCTCGCATAACCTCTTCCCGCTCGGGGACTGAGATACTTATTACTTTTTCGAACGTATTATATTGATCGCCCGCGCGGCCGGAGTGTGATGACAGACCCATTTTGTCATTGCGAGGCCGGCATAGCGGGTTCGTCATCCCGAGCTTGTCGAGGGACGAACCAAAGCAATGGCAGAATGAGTTTGTCATCATTCCGCTTGGCGAAGCCCTTTTCGGGTGTTATATTTACTATGTGGCACTTCAAAAAACCTGTGAAAACGCTCTTACTTTCTTTCTAAGCGGGCACCGCGCCTTCCGCCCGCCTTACATCTCAGAAGGAAGGTGGACAGGACGATGGCGTCGGCGGACAGGGAAAGAAAGTAAGCAAAGAACCCCGCATAGGAACGCGGGGCAAGCTACCCGCCGCGCTGATAAAGCTCAAAAGAAGAGCCGGAAAATCCGGAAAAGGCATAACTCCTCCCTTTGGTCGTCGGACAAATGCCTTTTCTTCGGATTTTCCGGGAGCAAGCCCCGCATTCAATAGTGCAAAGAAGGTAAGGAATGCGGGGTAAAAAGCGCTTTAAAGTGCGCGGACAAAACAGCCAGCTTCAGTCAAGTAGGTTTGTCTTCGGCTGTTCGAACCCCGCCGCTGTGCCGTGACTTCTACCAAGCGGAACGGTCAGAAACGCCGATGTCCGAAGCGCGACTCTTTGTCGCTTCAAATGGTAGTTGAACGCGAGTTTCGGCGTTTCCCGTTTCGCGCCCCTCTTCTTCGGAACGGCATCGGGCGGGGAACCTCTTTCTTTGGTTCTTTCTTTCTGGGTTTGAAGAAAGAAAGAAAGAACAGATGGTTTAGAATCCTTGGAGAGTTTTTAAAACTCCCCTATGGTGAATGGCGATATATTCCGATAATTGCGGGTGTACGAATAAGCTATGGAGGAAGAAATGAAAATGAAAAAATGGTTAGCCCCGGTTCTGGGGATCGTACTTTTTACCGCGCCGTTCTACGGGGTAAACCTCAAACCCGGCGCGCAGAATATCTATACCGGGACGGGCGCGAAGGAAACCTCTCTCGCATACACCGGGATCGCATCCGTCGACAGTATGAGCGGGATGTGGTTCAACCCGGCGTCGCTGGGCAGTCTCAAGCGTCTCGCCAATAGCCTCACGATCGGCGGGTTCGGCACCCAGCAGTTTCTCGCCGACCTCGGCTTCGCCTTCCCGACACTCGCGGGCGTGTTCTGGTTCGACGCCCTTTACCAGTTCGGGCCGGATAACGGCGTGAAGAACATCGCCGCGCTGAATATCGCGATCTCGAAGCCCATCACCGACACGCTCTATTGGGGATTCGGACTCAAGTCGGGATACGCTAATCTTCTTACCCCGCAAAGCTCCGACTGGATGCTCGGTTTCGATATGGGGATCGTCAGTTTCGACGATTCGACCAACTCGGGATTCGGCTTCCTGAATTTCGGATGGGGTGTCGTGCTGAAGAATGTCGGCAAGACGATCGGTCTCACCAACTCCGACCCGATGCCCGGAATGGGGATCGGCCTCGGCGGATCGTTCTATCTATTGAAATACGACGCATACAAGATGAAAATCGCGGCGGACATCCTCGTCCCGTGGACTCCGTTCGACTTCACCGCCGGGATATCGATCGAGCAGTCGCTGTTCGATCTGTTCTATCTCCGCGCGGGATATAACTATAACAATTTCGGCATAGGGCCGTTCACTTTCGGGGTGGGGCTTTCGGGCAAGTTCGGTCTCGCGCAGAACAGCGACGCCACCACCGACATCGACCTGTCTTACGCCGTACAGATGCAGAAGTACAACGGTTTGGACGAGTTCGGTCACTTCGTCACCCTCAGTATCGCGTGGGGCTACTACGACAACATCGCCCCGTCGGTAGGGGTGAAACAGGAGCATATGAGCATCTCGCCCAATAACGACGGAGTTCAGGATGTCACAAAGCTTGATTTGAACGCGCTCGACAATACCCTGCTCTGGGGCTGGAAGCTCGAAATCTTCGACAGCCAGAATAAGAAGATCAAGGTGTTCGAGGGCCTGCCTGAATCGAAAATACAAGACCTGACACTCGAGAAGTTCTTTACGCAGATATTCTCCGCGAAGAAAGCTGTCGACGTTCCGGCTTACCTGAGTTGGGAAGGGGTGAACGACCTCGGCATCCAGGCGTCCGACGGAAAGTACTCTTTCCAGTTGATCGCGTGGGACGAAAATAAAAACACCGCCACCAACCAGAAGGGATTTATCGTGATCGATACGGAAGTTCCGAAGGCCGAGGTGACGGCGCAATATATGGTCTTTTCCCCTAACGGTGACGGCGCGAAAGAAGATATCGCGTTCTCGCTCAAGGGACAGGATATCCGGCCTGACGACAAGATCGCCGCGGAAATCTGGAACGCTTACGGAATCGAGGTAAAAAGCTATTCGTTCACATCGAGCGTGCCGGACAAAATAGTCTGGGACGGCAAGGACGCGGGCGGGAATCCCGCTCCCGAAGGCGACTATACGCTGATCGTCTCCGCCTATGACGCCGCCGGGAACCGTTCGGTCGCCAAGGTTGACCAGTTCAAGCTGGTCAAGGCCGTTCAGTCCGCCGTCATCGCGATGAACCGCGAGGGCTTCTCCCCCAACGGCGACGGGTGGATGGACGACGTCACGGTCAAACCGTCGATCTCCGACCTGAAAGGGATGGAGAAGTGGGAACTGAGGATACTTTCCGCCGACGGGAAAACGGTGACCAAGTACGACGGCGCGGGCGAAATCCCGCAGGAGCTTTCATGGGACGGCAAGGACGTATCGGGGAAACAGCTTCCCAACGGCGTCTATTCGTTCGAGTTCCAGGTCTTTTTCGACTCCGGGAATCACCCGTCGAGCGAGAAGAAAACCGTGAAGCTCGATACTCAGCCTCCGTTACTCAAGATCGAAATACCCAAGCCGCTGATTCAGCCTAACGATACCGGGAAGATCGAAGCGGTCGAAATCCTGCTGAAAGACCTGACCGGCGATCAAACGGACATCTTCCGCGTCAAGATCGTCGACTCGCAGGAAACATTAGTCAAGTACGATAAATTTACCAAGGAAATGTACGACAACGGCGATCCCGCCGATCCGGGAAATCCCGACAAGTATAAAAAGTACCTTTGGGACGGCCGGGGCAACGATGTCAAGCCGGTACCCGACGGGAAGTACACGTTCATTATCGAAACCTACGACGAGCTCGGGAACAGCGCGCAGATCACCGCGCCCAAGCAGATTATAGTCAAGGCCGGGTTCGAGTCAGTGACCGCGCAGGCTGATACGGCGGCAATTTCACCGCAGGGCGAAGGCAACCGTCAGACCGCGAACTTCAAGTTCACGATCTCCGATACCAAATGGCTCTCGCAGTTCACCTTCATCATCAAGGACGATACCGGCAAGACCGTGAAGAAGGTCGCCGGCCCGTCGTTCATTCCCGCTTACGAATGGGACGGAAAGGACGATGGCGGTAAGTATGTGAAGGAAGGTGTGTATACCTATTTCGCCATAGCGGAATTTGCCGAGATCGAGCAGAAGACCAATTCTATCGAGCGTAAAATAGTGGTGGACAACGAGCCGCCCAAGATCGAGCTCAAACCCGCGAAGGACTATACCTATCTCGCCTTCTCGCCCAATAACGACGGCGTGAAGGAATCGATCGTGTTCGACCTCAACCTCGACGGGAACGAGGGCGACCGCGTTTTCGCGTATATCAAGGACGCGAACGGCAACATTGTCCGCAAGTACATCTGGAAGAATATAAACGACGTACCGGACGAGCTCAAATGGGACGGAAACGACGATAAAGGAAACCCGTTACCGCAGGGCAAGTATACGCTGGTAATCAACGGTGTCGATATCGCGGGGAACTCGACCGAGATGCAGATCGAGAACATCAAACTCGTCCGCGAGTTCGAGAAGCTCGAGTTTGTGATCAAGGACTACTACCTCGCGCCGAACGGCAAGAGCGATTACCAGAAGTTGACATTCGCCTCCAAACTCTCGTCGGCGGATGGTCTGATCGAAGCGAAGATGACCATCTTCGACGAACTGGGCCGCGCGGTCAAGAGCTATAAGATGTCGGACTTCATCAACGATAAGAACAATTACACCGAAGCGGTCTGGAAGGGCGAGAGCGATTACGGCAACGGCGTCGCTCCCGACGGGGTCTATTCCGCTCAGGTGGTCTATATCTACGACAGCGGGAACCAGATCACGGGCAAGATACCGAACATCATCCTAGACCGTACCACGCCCGAGCTCAACCTCTGGTCCGTCCCGAACTATTTCTCGCCCGACGGCGACGGCAAGAACGATACCCTTTTCCTCAATGTCAACGTTCTCGATAAGAACGGCATCGAAAACTGGGAACTCAATATCTATAAAGTCCTGACGATCTACAAGAAAGAGGGAGTCTTCACCGACTATATCCCGTTCAAGAAATTCTCCGGCAAGGGCTCGACGAACTCCGCGACTTTAGCATGGGACGGTAAGAGCGACCGACCGGGCGAGGCAGTCGGCTCGATGCAGGACTATCTCGTCGTGCTGTCATCGTCGGATAAGCTCGGCAACAAGGCCGCCCTGACAAACCGTTTCGAATCGGGCATCCTGATCAAGCCCACGTCCGACGGGTTTATGATCATCATGGACAGCATCTCGTTCGGTTACGACAGCGCCGCGCTCAACCCCAACGATAAAAAGAAACTCGCGCAGTTGGCGGATATGTTCAAGAAGCTGATCCAGAACCCGACGAACTACGGGATTACGAACGCGTTCCTGATCGAGATACGCGGGCATACCGACGAACGCGGCCCGGAAAACTACAACGCGAAACTTTCACTCGACCGCGCGAACTCGGTGTTCGCTTACCTGACTGTCGATCTCAACGTGTTCAAGTCGCTTCTTTACCCGAAAGGCGCGGGCGAAACGGAACTCTTGGTAAAAAATATCGCGGACAGTCTGAGCGAAACGGAGAAGGAACGCCTGCACGCCCAGAACCGCAGGGTGGAGTTCTATATCCATATCATCACGAAGAAGAAGTAAGTAGACATACTGAAACACTAGCCCCCGTGTAAAAGCGGGGGCTTTCTTTTAAATAACGCCGGCTTTTTTCTTGCGTTTTCCCTGCCCTATGCTAAAATATATTTAGAATGTATTTTGGAGTAAAATGATGATTATTCTTCACGGGATTTACAATAAAGGCAAAATTGAAATTGAAGAGAAGGATGTCCCGATGATTGAGGCTGAGGTGGAGATAAAAATTTACACTCCGGCGGATTTAAAAGACAAACTGCATAAGCTGGGTGGTCTTAAAACCGTCACGGATTTCAGCAGGGATTTTATTTATGAAGATCGATAGGGGGCCTTGTTTTATTGACACCAATATTCTTATTTATGCTTCTTTTCCGGAAAACAAGTTTTATGAAAAAGCGCTGGATTGCATCGAGACTCTACGGCCTCAGGGATTGTATATTTCACGTCAGATTGTTTTGGAATATGTCAGCGTTGTTACAAATGAAAATATATATAATCAGTACCTGACTTCCGAAGAAGCGGTTGAGAATATTGAGGTTTTTCTGGAATATATGAGTATAATTGAACCGGGTACTCCTCTGGATACTCATGCACTGAAAAAATACCTCATACAATACGCTATAAAACGACGTATGGTTTTCGATTTGAATATTTATCTTACCATGAAAGCCAATGGTATTCCGGTGATATTAACCGCCAACGAAAAAGATTTTAATGCTTTTCAGGATATCGAAATCATTAATCCAGTAAAATGAAAAATTCCCATCCAAGCGCTCATTCCCTTAGGATTAAGCCCGCTCAACGATATGAATCGTTTTATAATAAGAAAATCTTTCATCGATTTTAATTGAACGATGAAGCAAGAAGACGTATATCGAAATCCTATTTGTTTAACCGGAGTAGCGATTTCTTGTTACTGTCTGCCGTCAACATCGTATCAAAAGTTAAGGATTGAAAATGTATCGTTTTTTATGCAAACGGATATTTTTGATAGTCTGTATCATGGCAGCAGTCCTTCTTCCAAAATTTGCCCGCGCCGATTTCCTCAGTGTGGGTGTAATGACAGGCGGAGACTACGCATGGGAGGAGCATACCCCGGGATTTAACGGTTTCGGGTTAAAAATCGGCGGACAGATAGAATGGTATCCGTTCAATATGGCAAAACTTGACGATTTGTCTCTGTTTTCTTATTTCTTTAACGCGGCATATCATTTTGATGGCCCTATGACAAGGATGAGCCTCGAACTGGGAGTGAGATTTCCGACTTTCGCTTTTCCATTAATATGGATGGGAGTCGGTATCGGATTGCATTATTGGCCGGAGTTATCTGTTACCGCACCCGGTGTCTCCATCTATCTCGGGTATAGAATCCATATCGATCGATACTATATCCAGCCCTATTTCCAGGGAATGCTGGGTATCACGGATTTCGGGCCGAAAGCGGTATTTACGCAAAGTATACTAAGCTCCGTGGGAATCGGGGTAGGGTTCGGTTACTTCTTCAATCTCGCCGATTTGGATTGACAGTTACTCTCTGTCTCCCGTACCGTCTTGCCACGCGTTTCGGCAGGATGACGTCGATAGCCGACGGCACCGCTTTGATCACCGCGGGCAGAGGCTGAAACAGTTCGCCGTCGATCTGGGTCGGTACTTCGTAGTCCGAGCAGAGCCGGACGCTCTTCGCCCTGTAATACGCCTGCTTCTTGAAGAATATCTTCTTGCTTCTTGTCCTCGGTTTAAACGCCGTCAGGATCATCTGCGTCACCAGCTTGATGAAGTTCCACCGTCCGCCGGCTTCCTTGAAGACGTAGACGTCTAATAAGCCGTCGTTAGGGACGGCACGCGGCGAAATAGTGAAGAAGGTGCCGTAGCGGCTCGTGTTCGAGACGAGGACGAACGTGCCTTTGTCGCGGATACCGCCGTCCATCTCGACCTCGATTTCGGAGAAACGGTAACGCGGAAACGCCTTGATGCTCGCGAGGACATAGCCGAGCCTGCCGACAGCGCGTTTGATATTCATCTGCTCCGCGTGCTTGATCGAGTAAGCGTCGAACCCCGCTCCGCACATCAGGAGGAAGTAACGTTCGCCGATCCGGGCGAGATCGAGCCGAGCGTGGTAGCTGTCGGCGATCACCCTGCACGCGCGGACCGGATCGGACGGGATATTCATCTCGGCGGCGAAGACGTTACCGGTGCCCCACGGCAGGATAGCGAGTGTCTTGCCGCTCCCCGCCATCCCGTTGAGCACCTCGTTGATCGTGCCGTCGCCGCCCGCCCCGATGATCACGTCGTAGTCCCCGGCGCACCCCTCACGGGCGAGTTCGGTGGCATGGCCGCGCGACTCGGTGGGGACGATATCGAGAGTCAGCCCGGCGTCATGGAAAAACCGAGCGGTTTTGTCGAGATACTGGCGGTATTTCCCCTGGCCGGAGCCGGGATTGTAGATCAGAAGGAACTTGCGGAAGTTCCCGGGAATGAGATGGTTTCGCGCGCTCATAAGTAATTATAGCTTTTCGGCGGCGATAAATCAATCTAGGGCGGTTCTAAAAACCCGGAAATAATGAAGAAAACTTACAATAAAAATATTTCTTGTCATTGCGAGTGTAAGCGAAGCAATCTATTTTACTGTCCTATTATAAATTACACAGGCTGCTTCTACCGCGCTTCAATAAGTTTCTGTAGCGCCTGTCTATCTTCGGTCGCCCGCCTTCCGCCTTCGTCAGAAGGCATGTCTGCTTCTGCGGAGCAGAATGCAGGTGGACAGGAAGACAGGCGGTATCGCAGTGACATACTCATGCTCCATTCGCGATTGCGATAGAGTTTATAGAACTGCCCTTATGGATTTCCGCCCCCGAGGCGAATAATAAACAACAATCTGTTTTTGAATCGTCCTTTATTTGAAATGTATGCTGTTGTGGTGTATGATAAATGAAACAAAACACGGGGAGGATAAAATGAAGCCCTTATGGATGATCGGAATACTTGCACCGGCGATCCTGTTCGCCGCCTACACGATCAAACCGTCCTATAACTTTTTACCGTTCGGAAACGGGATGAGTGTGGCGGTCTACGAGATCAAGAAGAACGATAACCGTTTGATCTTTTTCTACGACCACATCTACAAACAGTACGATTCGAAATCCACGTCGATTAGCTACCTGAAGAAGCAGGGCATCCGTTGGGGACTGGGCAACCAGTGGCTCGACGAATGGAAGGTGGACGAGGCCGGTTACGTCATCGGAACCGGGATTATCAAGATCAAGAAATCCAATCCCGAGCTCCAGAATGTCGGGGTGACGGAATACTATTTCATGCCGATGAGTTCCGACAAGCGGATCGTCGTGGCGGTGTTGGAACTTTCGAATACGACCCCGGGCGATACTTCGGTCAACCCGTTCCTGTATGTCGAGGCCGCGATGAGCTCGAAGGAGCTTGCGGTCAAGAAGGAGGTGGACGGCGGTATCGTTTTCACCGAGTCGCCGTCGAAGGTGAAACCCGGCGCCGCTCAGTTGATGACGATGATTCCCGTGCCGGACAGCTACGCATATAAAGCCAAGAAGAATTACACCAACCTGATCGATAAACAGACCATTCCTCTCGATAATTTGGTCGAGGAAGGAAGCGACCTGATCGGGACGATGAAGTACAAAAACGTCGTGCTGAAAAAAGGGCAAGTCGTCCGCCTGACCGCAGTGTTCGCGCTCTGTAATAGCGGCGACGACGAAGCATATATCAAAGATATGACCGCAATCCTGAAGAGCGGCGAGAAGGTTTTAAAGGACGAAATCGCGTGGTGGGACAAATGGCACAAGGGCGGAAAGATGCCCGCCGGATTGTCCGATGACGAGAAACTCCTTTACAAGCAGTCTACCGCCGTATTGAAGATGGCGCAGTGCCGTGAGCCGGGCAAACCCTACGGCCAGATACTCGCGAGTATGCCTCCCGGACAGTGGAATATCTGCTGGCCGCGCGACGCTTCCTACTCGATGGTCGCGCTTGTGAAGAGCGGACATTTGGCTGAGGCGAAGGCCTGCCTCGAGTTCATGCTGAACGCGCCTAACGGTAAATTCAGCGGGCCGGAATATGTCGGCAAGCCCTACAAGATTTCGGTCTGCCGTTACTACGGCAACGGCGACGAAGAGAGCGACCTGAACCAGTCCGGGCCCAATCTCGAATGGGACGATTTCGGCCTGTTCCTTTGGGCGTTCTCGGAGTACGCACTTGCCTCGAAAGATAAAGCGTTTGTGAAAAAATACTACCCGGTCGCGAAGGAATTGATCGCCGACGTGCTGGTGCACCTGATGGAGCCGGAAGGCTACCTCAAGCCCGACTCGTCGATCTGGGAACGCCATTGGGCGCCGGAAAAGGGTGTCGACGGTAAAAAGCATTTCGCGTACTCCACGATCAACGCCTACAACGGACTGACCATGTTCGCGAAAGTTTCTCCCGATAAGAAAGACCAGAAATTCTACTTGGAGAAGGCCGCCGCGATCAAGGCAGGCTTCCTGAAACATTTCATTACGGACGATGTGATCGTAGTCAATCTCGAAGATAAAGAGAAAGGCGTTACAAAATATATGGACGCGGCGGGAGTGGAAGCGATCAATTTTGGAATGGTAGACAAGAAGGTCGCGAACGCCACTCTCGCGGCATACGAAAAGAATCTCAAAATGGCGAAGTCGCCCGGGTTCTTCCGGAATGACGACGCTACATGGTACGATATGCAGGAATGGGGCATTATCGATATGCGGATCGCGGTGGCGTACTGGGGTCTCGGGAACAAGGACCGCGCCGACGAACTCTTCCGCTGGATTGTCGACAACGCGAAGGCGAATTTCTACCTGATACCCGAGCTATTCGAGGAAAAGAACCAGTCGTATCAGGGGGCCATACCGATGGCGGGATTCGGCGCCGGAACTTATATCCTCGCGGCCGAAGTGATGAAGGCGAAGAAATAGTACGGCGTAGTCCGAAGGAAAAGTTACTATGAAATGGAACATACTGGCGATTGGGGTGTTGATCGGGATTGTACTTTCCTGCGGGAAGACGCTGGAGTTCAAGTACCCGAAGGAGGCGGAATTCCTCTCGAAACCGTTCGCGGCATACCCGCAGACGTCGTTCGCGGTGATGACCGACCTTCATTTCTACGATAAGTCGCTCGGGGTGACGGGTACGGCGTACTCGAACTATCTCCTCGAGGACAGAAAGCTTTTGACATTCAGCGAGGAACTGCTCGCGGCGGCGGTCGGGAAGGTCGCCGGAATGCCCGCCGAGTTTGTGATCATATGCGGCGACCTGACAAAGGATGGCGAAAAGGTTTGCCATGAAAAAGTAGCCGCCTCTCTTGCCCTGATCGAAGCGTCGGGCAAGAAGGTGTTTGTCGTCCCGGGAAATCACGATATCAATAACCCGCACGCCGTCAAGTTTGACGGGGAAACGAAAACTCCGGTCGAGAGTATCGACGGGGAGATGTTCGCCCGGATGTACGGAGAGTTCGGTTTTAACGAAGCGATCGAGCGCGACACCAACTCGTTGTCGTATCTCGCCGAGCCTGTTCCGGGGCTATGGCTTCTGTGTCTCGACAGTACGGATCATGACGAGAACTATAAAAAAGGCGAACCGGTCACTCCCGGAAGATTTACCCAGGCGACAATCGACTGGATGGAGAAACTGCTTCATCTCGCGGTGGTGAAGGACAAGGCTGTAATCGCGGTCATGCACCATGGCGTAGTCGAGCACTGGACGGGGCAGTCCCGTCTGCACCCGGAGTACCTGATCGATAATTACAAAGAGATCGCGAAAATGTTCGCGGCTTACCATGTCAGGACCGTGTTCACAGGGCATTACCATGCCAACGACATCGCGCTGAACTCCATGGAAAACGGCGAATTCGTATTCGATATCGAAACCGGATCGCTCGTGACATATCCCTGCCCAGTCAGGACTGTCGCTGTAGGAGCGAACCAGAAGATGGAAATAGAGACCTTATATATCGATACGATTCCCGGTTTCGACGGCGATCTTAAGGCATACTCGAAGCAGTATGTTTCCATCGGGCTGGAACATATCATCCACGGCAAGCTGAAGGCGTTCTTCGTGGATGAAAAAGAAGCGTCGATCATCGCCCCGCTTGTCGTCGAGGGGTACTTGATGCATTACGCGGGCGAAGACACGAATACGGCATACCTTGCGAAGGTCGACGGCCTGAGCCTGTGGGGCGGGATTGTGTTCGAGAATCAGAAGTATGTGATCGAAGGGGTGCGGGTCGATCTCGAACCCCCGGACAATAAAGTAGTACTCGATTTGACAGTAGGGGCTTGGTCATTGATAGGCGACTAAAACACTCACAAGGAGAAGGGTATGAAAGCATTCGGCTTAGTATTAACGGCGATTTTTATTTGCCAGCTGAACGGTTTCGGGGCGGGGGTTCCAAAAATATTCTATGTCAGTTCAAGCGCCCAGTACGGCGCGAACACCGACGAAATCGGGGTGGTCTCGGACTTCGATGCATCCGAGCAGGATATCCTTTATTCCAAACAGGACATCAAACTTCTGAACGGGGAGTATTCTCCGCAATGGGAGATGGGGTGCGATAAAAGCGGCAACATCGTATTCGTGACGGAGAACGTGGCGCAGTTCGGGAAGCTGAAACTCCCGAAGGCGTATACCGTTGTGTCATACGGGAATATAGAGGACGGCCTGACATCCGCCGTGGCCTACGAGACGCCGAAAAAGAGCGGAACCCATTTTATCAAGGCTCCGGTGTTTACATCGGACGGCAAGTCTATCATTTACTATGCGCGCTTTATCTATCAGGACTTCGCGTATAAATTCGACCTTGCAACGAAAAAGTTCTCGGTCGCCGCGGAAAACAAGTTCCCGAAGATACTAAAAGCCTCAAAGGGCATCATGAACTGGTGTGTCAACCCCGAAGGAACGAAGGCGGTCCTGACGTATATTATCGAGAACGGCACCGGTCACGCGGTCTATCTCCTCGACTTCTCGAAGCCGAAGGATCTGATCAAGCTGGCCGATATGCCCGATGCCGGTGATTTCAGGCCGTTCTGGGCGGGGGATAAGGTAATTTACTATGCCACGAAAGAAAAGAACAATAATAAGCTGACCTCGCTGATGATGGTCGATACGAAGGGCGGGAAGCCGGAGAAGATTTTCGACTTCAAGAAAGAAGTGCCCGGAACCGGCGAAAACCTCTGGCACTTCTGGCCGCATTACCCGGTCTACAGCGAGGCGCTGAATGCCGTGTTTGTCCAGGACGTGACTAAGTACGGGAATGTCGAGATCAGCGATATCGTGATGATCGACCTCGAGAGCGGCGATTCCGAAATCGTGGTCGAAGACTCCGCCGGACTGTTCGATGTTTCGTCCGACGGCCGTTACCTGCTCTGTTCCGTCCTTGACGGCGACCCGAGCGAAAAGAAGCCTTGGGCGTTCACCGCTGAAAAACCCGGTGTGATCGCGGTCTACGACTTTAAGAAAGATAAATTGATCACCATCGCGCTGGACGGTATCGTCAATTTCAATTATCTGGGGTTCGTAGAAGAATAGTAAGATTGTATGAAATTAGGGGTGTAAAGGTTGACAAAACGTATACGCCCGTTATAATATTCCATCACAATTAGGAGGCATTTGTATGCGTAAGCTGTCTATCGTTTTAACTGTATTCGTTGCCGTTCTGATTCTCAACTTCTCGGCTCCATCGAAGGCAAGCGCCGGGGTGTCTGTTTCGGTCGATCCTATCTTTACCGTAGTTAACCTCTTATGGGGCGCGATCGGGGTAACCGGATCGGCGGAATTTACACTTGGCGGTCCCTTGAGTGTTTATGTCCCAGTTACTTTTCTCTCTTGGTCGGGTTACGGTTATAACTGGACCTACATTGGTTTCGGTGTACAGGCGCATTACTTTATCGCCGATGCCGGGTTCAATTTCTTTAAAGGCAATCCGTTCGGCGGATTATGGGTCGGTGCCGGTGTTGGTCTTCAGCTTTGGTCGGGCGGCTGGACAGGATATTCTTGGAATTATATGGTACTTGATATTCCTATTCGTGCAGGATATCAGTGGTTCTTCGCCGGGAATACCGGTTTTTATCTCGAACCACATGTGGGATATGACATCGCTATTGGTCTTGGTACCTCTTCCTGGGGTTCTCTGTATTCTCCCAGCATAGGCGGTGTATTATACGGCGTCAACCTCGGTTACGCTTTTTAAATCGTAAAACAAACAAATTTCGAGCCGTCTCTAACTTGCGGGGCTTGTCCTCGCGAAGCGGGGGCGGCTTTTTTTATCGATGGGCATGAAGCATTCCGCCCTCAATAGAAACAAAGTCGGATCAGCAAGAATCCGCCTAAAACACCCGCCCGATAACTCCCTGAATTTTTGTCATTTTCGGAAATATCCGGTAAAATAAATATCCGAAATATCTAGGATAAATCGAAAGTAAAAAGTGAGAGTTCTAAATCGATTTTTATTTTTCACTTGCTTGCCTTCCAGCGAAAGCTGGGAGGTCACTTTCAACTTTTCATTTCACAAGGAGTTACCCATGTTCTCGTTCCTGCAACAGCCGAATATCAACCCGGTCATTTTCGCGATCACCGATACTTTCGCGATCCGTTGGTACAGCATGATGTATGTAGTCGGGTTCCTGCTCGCGTACCTTTTCTTCAAGTACTATATCAAAAAGGGTGTGCTGAAAGTCAAGATCGAGGAAATGGGCGACGTCCTGTTCGTGGTCATCCTCGGAGTACTTGTCGGCGGCCGTCTGGGCTATATCCTATTCTACAATCTGGGGTATTATCTCCAGAACCCGCTCGAGATGCTGATGGTCTGGAAGGGCGGGATGTCGTTCCACGGCGGGTTTATCTTCTCGATCCTCGCCGTTGCGATCTACCTCAACAACAAGAAAAAGAGTTTCATCGATTACGCTGACCTTTTTATGATACCTCTCCCGCTCGGTCTCTTTTTCGGGCGATGGGGAAACTTTGTCAACGGCGAGTTGTGGGGTAACGCCACCGATGCGCCGTGGGGGATGCTTTTCGGGCCGAAGCCTGAGATCGGCAATCCCGGGCCGTCGCTCTATTCTGTCTCTGAGCCGTGGGTGACCGCGATGGCGAAAAAGGTCGGAATCGATATCCTGCCCGGCCAGACGATGGTCAATCTCCCGCGTCATCCCTCGCAGATATACGAGATGCTGATGGAAGGCGCGATCCTGTTTACGATCGTATTCCTCGTATTCAGGCTGGTCAAGAATAAACCGCGCGGACTGATCTTCGCGATCTTTACGACCGGTTACGGCCTCGCTCGTTTTATCGCGGAGAACTTCCGCCAGCCTGACGCACAGCTCGGGTATCTTGCCGGCGACTGGCTGACTATGGGAATGGTGCTGAGTCTGCCGATGGTGCTTCTCGGGATCGCCGGGATCATCCTTTCCCTGAAACTCAATCACAGGAACGAGCTGTGGGGGTCATAAGGACTCTCGATTATAACACAGTTGTAAAAATCGCCGCCGGAGAAGTGATCGACCGCCCGGCATCCATTGTCCGGGAATTGATCGATAACTCCATCGACGCGGGCGCGGGAATGATCCGTGTGGGTGTGATGGGCGGCGGCAAGGACATGATCGAAGTCTATGACGACGGGTGCGGGATGGAACGCGACGATCTCGCAGTCTGCTATAAAAATCACACGACCAGTAAAATCGCCGATTTCGACGACATCATGAATCTCCGCACACTCGGTTTCCGGGGAGAGGCGCTTTCGAGTATCGCCGAGGTCGCCGAATTGGCCGTCGGGTCGCGAGCGCGGGATACTATTTCCGGAAACCGTCTCGAGGTCGCCTACGGGAAGGAAGTCTCGCTGATCGAAGCCGGGATGAGTAACGGCACCTCGGTCGTTGTCAAGAACCTTTTCGGCAACCTTCCCGCGCGGAGGAAGTTTCTCTCGTCCGATTCCGCCGAAACCCGTTTTGTCAATCTCGAGATCATAAAAAAGGCGCTCGCATTTTACGAAACCGGCTTCGAGTTTATGTCCGGCGGGGAACGGAAATATCTCGCCTCTCCGCGCAAGACACTTCTCGAACGGGTCGCGGAGTTCTTCCCCGATACCCTCAACTACCTTATCCCTATCGAGCACTTCGAGGGCGGGATCGCGATCACGGGCTATATCACGATGCCCGCGTTCATCCGCCCGAACCGTTCGTACCAATACTTTTTCGTGAACCGCCGGGCCGTGGAATGGAAGCACTTTTCCTTCTCGATCCAGCACACCTACGGCAACCTTGTCCCGAAGGGTTTTTTCCCGGCGGCGTTCCTCTATCTTGAACTCGATCCGTCGGAAGCCGATTTTAACGTGCACCCGATGAAAAAGGAAGTCCGTTTCCGCGAGGAGCAGGCTGTCGCGAAAATACTGCGCCGCGCGGTATCGGAAAACCTGACCGATTTCGGAAGTGTCGCGCCCGCAGAGGAAGGTGAAATCCGTTTCACCCCCTACGAACAAAAAATCGCCGGCGCGATCAGGACGTTCCTCGATAAGGAAGAGAGTCCCCGTCGGGAGTACAGTTCTTTTCCCCCGGCGGCATCCGGCGGGGAAGAGACCGAAGCGGATAAAAGTGTCGAAACACCTGCCCCCAACGAAGGACTGTTCGGAGCCGAGCCGGTGACTCTGCAGGAGAAGGCGGAAATCCGGGATTACCGGTTTATCGGGATACTTTTCTCGACATACATCCTGCTCGAGGACGGGGCGCAGGTGATCTTCGTCGACCAGCACGCGGCGCACGAACGGATCAACTACGAGCTGATGCGGGACCGTTACCGCGCGAAGGACGCGCCCTCGCAGGAACTGCTGGTTCCGTTGAAGATAGACGTCCCGTTGAAGGCGGCGGACGTGATGAACGAGAGTCTCGGGACGCTCGACGCGATGGGTTTTGGGATCGAGCATTTCGGCGGGAATACGTTTATCATCCGGAGCGTGCCGGGTTATATCGAGTATGAGGATGCGGAAGCGGCGGTGAACGGGTTTGTCGACAAGCTCGCGGAGAACCCGGATTCGGACGTCCATTCGGCGGATTTTATCGATTCGGCGATTAAACAGATGGCGTGTAAGGCGTCAGTCCGGGCGGGCGAGGGGCTCACGCGCGAAGAGGCGGACGAACTGATGGACAGGCTTTCGCGGACGGAAAGGCCGTTCTCGTGCCCTCACGGGAGACCGGTGATGTTTTCGTTATCAAAAATCGAATTGGAGAAGAGATTTAAAAGACTTGGTTTCTAATCAGTACTCTTTGGCGTGGTTCTTTTCGGTGGACGGAATGGACGCGAATTCGCCGAAGATGTAGGTAATCTCCTTGCGCGCGTTCGCTTCCGAGTCGGAACCGTGAACAGCGTTTTTCGGCAACGCAGTCCCGAATTTCGCGCGGATCGTACCGGGGTCGGCTTTCGCGGGATCGGTCGCGCCCATCAGCTTCCTGAAATCGGCAATCGCATTTTCCTTTTCGAGCACCATCGCGAGCACTTTATCCGATACGGTAAATTCGAGGAGTCCGGCGAAGAAATCTTTGCCGTCGTGTACCTGATAGAATTGGCGGGCGGATTTTTCCGTGAATTTAAAGAGCAGTGCGTGGACGATCTTGAAGCCGCTTTCTTCGATGAGTGCGATGATATTTCCCATATTTCCCGCGCGATAGGCGTCGGGTTTTAATATAGTCAATGTCCTTTGAATAGCCATACAGAACTCCCCTTGCACAACTCTGTTTTAATATTCGGAATATTACGCTAATTGTTTAGTAAATAAGGAAAAATTCAAAAAACAGACCCTTTTTTCTATTACGACCGTAAAGAAATCAAATATGTTTCATAAGGCGAAACCCGCATCCCAGTTTGTCTATCGCGGATTGGATAACTGGGTTTTGATAAATCCTTCCAGCCGGACGAAGGTTTCGGGGCTCAGCACATGCTCCATCGAACACGCCTCGTTTTCCGCGACCTCTTCCGGTACACCCAGAAGCTCGGTGAGAAAGCTCTTCAACAGCACGTGGCGCGAGTAGATCAACGATGCCTCTTTCGAACCGTTATCGGTCAGGTCGATATACCCGTACTTCTCATGGACGATGAGCTTGCGGCTCTCGAGTTCTTTCAGCGCGGTAATCACCGAGGGCTTCTTTACGCCCAACCGCTCCGCGACATCTTTCACACGCGCGACTTTGTTATCCCTGATAATCAAATAAACGGTTTCGAGGTAGTCTTCCATGCTTTTCGTCATATCAAATCCCTTAAGTTAGCGGCTTATAACAATGTAAAGCTCTTTACCGAAAAAGTCAAGTCCGGGTTTACAAAGGAACAAAAAAAAGGTATAATATCGGTTCGTGGAGGAAAAATGCCCAAACAATTCAGCTATCCCGGGATACTTCGATTCCTGTTTCAGGAAAAGGCGATCCTGATCGCCGCGCTTGTTTTCTGCACGGTTTGTACCGCTATCGGAATGCTTCTCCCGCGCGATATCCAGGCCTTGTTCATGGAACCGCTCATGGCAAAATTCGAGGGGATGGGGTTTAACGCGCCTGAGATTTTTGTCAATAACCTGCGCGGTTCCGGAGTGATCGTCCTCGGCGGGTTTATCCTCGCAATCGCGTCGTTCGCGATGACCGGGCTGAATTTCCTTGTCCTGGGCTGTGCGATGAACTACTTCGCCCCCGAACGGACGTCCGGGGATATGCTTATAATGCTGTTGCCCCATGGGATTATCGAACTGCCGGCGATCGTTCTCAGTCTTGTCGCCGGAATCTATATCGCGCGCGCGGTGGTGTTCAAACTGAAAAACGGCGGCGGTTTCCCCGAACGGGTTTCGGAGTACCTTCTGCAGGCGGCCGCGCTCTTCATCCTCGTGGTGATTCCGATGCTGATCGCCGCGTCGCTTATCGAAGTCTATATATCGCCGGTGATTGCCGGTCTCGTGACCGGAGGGGGGGATTGATGACGGAAGTATACCAAGTGACGATCACCGTGCCGGATGAAGCCGCAGGCGGTGTTCTCGCGGACGAACTGGTCGGAAAGCGTCTCGCGGCCTGTGTTCAGCTTCTTGGGCCGATCCGAAGCGTGTACCGTTGGGAAGGAAAGATCGAGGACAATCCGGAATGGATGTGTATCGCGAAGACGACGGCCGGACGGTTCCCGGCTCTTTTGGAGGCGGTCAGGAAACTTCATCCGTACCGTGTGCCGGAAGTCCTAGCGATGCCGGCGTCGGACGGTAATCCCGACTATCTGAAGTGGGTGGCGGATTGCGTAAAGGAAGAGTAGGCGTTATTTCTCCGACGGATATCCCGACGCCGACCATGAGTCGAATCCGCCGGTCATGTTATAGATTTTCTTGAACCCCATGTTCGCCATTGCTTCCGAAGCCTTCGCGCTCCGGGTTCCCGCCTTGCAGTAGACCAAGTACACCTTAGACTTATCGAGCGCGGCGGCGTTCTGCTGGAAAAGCGGGTCTTGGTAATTCAGGTTGACCGCGCCGGTGATATGCCCGCCCGAAAACTCGTCGGGCTTACGGACATCGAGGACGATGAACGACATATTGGTCAGGTTTTCGTTATAGAGCTTGTATGCGTCCGCCACACTGATATTGGTGATCGCGGGATGGGGCGAGACCAGGCTTTGCTGGTTGCAGGCCGAAACGGCGACAGCGGCTATCGCGATAGAGAGTAAGGCACGGATACTGTTTTTCATGGTTCGCTTACCTCGATAATAGAGACTTGACCGTAATTCTTATCGGGGACATTCGCGAGCGCTTCGGGGTCGTGCGTGTAGTTTGTCCCGTTAATAATATAGACATACTGGTAAACACCGGGATTTAAACTGAGCGAGATGATCCATTTCTGGGAATTCGAGTTATAAGTGAGCGGTTTGCCCTTCTTACTCCATTTCAGGAAATCGCCCGTGATGGATACGGATTTGACGATGCCGCTTTGTGGTTTGTAGCTGAATATGGAACAATTCGTGACACATGCCGCCGATGTGTTGGTCGCATCTTGATCGGGCTTCAGGATATTGCCGGATTGATTCGAGCCACCGCATTGCGACAATACGAGCGATAGGATCGCGGCGATAACTATCGTGACATGGCTTCGGAAGTTCAATGGATGATCCTTACTCGCTGACAGCGGATACGACTTCTACAATTCCATTCTTACCGCCGGAGCCGTCGGGAGCATAGGCTTCCGCTCCGGGAGGGGTCATCACCTTTGTCCCGTTGATAATCAGCTTGTAGGCGTAGAACCCGTCCGAGAGCGAAAGGACGACTTTCCAGATGCCCTTCTCGTACGTCATCGGGATACCGTCTTTCTTCCACTGGTTGAAGTCTCCCATCACGGCGACGGTCTTAATGCTCTGATCGGAAGTCTTATAAACAAACATGACGTTGTTGGCTTTTTTATATGTTCCGCTTTCGAGACTGCTGACTTCGCCTTTCGTAACTCCGCCGCCCCCGCATCCGGTCATCGAAAGGGATAACACTATTACCGCTCCACCGATCCAAAAGAATAACTTTTTCATATGCCGCTCCTAACGAAGGATGAATCATTGTATATCCAAATCCGGCTTGTGTCAAGGTACTGAGTACCCTTATCGACGGTATCATCAGCCGCTCCGTGATGTGTCAATGGTATGGATTTAAAAATGAAATGTAATTTTACAATGTTTTCCTCACCTTGCCCGGGACAAACGGGGTGACAAGTTGACACGCGGATAATTCGGTCTTATAGTAATCCCGGAGGGAAACATGAAATATTCCGTAATCGTATTGTTCTGTATGGCGGCGGTATCCGGATGCCTGAAAGAGAATTATACCCCCGAAGGCTTGGGGGAAAAAATAGCGCTTACTTACGATATGGCCCTTCATGACGCGGCGGTACTGCTGAAAGGTACTCCCGATCCGGACTCAGTCCGAGTACAGGTCTTCCAGCTTAAAACGAAGTATGTGAAGATCATGGCCGACTACGGGGTGATCCGGCAGAAGATGAACGGCGACGAGAAGGAAACGGTCGATTCGATTGTGTTCAGTGCGGTGGCGAATTGCAATATCGACGATGCCGAAACAGTCCGTGCCGCGATGGAAGCCTTCGGCGCAAAGGGCGAAACCGACCTGACGGTCGCGGTGTCGCATTTCCTCATTATCAACCAATACGCGAATTTCGATATCCTGATGAAATACAGCCCTAAGGAAGCGGCGTCCCTCGGGATACCGATAAACTAATCGGGCGGGTTTCAGTTAAACAATTCCGCGATTTGGATAAAATAGCGGAGATTGGACTCGATATCGCCGTTAAGTAAAAGCCGAAGCGTGTTATTGCCTTCGATCCCTTTTACCGTGAAGCGCGCGTCGGAACTGACCTTGAAGAACGGATTCGGGAATTCGGAGAAATATTCCAGATCGCCGTACTTGCCGAGATGGAAAATGAAATCTCGAGAGACCGGACGGTCCAGCACAAGCTCCCGGAACATCGCCTGATCGAAACAATCCTCGATCGTCCTGACTTCCATGACCTTCATAAAATCTTCCATTTTTCAGATTATGTATAAAATAAGTATAGCGTATTACCGGAAAAACGCAAGAACGGGATAGAACCCTGGTATATTCTTCATACGATTAATAATATTTGACTTATTAAATCAAGCTTTATAAAATCTATTTCAATGTTGTGAATTATTTTATTTAAGGATTCCCACATGGGGATGAAAGTTAAAGATTTGTCCGTTATCAAAATTGCTCTGATTTACCTGGGAATCGGTTTTCTTTGGATCCTTTTTTCCGATTTGCTCGTGGAATCAATCTACAAAGATTCTACAATACATACACAAATTCAAACAATCAAGGGAACCTTTTTTATCCTCTGCTCCTCGGTTATCATCTATATTCTGATACGGCGGGATGTCTCACGGCTCGTCGCCGCGAAGGATGAGCTTCAGGACGCGAAAAAACGGCTCTCGTTCGCGCTCAATAGCGCGCTCGTGGGAAGCTGGGACTGGCGATACGGCGACCGGTATATCACCCTGACCGAGTATTACCCGCCGTCGTTAACCGCGATCAGCCCGGATCGGAAGGTGCGTCTCTCGAAAATTTTCGGGATGCTCCGCGCTAAAGATAGAAGGTCGATTCTCGAGCATTTGAAGGGGTTGATCGACGGGAAAACCGAATCGTTTTCGGCGGAAGCCCTTTTAAAAATGGACGGTAATAAAAACGTGTGGATTGAGTTGAACGGCTGGATTATCGAAAAGGAAACAGGGAAACCGCCGAGGTTATTCGGGATATTCAAGGATATCTCCAAACAAAAGGAACTAATCGAGAACCTCGCGAAGAGGAACCGTTATATCGAATCTATCGTGGAAAACCTTCCGGTCGGCCTGGCGGTGAACCTGATCGATTCCGGACGCGCCGAATACATGAATAAACAGTTCTCCGAGATATACGGATGGCCGCCCGATAAGATCACGGATATCGAGCACTTTTTCGAATTTGTGTATCCCGATCCGGTTTATAGAAAAGAGATCAAAGACAGGGTGATGGCCGATATCATGTCGGGCGACCCGTCGAAAATGCACTGGGAGAATATCAGGATAGTCGCCGAGGACGGTTCGAGGAAGATCATTTCAGCGAAGAATATCCCGATCTTCGATCAAAACCTGATGGTCTCGTTAGTCGAGGACGTAACTGAAAAAATCGAACTGGAAAGGAAACTTCGCCAGTCTCAGAAAATGGAAGCGATCGGGACGCTCGCGGGGGGAATCGCGCACGACTTCAATAATATCCTGACCGCGATCCTGGGATTTGCCGAACTGCTGAAACGGAAGCAGATGGAGAGTGGCGAGGACGAGTACGAACTGAACGAGATCATCACCGCATCGAAACGCGCCGCCCAACTGGTCGCGCAGATACTGACATTCAGCCGCCTGAGCGAGAAGGAGAAATGCCCGGTGGATTTGAAGTCCGCTGTCAACGAAACCCTCAGGATCATCCGGGCGTCGCTGCCGCCCTCGATCACTATCCATGCCGATCTTCCCGAGAGCGAATGTATCATCCTCGGAGACCCGACCCAGATACAGCAGGTTCTGCTCAATCTCTGCACCAATTCGGCGCATGCGATGAAGAAGAACGGCGGAACTCTCGGTATCCGGATTCGCATTCTCAAATCGGACCGTTATGAACTAACAGTCGAGGATACCGGCGAAGGGATCGACCCGACAGTGATCGACCGAATATTCGAGCCGTTTTTTACGACAAAGGGCGTAGGGGAAGGCACCGGGATGGGGTTGTCGCTCGTGCATGGGATTGTCAAGAACCACCACGGCGAGGTTTCGGTATCCAGCCAGCTCAATATAGGGACTAAATTCACGATCATCCTTCCGGCATACAAGAAGCAAGTTCCGGTTCCATCGAAACCCGACGAACCGGCGATCCGTCACGGGATAGAAAGAGTGATGGTAGTGGACGATGAAATCGCGGTGTCGGATTTTATTTCCCGTTTCCTTTCGCAGATCGGCTATCAGGTCAAATCTTTCAACGACCCCATGGAAGCGATAGAGAGTCTCAAGGCGGGAAACGATTCGTACAAGCTGATCGTCTCGGACTATCATATGCCCGGCATGACCGGAAAGGATTTCGCGTTGTCGGTCTCGCGTCTCAATAAGAACATCCCGATGATCATCCTGAGCGGTCAGGATGTCAGCGAACTGTCGAACGATGACAAGAACCTGAATGTCAAAATGTTCCTTCAGAAACCCCTCAGCATCTCGGCGTTTTCGGCGGCGGTTCGGGAAATCTTGGACAATCCCGCCGATTGACCATCTCTATACCGTGACGGAATGCCCGTTTTCTCATCCGTTCCATTCGAGACCCGCCGCCGGGTATAATAATACTAAAAATATAGGTTTAAATATTTGAAAAATATTATTCGATTCATTAATATCTAAAAGGGAATAATTCGCCCAAGGGAACCCATAGAACATGTTGCGGACAAAAGGAGCGTGAATGAGTTCCGCGGTTTATCATGTAGGCCTCGATGTAGGCTCGACGACAGTAAAAATCGCCGTTACCGACCCCGCCGATTACCGGCTTCTGCACTTCGAGTATAAACGTCACAACGCCGAGCAAGCCAGAACAGTTCTGGAAATGCTGGCGGACGCGCATGGGCGTTTTCCCCATGCCGAGTTTATCATCGCGGTCTGCGGAAGCGGGGGACAGACGATCTCGCAAGTTCTCGGCGCGTTTTATATTCAGGAAGTGGTCGCCAACGCTCTCGCGATTAAAAATTTCTATAAGGACGTCCGGGTCGCCATAGAACTGGGCGGGCAGGACGCGAAAGTCGTCTTTTTCCGTTACGAGCCGTCGACCGGGCAGTTGGTCGCGTCGGATATGCGTATGAACGGCTCGTGCGCGGGCGGCACCGGCGCGTTCATCGACCAGATCGCGGAAATCCTCCATGTCAAGCCCGAGGAATTCGGCGCGCTTGCCGAACGGGGTGAAAAGGTCTACGACATTTCCGGCCGGTGCGGCGTATTCGCCAAGACCGATATACAGCCTCTTCTCAATCAGGGCGTGTCGAAGGAAGATATAGCTCTTTCGTCGTTCCACGCGATCGCCAAGCAGACGATCGGCGGACTCGCGCAGGGAATGGAGTTCTCCCCGAAGGTCATCTTCGAGGGCGGCCCGCTGACATTCAATCCCAAGCTGATCGAGGTGTTCCGAGAACGCCTGCGGCTCGAAGCCGACGATACTGTCATCCCCGAGCACCCCGAAATCCTCGTCGCGTGGGGCGCGGCCATTTCGATTGCCGCGATGTTTCAGGATAAAGTCCCGGAGTACTCGCGCGAGAAATCCCTTGCCGCGATGAAGGAATATGTCGAGAACCGGATAAAAACATTTACCTATGAGATAGAGAACTTTTTCGACAACCCCGCTGAAGGGGAAGCGTTTACCGAACGCCACCGCCTGCCGGAGTTCACCCCGAAGAACTATCCCGCCGGGACGGAACTCGATGTCTATCTCGGGATAGACGCAGGCTCTACGACGAGCAAGTTCGTCCTGTTGGATACTGTCGGGGAAGTGGTCGACCTGTTCTACACGAACAATATGGGCGAGCCGCTGATGGTGATCCGGAACGCGCTCATCGAACTCAGGGAGCGTTACCGGGCGAAGGGCGTGGAATTCAATATACTGGGAGTCGGGACGACCGGGTACGGCGAGATGCTGTTCACCAAGGCGTTCCATGCCGACTTCCACACGGTCGAGACTGTGGCGCATGCCGAGGCCGCGCAGAAGTTCGCGCCGGACGTATCGTTCGTGCTGGATATCGGCGGGCAGGACATGAAGGCGATCAGCCTGAAGAGCGGCATCGTGACCGGGATCGTGCTGAACGAAGCTTGTTCTGCGGGATGCGGCTCGTTCCTCGAAACCTACGCCCGGTCGTTGGGTATCCCCGTGCACGAGATCGCCCCGCGCGCGTTCAGGGCGGAGCACCCGTCGCGCCTCGGCTCGCGCTGTACTGTCTTTATGAACAGCTCCATTATCACCGAACAGAAATACGGCAAGACCACCGAGGACATTCTCGCCGGGCTTTGCCGTTCGATCATAGAGAATGTGTTTACCAAGGTCGTCCGGCTGTCGAACTTCGACGCGCTCGGCGACGTAATCGTCGTACAGGGCGGGACTTTCCGTAACGACGCCGTCCTGCGCGCCCTCGAACAGTACACCGGCAGGAACGTCATCCGCCCGCCGTATCCCGGTCATATGGGCGCTATCGGTATCGCGCTCCTTACTAAGGAGTATATCGGGAAGAAACGGGCCGAACAGCCCGATTACCGGAGCACTTTCATCGGCCTCGATTTCATGGAAGCCTTTTTCTACACCAAGG
Source organism: Spirochaetes bacterium GWF1_51_8 (assembly GCA_001829415.1). Taxonomy (GTDB): domain Bacteria; phylum Spirochaetota; class Brevinematia; order Brevinematales; family GWF1-51-8; genus GWF1-51-8. The sequence goes on from MIBE01000023.1 coordinate 33,508, forward strand.
AGCCCGGCAATATCTGCCCGTTCTGTACCAACAATTGCAGCCGCACGGTGGTGACATTCAGCGACGGGACATACTATATCACCGGCAACCGCTGTGAAAAGGGCGAGATTATCGGCGATCCGTCCAACCCGGAAGTGAAGAAGCTATTCGGACGGAGCAGGAAAGACCTCGGTAATGTACCCGACCTGATGAAGCTCCAGAACCAGCTCCTTTTCGCGGACTACCAACCACGTGTCTACGGTGAAAAGCGGAAACTGAAAATCGGTATCCCGAGGGTGCTCAATTTCTGGGAAAGTATCCCGTTCTGGAAAGCGCTGTTCACCTCGCTCGGTTTCGAGGTGGTCATATCGCGGAGAAGCAGTTACGAGCTGTTCGAGGACGGAATCTCGTATGTCCCGTCGGATACGGTATGTTTCCCGGCGAAACTCGCTCACGGGCATGTGCAGGACTTGATCGAGCGAAAGGTAGACCGAATCTTCATGCCGATGATGATCCGCGTCCCGGTCGAGAACGCTTCCGCCGATGGATCGCATGTCTGCTCCATCGTGCAGGGCTATCCGATCGTGATCGCGAACAGCGACGATCCCGAGAAGCGGCACGGTATCCCGTTCGACCACCCGGTATTTCACTGGTTCAATCATAAACTCCGTGTCAATCAGACCGCCGAATTCATCGTGAAGACGTTCGGCATCCCCGAGCGTGTCGTGCGGCGGGCGATGCGTGAGGCCGAGGCGGTCGAGAAGAAGATCAAGCGCGAGCTGGAACGCGCCGGGAATCAGGTGCTCCACTCCCTGCGCGGGACGAGCGATTTCGCTGTGATCCTCGCCGGACGGCCTTACCACTCCGACGACCTTGTCAATCACAACCTGTCGTCGCATTTTACGCGCCTCGGTATCCCGGTCTTGATCCTCGACTCTATCGCCGACCTCAAGAAGCAGGACCTCAGGAACGTGCGGATGGAGACGACAATTCCCTATCACACAAGGATGGCGAGCGCGGGGCTTTTCGCGGCGAAGAACCCGAATATCGAGATCGTCCAGATCGTCAGTTTCGGCTGCGGGCATGACGCGATCATCTCCGACGAGATGAGCCGGATTCTCCGCGAGGTGTCGGATAAGGAGCTTCTCATCCTGAAGCTCGACGAAGGAGAGGCGGTCGGCCCGATCAATATCCGGATCAAGTCGTTCGTGGAGACGATCCGTTCGAAACGCGAGAAGATGCGGAAGTCGACCATCCCGCAGAAACTGGTCGAGTTGAAGAACGCGTTCGTATCCAAGTACATCAAACGTCACCGCAAGGAGAAGATTATTCTCGCCCCGAACCTTTCGCCGGCGTTCTCCCAGCTTGCCTCGGGTATCCTGGGCTCGCTCGGATACCGTGTGATCCCCATGCCGCTCGCCGACGACCGCGCGATCGCGCTCGGGAAGAAGTTCGTCCATAACGATATCTGCTTCCCCGCGCAGGTGAATATCGGCGAAGCGTTGTCCCTTCTCGAGAAAGGGACGTATTCTCCCGACGAGGTGGCGCTCGGCCTCGCGAAGAACTGCGACGACTGCCGGGCGGGACAGTATTCCGCCCTCGCGAGAAAAGCGCTCGACGAGGCGGGCTATCCGCAGATTCCGATTATTACGACCGGCGTGGATACTAAGCGCATCCATCCCGGCTTCAAGATCGGGATACGCTTCCAGATCAGGGCGCTTTGGGGTATTTGTATCAATGACGCGCTCGAGATGATGCGCAGACGTCTCCGGCCTTACGAGACGATTAAGGGCGAATGCGATGACCTGTTCGATTACTATATCAAACGCCTGACCGGCAGCATCGCGAAACCGAAAAAAGTGCTGCTCGGGATACTTGCCGAGGCGGTCGCGGCGTATAACCGGATTCCGGTCAAGATGACGAAACGGCGCCCGAGGGTGGGGATTGTAGGCGAAATCCTGCTGAACTTCCACCCGGCCTCGAACCGCAATCTGGAGCGATACCTCGAGGAGCACGGTATGGAAGTGGTCATACCGTCCATGCTCGATTTCTTCCGCAGAACCGCGATTATCGAACGGGATAAAAGCCGGAGGCGGCTTGTGCCCAACCCGGTTATCAACCTGCTGGTGTCCAATCTAAAAGAGGGTTTATTCGACGACGCGGTAAAGCATGTGCTCGCGGTGATGAAAGATTTCCGTCACGCCGACCCGCATTACACGATCTACGACGTGATCGAGCAGGTCAAGAAACTGATGGACGTGTCGTATGTGGCGGGCGAGGGATGGCTTCTGCCGGGCGAGATATGCATGCTTGCCGAACGCGGCGTGAACTCGTTCGTGATCGTCCAGCCGTTCGGGTGCCTGCCCAATCACATCACCGGACGCGGGATGAGCAAGTCGCTGAAAAACATCTATCCCCAAATCCAGATCGTCTCGCTCGACTTCGATCCCGATACCAGTATGGGTAATATTGAAAACCGGCTTCAGATGCTGATTATTTCCGCGAAGGAACTCGAGAAGGAAAGAAAGGCCGCAGTATCGAAAAAAGCGGTACAGAGTTAGTTGGTTTCGCGGGATACCAAGTTCCAAATCTTTTCGCTGAAAAATCCGATGAATTCCGTTCCCTGGAGAATGCGGAGTTTTTTATAAAACACCGTATCCTGGCACTGCGGGGTGATGTGATAATATGACAGCAGGATATAATTATTGTTCGTTTGCCTGCTCGATTTAATAAACGACTCGCATGCCTCGATGTCTTCGAGGGTAAACGGCGACAGCCTGCGGTTCAGGATGTAGCATTCGTTCTGGCCGAAGAACACCCAGAAGTTTTCTTGTACAAAAGATTCCGCGGCATGGGAAATATTGAGTGCGCTCTTGATCTTGTTTTCCGTGTCCACCACGTCGTCATAGAGAAAGTCGAACACCTGATTTTCCATGAACGGACTGTATTTCCTCATGATATCGCCAAGGTCTTTGAACTCGGGATTCTCCGCGAATATCCTTTTCCAATAGTCCATCGCCTTCCGGTATTGCCTGCGTTCCCAGAAATTGGTGCCCATCAGGTAAAGGCTCTCCTGCCGCGCCTCGTCGGTCAATTTGTCCATATTGTCATTCAGGATTTTTTCGGCCTTTTCCGGTTCGTTTACATTACTGAGCACGATGATATATTCGGGAAGGAACGGAACGATATCGCCGTTCTCGGTCAGGATGTTCTCGTAAATCTCCTTGGCGCCGGGATACTTTTTCAGCATGATATATGACTTCGCGAGATGGAGTTTGCAATCGAGGGCTTTTTCTTCGCCGGTCTTCGCCACTTCCGGCACGATCGATAGCAGGGTATTGACCGCCTTCTGGTATGAGTTGGAGTAGAAATAGGTCTTCCCGAGCAGAAGGAGCGCGTTGACATCTTTCGGGGCGTAACGCAGATATGTTTCAAGGTGGTTCTGTACCGACGTGTACTTCTGCATCTGGAAAAGCACGAGCGCGATCTCATAATAGACATGCTTGGAAGTCGTCTTCTTATTGACTACCGTCTCGAAATATCCGAGGGCTTCCTTGAGCCTGCCGATCCTGTGGAAGAGACGGGCGATTTTCAGGAAAAGCACGTCCTTGAATTCGGATTCGTTCAACGGCAGTCTGACCATGCACTTCTCGTAAAAGTCGATCGCCCGGGTATAATTCTGCATTCCCTCGAACGCCTGCGCGACATAGTGCATCTGGAGATAGGTTCCGCTTCCGCTTTTCACCACGTCCTTGAGTGAGGCGAGGACCTTATCGAATTCTCCGTTTTTCAGGTACACTTCGCTCGCGTTTATCCTTTTTTGCTTCGTGAGGTAGAGGGATACGCGGTAAATGATTAAAAAGGTGACGAATAATACAACGGAAATCCCTATATAGATCAGAAAAACGTTATTTCCCATGCTCTTCAGAAAATCACCCATGATACTCTCCGTCCGAAAATATACCATCATTACTATAAAGATGGAAGCATAAATAATCTATCGGAAAATACCCGATATTTCTTCTCGAAAAGTATGATTTTGAGATTTATAGATAGAAACAAGGTGTTGACAAACGGGTCGAAGTATTCCGCGGCACTATTTCAGGATGCTTTTTTCGAATATCCGAAATTTTTTAATCGGCGCGAGGTTCAGCTTTTCAAGCGCGTTGCGGATACTGAAATTATCCTCGAGGATATAGTTGGCTTCCAACTTGACGCCGCGCGGCCTCAGGGCGTTGTAGAGATTGATGTATAAGAGTACGTCCAGCCCCATCCGTTTGTAGCCCGGCATCACCGCGAGGCCGAAGAGCCGGAAGTAACGGACAAGCTTGATTCCGAACAGCACCGAAAGGAATCCGAACGGGAACAGCCGGCCGTCGATCTTGCGGAGAACGGTGTTGAGGTCGGGGAAACCGAACGCATAGGCGACGGGCGTCCCCTTATCCTCGACAAACCAGATCGCGTCCGGGTCGACAATCGGCCCGATCTTATGCACCATATCGAGGAACACATCGCGCTCGAGAGGGACGTATCCCCAGTTATCGGAGAGCGATTCGTTCGTGATGCGCCAGATGTGTTCGCCGTCCTCGATGATCTTATTCGCCCGCAGGCGCCGGACCGTGAGGTTCGGGCGATGCTCCAAAATCCGCCGTGAAAACTCTACGATCCTTTCGGGTATCATGTAACCGTCACGGCTGTCTCCCATATAGGCGATCAGGTCTTTGACTTTCTCGTAGCCCTTCATCTTTGAGAATAGATCGAGATAGTAAGGATGATTGTAGGGCGACATGAAGATAGCCGGGTGTTCGAAACCCTCGGCGAGGAAACCCCAGTTTTCGGCGATGGGATGGATCGGCCCGCGGATAGTTTCCATCCCGCGTTCGGCGAGCCATTTTTCGGTGTGCTCCATTAAACTAGCGGCGATCTCAATCGAATTGACGCATTCGAAGCCGCCGAAGAAGCCGGTTTTCGACTTGTAGTAGCTGTTGAACGAGCCGTCGATATAGATCAGGTTGCGCCCGGCGAGATTTCCGGAATCGTCGTAAGCGAGGATCAGGCTGTAATCGTTATTCCGGAGCACCGGATTGCGGCGCGGATCGTATGCCTTGATTTCGTCCGACCAGATCGGGGGCGCCCAATTGGGCGAATCGCGATAAAGGGTTTTCGGGAAATAAACAAACTTTTTTAACTCACTTTTACTTTTCACTTCGGTGATGCGCAAAATGTCCCCCTTAAATAACGGCAAGATTATAGCACAGTCGCCGAAAAATTTCAAACTGTTATACACATGGTCACTTCTAAAAACAAACAATAAATGGAAGTGACCATTTGGTGTTTTATTTTTGAATACACGCTTTAATTTCTTAGAAAAAGCAAGCCTATCCGTACTGCCTGCATTATCCGGCTTGACAGAATCTCCGAATGAGTGAATAATATTAGGTCTGATAAGGGGACCGAGTTGTCAAAAATAATAACAGCCCTGAAACGCATCGTTTTTTCAAGTAACTCCGATAACGTAGCCGAAACCTACGAAGAAGAACTGGGCAGGCAAGCCTATTTTCTCTCGCTGATCGCCGGGATCATCCTGCTCTTCGTCTGGCTGACATATATCCCGATCGATCAGGCGCTTTTCCCGGACGAGCACGCGATGCTCTACTTCCGGGTCGGCTTGACCGTAGTCGCGGCCATCGTGCTGGGATTGCGTTTCGTCCCGTTTTTCCGGCGTAACGGCATCTATCTTGCGCTCATTATCGAGTCTTATCTCCTGATCGCCACAGGGGTACTCACCGGGCTGACAAAGGCCGACCCCGCGTATATGGGCGGATATCTCTTCATCATCATGGTCACCCTGATCGCGCCGATCCGTCTCTACCAGAACTATATTCTCCTGCTCCTTTCGGTGACCGGGTTCTTCATGACCGCCGTGTCGCGCGGCACCGATTTCACCGGCCTGCACGCCCAGTACTCGATCCGCGACCTTTCGTCAACCCTGCTCATCGCGGGTGTTTTCTATCTCCTGATCGACCGTTACCGTTACCGGGCGTATCTCCGCGCGAAGGAACTGGAGAAGGAAAGGAACAATCTGGCGGTTAGGAACAGGATCATCGAAAAAGAACTGATTATGGCGAGGACAATCCAGCAGAGGCTAATCCCGAGCCAGAACCCGCAGGAGTGGATTTCCGCTATCTATAAACCGATGGATCTGGTGGGCGGGGATTTCTACGATTTCATTTTCTTCAGGGATACGTCGAAGATCGGGGTTTTCCTGAGCGATGTTTCCGGTCACGGCATTCCGGCGGCATTTATCACATCCATGCTGAAAAGCTTTATCCTTCAGGCCGGCAATCTCCGCGAAGACCCCGCGATGCTGCTGCATTACCTCAACGGGCTTCTGACCAACCAGACGAACAATAATTTCATCACGGCGCTGTACGGGATTGTGGATATGAAGAAACTGACATTTAATTTCTCCAATGCCGGACATTACGCGCCCTACGTGATTCACGACTCCAGCGTCTGTCAGCTTCTTCCGGAGAAAGGGGGGACTCCGCTCGCGATATTCTCCAATGACGAACTTGTCACGATGAACCGCGGATATAAGAACCGGATGATTTCGATCGAGCCGTCGAGTAAGCTGATCTTTGTCACCGACGGACTGCTCGAGGCGGAGAGTATTGAGGGAGAAGCGGCTGATTTTGAGAACGAGCGTTTGATGGAACAGTTCTTTAAGAACGAAGATTTGAACTCGCATGACTTCGTGCTGAATGTCTACGAGTCACTGATCAAACATCGCGGAAGTGAGCGCTTCGAGGACGATGTTTGTCTCATCTGCGTGGATATAGAACCCCCAAAACTTTAGGGCTTGATAACGAAGTATTAATATTTGTTCTTGATCACCCTTTAAACGGGGTTTGTTAATGGAGTTGGCGCTCTGTCATAGCCTATCTAAAAAAAGCGAAAGAGGAGACCATAGATGATACACGATGTGATGTCGCCGGGTCTATTTCACCTTGTTTCACACATGGTGCACTGAGATAACCCCATAGTCTCTCTTCTGGGAGAGTCTGTTGTTTCCCTCTCTGTGTTCTCTGCGTGAACTTCTTTCCCCGTCATTACATGTCAGTGTTTGCCTGCATTCCGCCTTCTTTCCCGCTTTCCGTCGTCAGGAAGCCCTTAAAACCGGTCTACTTGGTCGGCTTCATCAGGCTGTCCAGATCGATCCCTCGTTCCGCGAGAAGACGGCGCGAGAGATAGTATCCGCCCGCCATCGTCCCCGCGATCCCGAAACCCGGGAAGACCCATTGCCCGACCATATATAGTCCTTTTACCGGGGTCTGGTGAGGCAGGAATTTCCCGAGGCTCGCGCGCGAATAGTCCCATCCGATATACGAACCCTGGTAGCTGTATGTGTAACGCCATGCGGTTACGGGCGTGGACGGTATCGAGAAGAGGACGGCCTTTTCAAATTCCGCGCCGAGCTTGGATGAGACGCGTTCGAGCAGGACGTTGTGGGCTTCATCTTTGACCTTGCGGTAGGCTTCCCCGCGTTCGCCGTTGGGGCCGGATTCCCAGTTGTTGTGATACGAGTAGGGCAGGCAGGCGTAGATAATAGCGGAATGGTTCTTCTGGCCATGCGGCTTCTCCGCGACAAACATCGCGAACGGGCAATTTTCGGGCGTCGCTTTTTCG
>MIBE01000023.1:41191-59672 GCA_001829415.1 Spirochaetes bacterium GWF1_51_8
GATTGTCGCCCATGAAACCGAAATAATTGTACCCGCCGAAGTCGTAGGAACCGTCGACCCCGGTGAAACTGAGCATCGCGCCGGGAAACACCTTCCGCTGTGAGATCGTTTTTCTTAACTGTTCCAGCGCGAAAACGCCGTCGATCATCTTGTTCAGCAGGTGATGAGGCGAGGAGTTCGAGATGACGGTATCGGCGTAAAAGTACTCACCGTCTACGCATTTCACCCCGCGCGCGAACGGCTTTTCGCCGCTTTCGTCTATCAGTACCTTGTTGACTTCTTTGTTCAGGATCACCTGCCCGCCGTTCTCACGGATCGACGCAGCGAGCGTGTCGGCGATAGCCTGCATCCCGCCCTCGGGGTAGTAGACTTCTTCGCGGTCGGCTACATTCCAACGGTACGCTGTGGCCGTGTACATCGCGGGAGTGGGAAGTTTGGCGTAAAGGGTTTCGGCGACCCGTCGGTCTTTAAAGAGCTTTTTAAGCACCGGTACCGCGTCGCGGAATCCGTAGCGCATGAGGGTAGGGCGTGTGAAGAGCGAACCGATTCCCATCGCGATCTTCTCAAATAGATTCATTTCATAGGGCGGTTTGGGCGCGCCGCCCCCGCTCATTTCGTCCATGATCTTTTTATTGATGCGGAAAAACTTTTCAATTCCGGCTTTTTCGCCGGGAAACGCCGACGCCAGATCGGAAGCATAGCTTCCGGAATGGAGCCGGATATCGAGGCCGCCGTTGAAGATACGGAAGTTCTCCTTCCGAAGGTGAGTCGCGATCTTTTTACCGAGATAGTTCAGGAAGAACGGGATGACATTTTTTTCCCCGAGTTCGTAGAGACCTTCCAGCCCGATATCGAAACGGCAGCCGTTCCGTTCGAACGAGGCCGCGAATCCGCCGGGGGTGTTGTGTTTCTCCAGCACGATCACCTTTACGCCGTTTTTTGCCAAAAACGCCGCCGTGCTCAATCCGCCGATACCGCCCCCGATGATGATCGCGTCGAACTTGTCCATACCCTCTCCTTAGTGGTCTCCATACTTGAATTTATGCAGAGTCCTGCGGTCTTTTATTAAAGCTTCTCTTCCTAACAATTAATACTGGAAAATCCATTTGCTCTTTTATAGACCAAGTGATGTTCACGATCTGTTACAATTTTTTATATTGTTCCTATAGTTCTGAAATTATCATTTTCTTCTCCTGAAGTCAAGCAAAGACAATTTGAATTAACTAGATCGGAATTAAATGCGTTTGCAGAAGAATTAGTGTGAAGAATTGAAGGCCATTTTTTAGTAACTTCGTCACTAAATGTTCGATAAACGCGAGTGTTTTTCTTATACAGATTTCCAGATTTCTTTCTAGTAAACCGCTCCCCTTCTGATATTGGCCTTAAAGAAAGCCAATGTTCCAAATTCATATCACATTCTAAGTTATTTAGAATTTGATTTCCGGTATTATTATATTTCAGAGCAACAACCCATGCTTCAGTACATTTCGATGGTATGCAAAGTATCCAGCATTCTGGGAGAGATGATTCCTCCATCCAAGAAAGAATTACCTGTTTTAAAACATTTATAGAATCCATAGGTGAAGGACATGGCTGATTACATGGTAAATTGTTAAGTGGAGGATCTGAAATATTTGCACTAGAGTAAGTAAAAGATGCAACATCAGCATCGGTATGAATAATGATTAAATCGTAATCTTTTAATGCAGGAATACATTCAATCGAACATCCAAAGGTTGCTTTTTGCGAAACAATTTGTTGACACCATTGAAAAACTCCCGGCCACCCCCCACCGTTGGGACCATAATTTCCTGAAAATGCGATGGATGTATTGGGTTGAAGAATAGTTAAAACAAACGGATTTTGAATGATGTTTTTAAGAATAGCCTGAATAATAACAATGTCAGTATCTCCTTCAGCGACTATCGCAATTCTTAATTTAGACATTTGGAACGCCCCCTAAATAACCCATTATCCAAAGACGAGATAATGGCCATTGTTTTTCTTTTGCTTGTGCTTCTAATTCTTCAGTAATCTCTATTCTTCTAAGTTCTGTCGCTCCGTGACTGTTTCGATCAACAGAAAAAAGGCGTATCCTATCATCCTTTAGAGGTAAACCATCCAGAACGGCAGGATTATGTGCAGTCATTAAGATTTGTCTATCATATTTCATGTTTAATATCCAATTACAGAGTGTTGATGTAAGTTTCATAACTAGTCTCGGATTTAGTGCCTGATCAAAATTATCTATTGCAAAACACTGGGGAGAGTTTGGAGATAATGCAAGAATAGCAGTAAAGAGAATGTATAATGCCCCTTCGCTTGCATCGTATGCAGTTAGGGTATTTTTTCCTTTCCTCATATATCGATCATGAAATCGGATTACATTTTTTGGCCTTGGTAATGAACCTGAAAGCAAAGTAGTAGAAGCAGGGACAATATCAAAAGAATTTGCCCAATCTATAAGCTCCTTTACTTCTTCTACTGCTTCAGAGAGGTTTTCATCGGATTTTGCAAGAGATATGAGATTCTGTAATCCTTCAGTTAGTTTACCGCCTGATATTCCAACAGGTTCTCTTGTTTGTCCATCATTTACTAATCCTCGTAAGGTGAGTGTTGTTGGACAGAAAATTGAATAGTCTCTAAGAATATCAAAAAACAACGAAATAGGTTCGCTTGGGTTGGACTCAACAATTTTTAAAGCAGCATAACCCTGAGTATCATTTTTAGCATTCAATGGACTTCGAGAAATTAATCTTTCTGAGCCATTGTATAACTCTTCAGTTTTAAAAAGCCAAGCCGGTTTTGGTTTTTCTAATGGATTATTAAGTGTTACAGAATATTTGAGGTTGGTACTCTTTGCTTCAAAGTATATATGAGGACTTATTCTTTCGTTAAATGCACTTTTATAGAGACGTGGAATTCCTGGGCGTACACCTTTTCTGTTCAATGTTGGATCATCGACTCGTCCAGAAGCGGCGGCAGATAAGATACCTAAAGCCTCTAGGATATTACTCTTTCCACTTCCATTTGCACCGATAAAGATATTCACTTTCCCTAAAGAAATATTTAAATTCAAAATTGATTTGAAGTCTCTGATAACTAATGTATCTAATATCATTATATCCTCCTATGATTAAAAAAAAGAAAAATCACGAATTTTTTAATATAGAACTCGGAATTTTCCAATAGTGCAATCATTCCTAGATAGATTTCAAATAGTCATACCCTCTCCTTAGTGGTCGCCGTACTTGAATTTATGCAGAGTCCTGCGGTCTTTCTTAGTGATATTGCCGGATTGTTCGCGGCGGGCTTTCCGTTCCTGCCGTTCGATAATCTCGATATACTCGGCGAGGTCGCCGGCGGGGACTTCCTTATCTTCCATCTCGTAGAGTTCGCGCGCGAGTTCCCTGCTGATCGAACGCTGGGTTACGCCCTTAACCGTCACCTTCCGGTAATCGTTGCCGAGCAGGATCAGGAGTTCGTCGCCGGGACGGACGACACGCGACGGCTTGGATCGCTCGCCGTTGACCTTTACATGACCACCGTCGATAGCCTCTACCGCCGCCGAACGCTGTTTGAAGAAGCGCGCGAATTTCAGCCATTTATCGAGACGGACACCATCGTTACCGCCGGGTGATTTTGGGTCAGAAGTTTCCATCCGTTTCTCCGAAGTCTTCGTCTATTTCGATTTCGAACTCGTCGGCGTCCGGATCGTAATCGGGCTCGACGTCCTCATCCTCGTCATCGCCGGAAGGTTTCGTCTGTTTGAATCCGATCCCGAGATGGCATCCGATGATCTGGATTTCGACCGGGTAGAGTCCTTCCTCGTCGGAACGCTTCACTTTCAGCAGGACGATGGCGACTCTGTCCTCGAACGGGCTCTTCATGAAACCCGGGACGGAGAGACGGATAGCCTGCGAGTTTTTCTCCTTGTAGATGATCTTGTCGCCGGTCTTCCCGAGGAACGCGTGAAACTCGATAGAGTCGATATAGGTATAGCCGAGCGAGCTTTTCTTCTGCGTCACCCGTACCTCGTAATCGACTGCGCCCTTAGCCGTCTTGAAAGGGAATTTACCGAGCTCGCCCTCGTACTGGGATATTTTATTCTGCGCGAGTTTCGCGTTGATCTCGTTCTCGTACTTCGCCCAGACTTCCGCGAGGGAAACCTCTTTCCCTTTGGCGAAGGTCGTTTCCCAAACAAGTTTATCGTCGATCAGGTTCTGGATAACGAACTTGAAGATTGTATTCGCGGTTCCGTTGTACTCGAAGGAACTGTATGTGAAGTAGGCGAACTTCCCGTCCTTCGACCATCCGACCGGGTAGAATCGCGGCATGATGTAATCCGCGCCCTTGCCTTCGGCGGACGATAACGGCAGTTCGACCTCGGCGGGGATATATGTCCCCGACGGGCCGCCAGCGAACATGACACCGTTAACGAATAAAAGCGCGATGAGAATGAGCCTTTTCATTTTTCCTCCCTAATATCTAATCACTTTATAGCCCGCGTTCTCGAGCAGGCTGATTATTCCCTTGTAGCCGACAAAATGCGCGGCGCCCACGAGCACGAAGTACGTCCCGCCGCCGTTCAGGTAACCGGCGATCTTATCGGCCATCGTGATATTCCTGTCGTAGATCAGTACTTTATTGACCTCGCCGTCCCATTGCTCCTTACCGCCCAACACGGACGCCGTGAACTGTTCGATGTTCCCGCTTTTCCATGAGGCGTATAGATTCTCGAATTCTCTTTTTAATTCATCGGCAGGAAGCATCTGACTTATCAAGAAAGCGGTCTGATTTTCCAGCGACATTTTTGAGAAAATCCTGATCTGGAACTCCGCGCTTTCCAGTTCGAGGATTGGTTTAATGCTCCGCACTTTTCCGAGGACATAGCTCTCGAGCCCGTTCTCGCCGGTGTATCCCATGTTTATCATATTCATCCCGGAAAAGGTGAACGCCGCGAACCACGGTTTCATGATGTTGAGCGTGCTAGCGTTCATTCCGAACTTCTTGCCGTATGCGACCACCTTGTCGTAGAGTTCGGGCGGGAGATCGTTCTTGAGCGAGTTCGTGAACGGAAAATGGTACATACCTTCCTTCGCTACGAGCATATTGATCTTCGACTTCGCTTTATCGACATCCAGTTCTACGACAACATAGTCGGAGTTTGAAAGCGCGCTCTCGATCACCGGATCGAGCGGGTAGATGGAACTGTCCGCGAGGTGGATCGATCCCAGCAGGTAGACTGTGTTGCTGACGCCCTGCGCCTTCCAGAAGAACAGACGGCCTTGCATCGACGGTTTGAGAGGCGTTCCTCCGCATGACGCGAGGATGAAAACTATGGCCGCGAGCAGAAGCCCCCCGCGAAATCTATTCCTGTACATCTCGGCCTCTCTTTGAATCGCGGTATTTTGCGTTGGAGAAGAAGTTCCAGAAGCATCTGCTGAGGAGTTTATTGTTTGTCTGGATTCGGATCACGGAATTCGTGAGTTTTTCCTTCAGGCGGTAATAACCCGGCTTACCCTCGGGCTGTTCGATCACGTACTCCATCGCGTTCTCGAATATGCGGTCCAGAAGCTCCGCGACCTCTTCGAGCCTATCGGTAACTATCGCGCCGACAGCGACCCCTGTCTGGAAGTCGATCAGACGGCTCAACGGATGCACGTCCTTATAGAAGCCTTTCCTTTGCTGGGAGTCACAGTAGAAGATCACCGGCTTGCCGAGAGTGAGCGCCATCGCGGCCTCGGCGTCCTTCCCGAAACTCTCGCGCTCCCCGGCGATATACACCAGCACTTTCGCGCTCCGCACCATCAGGCACTCGATCAGCCCCTTATCCTCATGCCCTTCCGCCGCGCTCAGGGTCGGGTCGAAGTAGCGGAGATTGAGGTCCTGCAGACGCTGGTCGCCGAACACCTTTTCGCACGCGTCGGCCACGGTGCGGAAATCGCTCCGTGTGCGCATGCTGGTGGACATATATACGTCGAGGTCGTTAATCATCGATAGGAAGTATTCCGTGTTTTTAAGCGCGGACTTGCGTGCCTCGATAAATTTCTCCGCGATCCGTCCGTATCGTTTCTCAAGGTCGGACTCTGACGAGATCGTGTCCTCGAGCAGGTCGTCGGCGGAAAAAAGGAGCATCTGCATATTGTTCTGGTGTTTGGAACCGGATGAACTGCGGTCGAACAAGTCCTTCACGCGGATATTCTTGTTGCCGTCGCGGACACTCGCGCGGTAGTTCTCGATCAGGAACTCCTTGAGCTCGCTCTGGGACTCCGGCATATCGCCGTATGTCTTGCATGCCATTTCGGAGATCAGGTAACGGTCTTCCTTGAGCACCTTGTTCAGGCGGAGGCCCTTGCCGCGCGTCTTGATCGCCGCAGTCGGGTAACGGCGCTCGTTGAAGAAAGCGAAAATCTCCGGCTCGGACATCCGCGCGAGTACCGCGAAAGCGCGTTCGATGCTTCCGAAGTATAAGAGCGCGTCAATCGCGACCCGTTCGAGACCCCAGCGCAGGTGCGCGAGCGAAATAATCGCGTTCTGGGCGGCGAATGAATGATCGAAATCGTTCAGGCGCTTGATGTCGTAAGTGTGCGGCGGGATGGAAAGCCAGTAATAGCTGAAGAAACCGTCGGAAACGGCGGACGCGAGCGAGAGCAGGAGGAGCTGGTCGAGCTGAACCTTGCTTAACGGTTTCTCGTCGATACTGGCAAGCCGTTCGAACACCTCGGGATGCCCGGTATCGGAAAGCCACCCTTCGAACCCGTCGGTAGGATGGCAGAGATTTTTGAAAAATTCGACTATTTCCGCGCGTGACGCCAAGATTGTCTCCTTAGAAATTCACTTCTAACATCATAACCCGTAACTAAAAAAAGGTCAATAACGAAATCCATCGCGGAGGGCGGATATTGCGGCTCTGTGGTTTGTGAGAATAGAAATACCGGGTAATGCATGAAAATTATTGAGAAAAAAACGTAAGAAAAATCCGCTCAGGATTGGCAAATATATAGGGAGAAAAAATTTTAGGAGGGTGTGAAGAAAAACGAAGCCTAGAATCGTGTCAGATTGCTCAATCGAACATAACGAACCGGCCGTAAAGTAACCTCGATTGTATAGACACGCGGGCGGGTTTATCAGGCAAACCGGAATAGAGATTTCCGAAGGCGAGGTTTAAAACTCTTTCAGCTTCTTCAGGACAAACTTGCGGACAACAGGGTCGATCTTTTCCGAACGGTGGTCGAACTCTTTGACGATCTTCGTTTTCGGGAATAGCCCGTCCTTGACAAGGATCGGGGTGCGGTGTTCGCTGGGGTTGTAGTCGCCGGTATCGACGCCGTCATGAGTGAAACCGTGATCCTTTTTCCATGTCAGCGCATGGTCGGTATCGATCTTACCGTAGCAGAGCTGAAACCCGTTAGGTTCTTCATTTTTATCGTGGTCGTACCACATATAAAGATCGAAGTAATCGTCAGTGAACCATCTCCGGAAGCCTTCGCCGCGTATCTGACGGACATGTTTCATTTCTATCATCATAAGTTTCCCCTTATAGAAATATTATTACCGGGGTGAAAAAAAGTCAAATATTGATGTAAGAAAGACGTTTGGATATCCAGCGGGAAAACGGCCTGTCGCCTTCACGTTCGTAGTAGCCGAACGGCGAAAGATGGAGCACGAGGCCGGGCGCAATGTCGAGAGACTTCCGACGGTGGTAATGTCCGCAGATGACGCGGGATATCTTCGGGTTGGACAGGATGTACTCGCCGAAACGCGCCGAACCGAAGAACGCCGCGAAATAGTCCCATTGCGGCTTACCGTTGTAAACAATCGGATTTCGGAAGGGGAGGTGATGGAAGACGCTGATAATCCGGTTCGTTTTCGGGGATACGTCCTCGCAGTCGGCGATGAAGCGTTCGAGCAGGAGTTCGGTCAGTTCGGCATCGTCGAGCACACGGCTGTCACGGTAAAAACGCATCCGCACTTTATCCATCCATGTGAATAGGAAGAAGCGCTTTTTTGCATAGTCGGCGTCGGTGAAGTTCACGAGGGTACTGCGGAGGGAAAGGTCGTACCATCCCATCGTGCCGCAGAAGCCCGTGTCGCCGATAGTGTAGGGCTGGAGCCAGAGCGGGTGAAAGCCCGCCTCGCGGCATATCTTCGGGAGATTGTCGAAGTATTTGATATCGCTTGTGTACTCATCCTCGACCCAGATATCGTGGTTGCCCGGTACGAAAAATTTGACCGCCGGCAGGTCGCGGAACATCCCGAGCGTCGTCTCGATATCGGTGAGATTGGACGAGATATCGCCCGCGATGATAAAAACGTCAGGCGGGTTATCGTCAAGTTTCTTCCGGATCGCGGGGATGATATCGTGGTTTTCCGATGAGCTGTTTACGTGGAGGTCCGAAGTGAAGGCGATTTTCATCACCGTGCCCTTAAGGAATTCGCGGCGCATCGAAGCTCATCCCCGCCTTCGGTAATCTTTTTATTCGCGATGGAACTGAAGATGAGGTAGAGGGTGTTGAACGCGCAAACTCCGCGATGAGAGCCGCAGTCGGGACAGCCCTCGGCGAGGATTTTTACGAATTGTTCCGCATAGTCCTTGGGGATCGCGGAGAGCTCCGTCCAGATGGCGCGGTAGTCGTTATAGA
Source organism: Spirochaetes bacterium GWF1_51_8 (assembly GCA_001829415.1). Lineage (GTDB taxonomy): Bacteria > Spirochaetota > Brevinematia > Brevinematales > GWF1-51-8 > GWF1-51-8. Next base: position 49,837 of record MIBE01000023.1, read on the forward strand.
ACGGCTCGTTATAACGGGAATGATGGTCGGCCTGGATTTTATCCATCAATTCGAGAAACTGGAAGAATCTTTCGTTGATCGCCGGGCTGTCCGTCCCGAAATCGATCAAACCGTGAGCGAGCATCTCGCGAACCCGGTTGATATAGCGTTTAGTGATATAACTGCGCGGCATCCGAACCTCGTCCTTCATTTATCGCGGCGAATTAATATAACATAAATAATGAAAAAATGAAATATTTTTTCGTTTTCGCCCCGATGGAATTGACTAATGTCTGCTATTATATTATACTGACCGGTCAGAATAAATAAGAGGTGTTTATGCCGAAAGTCGGAATGGAACCGATCCGGAGAAAGCAGATCACCGAGGCGGTTCTCGAGATCATCTCGTCGGGAGGGCTGGACGCGGTGACGATCGAGAGGGTCGCCGAAAAAGCCGGAGTATCCAAGGGCGTCGTGATTTACTACTTTCACGGCAAGGACGAACTGATTGTCGAATCGTACCGTGCGTTCCTCGAATACTACAAGGAGTGCATCGCGGGATGTGTCGATACCGGTATGACGGCATGGGGGCTTCTCGAGGCTATCGGCGACGGAGTATTCGGCGTGTTTGACGAAGGGGCTGATTCCGTAAACGGGCAGTCCCCTGAAAAAATGGCCCGGATATTTGTGCACTTCTACACCCTGACCCTTCTCAATCCCGGAATGCGGAATATCTACGAGGAATACTATAAGGACTACATCGGCAAAACTGCCATGATTGTCGAAATGGGGATCGCCTCGGGGGAATTACGTCAGACCGACCCGTTGGTATTCGCTCATGGGTTTATCGCCCTCCTTGACGGTTTACTGCTCATGCGGCTTCTCGGATATCAAACCGGCGGGATATCCGTGAAGGATATCTATATCGACTATTTACGAAAATCGCTATTAAGCGAAGGGGTATCGAAATGAAGATCGGCATTTATGTTTTCTCCGGCACGGGAAACACCCGTTTCTCTGCGGAACTGATGAAAAAGGAATTTGAAAAGCAGGGCTGTACCGTCGACCTGTTCAATATCGAGGATTTTTCGCGCAAGGGCCTAATTCCCAGCCCGGCCGAGTATGACATCGCCGGTTTCGGGTATCCGGTGCACGCGTGGAACGCGCCACGAAACTTTTTCGAATTTATCGGGACCCTTCCTCCGGGCGGCGGGAAAAAATCGTTCGTGTTTAAAAGCGCGGGCGACCCGCTTCTTGACGGCGGGGCGACATCGATGGTACGCGCGCGTCTGCTCAAACGGGGATACGAAGTCTTCCATGAGACGCTTTTTGTGATGCCCGCTAACGTTATGTGGCGGTATTCCGACGAAATGATCAAAGACCTTATACATATCGCGGAAAGAACCGCCGCCAAGTCGGTAACCGGAATCCTGAAGGGCGATACCTGTCTCCAGCGGAACGGCATCCTGCGGCGGGCGTGCTCGCGGATGTTCAGCGCGGGGGAATCGTTCGGTGTCAGGCGTCTGGGGAGACGGATGAAGGTGTCCGACGCGTGCAATAACTGCGGCGTCTGCGTGAAAATCTGCCCGATGGGAAATATCGCGCCCGGCGAAAAGAAACCGGTCTTCCTCAAGAACTGCGTCCTCTGTGTCCGCTGTATCGATAAATGCCCGAAGGACGCGATCACTCCGTTGTTCAAGATTTTTAAATTGAAAGAGCGGTACGACATCGGGAAGATCATGAACGATCCGTCCGTCAGCGGGGAAGTGTTCGCGAATACCACTAAGGGGTTCTTCAAGCGCTACCGCCGGTACTTTGAGAAACAGGGAGTTTTGTAATCGCAGTTTGTCCCAAAAGGGTAATTTGGAGAACTTTTGTCATTGCGAGCGAATTTTATAAATTCGTGAAGCAATCTATTTAATTAAATGATAAACATTTACATAGACTGCTTCATCGCTTCGCTACTCGCAGAAACCGGCTTTTCTATTATTTCTTTGCTTTTGGGACAGCCCCTTCTTTTTATCTATGAGATATATCTTAAAACGCTAAACCGCTTTCCGACAAGGCCGATATACATAAGGGCGGTTCCAAATTTATTTTTATCTATTTCATTGATAAAACTAAAGCACATAAAACGCCCAATGGTCACTTCCTTGACGCCGGGAATCGGCGTTTATGAAAAGTGACTATCATGAGAACCTTTAGGGAGAATCGTATGATTTTCGGAACGAACACGGATTTCGGGAAAAAGATGACCTTGATCGAGATGGCGCTCGACGCGAACGCACTGCGCCGTGAAGTGATCGCCGACAATATCGCCAATGTCAACGTGCCGTTCTTCAAACGCTCGGAAGTGTCGTTCGAGTCCCAGTTGACCCGCGCGCTCGAATCCGAACAACAGGATCAGTTCCCGACCATGATGACTGACGAACGGCATATCTCGTTCAACCAGTTCATCGACTACAAGGGTGTTTCCCCGAAGATCAGTGTGGAATACGACAGCAATTACCGCAACGACAAGAACAACGTGGATATCGATAAAGAGATGATCGACTCGACCAAGAATTCGATGCAGTACAACGCCTTGATGGAAATGTACTCGCGCAACCTGAAGATCGTCGATTTCGTAATGCGATAGTCGTGGTTCGACGAGCTTACCATGACAATCCGTTTGTCACACTGAGCCAGCCGAAGTGTGAGCCAGCCGAAGTGTGAGCCAGCCGAACAATGAGAAGGATATAGAGCGAAAAGGAGAAAAACATGGGAACATTCGGAGTTTTGAATATAGCGGGAAGCGGATTGACCGCGCAGAGACTGCAGATCGACGTCATAGCGAACAATATCGCGAACGCCAACTCGGTGACTACCGCCGACGGAGGCCCCTACCAGCGCCAGGTAGTGGTCATGGCTCCTATCGACGATTCGCTGACATTCAAATCGCACCTTCTGCCCGATGCGCTCAAAAAGGAAGTCGGAAAGGGTGTGAAAGTGACCCAGATCAAGAAAGACGAGAAGCCCCCGAGAATGGTGTACGATCCCACTCATCCGTACGCGCTCCAGTCCGGGCAATGGAAGGGGTATGTAGCATACCCGAATGTGAACATAGTCGAGGAAATGACGAACATGATTTCGGCAAACCGCGCCTACGAAGCAAATGTCAACCTTGTCAATTCCGCGAGGCAGATGTTCGAAAAGGCTTTGATGCTCGGAAGATAAGAGTAAGTTAAATAAAAAATTAGTAAAAAATTTAAAAAAAACCTTGCATAAAATTCTGAATGTGTTAAAATAGTAGTAGTTTAAATGCTACTACGTTCGGAGGGGAACGTGGAAATCTATTCGAAACAGCAGGTCATCGGCGAGAATATCGGCCTTTCGACCCAAAACAAGATGCATATCAACGGCAAGAACGCGCCGGTAAAAAGCGACGACCCGGTGAAACCGTTCGCCGAAGTCCTTTTTAACGCCGTGGATCAGGTCAACCAGCTCCAGCTTGACTCGAATAACCTCGAACAGGCATGGATAGTCGCGCCCGATCAGGTGGATATCCACCAGGTTATGATCGCGTCCGAAAAGGCGAGAATGTCAGTCAGCTTCATGAAGACGATTGTTGAAAAGGCTATCAAGGCCTATAACGATATAATGATGATCCGCTAACCCGGGTCAGGTTCCGCGCGGGATGCAGGGATACACTAGCGCGGGATTGGGTATATTCTTTGGGAGGGGAATATGCCGGTAGGAATGTTCAACGCTACTTTTCACTTCCATCGCACGATTCGCGGGAAGGAGATAATGCCGTCAAGGCCGCTCTTCTCATCACCCGCCGGGATCGGTTATTCCCTCCTATATCAAGCCCAGAAGAAAAACGAGAGTATGGAGTTTCGCGCTCCGGATAACGCATCCGCCCGCAATGATCTGTTTAATGGCAGACCGGAACGGGATTTACGCGGAACGATCTACCTTTTTTAACAAATAGGATATTTCCGGGAGGGGAATATGCCGAATTTCGGTGAAATAATCGCAAGGATTCAGGAATTTCTGAAAAAGCTCAACACTACCCAGAAACTGATCGCGGTAGGCGCGGTGGTCGCGCTTATTCTCGCGGTGGTCTTCCTGAGCGGGTTCTCGACAACCAAGACTTACAGCCTGCTCTACAAGTCTCCTCTTTCGCAGGAAGACTATGCCCGTGTGACGAAAAAGCTCGAGGAAATGGGCGTCAAGTTCGAAACGAAGGACGACCAGTATATCCTCGTCAAGGACGAACAGTCCGGAAGCTATCTCAGGATGAAGCTCGGGCAGGAAGGCATCATCCCGAGCGGGATTGTCGGATGGGAGCTTTTCGATGTTCAGAAGTTCAATGTCACCGAATTCGAGCAGGATATCAATAAACAGCGCGCTCTGATAGGCGAGATCACGAAGCACCTCAAGATGCTCGACGATCTCGACGATGTCAGTATCCAGATATCCTTCCCCGAGGAAAAGTTCTACTCGTCGTTCCAGGCCCCGACCACGGCCTCGGTGATCCTGACCCCCGCGCCGTATGTCGACCTGAGCGCGGATAAAAAGAAAATCAAGGGTATCGTCGAACTGGTCGCTAAGGGTATCCCCGACCTCAAGCCCGAAAATGTAGTCGTAGTCGACAATAACGGGAATGTGCTCTCCGACCTTTTAGTCCCCAACGACCTCGACGACAATATGAAAATAGCCCGCGAACAGCTGAAGATACTCGAACGCGAGAAGGCGAAACTGATCGCCGCCGTCCGTAAGGTGCTGGTGCAGGCTCTTCCGGAGAAACGTTTCGCGGTGAGCGCGAACGTCGAGTTCGACTGGACGAAGAAGACTGTTTCTGGCGATTATATCGTGCCTATCGAACTGGGTATCGACCCTCTGACCGGCGAACCGATTAAGCTTGCCGGTACGGAACTATCCAAGAAGCAGACCAAAGAAGACTTCAAGGGACCCGCGTATATTCCCGAAGGCGCGCCCGGGGTCGAAAACAGCGTACCGCCGGGAATGAAAGACAAGATCGACAAGTACACCCATTACACAAAGGACGAAGATATCGTCAATATGACTCATAGTAAGGAAAAGATCGATCAGCAGAAGTCGCCTTACGAGATCAAGAAGATCACTGTGGGTGTTTCTATCGACGGGTACTGGGAAATCCTCCGCAACGATCAGGGCGAAGAGATTATCACTAACGGCGGAAGCATCGCGCGTTTGTATCATGATGTCCCGAAAGAAGAGCTCAAGAAGTATAAAAACATCATCGAGATGGAAGTGGGCTTCGACGAAGCGCGCGGAGACAAAGTGGTGGTCGAGAACATCATGTTCGATCATTCCGAGGAATTTGAGAAAGAAGACGCGAAAATTCGCCAGAAAATACAGTTGCGAAAAACTTTAATCGCTTCTATAATAGTATTATTCTTCCTGTTCGTAGGCACATTGGTTTACCGTGCGATAGCCCGTGAGATGGAACGCCGCCGCAGACTTCGCGAGGAAGAGCTCGCACGTCAACAGCAGGCGATGCGTGAGGCCGCTCTCCGCGCCGCGGAGGAAGAGGCAGCGACCGTCGAACTGTCTATCGAGGAAAAGGCCCGTATGGAACTTCTGGAGAACGCTATCAATATGTCCAGAGAACGGCCTGACGATGTCGCGCGCTTGATTCGCACATGGCTCGCGGAAGAATAAGAGAGGAGGTTAGGGATGTCTGACGAAAAAGATAAAAAGGGCGGTCAACAATCTGGCGGCGGCCAGCATGCCGGCGGGCATGGAGGGAAAGGCCGAGGCGGAAAAAATAAAAAACCCCTGACGGGGCGTGAAAAGGCGGCCGTATTCCTGGTCTCCGTAGGCCCGGAAGTTTCCGCCGATATATTCAAGCACCTGAAAGAAGACGAGGTCGAAGAACTCACGTTCGAGATCGCGCGTATCGATAAAATAGACCCGGAAGACCGCGATACTGTGCTCATGGAGTTCCAGGAACTCATGATGGCGCAGGACTTTATCGTGACAGGCGGCGTCGATTACGCACGAGAAGTCCTCGAACGCGCGCTCGGTACTCAAAAGGCCGTGGATATCATCAACCGTCTGACGTCCTCCCTTCAGACGAAACCGTTCGATTTTATCCGCAGAACAGACCCGGCGCATTTGATCAACTTTATCCAGAACGAGCACCCGCAGACGATCGCGCTGATCCTGTCATATCTCGACCCGCAGAAGTCCGCGCAGATACTGTCGTCGTTACCGCATGAAATACAGGCGGACGTCGCGAAACGTATCGCGACGATGGACAGAACTTCGCCGGAAATCCTGCGTGAAGTCGAACGCGTGCTCGAACGTAAACTCTCGACTCTCGCGAGCGAGGACTTTACCTCAGCCGGCGGTATCGATGCAGTGGTCGCGATCCTGAACAACGCGGAACGTTCCGCCGAGCGCAATATTATCGAAGCTCTCGAAGAAGACGATCCCGATCTGGCCGAAGAAATCAAGAAGAAAATGTTCGTGTTCGAAGATATCATCACCCTCGACGACCGTTCGATCCAGCGCGTACTGCGCCATGTGGATATGGGCGATCTCGCGAAAGCGCTGAAAGCGGTTGACCCGGAAGTACAGGATAAAATATTCAGAAATATGTCGAAACGCGCCGCGCAGATGCTCCGCGAAGACATGGAATACATGGGCCCCATCCGTTTGAAGGACGTGGAAGAAGCCCAGCAGAAGATCGTGAACATTATCCGCAAGCTCGAAGAGCAGGGCGAAATCGTTCTCTCCAGAGGCGCGGAAGACGAGATTATTGTATAGAGGCGGAGAGAGATTCAATATTATTCTTCCTTCCTGCCGATAAAGATGAGAGGTGTTTTTGAATGGCCGAACAGGCGAAAAGAGTCTCCAAGATACTCAGAAGCGGCGAATATTCGGTAGACCCGCATAAGTTTGTCATCCAGACCCCGAAAATCTTCAAGCGCACGAAAGAGCAGGAGATCGACGAGTCGAGCAAACGGATAGACGAACTGCGGACGGAGATATCGGAACTGGAGAAGCAGATTTCCGAGAAGAACGACAAAGCCGATCATGACGCCGATGAAATCGTACTGAAAGCCGAGCAGGAAGCCGAGAGGATTGTCGATAACGCCGAGAAGAGCGCGTTCGAGCGGGTCAAAAAATCGCTCGACGATAAAGAAAATGTAATTCTCGAGAAGAATACCGAATCCGGTCAGATTATCGAACAATCGAGGCAGGACGGCCGAAAGATTGTCGAAGATGCGCATGTAGAAGCCGAGCATGTCCGGGACAATGCCCGTAAAGAGGGTTTCGAACAGGGCAGAACCGACGGTTTTCAGGCGGCCAAGTTAGACGTTCAGCATATGGTCGAACGCCTTCATTCTATCGTCGCCGCGACCCTCGAAGAACGCGAACGCATCCTTCTCCACAGCGAACAGCAGGTTCTCAATCTCGTGATGACGATGGTGGAAAAGGTGGTGAAGCGCCTGACCCATGAAGAGCGCAATGTCGTGGTGAACAATGTCCGCGAGGCGTTACAGCTCATCCGCGGCGCGATGCGTGTCTATATCCATGTCAATCCTGAAGACTACCATTATACGATCAGCCATAAGGACGAATTCATCTCGATGATCGAGGGGATGCCCGAGGTCAAGTTTTTCGAGAACCCGAAGGTTGACAGGGGCGGAGTCTATATCGAGACCGATATCGGCGAGGTCGACGCTACCATAGCGACACAGCTCAGCGATATTATCGATAAAATCAAATTCTATATTCCGGTTCAGGTGGACACCGAACTGACGCGAAGGCGCCCGTTGGGGACATTGGGAGCGAAATCGCTCGATCAGGAACTGAAGGACGCCGGGACCATCGACAGCCACGCGGTCGAAAGCGCGTCGATCCCGGACTATATGCGTGAGCCCGCGCCCCAGAAGCAATCCATCACTCAATTCGGCACCCAGCCGATAGAGGCGCCGAAGCCCGCTCCCGCTCCCGCTCCCATACCTCAGCCTCAGCCGGTACAGCAGGCGAAGCCTGTTCAGGCACAGCCTCAGCCTCAACCCCAGTCCGCGCCGCAAGCCCATCCCCAGCCTAAACCCGCTCCTCAGCAGATCAAGAAGTCGCCGGAGCAGCTTGAAGCCGAACGGAAGAAGCAGATCGCCGAGGCGGCGCTGAAACCGGTCGGGAACGCGCCGTTACGGGACGGCGATGTGAACGAATTCGCGGGGGAACCGGCGAAGCCCGCGATGAAGCCGCCCGAGCCTAAGCCCGCGCCTGTTCAGGCGCCCGCACCAGTCGAAACGATCATGGGATCGGAAATTGTCGAGGAACCGTTAAACGACGATTTCCTCAACAGCATAGACGAGATCGAAGTTCCGGATATAGATATATCCCATCTGAGAGCCGATGACGGCGGTATTCCCGCGGATATAGCAAGCGGTTAAGGGAATACGGGAGGGGAAATGGTCGAACTCTTTGAAAAGTATCAAAACGCGGTAGACCGTACCGTACCTATCAGAACTATCGGACATGTCAGCAATCTCGTGGGCATCTCTATCGAGTCTATCGGGCCGTTTTCGTCGGTCGGCGACGTCTGCGTGATCGAGAACGAACAAGGCAAATCCGTTCCCGCCGAAGTGGTGGGGTTCAAGAATAAAAGCACCTTAGTGATGCCGTTAGGCGAAGTACGTGGAATCGCGCCCGGGGTCAAGATCACCAATCTCGGGCGGAAGATGGAAGTCGCGGTCGGCCCCGAACTCCTCGGACGTATGATCGGGGGGGACGGCGAGCCTATCGACGGACTTGGCGATATCCGCACGAGAGAGAAACGCCCGGTCGACGGCCCAGCGCCGTCGGCGTACCACCGCAGGCGTATCTCCGAACCGATCGCGACCGGTATCCGCGCTGTCGACGGACTCCTCACAGTGGGTAAGGGACAGCGTATGGGTATCTTTTCGGGAAGCGGCGTCGGGAAATCGACCCTTCTCGGGATGATCGCGCGGAACACGAGCGCGGATATCAATGTCATCGCGCTGATCGGCGAACGAGGCCGTGAAGTCCGCGACTTTATCGAACGTGACCTCGGCGAAGAAGGCCTGAAGCGTTCGGTGGTGGTGGTCGTGACATCAAACGAGCCCCCGCTTCTGCGTATCCGGGGCGCGTATGTCGCGACGGCGATAGCGGAATACTTCCGCGACCAGGGCAAGGACGTGATGTTTCTGATGGACTCCGTGACCCGTTTCGCGATGGCACAGCGCGAGGTCGGACTCGCGGTGGGCGAACCTCCCGCCACGAAAGGATATCCCCCCAGCGTGTTCTCGAACCTCCCGCGCCTCCTCGAACGCACCGGCACGTCGGACAAGGGCACGATCACGGCGTTCTATTCCGTTCTGGTCGAGGGCGACGATGTCAACGAGCCTATCTCCGACGCCGTCCGCGGTATCCTCGACGGGCACATGGTGCTCGCACGCAATCTCGCCCACAAGAACCATTACCCCGCAATCGATATCCTCGCCAGTATCAGCCGTCTGATGACCGAAGTAGTCGACGAGGAGCACCAGAAGCTCGCGAACAAACTCAAGGAAGCGTTGGCGAATTACCGTGAGGCGGAAGACCTCGTGAATATCGGGGCATACGTGCAGGGAAGTAACGCCAAGATCGATTTCGCCTTGTCGAAGATCGAGAAGATAGAGGCGTTCCTGCGGCAGGGTATCTACGAAAAGTCCGATTACCAGAAGTCGTTCGACGCGATCAAGGCTATCTTCGAGGAGAAGAAGAGTCGTTTCGCCGGGATCGCGAGATAAGATACTCATAGTACAAGAAGGTTTTATGAATTATTTACAAAATATTTTGGTAGCGTA
>MIBE01000024.1 GCA_001829415.1 Spirochaetes bacterium GWF1_51_8
GCCGCAATAGACATAGGCCATGCCGTATTCTTCATCCTCATATTCACCGGAAATAGCGTAAACCATCATACCGTTGATCTCTTCCTCGAACTGGTCGGTGATCTCAAGGGTATCCTGGCCGAGGATCTTGTCGAGACGGGATTCGAGGTATTCGTATTCCTCTTCAGCGGTGTAGTCGCCGAAGCTGCCGGAATCGTAATACTCGAGATAGATGATGACTTCGCTGTTGGGAGAAGTCACTTCGAGATACTGTTCTTCACCGTCTTTCTCTTCGATGTTCCAGCCCGAGGGGACATCGATCATCATATTCGCGGGCTTGTATGAATAATACTTAGCCTGCGCGAAAACTGTAAACGCTGCAACCATTAAAAGCACACCCAACAATCTCTTCATAATTACCTCCTATGAAAATGATTTGTTATATTCTGACACCTATAATCCCATATAATATGCTATCATAACGAAAAAAAAAATTCAAGGGCTTTCCGGAAAATATTTTCAAAAATAATGCCGTCCCGGAGTACCGGAACGGCGCCTTTCCATTAGGAAGAAAACAGTTTGTTTCCTAGCTTATTGGTGATTCTTGATATAGGAAACAGCATCGCCGACAGTGCGAAGTTTCTGCGCTTCCTCATCGGGAATATCGATACCGAACTCTTCTTCAAGAGCCATAATAAGGTCAACGATATCAAGGGAGTCCGCGCCGAGGTCTTCGATGAAAGCCGCGGGTTCAACAACCGCGGATGCTTCTACTCCCAGTTTGTCAACAATAATTTCTTTAACCTTATCAATAATATCAGCCATATAAAGAACCTCCTATTCGTTTCCTCTTTCAGTATTTATTTGCCCTAAAATTTTATAACCCCCTAATATTTCTGTCAAGAAATCACCTTTTCATTTTTTCTTCCGATAATTTTCATAGGACAAAACCTATTCAGGGAGGAACTCATGAAATATCTCCATCTTCTTATCCTAACCGCGGCTCTCGTTGCCCTGTCTTCCGGTATGCTCAGCGCGGACGACGAGTTTATCATAGACGAGCCGAACTATGTCAATTCCGGCGGAGCCGCTCAATCGTCCGGCGCAAGCCTTTCCGGATCGCCAACGGAGGGTTCGATCTCGCGGATACCGTTCATCGGCTCGATCCCCACGACCGATAACCTCACTAAAGGGGATTTCCGCTCCGAGTTCACTATGTACGACGGCGGCGGGGTCAATATCCGGATGATGGTCGGCGTGTTCGGGATGCTGAGTATCGGCATCTCGGAGAACTTCGACGGCCTGATCGGTACCGAGAAGATCACAGTCAACATTCCCGGCGCTTATCTTAAATTCAGCCTCTACGACAGCTCGCAATGGCTCAACGTTTCCGCCGGGTTCGACCATTTCGCTTACGGCAAGAACGGCACCTACTTCGACCCCAACGGGATCTCGTCGTCGATCTACGGTTTCTATTTCAATATCGGGCAGAACTATTCGCTGTTCGGCGAAAACAATATCTATACCCTCGGCGTGCGCGTCCCGCTCCTGCCGGACAATATGCGGAATATCACGAACTCTACAATTTTCTTCGGAGCGACGCTGAACACGAAATACCTGCGTTTCGGCTTCACGCTCGAGAACCTGTATATCGACTTCACGCGGATGGAACGGATCCTGCCGTCGCTGATAGTATCATTCGTGCCCGTCCCGAGTTTCGAGCTTCGTTTTACTTTACAATATGAGTTTTTCAGCTTATCATTTAACCGGATACTTTCTTTGGGGTATACCGCTAAGTTCTAACGGGAAGCTCTATGTGGTTTAAAGTCGTCGAAGTCGTGAAACTCATTATTCTGGGTATCGCGTTGATCTTTTTCGGGCGTTCGATCCTTTTCGCGGAATCGAGGACCGATCTGATTCTCGCGATAGATATCGTATTCTACGCGACAGCGTTCGCGATCGCGCTCCAGATTATCGCGCTGATCCGCAAAGAATCCCCGCGCATCTCGGCCGCCGGAATGGCAAACCTGCTCTGGTTCGGTTTCCTCAAATTCATCATCCCGTTCGATATATTCCTCGGCTCCGACCAGATGGTTTACCACTCGGATTTCCTGATCATACTTTCGCTCCTCTGCATCTTCTTCATCGGGACGTTCGGCTGGTCGACCAAGCAGATGCTTTTCCCGAGACTCAATCCCCCGAAAATCGGGCCGTTCACCCTGATCGCGCTCTCGTTCGCGTCGGTAATCCTGCTCGGCACGGTGCTCCTCTATCTCCCGGTGGCGCGTAACGTACAGGACGTCCAGATCACCCTGATCGACGCCTTTTTCACCGCGACATCGGCGGTCTGCGTAACCGGCCTCACCGTAGTCGATACGGGCGGGTATTTCTCACGGTTCGGGCAGACGGTGATCCTCGGCCTCGTGCAGGTCGGCGGCCTCGGCCTCATGACGCTCGCGGGCTTCTTCTGGACGATCATGGGCGAGAAGATGTCGCTCTTCAACCGTTTCACCACCCAAAACGCGGTCAGCGACCTGAGCGCTAAGGGGACGGGGCGATTCATTTCATCGATCATCATCAGCACTCTGGTCATCGAACTGTTCGGCGCGGGCTTACTGTTTATCCGTTTCGCGGGCGAGATGCCTATCGGGGACGCGGTATATACGTCGATCTTTCATGCTATCTCGGCGTTCTGTAACGCCGGATTCGGCCTTTTCTCCGACAGCCTGATGAAATACCGGGGCGACTGGCTGATAAACTGGACGGTTATGAGCCTGATCTTCCTAGGCGGTATCGGGTTTACCGTGCTTGTCAATGTCACGCGGTTTTTAAGGACTAAGGACCGGCATATCACCATGCACAGCAAGCTCGTCCTCATCACATCGGGACTGCTGATCGTTTTCGGCGCGATCATTTTTTTCATCCTCGAAAACGACAATATCTATAAGAACATGGGTATCAACGAAACCTTCCTGTCGTCGATTTTCACTTCGGTCACCGCGAGGACGGCGGGGTTTAATACGATAGACTACGGCCTCGCCAAGGACGCTTCCCTGCTGTTCCTATGCGTCCTCATGTTTATCGGCGCGTCGCCCGGATCGACCGGCGGCGGTATCAAGACGACCACATTCACTATCCTGATCTTTACCATCCTGAACACCCTGCGCGAACGCCAGGCCGTCACGTTCATGGAGCGGGAAGTCACCCTCGTCACCGTCCGGAAAGCGCTCACTATCTTCTTCCTTTCGTTTTCATGGGTGATGCTTGTAATCGTGCTGGTGTCGAGTATCGAAAATACTAAGTTCCCTCTGTCGCATGTCATCTTCGAAACGATATCCGCGTTCGGGACAGTCGGCCTTTCCGCAGGGATCACCGCGAAACTGACCGACATGAGCAAGATCATCATTACGCTGACCATGTTCTTCGGGCGCATCGGGCCGCTCGGCCTCGTGCTTGCGCTGGGGATTATGGCGAAGAAGACGCAGATTCAGTATCCTGATGAGAAAATCCTGATAGGCTGATTATTTCTCTTTTGTAATACAAAAGTAAAGTAGCTTTAACAACCAATTATAGTTATGTATAAAATCATCCGAAAAAAACACTAGACTCCAATTGCATTCGTATCTTGAATCAGGGTGTGCTAACATATTTCTATATTCTCTTAATTCTTCGAGGATTATTTCATATCCCTCATTCGGAAAGGCGTTTTCTAGATATGCTAGTGTTAATTGATAATTAAATTCGTGTAGTTTTAAATGCTTTTTACTTATTAGGTACAGACATCCCTCCAAACCTACCAACATATTGAGAATTGCTTCTTCCCCAAAGAAGTTTCCTTTTTGTTTATAAAGCATCCCTGCTTTTAAAAACAAAAAACAGATTCGTAATTCAAGATCATCATTGATATTCAAGCTATCAAAGAATTTATTTACCCTGTATTCATTTATGCAACTTTTTCTAAAACTATAATCTTTCCCAAGCGTATCTTTGTTGTAAATTTTCTCTAATAGAAATATCAGTTTTACTATTCTATCAAGTACGGTTTTTGAAAAGCCTTTTTCATTATATAAAACAAATTCTTCTGGTAGGGTATAAAAATCATCTTCGATATTAAATACACAATAAGAATCAATAGATGAAAAGGAAAGGGCAGAAATCAATCTTAATTCTGTACTTGTGATCCAAGCTAACTCATTTCCTTGTGATCGAAAATTGGGTTTCCCTTCTTCAATATCTCTTAAAACAATTATTGGAGTATTAAAATTAAAAAAATAGCATGCTTTTTCACAACTGTACTCATTTTTTGGGTAGACTGCATTTTCAGATAGACATTTACGAATTATCACTTGCTTATGAAAATGTTTTCTAAGACTTTTAGCTTCATCAAGCATATTAAATAACGATTGAGAATCTTGATTTCTTCCTAGAATATATAACCTTTTCTCAATAAAAGTCTCAATAATAAAAGGATTTGTAATTATTTCTTTATCAAAAACTGCGGGGACGTTTATTGTTTCACAAATGTAATCAATAACATAATTTGATTCGTGCAGATACCCATCTCTATAATACTTTAACAAAAGAATTAGAAGTTTTTTTATATTCCGTTTGTTTATTTCAATAAAATCTTTCATATATTTATTTTTTCTGCGAGAGTTCGACGATCCGTTTGGGGATATCGTCTAACGGGGTCACTTCGTCAGCCGCGCCGAGATCGACTGCGGTCTTCGGCATCCCCCAGACTATCGACGAACGCTCGTCCTGCGCGACCGTGTACGCCCCGCGATTCCTCATATTGAGTAATCCCTTCGCCCCGTCCTTGCCCATCCCGGTGAGGAGAAACCCGATAGCGTTCTGCCCGGCTTCCTCTGCGACCGAATCGAAAAGGACGTCCACGGCGGGTTTCTGGAAATGCACCCGTTCGGTATCCAGTAACTGCGTGAAAAGAAGCGCGCCCTTGCGCTTGATTGTCAGGTGCATCCCGCCCGGCGCGATATAGACGGTGCCCGGCGCGATCAAGTCGCCGTCCTCGGCCTCTTTGACCTCGAGCTCGGATATCTCGTTGAGCCTGTCCGCGAACTGACGCGTGAACATCGCCGGCATATGCTCGACTACGACGATAGGGGGAAGATTGGGCGGAAGATTGCGGAAAATATATTCCAACGCGACCGTACCGCCGGTGGACGCGCCGATCGCGATCAGTTTATCGGTGGTCGCGATATTGCTCAGGATATGCGGGTCGTGACGGACCGGCGGCTTCTTGACCAGCTTACCGTCCAGTTCGATCCTGCGCCGGACATAGCTGTCCTTGACCTCGTTAGCCTGACGGATCTTCATCACGATATCGTCGACGATGTCGTTGACGGAAATGCTCCCGCCGGGCTTGTTCACCACGTCGAACGCGCCTATTTCGAGCGCCTTGATCGAGGCGTAAGAGTCTTTCGTGGTAACCGAGCTGACGATGATAACAGGCATGGGGTAATAGGTCATCAGTTTTTGAAGGAAGGTCAGGCCGTCCATCCGGGGCATTTCGATATCGAGCGTGATCACATCCGGCTCGAGCTTGACGATCTTGTCGCGGGCGATATACGGGTCGGGTGCGGTGCCGACCACTTCGATATCCTTGATATTCCCGAGCTTTTCCTCGAGAACCGTCCGGACTATCGCGGAATCGTCGACGATCAGGACCTTGATCTTCTCCATGAGCGCCGCCTACTTGATCTTCAGTTTCAGAAGCTTATTCTCCATTTTCTCGACTTGCTTTTTCAATTGGTCGAGTTGTTCCTTAGGCATTGTTTTGAAATCGAGGTTCATTTTGGAAAGTTCCTCGACTAATGTGATCTGGTTGTCGAGTTCGGCGAGAGATTTATCAAGTTCCTTCAGGGTATAGGATTGGACTTTATACGAGCTTTCGTCCATCAGGCGCTTTTCATAGGTGTCGATCAGTTCCTGAATATTTTTCTGGTGGTCGGCGAGCAGTTTGTCATACGCGAGTTTCTGCTTCTGGAGCTCCGCCTCGTAAGCCTGTTTCGTCTCTTCGACTTTCTTGTTGTCCGCCGGGGGCTGGATAACATTCGTGACAAACGGCTTGACCGTCTGAGTCATCGTGAGCTGGTTGTCCATCTTCTCGATCAGCGTCGTCAGCTTTTCAAGCAGGGCGAGCTGAGCCTTCAGGAGTTCCATATCCACCCCGGACGTCATCACGGACGGTGTCTTCCCGTCCACTTCCGCCGATGCGATCATATCGCTCTCATCCGGCGGACAGACGACATCGAGATTATTCGTCTTCGGAGCAACCGCGATCTTGTTCGTCACGGGGAGCGCAATATTCGTCACAGGAATGACCGCGATGGTATTGGTGTTCGATACCGCGGCAACGTTCGTATTGGACAAGGCGACCGGAATCACGGATTGGATCGATGTAAGCTGACTGCTCAAAACGTCATAGGTAAAAACCTTCCGTGTCAGGAGGCATCCGAAATTGACGGTCTCGCCGGGTTTCAGGTAAATCTTACTGTAGAACACGGCGACCGCGGCGTCTTTATTCGCGAAATCGTTGTACTTGAACTTCCCCTGCGGGTCTACCGAATAATCGAGTTCGTTTTCATCGAGCTTTTTCCAGTTGCCGACTATCACCTTTTCCGGGCGGAGGTTGTTGAGGTAGGGATAGATATACATCCCGTCCATCTTCTCGGGGTTGTATATCCCGCTGAAGATATACTCCGGGATACTCGCCTCGACCAGCAGTCTCTCATACTGGATTTTTTCCGAGCTCGCCAGATACAGTTCCGGCTTACCCCAACGTTCGTTATACACCGTATCGAAGAGGAAACGCGCCCCGACATCGGATTCTTCCGTCCCGTTGTTCTTGGCGGTAACAAGGAAAATAACGGAATCGTTTTCTTCCTTTGCGGCTGAATTCGTGATATACATCATAATCCGGAATTCGACCTGATCGATTCCGTAGACTCCGATAATCTTGTTGCCCTCGATATGAAAGTTTTCGATCACGTTCAGCATCCCGTCGTTCAAACGGTACGGTTTACTGTTATAAATAATAGTCGCGTAGGATGTCGGCGGGTTGTCCTTGAAAAGAAGGTCTTTCAGGTCCTGCACCGACGGCGACGGGTTTTCGATATAGTAATGTCCCGAAAGGCTGTCCATGTAGAACACGATATTCTTCCCGGTCAGCGAAAGGTCGTTCGCGAAAAGAGGCAGGCATACCGAAAATGTGAGCAGAAATATGAATGCGCTTTTTATCATAACGTCCGCCTATTTATTCGTTTGAACCGTGATGATCTTCTCTTTCTGGATCAGAGTCTTCTCCTTGAGTTCGAGCAGTTTCGCCTTCATCTCCAGAAGCTGTCTCAGACGGTCGATCTCTTCCTGCGCCTTCTGGTTCGCGCCCTTGATATTCTGGATCAATAGTGTATTCGAATCGAGACTCGGCACGATCACATACTGGGTTACCACCACCGCCTGCTTGATCATATTGGTGAACGTGTATCCCACGAAGTTCGTCACGCAGTTGGTGATCGAGGTCAGGACATAGTTCGTCACGGTGATCGACTTCTCGTCCTCGGACGTGGTTTTCCCCGCGCCGGGGATCATCGCCTCGGCCTCGGTATAGAAATGCACTGTGTTGTCGATATATCCCGGTTTCGCCGACGGCGGAGTGTTCGACCCGGGCGAGTTGTCCGGCTTGGGAGTCTGCGCTTCCTTCACGGGGTTCGGCGCCTTTTCGTCAGGCACAAGGTAATCCTCGAGATCGACCTCGTTGAGGGAATTATCCGTCTTCGGCGCCTCGGCAAATTTCTCTTCCTTCTGCGGAATCGGCTTGTCCTTCCCGGGCTCGGTGTTGAACGAGTCAAGCTGGACGGACTTTTCGAGCGCGATCTTATAGTAGGGACTTAACGGGTAACTGAACGCGATCTGCTGGAAATGCCAGAGCGCCTTAGCAGTATTGCCGAACGCCTCATAGCTCCTCGCGGCGTAATAGTACGCGGCGTCTATCACGGGCGAATTCTTATAGTTCTGGATAAAGTTCTCGAAGTACGACGCGGCCTTCGCCCAGTTCTTCAGCCCGTAGTACGACTGCGCCTGCCCGAACACGGCCTGACGCATCTGAGTGTCGTTCACCGCCTTCCGTTCGAGGATGCCGAAGTAATAGAGCGACTTGGTAAAGCTCCCGGCGGCGTAATACGACTTCGCGCAGTAGTACACGGAAGCGTTGAAGTACGGCGAATACGGGTGCTTCGCGATCAGGGTGTTGAACTGGTCGGACGCCTGCGAGTAACTCCCGTTCTGGTACATTTTATACCCGAGCTGGTAGATCGCTTCGTCGATCGTCGCGGCCCATGCTCCGGCTGTCAGAAAGAGGCCGGCGATTATTAAACGGATGGTTTTCATTTTCATATTTCCTCTCCCTTAATGGGAATCCTACTATATATATTATCAGCATTTCAGGCTTAAAAGTTAAACGCGCGGGCGGTCTGCGCGGAATTTTCCTTCCCCGTCATTAATATACACCCATTCGCGGGAAGAGGCAAGACAGGAGATAAAATCCGAGTGCCGGAAGAAATATTCGCCGCGGAGTCACAGAGAGCATGGAGAAGACAAAGGCGATACTGCAGGAAGAAAAACAGCCGGGAACGACCGCGGAGACGCGGAGGCCGCGGAGAAAGGCAAAAGAAGTAACACCCGGGAAAAAAGCAAAACCGAAATCGCAAAAGTGTTCATCCCAATCGCGGGATAAACTCCGGTATGAAGACGCGGAGGTGCAGAGGAATACAAACAGCCGGGAATGACCGCGGAGTCGCAGAGGGCGCGGAGGGAAAGACAGGAAAATAAATACTATTTCCAGAAAAGGTACTTCCCCCTCGGCTGTTTCTTCTTGCGTCTTCGCCTTTCCTCCGCGCATGCGGGGGACGTCTCAGCGGCCGCCCCCTCTCCCCCGCCATTTTCAAGTGCATTATAAAAAATGGAGTAAATCGCGGCCTTACCTTATAATAAACCGGTTTAATTTATGGAGGCATACATGAAAGTACGTCCGTTCCGGGGATTACGCCCCCGCGCAGAATTGATCGAAAAAGTGAACGTTCCGCCCTACGACGTGGTCGACCGGGACGAAGTCAGACAATATATCAAGGACAACCCCTATTCGTTTTTCCATGTCAGCCGTACGGACGGCGATTTCGACGACTCGGTGTCCGAGCATGACGACCGTGTCTACGAGAAGGGCAAGGAAGTGTTCGACAAGTTCCTCGCCGACGGGATCTACAAGCAGGATGTCAAGCCCGGCTACTACCTCTACTCGCAGACATGGCATGGACGCACCCAGAACGGCGTGTTCATCTGCGCGTCGTGCGACGACTACGAGGCGGGAACGATCAAGAAGCACGAGCTGACGCGCGAGGATAAGGAAGAAGACCGCACCCATCACCTCCTGACCCTCGGGCTCAACACGGGGCCGGTGTTCCTCTTTTTCAAGGACTCGCCCGTGTACGAGAAGATCATCTCGTCGAAACTCGCCTCCGCGCCGGAATACTCGTTTGCCGACGAGAACGGTGTCACGAACAAGCTCTGGCCTATCGACGGTCCCGAGGCCGCGGAACTCGATGCGTTTTTTAAAAAAATGGACAATCTCTATATCGCCGACGGTCATCACCGCGCGGCAAGCGCCTACAACGCCCGCAAGATACTCGCGGGAAAGAACCCCGGGCATACCGGCAATGAGGAGTACAATTATTTCCTCGCGGTCGTCTTCCCCGGATCGCACCTGCGGATCCTGCCGTACAACAGGCTTGTGCTCGACCTGAACGGCTTGACCAAAGACGAGCTCCTGAAGAAAGTGTCCGAGAAGTTCGACGTCGTCTCTACCGAATGCCACGATCCCATGAAGGGGAAGGCCGCGGTCATGTATATCGGCGGCTCGGCGTATCTGATCTCGCCCAAACCGGGAACCTACGATCCCGACGACGCAGTCGGGGCGCTCGACGTCTCGATCATCCAGAACAACATCCTCGCGCCGATACTCGGTATCGACGACCCCCGTACATCCAAACGGATCAAGTTTGTCGGCGGGCGGAAGGGTTCCGCCGAACTGAAACGCGCGGTGGATAACGGCTCGGCGGCGGTGTCGTTCTGTCTCTATCCCGTCACGGTCGAGGAACTGATGACGATCGCCGACAGGGGAGAGATCATGCCGCCGAAATCGACATGGTTCGAACCGAAACTCCGTTCGGGACTCGTCCTGCATAGTATCAGGTAACGGGAACCGGATGAAAATAGACCTGAGCGGCGAGTTCCGTCAAGCTCTCGCTGTTATGGAAGACGGACTGGATCATGTCTTCATCACCGGGAAGGCCGGCACCGGGAAGTCCACCCTGCTCGCTTATTTCCGTGAGACGACGAAGAAAGAGATCGTAGTCCTCGCGCCCACCGGAGTGGCCGCTCTCAATGTCCAGGGGCAGACGATCCATTCGTTTTTCGGGTTCCGGCCGGATGTCACGGTCGATAAGATTGTCAAGGTCAGCCGGGGCGGCGATCTCTACGGCAAGCTCGACGCCATCGTGATCGACGAGGTCTCGATGCTCCGCGCCGACCTGATGGACTGTATCGACGAGTTCCTGCGGCAGAACTGCGACCCCGCGAAACCGTTCGGGGGAAAACGCCTCATCCTGATCGGCGACCTGTACCAGCTCCCGCCGGTAGTTTCCGCGCACGAGGAACCGATTTTCCGCGAGCATTACGAAAGCCCGTTCTTCTTCTCCGCGCACTCCATAAAAAACTCGCGCATGGAACTGGTCGAGCTGAACAAGGTGTACCGTCAGACCGAGACGGAGTTTATCGATATCCTCAACGCTATCCGCAACAATACGGTTTCTAACGATATGATCGATGTCCTCAACAAACGCGCCGATCCGGGTTTCGAGCCGCCCGAGGACGAATTCTATATCTGGCTCACGCCCTACAACAAGGCCGCGCAGGAGATCAACAGTCTCCAGCTCGCGAAACTTCCCGGCAAGGAATACAGCTTCGACGCGCAGGTGATGGGCGTTTTCGACGAGAAGAACTATCCGGTCGAAGACCCGCTCGTCCTGAAGCTGGGCGCGCAGGTGATGCTCCTTAATAACGATCCGTCGGGGCAATGGGTCAACGGCTCGATGGGCAGGGTCACCGGCATCGATATGAAGAACGAGATTGTCGAGGTGGACCTGCACGAAGGCGGTACCGCCGAGGTCGAGAAGTTCCAGTGGAACATCTTCCGTTACGAGTACGATAAAACGGCCCGTTCGATCCGTTCTACACCGGTCGGGTTCTACACCCAGTTCCCGCTACGTCCGGCATGGGCGGTCACTATCCACAAGAGCCAAGGGAAGACGTTCGATAAGGCGGTGATCGATATGGGACGCGGGGCGTTCTCGCCCGGCCAGACCTATGTCGCGTTGTCGCGGTGCCGTTCGATGGACGGAATCGTACTGAAAAGCCCGCTCCGCCATTCGGGGATATGGTCGGACTTCCGTGTGGTACAGTTTATGACAGGAGTGCGCTACGGCCTCTCCGAAGAAAAGATGCCGCTTAACGAGAAACAGATATTGATAAAAGAAGCGATCAAGCAGGGGAACACGCTGGAAATAGTCTACCTGAAACCCGACGACACGAAGTCCTCGCGCTGGGTCACCCCCGAGGAGATCGGCGAAATGGACTTCCGCGGAAAAAAGTTCCTCGGGTTTCGCGGATTCTGCCATGAGCGTAAGGAGTCGCGGACATTCCGGGTCGACCGTATCCTCGAACTGAAAGTGATAAAAACACAGGAAGGAAATTTATGATTGTTTACGGACGCAATTCGGTGGAAGAAGCCCTCGACGAAGGGGTCGCGTTAAAAGATATCACGGTCGCGAAGGGCAAAGAGGACAAGTTTACGAATATCATGGAGAAAGCCCGCGCGAAGAACGTCCCGGTCCGTTTCGCGCCGTATGTCCAGCTCGAGCGCGAGGCGAAGTCCTCGAAACACATGGGGGTCATCGCGACGCTCGATCTCCCGCCGAACGTGATAGACGACCCGGACTTCGAGCACGACTGGACAAAGTACAGCCGTATGCTCGCTCTCGACGGCATCACCGACACGGGCAACCTCGGCGCGATCGCCCGTTCGGCGCTCCTCTTAGGTGTCGAGGCGATTGTCCTGCCTAACGACAACTCCGCGCGCATCACCCCGGCGACCATCAAGGCGTCCGCGGGCGCGATCTACAAGCTCAACGTGATTTACCTGAACAGCCTGAACCGCTTCCTTCTCGAAGTGCGCGACGCGGAATTTTTCACCTACGCGCTGGTCGGGCATCAGGCCACCCCGATCACCTCGATGAAGTTCGAGGGCAAAGTCTGCCTCGTGATCGGCTCGGAGCGCGAGGGGATCAGGAAGTCGGTGCGGAACAACTGCGACGAGCAGGTGACTATTCCGACCACCGGCAAGCTCGACAGTTTCAACGCGTCGGTGGCGTCGGCTATCGCGATGTGGGAAGTGTTCCGTCACGGGCTGAAGTAATTTGTTTTCAGACGGGGACACTCAACCATACGGTATAGAATAATTCAATGAAAGGGGGTTTCATGAATTACTTCCGGACATTTATTCTCGTTTCTCCGGATTGTCCGGTGAAAAC
>MIBE01000025.1 GCA_001829415.1 Spirochaetes bacterium GWF1_51_8
TTCAGTCACGAGAAAGTGATCAACCAGTACCTGATTGAAAAGATCATGGTCGACGACGAATTCGCGGCCGGGAAAGAAGTCGATTACTTCTATTACCGCCTGAAACTCCGCGAGCATAAGGAACTGGAGAAGGACGGCTGGACGATCTATAAGTTCGTGATGGACCTGAACGACAAGATCATCGGAGAGGAATCCGAATACATCGCCTACGTTTTCCGTAACGAAAACAGCTTCCGGACGTTTGTCAAGAAGTGTATCGATAACAGCCTGCTCGACTATCTCGACAAGATTATCGAAAAGGACAACGCCCGCAATATGATCAAGGACTTCGACGACTGGTTCAACGAGAGCTATTCGCTGTCCGACCTGAAATACGACTCGCGGGAATTCATCCTCTCGCGTATCTTCGAGACGAGCCTAAAATCGCTCCACAAGAAGGTGATCAGCATCGACCTCAAGATAGAGGATTACCTCGACGTGCTCAATCTCTACCGCGATCTTCAGGTGAATATGTCCGAGAAGGATCAGGTCGCGGTGAAAGAACTTTTGAACAACTACGCCCTGAGCGAGCTCGGCAAGCTGGAAGAGACCGGGATCGAAAACTTCGATTTTACAAATCTCATCCGCATAATCCAGACCGCGAAGAAAGCGAATCTCGATATCGATTACGCCGATATGATACCGTATATCCGCGACTCGGTGCTGGTGCGCCTGAGCGACGCGATCCTGAACCTGAACCGTCAGGAACTCAAACGGCTCGAGAAGCTGATCGATTTCACGAACATCGCGGGGATCGATTTCGAGAAGTACGAGATACAGAACCTGATGTACGACTATCTCGAACGGTTTACCTCTGAATGGGAAACTGGGGGCGGGGACGCTCTGAAGGAGGGATTGCCGCTCCTGTACTCGATCGCGTCGAAATTTAATATCGCGACTCACAAATTCGAGTACCGTTTTAAACACAAAGCTTAGGATACCGGAGTGCGCGGATTTCCTTAGAATATTGACAATTATGGAAAATAAACCCATTGATTTTTTGACGTTTCCCGATAAATAAGTTACATTAATGTGATTGGCAAATGAGAATGTGAGGAAAAGATGTCCGATTTTACTGCGAAGATTGATGCGGCGGCTAACCTATTTAAATCAGAGAATTTCGAGGATGCCGAGAGAGCCTATAAGGAAATTCTCGATGAACTCGAAAAAAATCCCGAATCTATCGAACTGAAAGCCAAAGCCCTGATCGGCCTTGCCGGATGCCTGCGTGAACAACTTTTCTTCGACGAGGCGATCCCGTTCTACGAGGAAGCCCAGAAGCTCAGACCTACCGATAAAGAATCGCTGATGGGGCTGGCGGACAGCTACCGCGGCCTGAAACATTGGGATAAAGCGATGGATTACTGGAAGATGATCCTCAAGTTAGAACCGCAGGACTATCTTGTCATGACGCGTATCGGCGACGCCTACCGCAAACGCGGCGATTTCGAGAACGCCGAGAAGTATTACCTTATGTCGCTCGATGTCAATTCCAAAAACAAGTTCGCCCTCATGGGTATCGGCGACCTTTACTACAAAAACAAAAAGTATAACCGCGCGCTCGAGTTCTGGAAAAAGCTCCTCGAGATCAACCCGCGTTTTATCAATATCCTGACCATGGTCGGCAACGTCTACCGTATCTGGAAGCAGTTCGATAAATCGATCGAGTATTACCAGAAGGCGCTCGAGATCGACCGGAACAATTTTTACGCCCTTTACGGGATCGCCGATTCCCTTCGCGGGAAAGGCCGTTACAAGGACTCGCTCAAGTACTGGCGGAAGATTCTCCGTAACGAGCCTGAGAACGAACGC
Organism: Spirochaetes bacterium GWF1_51_8; assembly: GCA_001829415.1. GTDB lineage: Bacteria > Spirochaetota > Brevinematia > Brevinematales > GWF1-51-8 > GWF1-51-8. The sequence goes on from MIBE01000025.1 coordinate 1,852, forward strand.
ATCCTGACCCGTCTGGGCGACTGTCTGATCCGGATCGGGAAATACCCCGAGGCGGAAGAGACCTACAAGCAGGTCCTCAAGGGCTCGTACAACAAGTACGCCGTGATCGGTATGATCCGTATCAAGCTCGAAGCGAAAGATTACGATAAGGCCACCACGGTCAGCCGTGAGTACCTGACCCGTTTCCCCAACGACCAGCGTGTCGTGCTCCTGCTCGCGAAGATATACGAGGAAGGTGGACAGGGCGAAAAAGCCCTCGAAGTATTCGAAACGTACAAAACGGTTTTCAAGGATAAAAAGGAGTTTATGTCGCGTCTCGCCTCTTCCACTATCGAACACTTCCAGAGTTCGATCGAAGAGCTGGATGAAAACGAGTAGGATAACACTATGACGCTAAAACGAATCACGCTCCTGTTTCTCCTTCTCGTTGTCCCGGCGCTTCTTCTTTTCTCAATCGATCTCCCTTACAACGAGGTGATCCCGGTCTACCCCGGTTTCCAGTTCTCGCTCGTCTCGGAAAAAAGCAACACGTTGAAGATCAAGACGGCTATCGATCTTCCCGAAAACTATGTCGATTACAAAAAGTTCGATATGCTCTGGCAGGTGCGCCTGAAGTACGACGGAGTCGATTACGAATGGATGCTCCGTTTCCGTGTCGAGAAGAACGGCGATATGTACCTCGAGGAAATTTCCGACGACTACACCACTCGCGTCATCCCGCATTCGGCATCACCGCTCTTTCCCCGTGAAACAGTACTCGGCAATCCGATAGTTCTCGGTAAAAACATCTCATGGGTCGTAGTAAAAAAAGTTCCTTCTATAAAGCTCGGTACTAAAAACTATAGCGATGTTTACATGGCGGAACTCACGCTTTCGGGAAAAAAGGTCACGATCTACCTCGCTAAAAAGCGGGGAATCGTGGGTATCGTCCTTGACGGGGAAACTTTCGCGCAGTAATTATCCGTAACCTGAGGGAGGGGAATGGATGAAAATACCGTCGGAGTTGGAAAAACGGCTCCAGCCCGTTGTCGGCGTGTTTATCGAAAAGAAAAAGTTCGAAGCCGCGATCGAAGCGCTCGCCTCGATCAAGAAAAACTTCCCCGATTTCCATATTGTCGATTATTACCTCGGCATCTGCCATATCAACCTGCTCGATTACGATAAGGGTGTCAGGTCGTTCGAAGCGGTCAAGGCGTCAAACCAGCTTTCGCCGGTACAGATCGCGCAGACCAACCTCATCCTCGGCCTCGTCTACTCCCAGCTCAAAGAGTTGGACAAAGCCGAAAGCGCGATCAAGAACGCTCTCAATTTCAATCCCCAGAGTTCGATGGCGCATTCCGAGCTGGGATATATCTACTACCTCGCGAAGCGTTACCCCGAAGCCATCCGTTACTTCAAACTCGCAATCGAGCTCGATCCGAACAACGCCGGGGCGCACAACAATCTCGGGTTTACCTACGCGGAGATCGGGATCAATATCAACGATTCGATCCGCGAGTGCCGGAAAGCGGTCGCGCTCAACCGCAACTCGCCGGCGTACCGGGACAGTCTCGGCTGGGCGTACTACGCGGCCGGACAGTACTCCGAGGCGGTGAAGGAGCTTGAAAAAGCGATGGAGTACGACTCGACCAATCCGATGATCGCGGAACATTACAAGGAAGCGATGCAGAAACGCGACCGGCATAAGAAGAAGTAAACTTTAGTGAGGATGATTTTGAAAAGTAATAAAAATAAACTAAAAGCCGTTTCGCTGTTTTTGTTCGGTTTATTATTACTTTTTGCCCCGGGAAATATCTATGCCGGTATGGATCAAAATCCTTTTGTTTTCATTTCTATTGATATAAAAACCGAAAAGACGCTCAATAAAACATTTCCGTTTGAAAGAAGTCTGATAGCGGAATTTATCGAAAAGCTAAAAGAATTCAAACCGAAAGCCATCGTTTTTAAGTTTTTCATCGATCTTCCGAAAAACGCGCAAGGAGATTCCCTGCTCGCGAAATCATTTTTAGGGATTCCTGTTTTTCATCAGGCGACAATCTCGAAGGAAACATTTCCAAATCCCCTAATGTCAAAATTCTCTATCGGTGATTCATCGCAAAACCTAGTTACCCCGTATATCGCAAATCCAAAAAACGCGGGGTGGATCCCGTTACCGATTTTTCAGTCAAATTGCCAAGATGTTGGATTTGTCGACTACAATCCTAAAAAGCCCGATTGTGTTCCGTTAGTAACGCAATATGGCGATATGTACTATCGGTCGCTATGGTTTTCCCTTATAGCATTTTTGTACCCGCAGGCTGAATTCGTTCCCGGAAAATACCTTTCAGTAAATAATAAAAAAATTTCTCTTACCGCACAAAACGAAGTAAACATTCAATTACCGGAGACCGCTTCAATCACGAATGAAATTATTTCTCTGATCGATGTCATCGAAGGAAAGATCGATCAGATCAAGATAGAGGGTAAAATAGTGATTCTCATGTATTCGGGAAAATCATTTTATGAACAATACACCCAAAAAGGCGCACAGACGCCGCATGAGATTTTTCTTAGTTTGTTAGAAGGCTTTTACAATAAAATAAAATAAGGGCGGTTCTAAAAACTTTATCATGATGAATATAAAATCGTTTTTCAGAACAAAATAAAGCATATCTTTGTTGAATATTAAAATAGATTGCTTCGCTGCACTCGCAATGACAAGGCTGTTTTGTCCGCGTACTATAAAGCGCTTCTTCTACCGGGAAATCCGACTAAGGGCGTATGTGCGACGCGGGCTCGCTTTCGCTTCGCGGGGAACTTTCATGCTAGTTACGCCCGACTCGGATTTTCCGGATCTACTCCTAAGCTTTATCTGCGCGGCGGCTCTTTCTTTGCTTCATTTCTTTCTGGCCGTGCAGAAAGAAATGAAGTATGAATTTTTATGACTTCAATGAACTATCTCCCCATCTCGAAAAACTCTTTCACAGCGTCGATCCCCATATTCACCATTTCCATCGGCGGATACTCGAGCGGATTTCCGCTCACCGCGAGAACGTCGCATTTTGGCATCTCGAAAAACTCGCGCCCCATCCTGACAATTTGATTATCGCGGAGGTATAGCTCCTTAAGGTTTGGAAGGCGGCTGATCGAATCGGGAACCTGAGCGATAGAGTTTCCGCTCAGGTCGAGGACTTCGAGATTGAGCATTCCGCCGAAGATATCCGGCAAATCGGCCACGGTGTTCGTGCTGATACGGAGGGTTTTCAGCTTGGTGAGGCGCGACATCGTATGCGGGATAGCGGCGATCCGGTTGTTCCCGAGGTCGAGTTCGGTCAGTTCGAGCAGGTTGCCGATCTCGGCGGGAATGCCCGGTATGCCGTTCTCGGCGAGGTTCAGACGGCGGAGTTCGCGCATCCCCAGAATCTCTTCGGGGAACTCGTCGAGCCTGTTCCCGGAAAGGTCGAGTTCGATCAGACGGGTCATCGCGGAGGCGCACGGCGGCATGCGTGTGAAATAGTTTTTACTCAGGTCGAGGATACGGAGGCCGGTCAACTGCCCCGCTTCTTTAGGCAGTGTCGAGAGATTGTTCGACGATGCATGGATACCGATCAGGCCGGCGAGATTCCCGATCTCCGCGGGGAGGTGGGAGATACGGTTCGACGACATGAACAGGATGCGGAGCGACGAGAGCCGCCCGATCTCGCGGGGCAGGTCGAACAAGGTGTTCCGGGAGAGGTAAAGGACGGTCAGACGGGTCAGACGGCCGATCTCACCGGGTATCCGGGTCAGGCGGTTATCGCCAGCGTAGAGTTCTTCAAGCTCGGTGAGCGCGCCGATTTCACGCGGGATGTCGCCCAGCAGGTTCTTGTTCAGGTTGAGTTCTTTCAGCCCGGCGAGCGTGAACAGCTCGCGGTCGAGGCTTTTCAGCTCCATCCCCCTGAGGTCCAAGGCCGTCCCGCCGTCCTGTTTTACCCGTTCGATTTTTTCCGACAAAGTCATTCGCATCCCCGAAATCGTTTCCCCCCATTCTTTTTCGGAACATTGTCCGAAAAGCTAAGAAACGGGATGAAAATCGCTCGTTTTTTGGCGGGATAACCGAAAATAAGATACAATATGAGATAACGAATACGGGATGGGACATGCGGGACGATTCGGAATTGAAGCTCATAGGAAAATCATTGCCAGGCGATCTGAAATTTATCGTCGAGACGCTCGAACGCGCGGGGCATAAGGCCTACCTTGTCGGCGGAGCTGTCCGCGACCTCGCGCACGCCTCTATCCACTCCACCGGGCATATCCCTGAAATGGACTTCGATTTCGCCACCGACGCTCCCCCAGAGAAGGTCATTTCCGTCTTCTCGGCGCTCCGCGTTTTTACCATTCCGACCGGGCTTCAGCATGGGACTGTCACGGTGGTGCTCCACGACACCAACTACGAAATCACGACCTACCGGATCGACGGCGAGTACCTCGACGGGCGGCATCCCGGCAGTATCCGTTTCTCGTCATCCATCGACGAAGACCTTTCGCGCCGCGACTTCACGGTGAACGCCATCGCTTACGACGTCCTCACAGGCGAGTTCCACGATCCGTTCGGCGGGATGGACGATATCGCCGTGAAAATCATCCGCACTGTCGGCGAACCGGGTGCGCGCTTCTCGGAGGACGGCCTGAGGCTGATGCGGGCATGCAGGATCGCGGCTTATATGGAATATGAGATCGAAGACCACACTTTGAACGCGATCGGCGAATGCAGGGAGATGATAAAAAAGGTTTCGCCCGAACGGATTCAGGAAGAACTGCTGAAACTCATGAAGGCGAAAAACCCGTCGGTCGGGATCGAGTATTTCCGTGAGACCGGTCTCCTTCCTCTCATCCTGCCGGAACTCGCCGAGGGTGTCGAGATCGACCAGAACGAGTACCACCTTTACGACGTCTATCGTCACAACATCTATGCCTGCGACGCCGCGCCGTTGGACAAGCCCCTGCTCCGTCTCGCCGCGCTTTTCCATGATGTCGGCAAGCCCCGTTCAAAGGACTACGCGCGGAGGATCGGAAACGGCAACGTCTTCTACAACCACGAGGTGATCGGCGCCAAGATGGCGCACGGCATCCTGAGAAGACTCCGTTTCTCCAACCACGCAATGACTTATATCACCGATATGATCAAGAACCACATGTTTTACTATACCGAGGAATGGACTGACGGCGCGGTGCGGCGGTTTCTCCGGAAGATCGACGGCGACCCGGAACTCCTGCGCGACCTCTTCGCGTTACGCAAAGCCGACAGGACGGCGAGCGGCGTGCGGAAAGGCGACGCTACGATCCTTGAAAAATTCCGCAGGCGCATCGAGGAGATCATGGAGAAAGACAACGCCCTCAAGGTCACCGACCTGAAAATCGACGGCAATACGATCATGGAGCGGTTCGCGCTCAAACCCGGCAGGATTATCGGAGAGATGCTGAACTACATGCTGGAAAAAGTGCTTGACAGTCCCGAGCTCAATACTCCCGAGGGACTCATCAAGATCGGCGAAGAATTCCTGCACAACCCCAAACCCGTCCCACCCGGCGAGGATGTGGAAATCCTAATATGAGGTACTTACCATGAAAAATTTTTCAGCGTTCGCGATACTCGCGTTAGGAGTGTGGCTCTCGGCATGTACGGTCGAGGAGCCGAAATGGGTCGGATGGCTCCGCGATTTGGAGAACGTTCTCGACGAATACGACTATCTCAATTCCTATGAAGACATAGGTCCGGTGACCGAAATAAAAACGTCCGAAAACTCGAACAAGATCAAGATGCTCGGCGAACTGCGGAAGCAGATCGAAACCCAACTATCCCTGTATACTAACGTCCTCGCCGACGTCGCGGAAGGCCAAAAGGAGAAATTCCTGAACGGGTACGAGCTGATCAAGTCCCATGCAGATAACGTCCTCTACCCGTGGAGGCGCTGGGTGCAGTACTACAATAAGATCACGTTCGCGGTCGCCGGGATGGCAAATAACCCGGAACTGTTGGAACAGTTCGCCGCCGCGGTCTCCGAATGGAAACGGCTCGACGCGCAGACCGGGGATATGCTGAAAACGATCCCGGAGAAAGACAAGCCCGAGTTTCTCGCGGCTGTTGTGTCGAACCGCGCGATGCTTGAAAAAATCATACCGGCGGAATAAGAAATCCATTGCTTTTATCCTGAAATGTCGATATATTAATATATCAAGGAGGACTCCATGAGCAAGATTCATTATTCGATCAAGGTAATTCTGATGACAGTAATCTGCGCGGGATTTGTTTCCGCCGCCGATGTTGAAGATATCGCGGGCAGTAAACTCGCCAAGTTGCGGAATACCCTCGAAGGCACGAAACAGTTAATAATAGAACTTTCCACTGCGTTGAAAGAAAATCCGAAGTCCTACGACGCCTCATGGCAATACGCGGCGATTTGTTATTTCTACGGGGACTTTTACCTGAAGGATAAAGAAGCCAAAAAGAAATATTTCACCCTCTGCAAGGACGCCGCATGGCAGGCGACCCAGATCAACCCGAAAGGCATCGACGGCCATTACTGGCTGGGCGTGGGTTTCGGAATGTGGTCGGAGGCTAACGGCATTCTCGACAGCCTCTTCTATGCCGACGACGTCGCGAGCGAAATGACTAAGGTGATCGAGCTCGATCCGTCTTACTTCCGCGGTACGCCGTGGATGGTGCGCGCTAAGGTTTACACGTACGCTCCCGGATGGCCTCTCAGTGTCGGCGATTCCGAGAAGGCTAAGGCCGATATGAAGATGGCATTGAAGTACGGCTCCGATTACCGTGTGGTCTACGTCCTCTATTCCGACATCCTGATGCACTGGGGACAGTGGGACGAGGCGATGAAAATGATAGACAAGGGCCTTGCGCTTCCGTTCGATAAAACCATTCCGGTCGAGGAAGAACGTTCTCTCGAGCAGTTGAATGAGTATAAGAAAAAGGTTTCGGCGGAATTGGCGAAGAAGTAGAATACTTGCCAAAACCCCCGGAATTGAGTACAATATTACCGGGAGGGAAACAAATTAGGTGCGGGGCTTGTGGAAAAAAATAACAAGACCAACGACTTAACGGATGAAAAAATCCGTCTACTCCGTGAGCGTTTGACGGATAAGGACTACATAAAAGGGGCTATCGATAAAATAGCGGAGGATGTGAGTCTGGTCATCATTAACGAAACTAAGAAACAGAAATAAGGGCAGTTCGAAATATTTTGAATTTTATCATTCAATCCATAATCGAATATAAATTGACACGGATCGCATTCAAAATGAATCTATTGAAATGTCCGCTCGCGGTCGTTTCTCCGGGTGTGTCTTTTAAAGCGACCATAAATAGAATTGCCGGTAGAATCAAAGAATCGTTAATAATTCCGATAATATGGTAAACCCAACGGGGGATTACCTAATGGCGGAATTTATCGCAAGCATCCCCGAGTTTTTCGCGAAACTCAGGCTATTTCAAAACCCTTATTTTCAGTTTTTAATCGTGATCGTAGCTTCCCTTGCGACAGCGAAACTGCTCGAGGTTTCTGTCGCGGGACGCAGGCCGAAGGGACTGACCGACAACCCGGTTTTCAGGGAAATGATCCGCGGATACCTGACCCGGAATCTCCTCATTATCGGTCTGCTTGTGGGAATATTGTTCATCCTCGATCTGCTCAAGCTCGATTTCCATTGGCTTAACGCCATACAGGCGATGATGATATCCGTGATCTTGCTGATCTGCTTCTTCCTCGTGAGGAAACTGATCAGGGCGATCATGATTACCCTTCACAATACGAAGGACAAACGGGTAATCCGTCTGACACGCAACAGGAACGTGTTGGACTTGCTCCAGCGGCTGCTCGAAGCCACGATGTTCGTCCTGTTTTTTACCCTGACATTAGGGAGCTGGGGCATCCAATTGACCCCTATCCTCACAGGCCTCGGGATCGCGGGTATCGCGATCGGTTTCGCGGTACAGGACTCGCTATCGAACATCCTCGGCGGCGTATCGCTGATGCTCGATAACACATACAGCGAGGGCGATTTCGTAGAATTGGACAACGGCAGTATCGGGACGATTTACGCAATCGGGTACCGCAGTTCCAAGATACTCACATTCAATAACGAGATCATCATCGTCCCGAACGGTCAGTTCGCGAAGATGATGGTGAAAAACCTGTCCAAGCCGGACGAAATGTACCGGCTGAACCTGATCATTTCGGCCGCGTACGGGAGCGATCCCCGGCACGTGCAGAAGGTATTATTGGAGGCCGCGAAGAACACAGAAGGAGTGTTGGATTCACCCGAAGCGTTCGCGTTCCTCGAAAAGATGGCGGATTTTTCTCTGAATTACCGGCTGATCGTTTCTATCGGTACGGCTTTCCAGCGTCTGGTAATCACCGATCTCCTTCATAAGAATATTATCGATGCGTTCGAACGCGAGAAAATAAAGATACCGTTCCCGACCCGGACGGTTTATTTACAGAAATGACGGGCAGTCGTCTCCTGAAAAAGAACAGAATATTATACCTTCGAGGGGAATAAAATGCGGAAACTTTGGACAAAGCAGGTTGTACTCAATATCGTAATAGTAATCACGGTTTTCATCGGGTTCGTCCTGCTCGATATCAATCTCAGTAAGGCGAGTCCCAATCCCGAGCCGATGACAAATACCGTCCTTTCGGACACCCAGCCCAACCCTCAGGCCGGCGACTACGACTATAAAAATCTCGCTCCCTTCAAATGGGATGTTGCATACTATCTCGATAAGAATATCCTGAACGACCGGACGAATTTCGAGAATGTCCAGGTTTCTTCCAACGAGAACAAGGCGCTCGCGTTCTACTCCTTCCGCAAGGCTTATTACCGCTTCGAGGTCGAAACGTTTATCCTCAAGGGGAAGGTCGATATCAAACGGATGAGCGTGGTGGTGTTCAAGGACGGTAAGGCCGTCAAGCCCTACCTCGCCGAAGCGGCGGTGCGTTTCTGGAAAGAGGGCGATTCCTATATCGCCTACTGGTTCAGCGACTGGAAAACCCCGACCGGGAAGTACGAGGCGGTGCTCCATTGCGACGGCAAGCCCGTGCTTAGGAAAACGTTCGAGGTGGTCAGCCGCCCGCCGTATAAGTTCCAGCGCACGATGAACTTTCTCACCCTCGAATCCAATTTCCCGATCTACAAGACCGCGACCAAGTTCAACCATAAGGGCGAAAAGGTGAAATTCACCGAGCTCGTCTCGGACTGGATCGAGTACGGCGACCTTGACGGTTTCCTGATGCTCGGCGGCGAAACTTCCGGCATCGTGAATAACGGCGTCACCCCGGAGAAACCGTGGGACAAATCCCCGCTCAAGAACGTGCAGGAATTCGGAACCGTCCTCAAGGAGAAAGGGAAGCTTGTGGGCGCGTACATCATCTGCTACTTCACGCCGGAGAACGGGTTTATCAAGGCCGGATACAAACCGGCGAAGGGAGTCCAGTACGGCGCGAACGGCCAACTGACGCTGAAAACTTGGAAGTTCACATCGTTCAAGGATGAAAAGCGCTATAAAGACATCGTCGATCTCGCGAAGCAGTTTAACTCCCTGCCCTATCTCGATATGATCGGGTTCGATTTCATCCGTTTCGGCGAGAATGTCGGCTACGAATGCGCCGACGAATTTGTCCGCCAAATGAATATAGTCGCGCCGTCGGGATGGCAATATATGACCGAAGACCAGAAGGCGATCTGGCTCGGCGGAATGCTGAAGAAGAAAGGCAATATCAAGAAACAATGGTGGCTCTGGCAGGCGCATAAGACCGCAGAGTTCATTTACAATGTCCGGCACGATGCGGGAATCACCAAGCCGATCTGGACGTTCACTCTCGGCTGGAACCACGGCGAGGAGCATGGCCAAGACCCCGCGATGCTGGTCGACGCCGGGATAATCGCTGACTTTCCGATGCTTTACGAAGCGACACCCCAGCAGTTTAAAGAGATGCAGGTAAGCTGGAAAAGCTACCTCGCGAAGGAAACGATCAACTACATCCCCGGCAACCAGATAGACGCCGCCCTCATGAAATCGCTCGGCGGGAGAAACCCGATCGAAGAGTACTATTACCGCCTCACCCAGGCGACCGAATACGCGGCCTATTACTCGAAGGGCGTCTTTATTCACGACATCGCGCGCGCGTTTTTCGGACGGACCGGCGGGTATTCGTATGTCGAATGGCTGAACGCGGGATTGTCTGCGGTGAGCTTCCTGCGCTGGAAGAAGAACGAAATCCCCTATTCCCTCAGTGTCGATAAGAACAGTTTCCCCGGCTCGAAGGCGCAGGGCGCGGCGTATGTCCCGGTCACTGTGAACTTTACGCCGTCGAAGATCGATCAGGTCAAGGGAAAGACCTTTTACCTCGCCGGAGCGGGAATTTCTTGCTCGCAAAAATTTGACATAACCGGCAAAACCAATGTAACATTATATGTCAAAGTAAATCCCAATCAATCCGGCGCTCATTATTTCGCTGTTAAGGGAATGATTCAGGGTTATCCATCCTACTTTACATTCCGGTATTTAAACTTTACTTCGGCGCCCCCCGCGGCCGTCAATCCCGGAAAAGAAAAAGGAAAAAGCTCTGTTCCCGCTAAGGGAAAATGACATTTCACCGGTTTATAGATTAATAAAATACAGTCAGTTCGAAAGGGGATACGGATCCGTAAATCTCAATTCGCGCATAAGCGCAATGATTCCTTTCTAAAAAAACAATCGATAATAGAATAATTATTGAATATTATAGGAGCAAATCTATGCCAGTAGGCAAAAGAAAAGTGAAGCTAAAATCCGATGCCGACGGTCAGAACGGAAACGGCGATACCGACGCCGGAAAGCTTTTTGAAGAAAACCATGGAAGCTATACACCACCCGCCGAAAATACGGCCGTTCAGTCCGGCGAGGACAACGAGGACGACCCAAAATATAAATACGACGTTAACGAAGATGTATTTGTAGAGACCGACGAAGAAGAGATCATGATGAGCGCCCAGAAGAAAAAACTTCCGCGCCATGAGACCCATATCCCCGGCCTCCCCAGCGAAGCCGAGGCGAAAGAGATTATCGAGAAGGTATTCCCCGGCGACAACAAGCTGTTTATCAACGAGCTGAAGAAGCTGTCGATCGTAGGCCTGTCTATCGTCGCGATGCACCTCAAGCTCGATAACTACGAATCGATGCACACTCAGGAACTGATCTACAGTATCCTCCGCAAGCATGCCGACAACGGCGGGGTGATCTACGGCGGAGGCACGTTACAGGTGCTCGAGAACGGCTTCGGGTTCCTCCGTTCGCAGAGGTACAATTACCTCTCCAGCCCCGACGATATCTATGTTTCGCCGTCGCAGATATCTCTCTTCCGCCTCCGCACGGGAGACCATATCGAAGGCCAGATCCGTCCGCCGAAGAAGACCGAGGAAGAAAAGTTTTTCGCCCTCCTCCGGATCGAACTGATCAACGACCTCTCTCCCGAAGAATCCAGGAAACGCACCCTTTTCGATAACCTTACGCCTCTCTTCCCGGATAAAGCGATTAAGCTCGAAACCGAGCCGGAAGAAGTCGCGATGAGAATGATGGACCTGTTCACCCCTATCGGACTGGGACAGCGCGGATTGATCGTTTCTCCGCCGAAGGCCGGTAAGACGGTGCTCCTGAAGAAAATAGCCAACAGTATCACCCGCAATATGCCCGATGTCAAACTCATCATCTTCCTTGTGGACGAACGCCCCGAAGAAGTCACGGATATGCAGAGATCGGTCAAGGCCGAGGTTGTTAGTTCGACATTCGACGAACCCGCTGTCAAGCATGTCGCGGTTGCGAATATGGTGACCGAGAAGGCGAAGCGCCTTGTGGAATGCGGCTACGATGTGGTCATCCTGCTCGACTCGATCACCCGTCTCGCGCGCGCGTATAATACATGCGAACCCCCCAGCGGACGCGTTCTCTCCGGCGGTCTCGACGCCAACGCGCTCCACAAGCCGAAAAAGTTCTTCGGCGCCGCGCGTAATATCGAAGAAGGCGGAAGTTTGACGATCATCGCCACCGCGCTTGTCGATACCGGAAGCAAGATGGACGAAGTCATCTACGAGGAATTCAAGGGTACGGGAAACATGGAAATCCATCTCGACCGCAACCTTTCCAATATACGCATCTATCCCGCTCTCGACCTGAAGCTCTCCGGCACCCGCCGTGAAGACCTGCTCCAGTCGGTGTCGGTACTTGAAAAGGCGCGTATGCTTCGCCGTATTTTCGCGGATATGTCCAACGAGGAAGTGATCGGTAAGCTCAAACAGGCGCTTTCTAAAACCGCGACCAACGAGGAATTCCTGAACAATATGCAATACTTCGCGAAGTAACCAAAATATTAAATTAATACTCATATATTTTAGGAGTTATATATGAAATCAGTTCAAGGTTCTTTTAATATTTCCATTGTCGGTAAATGGAATAAATTCATTCTATCTCCTAATTGGGTAAAGAAATTTCTTTTTGAGAATAAAGAAATCCAAGTGGCTTTCCCTTTAGAATTAACTGAACCATATTTTTATGAAGGAATTGATAAAGGAATTCGATTTATCCCACAAGAAGATAGGGTATTATTAGTTGCACTTAGAGAGGAAGATGAATTATTAAAACAAATTGATAATATGTTATTAATTCTAATCAGTGAATTGAATAAAACTCCAATAATAGGTATTGGTTATAATTATAGATTTTTTGAAGATAGAAATAAATGTGATATAGAGAATACTTATATTCTCAAAGATGAATCGAAGATAAAAGCAAATGAATATAATATTAGAAATACTCAAATTATAAGAAATTTGTCTTATAAGGGTTTAGAAATTAATGAAACAGTTACTTATAGTACTGATAAATATTCGATTGATTTTAATTTTCATAATCCTATCAATAATATAGACGAGTATATTGATATTTTGAAATCTGGTGAACAAGGGATAATAAAGTGTAGAGATATTGCGTTATCGTTCTTAACAAATGTGTATGGCTTAAAACTCGAATAATTCATAAGGAGCTTTTATGACACAGACTCCAGCAGTTTCATTAGATGATTCTTCATATATTCCAAATACAGGATGGGGTTCCTATGAACCCGCTTTTTTAACTTATTTATATAGTGAAAAAGATACACAAATAGAAAAAACAAAAAGTTTATTTACCCCACCTAATGATGACGAGTATAGCGAGTGTACGATAAAAGAGGGTAATAATGAAACTTATTGCCGATTTAATCTACCTGCGTTGCCGAATGATATGGTCACAATACTTCAAAATCTTTTTAATGAATGTAATCATTCAAATTGGGATGGTTATGATTCAGAACCAATAACGTTGAATTATTTCAAGGACGCAAAGTCTTTTTTATTAAAACTAATTCATTTTCTTGGAAAAGATATGATTAAAAACATGGAATTATCCCTAGCACCTGACGGAACAATACTTTACGAATGGTATGGATTGAATAACTATAGTCTTTCTTTATGGCTAAGAAAAAATAATTCAGTAGCTTATTCCTACATTCTATTTAATGAAAATCAGCATGAGATGATCGATCTTGGAAATGAAGAAGGATATAAAAAGGTCAGTAGTATTATAAACTATTTCCAATCAAAGAATGTTCTTTTATAAGGTGCAATATGAATCAAATAAAATCGGTGGAGATAGTTACCCGTTTTTTATTTGATCAGGGTAGACATTTTAATGTCGAACCTAGAAGAATAAAAACTGAAGCATTTCTTCCGCAAGAAATCGAGGGGCGCTTTGAAACTTCAGTCTTTTATATAAAAGATTTGGCAGAAAGTGAAATCTGGGATAATATTAGTAGTTTTATAGAAAACAAGAGGAATGATGAGAGAAAGAGTAAGGCAAGAGCTGATATTATTGTAGAAAGTATTTTAAATATTGGCTTGAATGTTGAACCAGAAATTCATAAATCCGGTCATCCTCTACATGCAAATATTATTAATTGGTCGAAAGAAGATGATACACAATTAAATCAAGCAAAACTCCTATGTAATATTGCAACTTTAATTATTAGGCCAAAAATGGAATCAAATTGAGATGCCGTCCGAGAAGGATAAAATGCTCGCGGGCGTGCTCTATTGTGCGTCCGACCCGGCGCTTGCCGCCGAACGGGCTACCGCGGGGAGAATCGTCCGTGAGATCAACAATTCTCACCCGGACGAATTAGAAAAGCGGATGCGTTTATTCCGCGGACTTTTCGGCAAAACAGGCGCGTCGTTCGAAATCCAGCCCCCTTTCCAATGCGATTACGGGTATAATATCTCCTTCGGCGAAGGATTTTTCGCGAACTACAACTGCGTTATCCTCGACGTCTGCCGGGTCGTGATCGGGGTTAACGTGCTCCTCGGGCCGTGTGTGCAGATTTACACAGCCCTCCACCCTCTCGATCCCGCCGAACGCGCCTTGTTGCTAGAATCCGGCAAACCGGTCGTTATCGGCGACAATGTCTGGATCGGGGGCGGGGCGATCATCCTGCCGGGCGTGACAATCGGGAAAAACTCGGTGATCGGCGCGGGATGCGTGGTGGACAGGGATATCCCTGAAAACGCCGTCGCCGCCGGTAACCGCTGCAGGATTATAAAAACTCAATAAGGATTGTCTCATGGAATGGCTCAATCCCCCCGCGAAATTCTCGGAAGAGCACGACATCATCCGCGCGGTCACTCTCCCGAAAACCGACTTCTGGCGCGTCACCCATTACGATTTCACCAAACAGAACGCGCATTTTTACCATATCCCGGTGCGAGGCGATTTCGAGCTGAATGTAACCGTCCGTGGAGATTACCGCGACAATTACGATCAGGCCGGGTTCATGATCTACGCGGACGAGACGAATTGGATTAAGGCCGGGATCGAATACACGTGCGGGGTGCGGAATATCAGCGCCGTGATCACCCGAGAGTTTTCCGATTGGTCGGTGCTGCCCCTTGCCGTCCCATCCGACCTTGTCCATTTCCGCGCGGTCAGGAAAAAGGAATCTGTCGAAGTGTTTTACTCCCTCGACGGGATAAACTTCACGATGTACCGGCTGGGCTATCTCTCACTGCGCGAGGAAGTGCTTGCGGGCATGATGTGCGCCTCGCCGATGGGCGAAGGTTTTTCCGTCGAATTCGAAGGCTTTTCCGTACGATCCATTTAGCCCGTACTTAAAATACACCGAACACACTATATCCCAACTAAGGAGGTACTATGAAGTTCGTCTGTCCGCTTATCGTAGTTGAAGATATCGCCCGTTCACGCGCGTTTTACGAGAACACGCTCGGGATGAAGGTGAAAATGGATTTCGGCCAGAATGTCGCGTTCGAGGGCGATTTCGCGATCCACCTGAAAAGTCATTTCGACAGCCTGACCGGCAAGCAAGGTATCGCGCCGGGCTCGAAGCCCCACAACTTCGAGCTTTACTTCGAGTCCGAAGACCTCGAGAACGACTATCGCAGGCTGATGGAGTCCGGGGCGGAGGTCTGCCACGATCTCCGCGAACAGCCGTGGGGACAGCGCGTCTTCCGTGTGTACGATCCCGACGGCCATATCGTCGAGATCGGCGAAACGCTGGAGGCCGTCGTACGCCGCTACAACGGCGAAGGGATGACCGAACAGGAGATTCATGCGCGGATCGGGATACCGTTAGAGTTTATCCGCGACATCCTCGGAACAAAATAACGTTTGACAGAATTTCTACCCCGGGGTAAAATTTAACTTATTTAACAAGCGATTGATACTTAACAATGAAGGAAGGATGGGAATGGATAACGATTATATTATGCTCTATCAGGGCGGGCAGTTCGATCTGCCGAACATGGATTTAAGGACTTACCGAGACGAGTACTTCCCTCTCGAGATCGAGTTGGAATCGGATATCTTTTATGAGCTTCGGGTCCGTTACGATATCCAGCCCTATCGCCTGAGGGACTCCTCGAACCAAGAACTGGATGAGATCAGGGACTTTTTCTACTCGCATAAGGACACGTTTTATTTCCTTTTTGAACAAAGCGAGCTGATCGGAAGCTGTCTCGTGATCCGCAATAAAATACAATGTATGAGCGTCGCGCGGAAGTTCCATCATAAAGGCTACGGCACACTGCTGACAAAGTACGCGATCAATACCGCGCTCAAGAAGGGCTATCCGAATGTCGAACTCCGGGTGCTCCGGGCGAACGATCCGGCGATCTCGATGTATAAAAAAGCCGGTTTCAGAATTCTCAACGAAGAAGTCAGGTGATACTATTCCTTCAGGCTTCCGGCATAAACGGCTGATTCCCTGAACAGTTCCAAGTCTTTTCGATAATCGGCGGGCGACGTCCGGATCATGTATACCCATTCCTTCATCGTATGACGGTTCATCGGGCGGAATTCGCGGGCGGACGGGTCGCTCTTCATGATCTCGAGTACCCGCTCACGGGGCAGTTTTATCGACACCCCGTCCTCGTACACGCACGCGAACATCTTTTTCCCTATCGAGAACGACGGATATCCGAACGCCTTTGAAGGCGAGGCCCCGTCGACATTTTTCATCACCTCGTCAAGCACTTCCTGAATCTTCGGATTGAAAATCGACGGCATAAGCACCTCCATAGAGGATATAGTTTACAGGAAAATTCCGTGTAATGCAAAAAAAATCTCCCGGGAAAACCCGGGAGACCGTTTTGTGATGTGGTTGTGTTAGAACTGGGCGGAGAAGTTCGCTCCGTAGTTATTGTTCCAGTAGGTCTTGCCGTTCGCCTTGAAGTAAATAGCATACTTGACCAGGGTACCGGGCTTGATCGTCGACTCGCTAAGCACTTCGAAGTTATCGGTGTTGCCGTAGCCATCGTGCGAGATCCAGTAACCGTTGTAGTCCTTGTAGGTCTTCCAGTTGTCGAGAGTATAACGGATACCGACTACCTTGTCGTACGCGAGGTTGTTGACCCCGGCCGTCACTTTGAGCTGACCGCTTACATAAACAGTGCCGCCGTACTTATAGTACTTAAGGGTTTCCTGGCTCACTTTCCAGACATTGATCGTGTTGTTCCATTCGGGGGTAAACACGGGGTTCTGGGCGACCTCTTTTGTCGAGATCACGAGAGTCTCGCCGTCATCCGACACGACTGAGTCGTTGGGGCCGAGAACGGGGCGTTCCTGTCTGAGGGAACACGCGGACATAGTCATTCCTAACACGATCGCGGTAACCGCCGCGAAGAAAGCCTTGTTTTTCATTTGATCCTCCATAAACCTTTTTTATTGATTGCCTTGATATAATGCTTTTCGCATTTTTTCAAGGCATTATTTTAGTGCACTTTGCACTTTTTGTCAACATTTATCGAAAATATTTTTTCTTTTTCATTTCAGCTTGCGATTCTTTTCGAATGGATGTAAAATATTACTAATGAAAAAATGAGGGGAACGTATGAACAAAAGGGTATTTCCCAGAATTGAAACCGATTATTCGACCAAGGCAATCGTAGAGGGCAAGTGTATTCCGTGCAAGGTGAAGAACATCTCCTACGGCGGGGCGTCACTCCAGATCGAAAAACAGTTTCTTCCCCTGCTCGACAAGCACGATGTCGGTAAACGCGCCTTGTTTTCCTTCAAGGCCGAGCAGTTTAACGACTCCGCTACCTATCGCGGGAAAATAGTCCGCCTTCTCGAAATGGACGACACGGCTTTTCTGGCGGTGCAGTTTTTAGCGGTTTAGTTTTTTCCGGTCATTTCCGGCACGATTAGTTCTTCTTCGAACCGATCACATGATACAGCATTTCACTGATCGCCTCGATCTTATAAGGCTTTTCCATCATTCCGTCAAATCCGTACTTCTGGTAATTCGCCATCACCGGGTCGTTGGAATACCCGCTGATCACGATGGCCTTGACTTCGGGATCGAACTCGCGGAGTTCCTTTAGGGTTGCGAGTCCGCCCATACCCCCGCGTATAGTCAGGTCGAGAAGGACGACCTTAAAAGGTTTCGATTCGCTTTTCGCCTTCTTATATATATCCACCGCGAAAGTTCCATCGGTCACGCAGTCGACATCGTACCCGAGGATAGTCAGCATATTCTCCGCGGTCTTCTGCACCTGTATATCGTCGTCGAGAAGCAGAACCCTTCCCTTTCCGAGAATCAGCCCCGTCTTCTTGAATACATCGACAACCTCTTCCCTATCTACTGCGGGCAGGTAGAGAATAAACCTCGTCCCGTTCCCAAGATCGGATTCGGCGGCGATATACCCGTCATGTCTGTTCAGGATCGAGAAAACCGAGGCCAGCCCGAGGCCGTGCCCTAAGGGCTTCGTGGTGTAGTACGGGTCGAAGACTTTTTTTAGGTCGGTGCCGGGGATACCGGCGCCCGAGTCGCTGAACGTGATCCTGAGATACATTCCGTGCTTCAACGGCAGCGGTTCGCTCCCGTTATAGTTGTAGTTCTCCATCTTCACCTTGAGCGATCCGCCTTCCTGCATCGCCTCGCGCGCATTGATAATCAGATTATTGAATACCTGGCTCATCTGCCCCTGATCGAAGTTGGCAAGCCACGGCTTCTCCGGGAAATCGAACTCGTAAACGATCCTCGACCCGCGTAGAAGGAAAGCGACGCTTTCCTTGATAAGCTGGGTGAGTGAGCCTGTTTTCTTGATCGGGTCGCCTCCCCGTGAGAATGTCAGGAGCTGACGGGTCAGTTCGCGCGCGCGGATACACGCGGCCTCGGCCTCGCCGAGGTATTCGTAGATCTCGTCGTCGCCCCGGATCGTACTCCGGCAGATACTGATATTCCCAAGGATGGCCGTCAGCAGGTTGTTGAAATCGTGCGCGATCCCACCCGCGAGAAATCCGAGCGATTCGATACGCTGGATTTTGGAAAGCTCGCTCTCCATCTTCCGCTTCTCCGTGATATCGTAGAGGTAGTTCAGGTACCAGTCGCCGATTGACGTTGTCAGGTATTCTACTTCGCGCACCGAACCGTCCTTACAGACCACACGGCTGTCTTGTACATGGGTTTGACTGTGCGCGCTTTGGTCATTCCAGATACTTATCATATCGTTACGGTATTCCTCGTCGGGATAGGCCAGATTCCACCAGTCGTCGAAACTCTTCAGTTCGCCGCGCGAGTACCCGAATGTCTCGATGAAGCTGTTATTAAGAATCAGGATTTCATGAAGGGAATTGGTGATCGCGATCGGGATAGGAGACTCCTCGATCAACAAGCGGAAACGTTCCTCGTTTTCTTTCAGCTTCTGTTCGGCGGCGATCCTTTCCGATATATCCCTGCCCGCCGAAACTATCCCGATAATCGTCCCGTACTGGTCCTGCACCGCCTTGTTCGACCAAGCGATCCATTTCCACCCGGCAGTCGTCAGTATCCTGTGCTCGATATAGCTCGAGTACGGCGGACGGATCACGGTGTCGATCATGAGGCGGGTAATCGTCTGGTCGTCGGGATGCACCAGCGACACAAAGTCGCTTTTCAGCAGTTCGCTCTCACGTCTACCGAGAAGCTCGCAGAACGAACGGCTGACGAATTTGAGGTAGCCGTCGGGATGAAACCTCACGATCAGGTCGGACGAGTTCTCTATCAGAAAACGGTACTTTTCTTTATTCTCGAGCGCGAACGTTTCCGCGCGTTTCCTTCTCCCGATATTCACCACCAGCATGAAAATCGCCAGCGACTGGAGGAAGAGGAAAATCCCGCCGAGGATCAGGATGTCCCTGTTCTGGTAGAAAAACGACTGCGGCTCATTGAGGAATACGCTATTCTCGGGAAACAGGACGAGGGGGATTTGATGCCGCATGACCGCTGGGTAATCGAACAGCGGAACGTTGGGACTGGTACGAAGGATAGGAATGCTGTCGGGAGACTCGCCCGCGAGTATCTTAAGCGCCATATCGGCCATCGCCTTGCCCTGCGCCTTTCCGCTCGTCACCATCCCGCCCATCACCCCGAACATGACCTGGTCGTCCCAGCAGGTATAGACCGCGCACGGGCTGGTTTCGGAGACCAGTTTCAGCACCTCTTCCTGGGTGTATGCTTTGCCCGACGGCTCACGGTAATAGACAAGATGAAGCACCGCAGACTTCGGGGGGATATTGCTCAGTTCGCCCGCCATCTCGAAAAGCGGCATCCCGCTCAACTCGTGAAACTTGACTTTACCCTCGAACGGACTATAAAACTGCCGGGCTTCCTCAAGCAGAAGTTGTCCCGTCTCGGTGATATCCGCGATCACATAGACATTTTCGACATGAGGCTGGAGACGGAGAATGAGATTGAGCGTCCCGGGAATATCGCCCGCTTCCACGACACCCGTAACGTTCTTCTGCCCCTTCAGCATCGAGTCATGGAAGTTGTTCACCCCCGAGAAGACGACCGGCGCACCCTGAAAGATTTCATCCCGGTACATCAGGGCGAAATCGAGAGCGTTGTTGTCCGATGTCAGGATCAGGTTGAATTTCGTCTTCGAGTACTTCAGCCGGTAGATCGTTTTAAGATAGGGAAAGAGAATTTTCGGATCGGTCCGTTTGGTATCCATGTAATCGATATACAATTCGTACTTCTGTCCCGAAGCGCCGAAAATCTTTTTCACCTCGTCGAGAATATTATCCGAGAAAACTTTTCCCTCATGGTAGGAATTGAGGATAAGGATATTTTTATATGTCTGCCCCTGCGAATAGAGCGGAGCAGAATGGGCAAAGTAAAGCGCCGCGAACGCGACTGCTGCAAGAAAAGTCTTCATTTTTAATTCCGCACCCCGTGGTAAAAATCTTCCGGTAATATTCTATAATACTTAAGCCCTTGTGTCAACGATACATGAATGGAACACAGAACGCTACTTCTGGTATTTCTTCCGGTAGAACTCCACCGTTTTCGGATCGGCGCCGTATTTCTTTGCGGTTTCGAGGAGTTTCAATGCTTCCTTCTTCGACCCCGTTTCACCCAGCGCAATCGCGTAATAAATAGTCGAGGTTTTAAGTAGATATTCCTCTTTGATCCGGGTGTAATAGTTGTCCATCAGCTTTTTCGCCTTCTGGTAATCGATACTCTGGTACACGTAGAGATTTGCGAGAAGGTTGACCGCGTTCTGCCAGTATTCATCTCCCTGATGCACAGCGATCAACTTTTCAAGGTATTCCGCCGATTCGGCAAATCTCTTCAATGTAAAAAGCGACTTCGCGGCGTAATACAGGTTCTGAGATTTTTTACCGTATGCGTCGTATGCCAGCATATGCATCTCGAGCGATTTATCCAATTCGCCTGTCTGCTCGCAGCAGTAAGCTGCAAGAGTCAGAACGCTTTGGTTCGTTTCCGCGATCTCCAGCGTGTAAAACAGGTACTTCTTCGCGTTCGCGTAATCTTTCTGGTTATAGTAGATTTTCCCGAGAAACTCGACGCCGTCCTTGAAATACGGGAAAATCTTGAACGACTTCTCCAATAGCACCTGCGCCTTTTGGGTGTCCCCGTTTTTGTAGTATTCAAGTCCCGCGGTTTTCAGCTTATTCGCTTCCCACATCGCGGGAAACGTCTCTTTTTTAAAGTAGCTCCAATACTGACCGTATTTCCACAACGGCGTCGTATCGGGCGTCTCCTTCAGATGGAGCAACTGAAATTCTTTGTCGTGCGTCTTAAGGAAATTCCTGAAAACATATTCGTAGTAGAAGAGCTCACCCTGGCCCTTGTACCATGACGGCCAATATTTCTTGAAAACATCCTTATAGAGATGAATGACCAGATCGAATTTCGCCTTCACCGGCTCCCTGTAGATATTTTCGATATTGTGGAAGAACTCGTGAATCGTCGTCCACGGCTGGGAAAAAGCCAGATCGGTCATGACAAACGCACCCCTGTAAGCCCCGTTCTTGATAAGCGGAACTATCTGTAACGGGCCGCAGATCGCGAAACCGCTCATCGCGTCGAACGGAAAAACCGTGACAAACACATCGTATCGATTAATATTCGTGGCAAGGAACATCCATGGATACTGAGAGTTCGTACCGTCCACAGGCCTCCACGCGTGCTTTTCCTCTACCGGTTTTCCGTCGGCACCCGTCAGTTTGGAATTATTCGTGATTTGTGAAAAACCGACG
The DNA here is from genome assembly GCA_001829415.1 of Spirochaetes bacterium GWF1_51_8. Classification (GTDB taxonomy): domain Bacteria; phylum Spirochaetota; class Brevinematia; order Brevinematales; family GWF1-51-8; genus GWF1-51-8. The sequence continues at coordinate 23,957 of MIBE01000025.1, forward strand.
GCGCGGTTTGTCAGGAGCACTATCTCTATCTCTGGGAGAACCTTGCCTCCGGTGAAGTAGAAATAGACCGTCCGGAATACCATGAAACTCCGGTATATTTCGTTCGTACAGGCAGGGTTAAACTTTTTATTGACCGTTTTCGTGATCCCCCCGGCGTCCGTCCAGACCCCGGACGATTCGCCCCACACCCAATAGAGGAATTTCATCCGGTAAGCCGATTTCACCATCGAGGCGGCGTTCTGCGCCCAGAACTTTTCCGCATCCAGCACAATCCTGATATCCTGGGGCCTCAGCGCGTCCTTGAACTGATCCAGCCCCTTCCCCGCGGCAATCGATTTGGCGAGATAGACTTGAGCGTCCTTTGTGCCGGTCTTTTCAAACCCCAGCTTCATGTACATCGAGGCGGCGGCATATTTCGCCCCGGCATAATCCGGCGAGGGGTTTTTCGCGAAAAAGTCCGCGATCTCCTTCTCGAACAATTCGTAGGTCTGTGTATCCTTCTCAAAAGCGCAGAGTAGGATCAAGCTCCTGTACAGGCTTTTCAGCCAGATCGCGTCGTTCTCGCTCTTCGTATAATTCTTGAGCCCCGTCTTCAGGAGCGCTATGCCCTTATTGGTAAGCCCGAGGTTCTTCAAAACTTCCGTATAATTCCAGAGGTATTTCAGCGACGGGATAGCCGTCTGCGCGCCGGTGAAAATTCCATAGGCGTCGGAATACATCTTCGCCTTCACAAAGCCGTAAGCATACCCGAACGGGTCGTAATACTTCGCGTAGTCGCCCATCCCGTAACCCGCGAACTGCGCCGATTTCTTATTCCATTCGACGCCGGCCTCTTTTTTCCCGTTCGTCCCGTACTGCACCGCTACCCCCTGGAAGTACGACGCGAAACGGTAATTCATATACCCGGCGTTGATCTCCGGGTTCGCTTCGATATACGCGAGATAGTCCCCGCTGAGACCGTCAAGTCCCTGAGTATTGGAGATTTTAATATAGGTGTCGATCAGACTGCCGAAGACGCTTTGTTTAAACTTTTTCGTGTTGTCCGGCGCCGACAAGGCCAGAACAAGGTACCCGGCCGATTCCTGCGTCTTCCCGGTTTTTCTCAGGCAGTCGCCGATATACCAATTCACTATCAGCGGGTCGTAGGCCGGGGGCAGTTTTTTCAGAACCGTGATCGTCTCGTCATACTTTTTATTCCGGTAGAGCGCCATCGCGTACCAGTAAGTGATCTTTTGATCGCCGGGTTTTTCCGCATAGGCTTTTTCGATATACAGCAAGGCTTTGGAATAGTCGTTCGCCGCCCACGCCTTTACAAAATCGTCATAGTTCCCGGCAAAGACAAATGATGAAACGGTGAAGAGAATAATCAGCAATGCGAGTGATTTCTTCATGCAGCCTTCCTGAAAATATAATAGTATCCGGCGATACCGATATACGGTGTCGGTCTACAATAGTTTTTACTTTTCCTGTTTCCTGCACAATCTATCACGATATCAATCTTTAAACAACCTACTTCTGGTACTTATTCCGGTAGAAATCCACGGTTTTCGGATCGGCGCCGTATTTCTTAGCGGCGTCGAGGAGTTTTAAAGCTTCCTTCTTTGACCCCGTCTCCCCGAGCGCAATCGCGTAATTGACCGCGAGATATTTCAGTGTTTCCGTATCCTTCACCGACAGGTAGTACTTGTCGAGCAGTTCCTTCGCCTTCGGGTAATCGACGATATAAAAGAGATGGATATTCGATAAAAGGTGCAGGGCATACTTCGTCATATCCGATCCGGGATGCGCGAGGATCAGTTTCTGAAGGTATTTCGCGGAATTCTCATAGTCCTTCGCGGTATAGTAAATTCTCGCCGCATAGTAGAGGTCGCCCGGATCGCCGCCGTATTTCTCGTATGCCGTGAGGTAGTCCCCGCAGGCCGTCATCCAGTCCCCCAGCTTATCGGCAAGAAACGCCGCCATCGTCAGACGGTAACGGTTTGTTTCGTCATACGCCATCGCCTGTAAATAGTAAGGATAGGAGTTCGAGTAGTCCTGTTTCTGAAAGTTTTGCAGACCGAGCATTTCGTTCACATCCGCGAAATATGGAAAGAGCTTGTAGGACTTCTGATATAACTCGAACGCGGCGTCCTTCTCGCCCTTATGATACTTGTCAATCGCGGAGTTCTTGTACTGGTAGGCGATCTTTAAATCGGAAAGGCTCGCCGATTTGTAAAACTTCCAGTACTTTTCGATCTGCCCGGTCGATGTGACATCCTCGACCTGTTTGTAATGCATTTTATCGCATCCTGTGGGGAGAACAAACCTATCGAACACCAGCTTGTAGTATGTCAGTTCTCCTTCCCCATGGTACCATGACGGCCAGTAGTTCTTGAACGTATCCCGGAACATGTGCGGCGTAAACGCGTATTTATCGCCGAGGAATGTCCGGTAGGTGGCTTCGACATTGTGGAAGAATTCGTGGATCATCGTCCACGGCTGTTCGAGATTGACATCCGCGATCCGCATTCCGCCCCTGATCTTCGTCTGCTTTATGAACGGAACAATATTCTGCCCGCCGTAACTCGAGATGCCCGACGACACCCCGAACGGGAACACGCTGCAGAAGACATCGTACTTATTCCGGGTTTCGTAGATCATTTCCCACGGGAACCCCGGAATCTTTTCCTCTACGATGTAATTGATCGGGAAATCCTCTACCGGCTTGCCGTCGCCGCCGTTGATAGGCGAGAGGTAGACGCTCTGGGTGAATACCGTCGCCGTAGCGTCGATAAACCGGATATCCATCTGGGGCAGGATCTGTCCGTCGGAAAGATAGAAATAGAACATCCGGAAGACATTGAAAGATTTTATCAGATCGTTCGTCACCGATTTATCGAGCGTTTTTTTGACTGTCAGGTTTGTCCCGGCCAACGACTTCCATGTCCCGTCGGACTCCCCCCAGAACCAGAACAGCATATCCAAACGGTAGGCGCTGTCCTTTTTCGCGTTATAGTTCTTGTCCCAGTATTTCAGCGTTTCGCCGAGAATACGGATATCGGACATCCGAATCAGGTTCTGATACTTCCCGAGCCCCATGTCGTAATACTTCTTGACCTTATCGAAATACCCCTTCGACGCATCCGTCCCGAAAAAGTCAAATCCGGCTACCAGATATATGTTCGCGGCGGAATACCTCACCCAGTCGCTTTCGTCGCCGGGCAGTTTCGCGAAGAAGCCGACGATCTCCTTTTCGTATTCCGCGAAGGATGTGAGGTCTTTCAGCTCGGTACAGAGTCTTATGATATGAAAGTAGTTCCATCTCAGCCATTGATCGTCGGACGCGCCCTTCTTGTAGGTCTTGAGGCCTTTTTTTACTATTTGGAGCGCGGTCTGGGATTTTCCCGTTATTTTCAGGCTCTCGGCATAGTACCAGATATCCTTCAGTCCCAGTTCCGCGGGTGGATAGGACTCGTAGAGCGATATCGCCTTCGGGTAGTTCTTCGAGCTGACATAGCAGTATGCGTAAGCAAACCGGTCGTAGTACGGGGCATAAGTCCCCATCTCCTTCGCGGCATATTCCGCCGACTTCGCGGCCCACTTGTCCGCCTGCGCGATGTTGCCGTTCGTGCCTTCCAGTACGGCGAGCGACTGGTAATACTTCGCGACCAGGTATACCTGATAGGTATAGTTCAACCCGGGATTGATCTTCATATAAGCCTCGTAACCGTTAAGCGTTTCTTCGAGGCCTTTCGTGTCTTTCAGGACGATCAGGTTGTCGACCGCCGCCGCGAAGAGGTATTGTTTAAATTTCGCGCCGTCGTCGTCAAGGAATACCGCCTTTTTTAACACTCCCGCCGCTTCTTCACGTTGACCGGTCTTGAGGTAACACTGGACGATATAGTAAGACACAGACAAGGGGATATAGTCGGACGGCACTTTATTCAGTACCGCGATACATTCGGAGTAATTCGTATTCTGGAAGAGAACGATTCCGTACCAGTAAGACATCGCGGGATCGCCGGGCTTCTCAAGATAAGCCTTCTTCATGGATACCAGTGCCTTGGGATAATCCTTTGCGTTCCATGCCTTGAGGAAATCGTCGTAGTTCCCGGCGGATACCCGCGCGCACAGGGCAAGGATTAAAAGCTGAATAATATAAAAACGTTTCATCGCGTCCTCCGGGATATATCATAATTCCCCTGCGTCAATCTGTCAAAAGAAAAGGCCGCCCGAAACCGGACGGCCCATATCTGAAATGAAAGGAGTTTTAAACTTTCGCGAGCGCCTGCTGGAGATCGGCGATGATATCGTCGATATTCTCAATTCCGATCGAGAGACGGACAAGCGACTCGGTCAACCCGCTGTCTTCGAGCTGTTTAGGCGAGAGCTGCGAATGAGTTGTGGTCGCCGGATGGATCGCGAGCGATTTCGCGTCGCCGACATTCGCGAGGTGCGAGAAGAGCTGAAGGCTCTCGATAAACTTCGCTCCCGCGGGCTTGCCGCCCTTCACCCCGAACACGACCATTCCGCCGAAACCGTTCTTCAGGTACTTCTTCGACGCGTCGCAAGTGGGATGGCACTGCAGGCCTGGGTACTTGACCCATTCGACCTTCGGGTGCTTCTCGAGATACTCCGCTGCAGCAAGCGCGTTCGAGGAATGGCGTTCCATACGGAGCGAAAGGGTCTCGATCCCCTGCAGGAAGAGCCACGAGTTATCCGGCGAGATACAGGCGCCGAGATTTCGGAGCGGGACAAGCCTCATCCTCAGGATAAACGCTAAGGGGTTCAGCGGGCCCAGATCGTGCGCGAAACGCAGGTCGTGATATCCGCCGTCGGGCTTGTTGAACAGGTCGAACTTCGGGTCGGTCCAGTCAAACTTGCCGGAGTCGATCACTATTCCGCCCAAACCCGTACCGTGCCCGCCGATCCACTTGGTCAGCGAATGGATCACGATATCCGCGCCGAACTCCATCGGTCTCAGGAGACACGGGGGAGTAAACGTCGAATCGACCACGAGCGGCAGGTGATGCTTCTTCGCGACCTTCGAGATCGCTTCGATATCCGCCATATCCAGCCCGGGATTTCCGATCGTCTCGATATAGATCAAACGGGTCTTATTGTTGATCGCCTTCTCGAAATTCGCGGGGTCTTTCGGGTCGACAAGATGCGCCTTGATCCCAAACTGTTTCAAAATAGAATCGAACATGGTGAACGTTCCGCCGTAAAGGTTGTTCGCCGAGACGATCTCGTCGCCCTGCTGACAGATATTGATCACCGTGTAGTAGATCGCCGTCGTCCCGGATGCGAGGGCGAGCGCTGCGGCTCCGCCTTCGAGCGCCGCGAGACGTTTCTCGAGCACATCCTGTGTGGGATTCATGATGCGGGTGTAGATATTCCCCATTTCCTTCAGCGCGAAAAGGTTCTGAGCATGTTCCGCGCTTTTAAACACGTATGATGACGTCCTGTAGATAGGCACAGCCCTCGACAGCGTATCGCTGTCCACCTTATGCCCCTCGTGAAGGGCGAGTGTTTCGAATTTGTAATCAGCCATTTTTATTCCTCCGTTATTTTCCCGACGCGAGATCGTCGAAGAGCCATGTACTCAGATAGCGCTCCCCGGTATCACATGCGACGGTGACGATAGTTTTACCTTTGTTCTCCGGGCGTTTCGCTACTTCGATAGCGGCCCAGATATTCGCGCCGGCGGAAATTCCGACCAGCAAGCCTTCTTTCTTCGCGGCCATCCGCGACATAGCGCCCGCGTCATCATGACGAACCTGAATGATCTCGTCGATGATCCCGGTATTGAGCACGGCGGGAACAAAACCCGCGCCGATACCCTGTATTTTATGCGGGCCTGGTTTCCCTCCGGAGAGCACGGGAGAATCCGTGGGTTCCACCGCGATGACGATAAAACCGGGCTTCTTCCCCTTCAACGCCATGCCTACTCCGGTCAATGTCCCGCCTGTTCCGACTCCGGCCACCAGGATATCGACATTGCCGTCGGTATCGCGCCAGATTTCCTCGGCGGTCGCCCGCTTGTGGACTTCCGGGTTGGCGGGGTTCTGGAACTGCTGGGGCATCAACGCTTTGGGGTTCGAGCGCACGATCTCTTCGGCCTTCTCGATAGCACCCTTCATCCCCTTGTCCCCGGGAGTGAGCACAAGCTCCGCCCCGAAGATCTGTAAAAGTTTTCTCCGCTCGACACTCATCGTCTCGGGCATCGTAAGGATCAGTTTGTATCCTCGCGACGCCGCGACAAACGCGAGAGCGATCCCGGTATTTCCGCTTGTCGGCTCGACAAGAACCGTATCCGGGCCGATCAGCCCTTTCTTCTCCGCGTCCTCGATCATAGCCAAACCAATTCTATCTTTTACACTCGAACACGGATTGAAATTCTCGAGTTTCAGCAGTACGTCGGCCTGCAGCCCCGGTACCAGCCTGTTCAGTTTGAGTAACGGCGTATTCCCGACCAGTTCGGTGATACTCTGCGCAATCTTCGCCATAGGACCTCCTTTAGATATCGAACGCCAAATCGGCGCTGATTCGGTTACGGTAATCTTCTATCATGTTTTCCAGTGTTATCGCATCGAGAGTCTCGATGATCTTGTCTCCGAGGCGCGTCCACACGCTCGTCGAGGGACAAATCTTCTGTCTCGGGCATTCCTTACCGTCGGAACAGTCCACCGGGTAGAGAGACCCTTCGAGCGTTTCGATCACCTCGCGGACAGTGATCGATTGCGGGGTTTTCGCAAGCCGGTATCCGCCCTGCGAGCCGCGAACCGACTCCACCAATCCCGCCGCACGGAGCGGGATAATAATTTGACTCAGGTACTTCTCCGATATCTGCTGCGTGTCCGCGATCACCTTTAACTGTACGAGGGGTTCGTGATAACGCAGTCCCAGTTCGAACATCAGCCTAAGTCCGTAACGCGACCGTGTAGAAATTTTCATATACACTACCTATACTATCATCTTAGTAGTATATTTTACCACAATCAGCGAATGTTGTCAATAGTTTTTTAAAGTATTTTTTACTTTTGAGTTTCTTGAATTTCAAAAAAAGGCAGGAAAATGGGAGGTAGACCTATACGTGTCATTATCGAAGGAATTAATTCACGCATATAAGGATTTACTATGAGTGGAAGACATGAATTCTTTAATTCTTGAAAAATTTCTTCATTTATTATTTCTTGCATTTTAAAACTGATTTCGAATTCAGCAAGAAGTTCAAATGTAGATAATTTTTCATTTGTTTTTTGATTCAGTTGAAACAATAAAAACTCTATTTCTTGATAAACATTTTTTATATCCTTTTCTGAGTTATCATAACTACTCCTTATTGTTTTATAACTTACTGAAATAGTTTCATAATTTCCAGGATCAAGGTTGTTAAGTCTTTTATATGATAATTTTGGAAGGAAGACACCTAATATAATAGAATTTGCACAAATTTTTCTTATTTTTACATTATCTGTTTTAGTGTTTTGATTTTTTCTTTTCATTTTTCCCTCCATTTTAGTTAGTATATTTTACCGCTTCTTCTTTCCAACTTGGATATATTGCATTTGGAAACTTTGTCTCAAAACTCATCTCATCTTCAGTCCTTTTTTCCATTTCAGTTTGTTCTATCATAGTTTTAATTTTTCTTTCAATGCTACTTTGAGTCATATTCATTGATATTATTGATACTAAATATGTATTAAGACTAACACAATTTTTCTCAGCTTCTTCTACCAATTCTTTATGTAAATGCTTTGGAATTCGAAGATGAATTTTTCCGTTATACTTTTTTTCAATCATTTCATCCGGCAAAGGGATTTCTTTTCCATTTTTTAAGGAATCATTTATCCATAAACGCATTGCATCATTTATCATTTCATATGCTTCTTCAATATTATCACCCTCCGAGATACAACCAGGAAGTTCAAGAATTTTAATAAACAAAGAACCATCCTCGTTATTCTTGATAATTCTTGTATAAGGAAGTTTGAGATAATAATCAACTGTTTTCTTCATACCAATCCTCCAATTCAAGTAATAAAATTATTTCTTTTATATAATGTTCTTTTACATATGGGTGTTTTTTCGGAACTGTTATGGAATAACATCCTTCCTTTCTGAAAATATAATGACTACTTCCTCTGCTGGGTTGCTCTCCTGAATATCCAAAGTTCTCGAGAATTATTTTTATATCATTAAAGCTTACCGACTTTGGATTATCAAGAATGCTTTTTATTCTCTTTAATTTTGTCGACACTTTCGATACTTCCTTTATACAATGATATCATATATAGTATCATTTATCAACTTTTTATTTACTTTTTACCCATCCGCAAGAGAGCGGTATCGAGGATCGATGCCATGAAACGGCGGTAGTCCGTTCCTGCGTTCGCCGCTATCAGGCAGATTTCGGAATCGGCGGGATTGAGCTCGGGAAGCGGATTGATCTCGAGGAAGAACGGTTCCCCGTTCTCGTCACAGCGGATATCGATCCGTCCGCAGTCCCGGCACCCGAGCGCACGGTACGCCCTGAGCGCGATATCGGCGCATTTGTCCGCGAGACCGCCCTCGACCGGTTTCTGGACGATCTTTCCGGCGCCGCTTTGCTTGTTGAGGAACGTATCCCCGCCGGACTCGACACCGCCGCCGAACACGATTTCATCGACCCCGATCACCCTCGTGTCAAGCCCGTTACCGATCACCCCGACCGTGCATTCCTTACCCGGAAGATACTTCTCGACCAGCGCGGGCTGTCCGAACATCTGCACCAGATCGAGAGCTACTCTTTCCAGTTCGGCGCGTGATTGGATCACCGAATGGGGATGAACTCCCTTACCGGAACCTTCCGCTATCGGCTTGGCAAAGAGGGGAAAACGGTCGGGAACCTTGTCGAGATCGCCGCGCGAGGCGACTACCCACGACTCCGCGGTAGGGACGCCCGCCGCCTGAACCACCGCCTTCGTCATTCCCTTATGCAGGGTGAGCGCGAGCACAAACGCGTCGGAGAAGACATACGGGATGCGGTAAGCGTCCAGCAATGCCGGAACCGCCGCCTCGCGCCCGTAGCCGTACATCCCCTCGCAGATGTTGAACACAAAGTCCCATCGCTTCCCCGCCGCGAGTTTTTCAGTGAGAGACCGGATTCCGCCGATCCGTTCGACATCCAGACCATAGCTCTTCAACGCCTCTTCGATGGCGTCGATAGTCTCGTCCCTGTCGAATTCGGCGATCTCTTCCTCCCGATAACCCAGTTTGCGGTACTCGCTTCTCGAATCGTAAGTAAATCCGACAGTCATGTCGCTACGCCTCGTAAACATATTCAGGAAAATAGTTTAACTGCATTCACAGGGATAAGCAAGAAAACCGGCGAACTGAAGCGGTTACTTCAGGCAGAGTCCGTCGATCATCCCGGCGAACCGGGGATATTTCGCGGTCAGTTCCGCCCGGACGCCGTCGGAGAAGTCCTCGTACTCGAAGCCGGGCGCGACCGTCGTGCCCATGAGCGCATACTCGGCGCTGTTAGCCAGACGCGAGCCCTGCCAGACTCCACGCGGTACCACGACCTGCGGACGCTCGTCCGACATAAGATCGAATCCGATCCTGACCGCCTTGCCGCTCCCGTCGGGGTATAAGTTCAGCATCTCGACCGGGCCGCCCAGATAGAGATGGAAAATCTCGTCGCTCTGGAGGAGATGCATCGCGGAGAACGTCTCCGGTGTCAGGAGAAAATAGATCGCGGTGGAGAACGCGCGTTTCCCGCGATAACGCGTGCCGGACAAATCGATAGACTCGTCCGAACGGTATAGCTCACGGAAAAATCCGCCTTCCTTGGGATGCGGGATAAGTCCGAGCGTCTCGATGATTTCAGCGGCGGTCATAGTTATCTCCATCTATTGCTTTTTTATTCAGTTTTAAGACTTTCTGGGCTGTTTTTTATATTCATAAAGAAGCTCTCTATTTCGCTTATGATATTCGTGTCATGGAGATATCTATTCTGGTATAAATAATGCGAGATATAATTCGTAAAACCGGTTTCCAGTTCGGATAATGATTTTTTGTAAAATTCTTCCAGTAACAATATCTGGAAGTTATCCGGAATGGGATATTCAAACTCTTTATTCATCATTTCCTGACAAACGTCAAGTCCGTATTTTTCTATAAGATAATATGAGAACGCTAAAGCATAAGTAGAATAAAATATCACCCCCCAATTATATGATTTACTCATTTTCAATGTGAATATCTGGTCGTGATAGTTCTTGTTGAAATTAGTCAGCATTTCCGCTAAAGGAAGATAGAATCGTTCTTTCATCGACAGTTTCACCAATAAAACCGAAATATCGAATAGACCACGCTCCGAGCCCTGTACATTTTTTAATGAAAGAGGAACGATGTTTGAAAACACCGAAACACTACAAATGAATTCAAAGCTATTTGTATTCCGGAATATATATTCGTCAGCATACAAATAGCTGATATACCTCGCCCTGCTCTCGTTAAAAAATCCAAAGAGACTTACTTTTGATGCCGGCAGGAGATGCGTGAACTCGTGAAAAATCGTTATGGGTGATTTTATACCCGGTGTCATTTTCAGTAGAACCTGTGCCGCACCATTAATAGAACATCCGCCGTAATTGTAAGGATTACTCTCCGGTTTTATTAGTTTTACCAAAATCGGGTCGGGAAGCTTTTCACCCGATACCCTTTCGATATATTCCACCGCGTTTTGTGAAAAGCGGAGAATTAAAAGACATGTTGCGAAATCGCAGCCGACCTCGTTGAGAATCGCGACCGAATGGCCGTCCCACTTCGCGCGGTAGATCGCGGTCGTACCGTCCATAGCCGTCTCAAAGTTTCCCTTGATATCGATACATTCATTCTTCCCGCACGACAGAAGTATGAGCAGCAGACTGGTTGAAACCGTGGCTTTCATGGAATTCCCCCTTGCTTTAACGTACCTGTGAATGATGTTCTTAATTTTAAATTGTTATTTCCGTTTGTCAAGCGGAATTACAAAGTGCCGAATTACTTGTTTTTTACAGCGCTTCCTTTATAATTTATCGCGAAAGTTTCAGGGGAGGGTTTCCCATATGGCATTGGAAGTACTCGAACACAGGACGCAATTCGCGATCATCGGACTCGGCCTTTTCGGCAACCATGTCGCAAAGAACCTGATCGACCAGGGCGCCGAGGTGATCGTAATCGACAAAAACCCCGATCTCGTCGATAAGATGAAAGAACTGACGATGCACTCGTATGTGCTGGATTCGTCGGACGAGAACGCGCTCCGCGAGGCGGGTGTCCACCAGGTGGACTGCGCGGTGGTCTGTATCGGAATCGACCTTGTCAGTTCGATCCTGACTACTCTCCTGCTCAAGCAGTTCAAAATCCCGCGCATCGTCGCCCGTGCGAACACGAAAGAGCATTTCAAGATACTCCAGCTCATGGGGGTGACGGATATAATCGAACCCGAGATCGAGACCGCGAACAAGCTCGCGAAACGCCTCTTCGGCCTCCACGGCTTCCTGCTCAATATGGAGCAGATGTGGAAAGACCACGCCATCGTGGAGATCAAGGTGACGAGCGCCATAGCGAATAAGTCCCTCTTAGACCTCGAGTTCCGCAAGAACTACCGTGTCAACGTGGTCGCGATCAAGCACCAGGTAGAACGGCTCGACGACAACTTCCGTAATATCATCGACTTCGATTTCGACGAGGTTCCCGATCCCAACGAACCCCTGCGTGAGGACGACATCCTGATCATCATCGGGAAAATCGACTCGATCAACGACCTGAACAACGTCCTTATGGGAAAGAATAAGAAATGAAGATGAACGAATTCGAGATGATCCGTGCGATTCGCGAAATGTTCTCCGACTTACCTGTCCGGGGAACCGGTATCGGCGACGATGCGGCTGTCCTGCACCATCCGGGCAGTCTCCTGACCACCGACACGATGGTCGACGGCGTCCATTTCATCCTCGATAAGACCGATCTCGCCGATCTCGGCTATAAGGTTATGGCGGTGAACCTGAGCGATATCGCGGCAATGGGCGGATATCCCGACGCCGCGCTTCTTACTCTCGGGCTGCCGAAGCCGTTCACGGACGCGCAGTTCCTCAGGCTGATGACCGGTATCCACGACTCGGCGATCCTTTACCGGTGCGCTCTTGCCGGCGGGGATATCGTCCGTTCGGACACGTTGTTCATCACAGTGGCGATGACCGGCCACCCGATCAAAGAACCGATCCTCCGTTCCGGGGCCAAGCCCGGCGACATTATCTATATCTCGAACAAGGTCGGCGACAGCGCACTCGGGCTGAAACTGCTCCAGGCTCCGCATTCCGTCAAGGTGAAATCCGCGAACTATTTCCTTTCGCGCCATTTCTGCCCGTCGCCGAGGCTGAAACTGATCGAGTATCTAACCGAACATTACATCATCCGCTCCTGTATAGATATCAGCGACGGAGTACTCGCCGACCTTCAGCATATCGCCGAAGAAAGCGGCACGGGCTATTTCCTCGAGATGAACGAGCTGCCCGTTTCCGCCGAAGAGATCGGCAAGGAATTTGAGAAAGACCCGTTTTTCTTCTATACCCTCGCCGCGACGGGCGGTGAGGATTACGAGCTCCTGTTTACCTCCGAGCAGTCTATCGACTCCGCGGCGGTCTACGAGCATACCGGGGTTTCCGTTACGCCTGTCGGACGGATTCTCGAAAGCGGGTACCGGATCGGCTACTTCGAGAAAGAGTTTTCGCCATCGGACTTCAAGACCGGCTTCCGGCATTTCGAGGGAGAGTGATATGAATATCATCCGTTACGAGACCGCGGGGGAATCCCACGGCAAAGGTATGCTGTCAGTCCTCTCCGGGATGCCCGCCGGACTGGAGATCGACCAGACGGTGCTCGACCGCGAACTCGCGAGGCGTCAGGGCGGCTACGGACGGGGCCAGCGGATGAAGATAGAGACCGACCGGGCGGATATCATTTCCGGGGTACGTCACGGCAAAACGATCGGTTCGCCAATCGCGCTCATGGTCTGGAACAAGGATTACGAAAACTGGAAAGATAAAGTCACCGAACCGATCACCCGCCCGAGGCCGGGCCACGCCGACCTTGTCGGCGCGTATAAGTACGGGCTGACGGACGATATCCGGCACGTCCTCGAACGTTCGAGCGCCCGCGAGACCGCGGCGCGTGTGGCGGCGGGAGCAGTCGCGAAGATATTCCTCGCCCGTTTCGGGATCGAGGTGTTCTCGCATGTGGTCGAATGGGGCGGGATAAAGATCGACACTTCCGCGATGACGCTCGCTGAAATCCGGAGCCGAGCGGAAGCCTCGCCTATCGGTTCGGCGTGCGGCGGCACGCAGGAGAAAGAGATCACCGCGATGATAGACGATTACCGCGCGAAGGGCGAGACGATGGGCGGAGTGATCGAAACGGTGATCTACCCTATTCCGCCGATGCTCGGGAGCTACCAGTCGGCGCCGCGCCGGCTCGAAGCCCGGCTCTCATCGGAGATCATGAGTATCCAAGCTATCAAGGGTATCGAGATCGGTAACGGTTTCGGCCTCGCGGGAACTCCCGGCAGCGAGGCGCATGACGAGATTTATTTCGACAATGATAAAAATGAGTATTACCGGAAAACCAACCGCGCGGGCGGAATAGAGGGCGGGATGACGAACGGGTGTCCCGTGATAGTGCGGGCGGTGATGAAACCGATCCCCACCCTGATGAAACCGCTCGATACGGCGGATATCGCAACAGGCGAGGCGGCGAAGGCCGTGACCGAACGATCCGATGTCACGGCGGTGGCGGCGGCGGGTGTGGTAATCGAAAGCGCGGCGGCGCTTGTGATCGCGGACGCTTTTATGGAACGCTACGGAAACGACAGTATGGAACAGACGACGCGGAACTTCAATTCCGACCCCGATCAACGGAAATTCCGATGGAAAGGAGTAAACTGGCTCGATGGACGAATTGCTGGTAAGTAAAATATCTACGGTGAACGAGGCCTATTTCGGATTCGACGAGCTCCCGAGTATTGTCTGGAGCCGCGGCCGCATCAAGAAACGTTATACCCGCCTCACCCTCGGCAGTTATCACCACAAGAAGAACGAGATCAGAATCCACCCGCTTTTCCGCGAACGGGAACTGCCGGGGTATGTCCTCGACTATGTGATCTATCACGAACTGCTCCATTTCGAGGACAGGTCGCGCCTCGCGAAACGGCGGCGCGGCGAACGGGTGCACACGTCGAACTTCCACTCCCGCGAGCATAACTTTCCCCACAAACGGGAAGCCACCCGTTATGTCCGGGAGATGATGAAAAACGGAATCCCGTAAAACTTGATTTATAATGCTTTTTTCTTCACAATAGTATAGGTATAAAGGAGAATTTATGAAACGCAGATTAATGACAAAAAAGAACTGGGCGCTGGTGTTAGCGGGGATCGTAATCACTTTTATAGGATATCTGCTGATCAGGCCGATCACCACCAACTATGACGGCCTTCTGGCGTTCATCGCGATAGTCGTCACCATCCTCGGTTTGGCGATAGTCATTTTCGGACTCAGCAAGGGTTTCGAAACCGAAAGCCAGGAATCGGATTTCAAGTAATACCGGATATATAGAAAGGGGAGTTCCGTCCGTATCGAGGATTACACAGGGGTTATCAATGCAAATGACGGAGGACAATGTCTTTATCGCGCGTCAGCCGATATTGGATAAATCAGGTTCGATCTATGGATACGAACTGCTTTTCCGGACGACCGCAGTAAAAAATTTCGCTGAAATTGTCGACGATGTCTCCGCGACGTCGGAAGTCCTGATTTCCACCCTTAACACTTTCGGTGTCCGAAAACTTCTCGGCAGTTCCTTCGGTTTTATCAACATCAACGAAGCAATTCTCGATAAAGGTATCCTCAATCCCCTCAAGGGCGAAAAGTTCGTGTTCGAGATACTCGAGAGCACGATCATGAGTCCCGAGTTTATCACACAGGTCTCCGAAATGAGGGACAAAGGATATATTTTCGCGCTCGACGATTTCGTATTCAAGGATCAGTTCATCGAGTACTTCCGTCCCGTGTTCGATCTGATTTCCATCGTGAAGGTAGACATCCTGAAAAACGATCCGTTCATCCTCAAACGTAAACTCGACACTTTCTCAAAGTATAAGATAAAGCTCCTCGCGGAAAAAGTCGAAGATATGGAGCAGTTCGAATACTGCAAGCAGATGGGGTTCGAGCTCTTTCAGGGATACTTTTTCTCGAAGCCGGTCATCCTTTCCGGCAGACGGATCGATCCCGACAAGCTCGCCATCCTCGAACTGATCAAGCTCCTGCAGAAAAATCCCGACATACCCGAAGTGGAATCCGTATTCAAGAAATATCCAGATATGACGATCAACCTGCTGAAATTCATCAACTCGGCCGCGTTCGGCACCCGTTCGAAAATCACGTCAGTCCGTCATGCGATCGCGCTCCTCGGGCTCAACAACCTCATGCACTGGCTGATCCTGCTCAGCTACGCCAGTTCCGGCGGCGACCGCAACAAGAACCCGCTGTTCAAGATCGCCGGACAGCGCGCCAAGGCGATGGAGCTTTTCCTGAAAAACTCGCTCGGCCAGACAAACCGCGACATTCTCGACGCGGGATTCCTTGTCGGCCTGCTTTCGCTGATAGACGCGTTATTCCAGATATCGCTGGACGAAATTCTCAAGGAACTTAACCTGAATGAAGAGATCACGCTCGCGTTGACACAGCGCTCCGGAACTCTCGGGAAGCTCCTGACGCTGATCGAAGAAACGGAAAAAACGGCGGTCAATTTACAGAAAATCACCGATCTGTTGGACGGGCTGAATATTCACATGAGCGATCTGACAAAGACTTACCTCGAAAGCGTGGCATGGATCGAAGAGATGCCGCTTTCCGATTAGACCCTATTTCTTTTTCTCGTCTTCGTACTTTTTTATCACCATCAATCCAAGCGTAATCGCGGTCGTCCCGCTGGACATCTCCTCCAGCACGAACGGCGCATGCGGGCTTTTCAGCACGAGGCCGGGAGAATACACTGTAAACGGTATGGAAATGTCGCCGGGGCCGAACGAAATATCGAACTGCGGAAGTGAACGGCCGGTCGCGATATTGAGGCTCTCGGCCATCGCGTCGCAGACCATCGCGTCGCCGTGATCCTGTAAATCGGCGCCTCCGGACATATTCGCCATCCATGTCCGCGCGGTATGCTTATCCATACTCTGAAAGAGCAGTACGGAGCGTTTGCCTTTAAGATGAAGGAATGCCGTCACATCGTTCAGGACGACTTCGTTCTTGATGACAGGCTTGGATTTCCCGATCTTCTCAAGCTGGGAGGGGATACAGAGGCTAAAGAGATCGGTCACACGCCCGCGATACACGTTAAATAACGATGCCGCCAGATCGGTGTTGTTTTCATCGCCGTTCAGGAGAAGCGCGTCGGTCTTGTTATCGAGCGAATAGATCGAAAGTTTCTCCAACTCGGACTGGAAGTATTCCCATTCGATCGGATTATGCGAGATTTTGTCCAGACGATACTTGAATTCCAAATCTCTCCCCCTTAGTTAAGCCTGGCCTACTCTCTGCATGGTTTCCAAAACTTTATCATATGTGACAGGTTTCAAGATATAGTATTTCGCGCCAAGCTTCAGGGCTTCCATTACGGTCTCTTTTTCCTCGACCGCGCTGATCACGACAAACCTCGCCCCCGGGTGCTTTTTAATGACTTCCTTCAGCACTTCCATTCCGTTCATTTTCGGCATATTCAGATCGAGGGTGACAATATCCGGATGATGCTGTTCGAACAAGGCGACAGCTTCGTCGCCGTCGGTTGCCTCGGCGGTGACAGTGTATCCCGCCTGGGTAAGCATCGTCCGCAGGCTTTTCCGCATCACCATCGAATCGTCGACTATCATTACGCTGGGCATTTTCGCCTCCCTTAAGAATTCATTTTAGAATACCATATATTTCGAGTTTTGACAATTTTTCAAGGCGTTTTCGCGGATTTCCCAACTCACCGCTTCTTTCCTTTTTTTACATTTTTTGTTATATTATTACCGGAGGATTTTATGTCACATTGTTCCGGGTGCGGCGACTCACAGTGCGGCGATCACGAGTGTTCCCGCGACATGTGCGAATGCGGCAAGCATGAGGTTTCCACGGGCTGTGAAGACGTCTCGCTTACGTTCAGGAGCTTCTCGGTCGAGGCCGGACGCGCGTCGTTGAAAATAGTTTCGCGTTTTCCCGCTGTAAAAAGCCCGAAAATTTCCGGGAATAAGCTGTTATTCAAACTCCGCCCGGGTTTGGATTTGTCCCGTGTAAAATCCCTCCTCCGTGAAAAGGGAATAGAAACGGCATAGTATTATTCATACAATAATAGTAGTATATACCCGTCTTTTTACTTGATTTTCAAGACGAAATAGACTATAATTGAACCGTGAATTGAGGTGGTCACATGCAGAAAGTTTACCTTGACAACAACGCTACGACGTTAGTGGACCCGAAAGTAAAAGAAGCGATGGATCCGTTCTTCACCCAGATTTACGGGAATCCGAACTCACTGCACGATTTCGGCACGGAGCCGCATCCGTATATGAGGCTCGCGTTCGACCGGATGTACAAGGCGATCGACGCGCCCGACAGCTCGGATATCCTCATTACAAGCTGCGCGACCGAAAGCAACAATATGGTGCTGAAAGGCGTCTATTTCGATATTTTACGTCACGGCAAACGCCCGCAGATCATCATTTCGCCTGTCGAACATCCCTGTGTCACCAATACGGCACGTTTTCTCTCCGAGCTCGGAGTCGAAGTGATCCAGCTTCCGCTCAACAGCGACGGTATTGTCGACGGGCAAATCCTAAAGAAATATATCGACCCGAATAAAACCGCCCTCGTTTCGATCATGTGGGCGAATAACGAGACCGGCCTGATCTTTCCCGTGAAGGAACTCGCCCGGATCGCGCATGACAACGGAGCGTTGTTCCATACCGACGCCGTACAGGCTATCGGCAAGATACCGGTAGATGTCCGCGACGCCGACGTGGACTTCCTGACGTTCAGCGCGCACAAGTTCCACGGCCCCAAGGGGATCGGCGGTATCTATATCCGCGAAGGGCTGAGGCTTACGCCCCTTCTTCACGGCGGCGAGCAAATGGGCGGGAAACGAGCCGGGACGGTCAATGTCCCCTCGCTTATCGGGATGGGTTACGCGATGGAACTCGCGGCGGAAAACCTCGAGTTCGAACAGACCGAAGTCAAGCGCCTCCGCGACAAGCTCGAGGATTCAATAGCGTCTATTCCCGATACCATGGTTATCGGGAAACGGGAACTCCGCACGCCGAACACCATCCTGGTCAGCGTCAAGGGCGTGGAGGGCGAATCGATGATCTGGGACCTCAATAAAAAAGGGGTCGCCGCCTCGACCGGGAGCGCATGCGCCTCGGAATCCCTCGAGCCCAATCCGACCTTTGTCGCGATAGGTTTCGACAGCGAACTCGCACATACCGGTATCCGGCTCTCGTTGTCGCGATTCACCACGGAACAGGAAATCGATTACACGATAGACGTATTTAAAGAATCGGTCGAAAGGCTGAGAAAGATTTCTTCCAGCTACTAAGAGGTAAACATGGGAAAGAACGATTTAATCGGCGGCGCATTGTGGGAGCAGTACTCCGACAAGGTCTCCGCGAGAATGGACGATCCGAAATATAGAGGCGAGATCACCGAAGCCCAAGCTGAAGCGATGGGCGCGAAACTGATCGTCGCGGACTGGGGCGCCGAGGCATGCGGCGACGCTGTCCGGCTCTATTGGGCGGTCGAGAAGGGCACGAACAAGATTCTCGACGCGCGCTTCAAGTCGTTCGGGTGCGGTACGGCTATTGCGTCGAGCGACGTGATGGCGGAAATGTGCATCGGCAAGACTGTCGACGAAGCGGTCGCGATCACGAATATCGATGTCGAGCATTCCCTCCGCGATAAAGACGACATTCCGGCTATCCCGCCCCAGAAGATGCATTGCAGTGTGATGGCCTATGACGTCATCAAGAAAGCCGCTTCGCTCTACAAGGGCGTCGATATGGCGTCGTTCGAGGAAGAGGAGATCGTGTGCGAATGCGCCCGGGTGAGTCTCAGGACTATCCGCGACGTCATCCGGATCAACGACCTCAAGACGGTCGAAGAGATCACGAACTATACCAAGGCCGGCGCGTTTTGTAAATCGTGCATCAAGCCCGGCGGACACGAAAAGCGAAAATATTACCTTGTCGATATACTTCATGACGTAAGAAAAGAAATGGAGAAGGAAAAAATGGCGGAAGCAACGGAAACCAAGGATTTTAAATCGATGACCGTAGTCCAGAGACTGAAAAAGATCGAATCGGTGCTCGAAGCCGAGATCAAGCCGATCCTCGCGCAGGACGGGGGAAGCCTCGAAGTGGTGGATATCAAGGACGAAGACGGGAAAACGATCGTCTACATCAACTACCTCGGCGCGTGTCAGGGCTGTCCCGGCGCTCAGACAGGCACATTGATGGCGATCCAGCAGTTCCTGCACGAGAAGGTGGACGAATCCATTATCGTGGAACCGGTCTAATCTTTACCTAACGCGTTTAACACTTCCTCGACGGGTCCGGGCTTACCGATATAGTACCCCTGCGAAAAGCCGATTCCGAGCCCGGCGACCGTATCGAATATCTCGCGGCTCGAGACGAATTCCGCGATGGTCTGTATCCCAAGTTGGCTCGCGAACATAGTGATGCTCTGCACGATGACCAAGCAATGTTTGCTGACAGGCAATTCCCTCACAAGCGATGCGTCGATCTTCAGGAAGTCCACCCCGAGCTTGAGGATGTTTTCGTAGTTCGAGTATCCGCTCCCGAAATCGTCGATGGCGATTTTTACGCCGTGGTGCTTCACTTTTTTGCAAAAATCCTGCAATATCTCGAAATCACCTATTCCGTCCGACTCGAGTATTTCCAGCACCAACCGTTTCGCGGCTTTAGGGTGTTTTGAGAGCAAGTCCTCGATGAATACCAATAGCGACGCGTTCTTGATGTCCGAAAAAGCGAGATTGACCGAGAATTCGTATGGGGTGTCCTCGAAATACTCGACCGCTTTCTCCAGCATAATCCTCGAGATGTGATTGAGGAGGCGCGTCTTCTTCGCGACATCCAGAAAGTTCGAGGGCGGGACGATCCCGTTCGATTCGTCGATCAGCCGCACAAGGCATTCGAACTTCTCGATTTTATTGGTTTTGTTGTTATAGATAGCCTGGCAGAAAGGTACGATCCGGTCGTCCTTGATCGCGGAACGGATGATATTGAGCCAGTTCACGTTATCCGCCGGATTGGAGAAGTATTCGGAGCGCTCATCATAGATCAGGAAGTTCAGGTTGTTTCGCCTTGCCGCGTGAAGAGCCGTACTTGCGTAGGTCACAAGCGACTGCCATATTTCTTCTTCGTCGGGGTCGATCAGCATCGACGCTTTGGCGATACCGACAGTGACGCTGATACTGATCTCGTTGCGGTTGTAAAAAAATATCTTGTCGGCGATCCCGGTCACAAGGTACTCGAGGAAGACGATCAGCCTATCGGGGTCGATATCGTCGTCCGCCACGATAGCAAATTCGTCGGAATGGAGACGGTACACCTTGTAGTTCGGGTCCGGCAGAAGGAACTTGATCCGGTTCGCGACGCCGATCAGCACAAAATCCCCGGCCTTCGTGCCGAATACGCTATTAATCTGCTTGAACGAATCGATATTGATGATGATGATCGTGGGATTGTCCATCTTCTTGAGGTCGATGAGGAGTTTTGTGCGCGAGGGCAGAAATGTCAACTGGTCGGTATGGATCAACTGCACCATCTGCTCGTGCTCTTTGCGGGTCGAACGGGCGTAAAGGATAATAAACGGCAGGATCAGCACGAGAAAGTACAGCCCGGTCAAGCCTGAATATATCCAGAGAAAAATCCCGGCGCTGAAGATTTCGTTCTTATCGCCGAAATGAAACCCTACAATAATCGCCGCGTCCTTACCGCCGATCACCTTTGTGTAGAACGATCCGCTTTTCTTGCCGTCGAGTTCCTTAAGCGAGGAATACACCCCCCGTTTGCCGATCCCCTCAATCCATTGCTCTCCGGGATGAATGAACTCGACATACTGCCCCGTTTTCGACGGTATCGCCGTATCGAAGGAATAGTAATACCTGCCGTCTTTCTCGAGAAGGATCTCGCAGGATTCCATTCCGAACGCTGCCGAAATGGACGATATATTCGACAAAATACCGGGGTTTCCGTTCAATCGATAACTTTCGGAAGAGTTGAGATAGTCCATTCCCGCGGAAAACACGATACCCTTCGCATAGCTTCGGAGGTCGTTGTAATAATGCTCCTTCAGCCCGATCCCTTCGATCAGGTTTCCGACGACAAGGTAGAGCACAATACCCGCGACGTAAACAATTAAACCGATAAAAACCAGATTGCGTTTTTTCACGGCCGCGCCTCACTTCCATTAGTATAAAGCTACAATGTGCGAATCGCAATAAAAAGCCCACTTCAAATGAAAAGCGCGTTTTCCGATTAAACTTAGGTTATTTATCCATCCCCGCCCACAGCTTCTCGAAACGTCCGCTTGTTTGGATTTCATGCGTGACAAATTTCCCGTTGTAAAAAATCGAATAGATACTCGCCGCCGACGGTATATCCTTCGCTTCACGGACAGAACTTACCTTCACTCTTTGGAAGTTCAGTCCCTTCGCCCGAACAACCGCTTCCAGCTCGTCTGTGTAGTACTCGGTGAACGGACACCTGTTTGTGTAGTAGACTGCGATACCGTCCTTTTGGGGACATTCCGCCCGGCGGGCGTTATCGCGGAATTTCGGCAGAGGCGCGTTTCCGTTACGCCTGACCATGAGTTCGAAATACGGCGGCGCGGTGTCGCAGGTCTCGAACCCGTTCTTCAGGAAAAAAGCCTTGTCGGTAAAAAACGGGCGCTTCTTCGCGGAGGTGATCGCGTATACCCCGTTCGTCCCCGATGCGTCCTGGATACATTCGTCCATCAGCGCCTTCCCGTGGCCCTGCCCCTTATACTGCCCGGCAACCCAGAAACAATGAATGCCGAGGTATCCCGGCGCATCCACCGGGAGCCATGCGGCCTCGTCGGGGGCGTACTCGATGAACACCTTGTGTTTCACATTCAGCTTTTTAAAAACGAAGCCCCGAGGGAACCCGTCCGCGAGTAAAGCCTTCTTCGCCTCATATCCGGCGGCAACCTTTTTATCCGAGAATGCACAGCAGATATGTTCCGATGCGATGTTCGATGGGTCAAGTTTAAGGATATTCATACTCTCTCCTGCGATTTTACGATAGGGATATTATAACAGAAAGCTCCGGAGAATTCTTGATAAAGTTTGCGAAAAGAAGTTAAATTTGAAACAGCGTTTCACCCACTGAGTGATCCCGGCTTCCTGAACTCAAGTCCGCCGGTATCGTTCATGCGGTTGATTAGTTCGACCCTATTTCTGACCGAAAGTTTACGGTAGATATTATAGATATGGGTCTTGACTGTGGGCAGGGAGATGTAAAGTGTTTGGCAGATTTCTTTGTTGCTTTTGCCCGCGGCGATCAGACGCATGATCTCGGACTCACGTTGGGAAACCGCTTTCTCGTCAGTAGTATCCGGCCGGACTCCACTGTCCGCGCCCTTCTTGGCCTGAACAGGCTGGTCCATTCCGCTGAGGACATGCGTCCGGATAACGCCGAGGAAAGCGATGTTTACAAGCATGACGAGACTGACCCCGCCGAGGATGTATAAAAACGAGCTAAGCCGCATCACATTTTCATACTCCTTCTGCAGAAGGAAGACAAGATGAAAGTAACCCTGAAACACAATAAACGGCAGATAGAAGACGATCAGGATTTTCCAGATGCCGAGGAGTTTCCGTTTTACCTCGTCCTCGACCCTTTTCCCGAACAGCAGGATTGTTACGAGAAAGTATGCGATTTGCGTGATATTAATCCCCTGGCATAAAAAGTATCCCCATCCCGGGGAATGAGTCTGCCCGTTCCAGAAAAACGGCGTAAAGAGCATGCCGAAGTAAATGAGCATTATCGCGGGAAACAGGACGAATTTAACCGCCCTGCCCGATACATCGAGCAGTGAATTGAAGAAGATAAACCGGCAGATCATGAATACACCGTACATCCCGAATTGTACCCTCGTCATCCATTCGACGTCAGTCAGGAACAGTTCCGGACGGGCGAGCTTGTGCTGGAAAAGGAGAAATTCGACTATTAGATAGAACAGAAGCGCAAACTGCACTAACGGGAAATACCGGAAAGCGACAGCTTTTTGTTTATTGATGACGATAAAGAACACAAAGATGGATGAGAACATGATCGATCCGGCGAAAATATAAAAGACATACATCCATAAGTCCATCTACACCCCCACGGCCGATGGTTCCGGATTGTTTGTCTGGAAAAACCTTTTTAGGACAGAAAACATCATATCCCGACCGGTATGCGAGACCTTCGCGCGGCGGATCGGCTTCTCGAGAGAATCGATCGAGTCGTTGTAAACGCTCCTGTCCACGGGGTACGGTATCCCGTCCTTTCCGTCATGCAGGGGTAAATCCGCGTAATCGCGCATATTTCCTCGAGGTCAAATATTAATTCATTTCGTATATATCTCAATCTTGGGACTCAATCCGTCGTAGAATATTTTCAATCCTTGAGTATTCGGATCGAAGGCAGTACAGTCCGGGAACATGACATCCGCCCCAAAGTTATCCATCCGGTCGCCCCAATAAGCCTTCATCAACGCGCCTGAATGCGTCATATCATACGGGACCTCGGCAGAAGGTATCATCATCGAATTGGAATAGTAACCGTTTTCCATCTGGACGACCCATTTCCAGTTCTGAAACCCGTTGAGGGTATTCGCGAACGACACCTGACCGTTGTATAACCAACCCATAAAGGAAATACCCGTCATCCAAAGAGTCAGTTTCGCGGCAGGCTCGGCGACGAAACTATTCGTTCTCGCGGCTCCGGTGGAACTGTCGTTGTAGACCATATTGACGAATGTTTGTACGCCGGGGTAGATCAGAAACTTATCCGGCGTCACCTGCTGACGGTTTGTCGCGATGGTAAAATTCTTTCCAAAACCGCCTGCCGATTCTGTATAGGGCAGTACCGACAAGTAATTCGTCACCCAGAATTTTATCCCCGACATCGGCCCCGCGCCGTTGGTCTGGATGAAAATTTCGATTGTCGCGGAGGCGTCGTTGTTATCGAGATCGCGCAGGGTTACCCAGCTATTCGTCCGGGCGAGAGCCGCCGCATCGCTGTAATAGAAGCCGCCGTTATGAATCCACATATCGACATAGCCCTGAGCCGGGCCGCCACGGTAAACCACCTGACCCGCGCCGGTGACATAATACCTGATCATGTCGTTCATATTCTTTGCCGGGAAAAAATTATCCCAATCGACACCCCAGTTTTCGTTATTCCCCGTACCCCATTTACCGACTACGAACGCAAGGTCTTTTAACGCGATCCCGGACAGGCCGATGGCGCTTTTCTTGAGCTGTATCTCGATATGATTGTCATCGGCGACAGTATATCCGTAATTGTAATTGATATTTCCATATTCCAAAAACCTGACTTTATTCGAGTAGAAATTGAGATAGAAGTAGAATCCCCCGCTTTCAAGGTTATTGAAAATCTTTTCATCGACGGAGTAGTAGTCCACGAACGGGAAGAACATCTCGATAGTATTCGACGCTGTCCCGTAGTCGCGGGACGGGCCCTCCATTCCGGTAGAATACTTCCCGGTGATCGAACCGTTCGGGGCGTTCATTTTTCCGATTGTCGTCATGATCTTACCCGGCCTGTATTCGCCGAATTCATAGTAGAGATAGAGATAAGTATCATCTTCGGCGACACCGAATTTCTTGATGATGTCTCTATCGATATTCGCGATGATTAAGTAATCGTCGGCGAGAACATAACTATACTTCGGCCCGTTAATACTGAATTCCTGATATTCCTGTCCGACAGTCGGCGGCAGAATAAAATTACACGAACCGAGAATGAGAACGATCGCGAACGAAAGGGTTACCTTTTTCATAACGACTCCTTATCAGAAAACGAGTCCGAACGCCGGAAAAAAGACCATCGGGTTGGCCGCGTTAAAATCGTAGACCAATCCCGCCCTGAGCGAAATATTCCACGCTTCGATAGTCAGCCATAGTCCTGGATAGATACCCCAGAACGGTTTATCCGAAATCTCCCGCCATGTATCGGCGGTCGTGCAGAAATAGGCTGAGAATGTGAACAAGGCTCCCAGCCTGAAGTCCTGATCGATATTACCGAGAAGGTAGTATCCCGCTTCGAGGGTATCGGTCACGACTACCAGTGTCCTTCCCGGGCCGATTCCCGGAACGTAGCTTAATCCGACATTAAATCCCGCCCAAAAGTTGCGGTCGAAGAAATAATCGAAACCTACCGACCCGAGGCTTCCGCCGAGAAGGTAGTAACGGATATAAACGTTCCGGACGATAGGCGGCGGAACGAATTCCTGAAAATTAGTCTGCGATAAGCTGAAATCGGCTTGCGCGAACCCTAAACCGATTGACGAGAAAAGGAATAAAACCGCGACAAACCACGATCTTTTCCGCATGTCAACCCCCTGAAGAATCATCCCTGTTTGTAATTTACCACACAAACACAGGACTTTCAATACTTATCGGTAGAATTATTTTACTTTTAAAATATACATATCGGAGAGTTTATCCGGCGGGGTCAATTCATCCCCGTCAAAATCCGCGGTGGAACCGTACAGCCCGAGCGCGTAGAGTTCCCCGGACTCGGAATACTCTACACTATCCCCGATATCGGTCTTATCCCCGCCGCACGACCAGATGTTTTTCACCTTCCCGTTCTTGTCGAGTATGCAGATATATACATCCCAATTCAAGCCCGCGGAATTCTTCACTTTCACCTGCTTCGAATCGAACTTTGCCTCGTTGGCATAGTTCCCCGTGATCGCGACATCGCCGTTAGGCGCGACGTTAATATCGAACGCCCTGTCGTAGCTCTGTCCTCCGAACGTTTTCGCCCAAATTCCCTTGCACTCGGGATCGAGTTTCGCCGCGAAAATATCCTCTTCCACTGTCTCATCCTTGGAAACTATCCCCTGAATCGTGATACCGCCCACCGAGGCCTTTCCGATATCCTTCCCGGATAGTATCCCCTTGAAGTATCCCGAGACGTAAATATACCCGTCCTTGTCGATATCGAAACCTTCGGGGAAGAGATCGACCCCGGCGGATTTCATCCACACGAACTTGCCGTCCGGTTCGTACTTCGCGATAAACATTTCGTAGTTATAGAGCCATTCGTTCTTCGAGAATTTAGTGATCGAGGTTTTATACTTAAACTTTTCAAAAAGGACTTCGCCGATCATGTACCCGCAGATATAGATATTTCCGTCCGGCGAAACCTCGATAGACTTTTCATAGATACCGGTGAGAAAATCCGTGCCGCCCGACATCTGTTTGACCCATTCCTGCTCGCCGCCGGAAGTGTATTTCACCACGTAGGAATTCTTCTCCATCACCTTTTTCAGCTTGGATTTCCCGAACACCGCGCCGCCTTTAAAAAATCCCACAGCGTAAGCGCTGCCGTCTTTATCCAGCGCGATATCCTTCGGCCACATATTTTCGGTGTCGGTCGCGGTCTGTATCCAGAGCAGTTTCCCCTTGAAGCTGTACTTCGCGACAAAATGGCTGAACAATCCGGTGCCGGAAACTTCCTCCCCGCTGATATCGGCTTCTTTTTCATAGTAGCCGCAGACATAGATTCCGTCCTCGCCCACAGCCACTTCCGTGCCGCAGTCCGCGCCTGCCCCGCCGCCAGTCGCCGCCCAAAGGAATTCCCCGTCGCTATCGTATGCCGCGAGATAGAAATCCATGAGCGCGGGTTTCGCGCTTTTCACTTTGATCTGCTTACCGCCCGCGTTGAAGTACCCGCCGAATCCGCCGGTCACATACACCGTCCCGTCGGGATCGACCGCCATCCCGGTCGGCCAGCAGTAATAACTCCCCGACTGCACCGCCCATTCGAACGCGGCCGCGAACGAAACGCAACCCAGTATCAGACCCGTAATTATACTCAGTTTTTTCATCTTAGCCCCCGAAACAGTTTCGATTTCATAGTTTACCAGCATTTTTCCTGAAACGCAAATGGAGAAAGAAAGCAGTCACACGCGCATCCGCGAGAAACGGATACTTTTCGGCAACTTCTTCGCCGGGGCACGGCTCATGACAGTATTCCAGAGCCAAAAGCAGTAACCTATTTTATCGCCCCGATATTTATGAAATTGGGAGGGACATCATTTTATTTTTGATAAAAAGCTGTCGCTATATTTTAAGTTCAAGAATTTGCTTTTCCCAAATACCACTTCTTTACTGAAAAAGCCGGTAGCGTATATTCCGCCGTCTCCGTCTACTGCAACTCCGTTTCCGACATCGACACCGGAACCCCCTGTAAGTTCTATTCCAAGATACTGCCCATCAGTATTATACCAAGCAATAAAAAAATCCCAAGCTGGAGTTCCTTCCGGATTAACCTTAAGCTTCTGTTTATCGAAAACAGGGTCTTTATCTACCGAGCCGGTAATTGCCACTATCCCGTCTGAACCTATTGCAATATCATACCCTCGATCTATACCCGGACCGCCCGCGGACTTCGCCCATAAAACATTACAGTCTTTATCCCATTTCGCGATAAATATATCTTCCGATGTAGTATCGCTTTGGACACCTTTACTTTTTATTGTAATATTTCCAACCTTCGCTTTACCGATGTCTTTCCCGGAAAGTATACCTGTAAAAAAGCCGGTCATATAGAAATTTCCTTCCCCATCAACGGCAAAACCCTGTGGTTCCAGATCGACCCCGACAGACTTCATCCATTCAAACTTACCGTCGGGGGTATACTTTGCGATAAACGCTTCGTAATTATAAAGCCATTCTTTCTTTGAATACTTAGTAATACCGGTTTTATACTCAAAGTTCTCGAATTTTATCGGGCCTATCATGTGACCGGAGATATAAATATTCCCATCAGGGCCAGTTTCGATTCCGTTCTCGAAAATCCCGGTGATTAAACTATCACCCCCCGACGCCTGCTTGACCCATTCCAGCTTACCGTCAGCAGAATATTTCACGATAAAAATATTTTTCTCCATAATAGGTTTCAGCTCGACATTTCCAAACGATGCACCCTTAGTGAAGAATCCGACCAAGTACGCATTTCCCTCCCGATCCACAGCGATATCCCGCGCCCACATGTTTTCTTTATCCGATGCGGTCTGCACCCATTGGAAGTTTCCCTTGTAATCGTACTTCACTAGCGCCATGGATAGATTTCCCTGACCCTTGACTTCAGTTCCATTATCGAATTTCATACTTCCTGTAAAAAAAGTATTGACATATACTGCGTCATCGGTAACCGCAAGATTATACCCGTTATCGCTTCCCAAACCTCCGGCACTATGCATCCAAAGCAATTTCCCTTTCGGATCATATGCCGCAATAAACATATCCGTATAGACGGGTTTTTCGCTTTTCACTTCGATTTTTTTATTCCCATTCATAATATGTCCGCCGAACGATCCGGTATAAAACACTGTGCCGTCCTTTCCGATAGCAACGGCATTCCCTATCCCATACCAGCTTTTTCCCTGCACCGCCCATTCGAATGCGGCCGCGAACGAGACGCATACCAGTATCAGACCCGTAATCATACTCAATTTTTTCATCTTAGCCCCCGAAACAGTTTCGATTTCATAGTTTACCGTCATTTTTCCTAAAACGCAAATGGAGAAAGAAAGCGGTCACACGCGCATACGCGAGAGAAGGATACTTTTCGGCAACTTCTTCGCCGGGGCACGGCTCATGACAGTATTCTAGAGTCAATCCCGATCCCAGGGCAATATTGAGCCATTCGGAAAGCGTCCTGTGGTAATAAGGAATCCTGAATTTATCGACAGGCCTGTTAGCCGGCGCGCCGTTGAACATCCATTCGTCCACCGAGCATTTATCGCCGTCAAAATACCCCGCGAGCTCTGCCGCGACTACTTTCCCTGCGGTATCAAAAACGTTTTTCCTCGTCGGTGTAATGAAACAAGGATGCAGGATGGAGAATTGGAAAAACCCGCCCGGCTTCAGAACACGAAATACTTCGCCGAAAACCCGCTCGATCTCCGGCATATCCATCAGCGACATAAACGCCGTAACGAAATCGAAACTATCGCCGTCGAACGGGAGAGTCTGCGCGGGAGATGCAAGATAGGCTATTCCAAGCGTTTCGATGTTTTCGCGGCCTCGGGCATGGAGGATGAATCGTTCGGAGATATCGAGCGCGGTCATTTTCGCGCCGACTTTTGCCAGCAGACGGGTGTTATGCCCTTCGCCGCAGCCGATATCGAGACCGAGTTTTCCTTTAATATCGGGCAGGATACTGAAAAATCCGGGCGTATTCAGCAGATCGCGGTAATGATCGTAACCCGCCCGGACCAGTTCCGTCCACGCGTCAGCGTTACCGTCCCAATACCGCCCCGTCTCTTCGGCTGTGAGATTCTTGTTTTTATTCATTTTTAATCCAGCTTCAGCGGGTCCTGCTTGCGGTAGACCATCCCGTGAAAAACCGCGACCGTGTCGCCCGATCCGTCGGTCAGCTCGATATCGTAATTCGCGATCTTGGGATTGATCGTGCGCTCACGGGCTTCCGCGTAGACCGTGCCTTCCGAAAGCGCCTTGACAAACGACATATCGGTATGAATGCCGACCGCGACCGTGCCGTGGGAGTTGGACGCCGCCGCGAACGCGAAATCCGCGAGGGCGAAGAGCGCCCCGCCGTGTACGGTATCGATACTGTTATAGTGCCGTTCGCCGATCGTCATCTCGGCCTTCGCGTATCCCTCGGAGATATCGGTCAGCACGATCCCGTTGCTGTCGCAGAACTTGTCCTTTTTATTGAAATAACGGAGCATTTTCTCCTTCAGTCCGTCATCCATTACGCGCCCCCTGTCAATGCCTGCACTATCGTGTCGAGCCCCATCCCGTGCGACGCCTTCACCAGCGCGACGTCGCCCGCGCGCACTTCCTTCACCGCGCTTTCGGTCAACGCTTCCTTCGACGCAAACCATTGCGCGTTCACCCCGCCCTTCTGCGCGGTCTGGATGAGTTCCTTCGTGAACTCCCCGTAGCCGAGAATCAGATCGGCGCACTTGTTTTCCACAATGAACTCGCCGACCATTTTATGGTAGTAGCCGGACTTCCTTCCGAGCTCGAGCATATCGGACACCACCGCGATCCGTCTGCCTCCGCGCGAACTCGCCCCGAGGACGCGAAGCCCGGCGATCATCGACGACGGGTTAGCGTTGTAGCAGTCGTTGATAATAATTCCCCTCGGCGTGTCGACAATCTGACTGCGTCCGGCGACCGCGCGGAAACCGCGAATCGCTTCCACCCGCATCTGCGGCGGAATACTGAAAAACTCGCCGATTTTGAATGCCGCCGCGAGATTGGAGATATTGTGAATACCCGGAAGGGCGAACTCGAAGGTCTCCCCCGCGTACTCGAGCAGGAAGCCGTCGATACCCCTGTCCTCGACTATGCGGATATCCTCGGTTTTGAATTCCATCACCGGGACATTGGCGCGCGCCTTGAGATAGCTGAAATACGGGTCGTCGGCGTTGAGAAGGATAAATCCCCGGTCGACAATCCCGTCGAAAATCTCGCTCTTCGCGTCGGCGATAGCGTCGAGACTCCCGAGGTTGCCGATATGGGCGTAGCCGATATTAGTAATGACGCCGATTAACGGTTCGCAGATCTTCGATAGCCCGGAAATCTCGCCCTTATGGTTCATCCCCATCTCGAGCACCATGAGGTGAGTGTCGGGTTTCGCCTCGAGCATAGTGAGGGGCAGGCCGATATTATTGTTGAGGTTCTTCTTCGCGGTATGGACATTCATCCGGCTGGAAAGTACCGCCACCGCGAGTTCACGGGTGGTCGTCTTACCGGAGCTCCCGGTGATCGCGACCGTGTTCGCGAAAATCTGCCGCCTGTAGGCGCGGGCGAGCTTGCCCAATGCCTCGATCGTATCGTGCACGGGAATGATAACGCCTTTATTGACCGCGGCGGATACGTTGTCGATACGGGCGTGGTCGACCATGAAAATCTCGACACCCTTCGTGACTGCTTCCTTGATGAAATCGTGCCCGTCGAACTTATCGCCCTTGATGCCGGTGAAGCATTCGCCCGAATTGACAGTCCGGGAATCGATAGCGAAACCGGAGAAGTCTTTCCTCCCGCATCCCCCGATTCGTATCGCTTTCGCCTCTAAGGTCTGCTGTACAAAATTCAAGGAAAACATATTTACCCTCACAAGTCATACTGCAATAGATTATATTATAAATGCGAAATATTCAAGCGGAATGATATTATTTTCCAAAATTATGAAATTACCTATTTACATTTTCTGATATTCTGTTAGAATAATAGGCATGCTGGATGAGATTCCGGCGGAGGAAAGATGGATCTGAACAAACTTCACCGGGTGAGCGACTACGAATGGTGTATACCGAAAACGGAAGGAATGCATGTCGAGGCGTTCGTTTTTGCCGGTGAAGAACTCCTTACCCACGTACTGGAAGCGGTTTATCCGCAGATCGTCAATGCGGCCTCGCTTCCCGGAATTCTCGACAGGTTTATCGTTTTCCCCAATGCCACCCCCGGGAGCGGATTCCCTTACGGCGCGATGGCGCTTTTCGACTGGCAGGAAGGGATAGTTTGTCCCGGCGCGGTCGGGCACGATATCAACTGCGGAACGCGAATAGTCACCACCAATCTCATCTATCAGGATATAGAAAAGAAGACCGAATCGCTGATCCGGGCGTTCTTTAAGGCGATTCCTGTCGGGGATAATATCCGGGGGAAATCGACATTATCTGTGAAGGACTTCCGCGATCTCCTCACCAGCGGCGCGAAATGGGTCGCCGAGAAGCTGGAGATCGGTAAGCCCGACGATCCCGACTATATCGAAGACGGCGGGGTCACCGACGGGGCAGACCCATACCTGATCAGCGAAGACCTTGCAAAGAACGAGAAAAACCATCTCGGCACTCTCGGCGCCGAGAACCATTACCTCGAGCTCCAGATAGTCGAAGAGGTCTTCGATATCGAACGGGCGCGCGTGTACGGCTTGTTCAAAAATCAGGTCGTCGTCACGTTCCAGACCGGCTCCCGCGAGTTAGGCCGTGAGACGGCGAAGAAGTATATCAAGCTTTTCCAGCAGGCTCAGGAGAAGTACGGGATGAAATCCCCGTCGCCTGAACTCGCCTCGCTGCCGTTGAAATCGCCCGAGAGTAAAGAGTACCTTGCCGCGATGCGCGCCGTATCCAATTTCGCGTTCGCGAACAGGCAGATGATCGGCAACAGTATCGATAAGGTATTTAACGACGTCATCCGCGACGTCGATACGAACATCATGTACGACTTTTCACATAACACGATCAAGGAAGAGACGCACCGGATCGGCACATCCAAGCGAAACGTCATCGTCCACCGTTCGGGATGTACCCGTGTGTTCCCAAGCAGGCCGTCCGACGCAATCAAGCCCTACCGTGTGATCGGCCACCCGATCCTTGTAAGCGGGCCGCTCGGCAGCGCGTCCTACATCATGGCGGGCACCGAGGAGTCGCTCATGAAGACGTTCGGCACTTCGATCCATTGCACCGGACGGAACATGACCCGTGAGGACGCGAAAGCCCGTTTCAACGCCGATGCTA
>MIBE01000026.1:0-44548 GCA_001829415.1 Spirochaetes bacterium GWF1_51_8
CTGGGGAAAGGCAATGAACCAATTCGCTTTGCATTTCGGCGAAAGGGTGCAATTATGACGGAAATCCATTTACACAAAATTTCTGACACCCTCGGAAATAAAGAATGCTCCTTGAAGAGAGACTCTCGCATCAATTTTAGCTCTGCGTCCTCAGCCTGTCCCACGGTAGGTTTATAAAAGAATGGAGCACGACCGCAGAGGCGCAGAGGGCACAGATTATAACCAAGAAGATTTGATTTGAGATATATTTATGTTTTCACGGCATAATCACCATAAAGTCAGCTCTGCAAAAGACTATAAAAATAGTTGTGGGAGTATAATGATATCTCTTGAATAAACATCCCCGCTTCTTTCTCTGTGTACTCTGCGCGAACTTCCATGAGTTTACTCCATTGAAATACCGGGAATTTTACGCTGAGAACACAGAGGTGTCACCATGAATATTTGACGAGAGATACTTTACTTCTCTCGCGATACAATAATCTTAGTCTTAATCACACAAAATGGGATGAGAAGAATATTTTTAGAAGTACGATGTTCTCTCTTGAATAAACATCCCCGCTTCTTTCTCCGTGTACTCCGCGCGGACTGTATTTGTTTTCTCTGCGGTCTTTCAAATATTTAAAAATAGCCTTTTCATTGTGAGGCGAAAGCCGAAGCAATCTATCTTAATATCCTATATAATGCTATACCGACTGCTTTGCCTGCCTTTTACTTCGCGGGAGAAGGAGATAGGCCGCTTCGCGTTTCGCAGTGACAGAAAACCATATACTTTATGAGATCGTCAACATCCCTAAAAGCGCGCGGGAAAACAGCCAAAGCAAAAATTCTGTTTTTTACTTCTTCTCTTCAGAGAAGATCGTCTTATACGGTTTCTTCGGATCGTTGTACACCGAGTCGTTCAGGAACTTCATCCAGTACCCGTCGCCGCGCGCCCACAGCGGAACCCCGTGAATCTGGAAGTTCTTGACGAACGGAATGGTAAAGTTCACGAAGTTATGCGAGGCGGTCACGAACAGGAAGAACACCGCGTAGGCGTACCCCGGAAGCTGTGCGCCTTTTTTCAGGATAGGCGCGAGCTTCTCGCCGATCAGGTTGAAGAGCAGGACTCCCCACAGCACGAGGAACATGTTCGGGATCATCCAGAACTCGAAGTAGTACGGTTCCCAGTATGCCCCGAGCCAGATGAACGCGCCGCCTGCGAGGAGCATGAGGAACAGCGCGCGCCCGTAACGGACCCACATCCACGGCAGGAAGAGAAGCGTGCCCAGCGCGAGGATGATCGTGAAGACGGCTACCTGGTTATGCGCGAATACAGCGGGCGTGTCCATACTCATATTCGTGATATTGTATTTCAAAGGGTAATTTTTCTGGATATAGAAATAGTCCTTTCCGGGCGGGGCGATGAACGAGCTGGTATAGCCGTAGAGCGTTCCCGGTGCGTCGAACTCTTTGATCCCTTTGCCCCATGTTCCGGTCGTCATGTAGAAGAACATCCATTGCTGGAAGGTCAGTCCGCGGAAGTAGGGCATCTTCGTCTCTTTGTGCGGTTTATCGAACGGTAAGTTGTACTCGGTCACGCCGGTATAGAAATAGCCCGCGACCGTGATCGCGACGCCGACCAGCGCCATGAGCGCCGCCCCCGCGTAACGTTTCGCGGGACGCGCGTCTATCTCCGGGAGCGGTTCCGGTTTCTCTATGGTGAACGGGTTCCGGGGGGTGCGTTTGGGGAAGAGGTACGCGGGCAGCGCGACCGCCGCCACCGACGCCACACACGCGACCGCAGTGGTTTGATGGATATAGATATTCGCCCCGAGGATGACTCCGCCGAGGAGCGAAAGGGGCAGCAGGTGCTTCTTCGACTTCTGTATGACGCTGACTATCCAGAGGATGACGATGATGCTCGCGACAGGGAATATCCCCGTATCGACCTTCGTCGCGTAATGGATGTACCCGTGAGCGAACCCGATCATGAGGCCGCCGGCGATGCCCCAGAAGAGCTTACCGGTCATGTTCTTCAGGAAGAGCACGGCGAAGTAAATTCCGATACACGCGGTCACGAGCGAACGGAGCCGGATATTGAACACCCAGTCGTTGAAGCCCGCCGAGCCGAAATTCGCCTTCATGAACTCGTCGAACAACTGCGCGGTCAGCTCGAACTGGATATGGTGCGGATTGTAAAATGGCGGCAGGATGCCCTTCATGGTCTTATAGACGTTGTTGAGATAGACGATTTGGTCGTTATCGAGGTATCTCTGCATAAAGTGCATGTGGAACAAGAAATAGAGGATGGCGAGCGCGGATGCCGCGAGCCATGTGAGGATCCGGCCCCTGTCGCGAAAAAGGTTCATTCCGCGCCTCAGGAATTCTTAAGCGGCGCGATCTCGGCGACAGCCTGGGGAGCGTTCTGGAGCATGCTCACCACGATCCGTTCGCCGGACTTCTTCTGGAGCTCCAACGTACCGATGCGGACAAGACGCGCGAGCAGGTTCTGTTTGAGGACGATCACGTCGATCTCGGGAACGTTGAACACATAGAGGTTTGTGGCGATCAGGATGTTCTTAACATAGTACAGTTTCTTCGAGGACTTATCCACCGCGAGGCCGGAAAGAAGACCCTGTATCTGCCGTCCGAGAAACCAAATCCCGAAGTAGGCGAGCACGAGCAGGAAGAGCGCCGAAGATACTTTCTGGAAAAAGTCCTCGCCGGGGAATGTGAATTTATAGATTTCATCGAGTTTAAAGAAGCCGATGATATCCTGAAGGATTTTCCCTACAGGATGATGAAGCTCGTAGAAGAAATACGCCGCGGCGAAAAAGAAAATGACTTTTATGATAATGACATATCTCGGTTGGAAGTACAGAGTGAGCGATTCCGGATTCGCGGCGACAGATTTTTGCAGGTACTTCTGCAGAGGCTTTTTCCGCGAGTTATCTAAAAAAGCGCGGATTTTACCGAAAAATCCGCCGACAGCCTGAAAAAATCCGCCCTGTTTCTTCGTTTTCGTTTCGTTCTGACTCATTTCGTCCTCTTAAAAGAATAGTTTTATCAGTTTCAGAATACCCTGTTTCCATGGAACCCGGTGCGATATCCCCGACGATTTCTCGAACTTGTTCAGGTTCTCGAGATACCAGTGATAGTTCCGAAGGAGCGCGTCCTTGTTGGAATGTTTCGGCTGATACTTGAGTATCTCCTCGGCCTTGTCTATCGAGACGAATGAGTCCTTATGCGCCGTTTCGTAAACCCATTTGTACAACGGGCTCAGGTGCAGGAACTCGAGGATGCGGAGTCCGGTGATCACCGGCCACGCAGGGAAGGAAACGATCTTTTTCCCGAACCCGGCGTCGTCGAGCACGGCCTGGTAGTCCTCTTTCATCGTGGTGAACTCTTTCGCGCCTATATTAAACGTATCGTTTACTTTCTTCTTGTCGAGCGTCATGCAGAGGTAGATTGACTCGCAAAGGTCCTCGACATCGAGGAGCTGGTAACGGTTCTTGCCGCTGCCGATCATCGGGAAGCCCTTGCCGTCCTTCGCCCAGTCGTAAAAAAGGGCGAACACGCCGAGGCGTTCCGGGCCGATAAACGATTTGGGGCGGATGATCGGGACGCACATCCCCTGACGGCGGTATTCCTGGCAGACCTCTTCCGCCATGATCTTCGCCTTGCCGTAGTGCCCGACACCGTCGAGTTTGTCGTATTCGCGGAGCGGGTGATGGTCCGGTATGCCGTAGACCGCCGTGGAGGAGATATGGATGAAACGTTCGGCACGTTCGGCCTGCGCCGCGTCGAGCAGGTTTCTCGTGCCTTGTACGTCGGTGGAATAGATATCGTCCTTATGGTAGAGAGGGAGCGCGGCGGCGGTATGGATTACGGCGTCATGGTGACGCATCACACGGCTCACAGTCTCGATGTCGCGGATATCGCCCTTCACGATGTTTACCCACGACTTCTCGGGATAGTCGAACTCGGCGATATCGAGGGAAGTGATGTCTTTGATACCCTTGCCGTACAGGTGACGGATCAGATTGATGCCGAGAAAACCCGCCCCGCCGGTGATAAGAACGTTCATCGGATGCCTCCGATTATATAATAAAAAGAGAAAAATTATAATAGGAAATGATAAAAATATCAAATATGGAATCGACAATAGCGCCGGAATCGTATAACGGGGCGGAAAAAGGGGCACGAATGCATGCCGGATTAAATAATAGCTAATAAAGAGTGTTTAATTACGACAACTTTTTGACTTTTTTAAAAACCGATGATATACTATTTCTTAGTAAAAATAGGGAATAGTTATGTTTGTGGCGGGCGACAAAGTTTTTTATCCTTTTCATGGAGCTGGACAGATCAAGGGCCTCGAAGAAAGGGATTTCTTAGGGGAGAAACGGGAGTATTTTATCATACATTTCCCGTTGACCGATACCACGATCATGGTACCTATCAATAACACCGAACAGCTCGGTCTCCGTTATCTTTCGAGCGAGAAGGATATCAAGAAGTGTTTCGAGATCATTTCCAAGGAAGCGAGCGAGCTCGAAGAAGACTGGAAGATCCGTTACAAGAAGCACCAGGATATGCTGAAATCCGGCAGAATACTCGAAATCGCCGAAGTCATCCGCAACCTGTTCGACCGCAACAGAATCAAAGAACTCTCATCCACCGAGAAGAAACTCTACAATAACGCCATCGATATGCTTATCAGCGAGATCGCTTTATCTGTCGATAAGGATAAAGAATCGGTTCGCGCCGAGATGGTCAAGCTTCTGGAAAGCCGCGCTTAAACCCGTCATCAAATCTTTTTTTCATCGAAATTTTCCTTGACAATTCCTCAGAATGTTTTAAGATGATTGAGCGGAGAAATAAGGAGGTATCAATTCTATGATTATACAGAAGGCCTTGAAAGTCTCCCGTGACGAAATGATCCATTACCTGTTTGCTGAAACGAATATCGTTCTCGGTATCATCGCCAGTATTCTCGCCTGTCTATCCGGTATGTTTATCACACTCGGGTTCTTCCATTTTACGGGCTTTTTCCAAATTCAGCCCGACCAGTTGCTGATACTCTCCATCGTCTTCTTTATCCTCGGCGTGGTGATCTATTTTACCAAGCGTGAGGAATTCCACCTTTACGAAAAGACCGGGTCGCATGTTTTCATCTCCGGTATCTTTACCTATCCGATTTACATCATTCTCTACACCTTAATCCTGCTCTATTTCTTCCTGCCGGACTGGAATCAGGCACAGAAGGGCCAGCAGATGAATATAGTCGCCGCGATCATTTTGATCTTTCTCTTGTCGGTGGCGTTTTCGTACCTGTTCAACGGCTGGTGGAAGATCGTCGATTACCTGCTCCTACGGGCGCTTGCCCGCCGCGACTGGGTGATTCTCGCAGAACGGGACGCGTTCCTTTCGGGGCTGGGTCTTCGTTTCGAGGAATCGAAGCGTTACGGCACTTCCCTTTCTTTGCTCAATCTCAAGCTGACGGTTCCGCCGCGCGAGAAGGCGCTTTTGGCGTGGATATACAAACGGATCGCGGACAATCTCCGCGATATCGATCTCCTGTCGCATTTCGATAATCTGAATAACTTTGCCGTGCTTGCGCCGATCACACAGGCGGCCTGCGAGGGTTTGTTCAAACGCGTGACGAAACTAATCCAGGAAGAGCTTTACGCGCGCGGATACAAAAAGAAAGTCGGCGTCGAGGCAGGGATTTCATCGATTATGCCTGAAACGGAGAGCGAATTCGACCTGTTGAAACCTGCGGTAACGTTAAAAGAAGAGATTCAGATATAGTTCAGGGAGAAGGGAGAGATTATCCCCGTCCGCAAGGGCGGGGTTTTATATTTTTGGGGTGATGCGGGCTGAATTTTTATCCCAATAGGCCGCGGATAGCCCGGATGACCCGGATGGACACGGATGGAACGGACAAGCAAAACTTATCCGGCGGGATTACCCCGGAGGATTGAAGGCTGCTGGCTGATTTAATCAAACTTCCGTCCCGCTCTTTTACGTCCGTGTAACTACGGGACTTCACACGTCCTGTGAGTCGCCGATGATCTGCACGATCAGTTCGCGCGAACGGGCGCGGGTGTCGCATTCGATAAACACGATCTGCTGCCATGTCCCAAGCGCGAGCCGTTTTTCTACTATCGGCGCGGTAAAAGAAGTTTTGATGAGCGCGCTGAGCAGATGCCCGCTCCCGTTATCGTCGCCCCATGTCTCGTGGTGATGGTAGTACTCGCCGCGTGGAAACATTTTCCCGAAATGCTCCTTAATATCCGCCTTTAATCCGGGTTCGAACTCGATGGTTGTCAACGCGCCGGTGGAACCTGGGCAGAAGATATTAACGATGCCGTTCTGGATGGCCGCGCCCTCGATCAGGTTACGGACGTCGTTAGTGATATCGAGCACGTCGAGTTGGCCGTGCGAACGTACCGGAATATACCCCGTGACTACCATAACGGCTCCTTAGAGTTCGCCGAGGATCAGATTCTTTTCGTACTGAAGGATGGAACTGTTTGTGAGGAGATAGGACTTCTGCGAGAGCTCGGTCTGAAGCTTCAGCATGATCGCATAGTCGTAGACCTTGAGAGTGCTGGGGTTTTCCAATACCAATTGGACTGAATTGGAATTGTCTTCCCATTTGACGATCTTTGACGTCTTCTTGGAGGGAATCCCGTACTTGTCTTCGAGGCGCTCGGTGAGATTGTAAAAGTCGAAGTATTTGTTGTCGAGAAGCAGGATAATCAGGAACGATTTCCCCTGATAGAACTGGATGAAGATGTTTTGGATATAGGGGTGTGAGTCGATTTTCAGGGTGTAGGGGATGGACTCGTTTATCTTGCCGAGGTAACGGCTGTCGTCGATTTTCAGGTTGGGGTTCTGCGAAACCGCGTTGGAAATCTGCATATCGGTCATGCCGAGCTTGATGCCCATGAAATCGAACTCTTTCTTAAGGGCGAAGCAGTCGGTAGAAACGGCGGCGCATACGAAAAGGATGGTAATGAAAGCGATCGTTCCCCTCATAGTACCCGCCTAAGCGAACTGCTCCAGGTCTTTACGCAGAGACTCGATTTTACCGATCAGCTTGTCGATCTCCTTCTTTTCCTTGTCGATCGTTTCGGTAATCACCTTCTTTAGTTCCATCTTGCTGAGTGTCGCGATGGATTTATTGAATTGGCCGATCTTATCCTCATACTCGCTGATCTTCTGCAGAATAATGATCTTCGTCTCGTCGGAGATACTGTTCTCACGGCTCCGGCTTGCCATCGCGTTATAAGCGACTTTGGCGGTCTCACGGACATAAGAAGGTTCGCTCTCGTTGTGGGAAAGCTCTTTGAAGTACTCGACCAACGCGGTAGCGTGCTGATCGTCGTTGATGATGCCGTTCCTGAGCAGGATGTTCCCGATAGGTTCGGAATAACCTACGGATGTTAAGTTGTATTCCTGCTCCTTCAGCGCGATATCGAGCTGATGGTCGTTAATCATTCCTAATTTCAGCATTACTTCTCCGAATCTCATCCTGATCCTCCGTTACTTCCTCAGTCTCTTATATTGTGTATTATTTTAAAAAATTGTCAATACCTTATCTATTTTCGGAAGAAAATATTAAATTATCAAGTAAAGAGCGGGGATGATTTATTGAAAAGCCGGATTTATCGGCAAAAAACAGAGATTTCACCGCCGTTTTGACAGAAACGGCAAGTTCTTCTATAATATTTGCCATTGGAGAGTAAACAATGCCGAAGAAGAACGAAAGCCCGGAGTATTCCGGTCTGCAGGATAAAATCCGCGAGATGAAGATCGAGCCGGAGCTCGATGTGATCGAAAACATCTATGCCGACCGTGAGTACTGGGTCGAGTACACGACGACCGAATTCACGTCGATCTGCCCGAAAACCGGATTGCCGGATTTCGCCGACCTCTCGATCCGTTATATCCCCGGCCCGTTCCTTGTCGAGGAAAAATCGCTCAAGCTGTACCTGAACGCTTACCGCGAACTCGGGATATTTCAGGAGAACGCCACGAATAAAATCCTCGACGATTTCGTCGCGAAGGTCAAACCGAGGTATATCTCGATCGACGCGGACTGGAACAAGCGCGGCGGGATAGGGACGCACGTGCAGGCGGAATGGGGCGACGACACCGGAGAATAATCTCTCATGTTTCGCTTGATTCTTTTCGATAATTATGTTAGACTAAAATATGGTCGCTTTAAAAAACCGCCGATGTACGGCGGTAAGGAAGCGACCATTGAGCGGGTCAAATCGATGAACTCTGAATGA
Organism: Spirochaetes bacterium GWF1_51_8; assembly: GCA_001829415.1. Classification (GTDB taxonomy): domain Bacteria; phylum Spirochaetota; class Brevinematia; order Brevinematales; family GWF1-51-8; genus GWF1-51-8. The sequence goes on from MIBE01000026.1 coordinate 8,289, forward strand.
TTATTTGGATTTTCAGTTATTCGAGTTTTTAAAAACGCTCTAATAATTTTTGGGAGCAGTAACTTGGGGCTTTCCACTTTTTCCACATATTCGGCATAATGGTTTCTTTCACCCTCCTTTTGTCCTATCCGCTATGAACCGCCCGGCGGTTCCAAATCTATTTTTAATTTAGTTTGTCTCAATAAAACCATAAATCAGGAGTATAACATGGATAGAGTATATATTTTCGATACGACGTTAAGAGACGGCGAACAATCTCCCGGCGCGAGTATGGGGCCGCAGGAGAAACTGAAATTCGCCAAACAGCTGGAAACATTGAACGTGGACATCATCGAGGCGGGTTTCGCCGTGTCGTCGCCCGTGCAGTTCGACGCGATCCGGATGATCGCCGACGAAGTCCGCAAGCCCGTGATCTGCAGTTTGGCGCGCGCGGTAGAAGGGGACATCACCGCAGCGGGTAAGGCGATAGCGTCGGCTGATAGAAAGCGTATCCATACGTTCATCGCGACCTCGCCTATTCACCGTGAGCATAAACTGAAGATGAGCAAGGAAGAGGTTCTGAAGCGCGCGATCCATGCCGTCGAGTTCGCGAAGACGTTCACGTCCGACGTGGAGTTTTCCGCCGAGGACGCTACGCGCACCGAGGTGGACTACCTGTGCGAGGTGGTAGAAGCGGTTATCGCGGCGGGCGCTACCACGGTCAATATCCCGGACACGGTCGGGTATACGTTCCCGACAGAGTTCCAGAAGATCATATCGACCTTGTTCGAAAAGGTTTCGAATATCGATAAAACCGTGATCAGCGTGCATTGCCATAACGACCTGGGGATGGGGGTAGCCAACTCATTGGCGGCAGTCCATGCCGGGGCGCGTCAGATCGAGGTCTCGATGAACGGGATAGGCGAGCGCGCGGGTAACGCATCGCTGGAAGAAGTCATCATGTCGATGAGCGTCCGTAAGGACATCTTCCCCTACGAGTTCGGTATCAACACACGCGAAATCTATAAGACGTCGAAACTGCTGATCGCCATTATCGGAATCCCGGTCTCACCCTACAAGCCCGTTATCGGGAAGAACGCGTTCTCGCACGAGTCCGGTATCCACCAGGACGGCTTCCTGAAGGAACGCAGTACCTACGAGATTATGACACCTGAGCAGATCGGGCGCCCGTCGTCCGAGATAGTGCTGGGGCGGCATTCCGGCAGGCACGGGCTGAAAGTCCGGCTGAAGGAATTGGGCTACGAGCTGGAAGCCGAAGACTTCGATAAGGTGTTTGTCAAGTTCCAGGAACTGGCCGACAAGAAGAAAGCGGTCTACGACGACGAGCTGATCGCGATAATGGAAGAGAACACCGGCGTGCAGACCCCCGATATCTACGAGATATCGCAGGTTCAGATTGTCAGCGGGAACAACGCTATCCCCACCGCGACGGTACGGATCGTGCAGGCTGGGCAGGTCAAGCAGGAAGCGGCTACGGGCAACGGCCCTGTCGACGCGATCTATAAGGCTATCGACCGGATCGCGGGAGTGCAGGTCGAACTGGACGACTACGAGGTGACGTCGATCTCAGCCGGGCAAGACGCGATGGGCGAGGTGTCGGTCACGGTGCGCCGCGACGGCAAGGTTTACTCCGGTCACGCCTCGGATACGGACATTCTCATGGCGTCCGCGCAGGCGTATATGAACGCGATTAACAAGATTATCTACATGGAGCAGAAGACGAAGTGATACCCGTCATCCCGAGCTTGTCGAGGGACGGGATAAAAATAACTGCAAGTAAAACATTCTCCCCGGAGCGTAAGTTCCGGGGATTTTTATTGTTTGTTCGCGCGGACGTTTCGGCTCCGCTCAACGTCCGTACCGGTGACATGACTTGTCGAAGGGAAGGCGCTTGCCCACGATTCCAGCGGGGGCGCGGTAGCCGAGCGGAGCCGAGGCTAAAACTCGATCACCCGGTCGATCGGTATGACGAAAATCTTACCGTCACCCTGTTCGCCGGTGCGTAACGACTGCCTGACCGTCTCGACATCGCTCATCGACTCGAAACCGGCGTCGATAGCGATCCGGGGCAGGCCGGACAAAAGCGCGCGGCGTTTGGCCTTATACGTCTCGGGATGGTATCCGAGTCCGAGGACTTCTTCGTAGCAGAGGTTTTCGATATAGTTTTCGGGGATGTTTTTTATCCGGAACGGCTTACAGACGATCCGAGCGTAGATCATTCCTTATTTTCCTGGAGTTTGCGCTTGTTCTTCACGATACGCGCGATTTCGTTGAGGTTCTTCACCACGAGGTTATTGCCGGTACGGTCGAGACGTCCCATTCGGACATAACGGTCTACGGTGATCTCGCAGTCGCGGGTGGAAAGTCCGCACCAATGCGCGAGGGCTTCGGAGTTGACGTTATCGAGCGGGATAGGTGCGTTCGACGGGTAATTCTCGGGATTGATACCTTTCCATTCGACGAGCATCAGGATCGTGTCGAGCACCTTGGCCTCGTCCTCGTCGAGCGAGAGGATACGCAGACGGCGCTGGGCGTCGAAAATACGCTTGGATAATATTTTAATGAGCGAGAGCGCCCACGAGGGCTGGGAGCCTAAAAGCTCGAAAAAGCTCTGTTTCTTGAGAACGACTAATTTGACGTCGGTTTCCGCGACAGCGGTCGCGCTCCGGGGAGCGTCCTCGATAATCGCCATCTCGCCGAAGATTTGAGAGACGTCGAAGATGTCGAGAGTTTTTTCCTTGTTGTCCTGTATTTTCGTGATCCGGACTTTTCCTTCTTTTACGATATAGAACTCGTCGCCTTTCTCGTATTCGCAAAAGATGATATCGCCGGCCTTATAGGATTGCTCGAATTTATTCAGTGTCTCTTCAGCCATGATTTACCTCTAAATCTTTTCCATCATATCTTTCGCCTTCCTGGATAGCTGGTCGACAGGAGCGAGCATCACTACCTTCTGCAATACGCCCTTCGCCATATCGGGTTTGTTCAGGTTCTTATAGATATCGACCAGAACGAAAAGCGTCTGCTTGATCAGAGTCGGGTCTTTAGTTGTCTGGACGAATTCCATGATGACCTTACTGCATTCCGTGTAGTCCTTAAGGGCAAACAGCGTCTGCACGTATGTAAACTTCGCGCGGTTCCTGAGGTCGGAACTGACAATCTTGTTATCGGAGTTCATGATCTCCTTAAAAAGCTTGACTGCGTCGGAATACTGTTCGGCCTTATAAAACGCCTCGGCTTTGTAGAAATTGTCCATGAACTCGCGGAGGCCGAGCTTTGAATGTACCGGGGCCGCTCCGGCCTGAACATCGGCGGTTCCGATTGCGGTCGCCGATCCCGATTCGCCGACTATCTCGTCCACGGGCTTAAACTTGCCCACAAGCCCCGTGCGGATAGCCTCTTCCGCGAGCTTGATGCGGTAATTGGCTTCATCGACCAGATTGGTTTCCGGGAACGCCTTAATATATTTTTCATAGACCTGTTTGGCTTGGCGGAATTTTTTCGTGTTCAGGTAGTACTCGCCGATCTTGAACAGCCCGATGTTCGGGGGATGTAGGACGTTGTTGCCTAAGTAGTTATTGACTTTATACCCGAGATTGCGGATTTGGTTGGAAAGAACCTGGAGCAGGCGTTTCAGCAGGTCGACTTTCTTCGCGACAAAGTCCTCGAACTCCTTGGTCTTAAACACGACGGTGACACAATCCGTGATCGCCTCGGCCATTTCGTCGCGGGTATGGTTGATGATCGCCGACTTCAATCCGAGGAATTCGCCCTGGTTAAGGGTCTTCTGGATTTTCTCGCCGGATTGGGGCTCGATATAGCTGATATCCACGCGGCCGGATTTTACGATAAAAATATCGTTCCCTTCCTCGTGATCGAAGTAAATGATCGAACCTTGGCTGTAACGTCTTTCTAATGGCATCTTGGCCGCTCTCTCTTTATTACAATATCTTAAAAACTTTACTTAGAAATGTCAACCGGAAAGAAAGGCAGAACCTTTTTAAATTTCAGCGCGCTCCATATCCGGCTGTATAACCCGTTGGGATCGCCTGTCAGGATACGTTCCGCCCCGTCGATACTCATAGTCTGGAACGCCTTCCCGAACTTCTCGAAGAGGTAACTGTCCTCAGGGTTTCCGTATAACGGCACTCCGTCGCCGATCACGAGGCGGATATTCTCCAACCACGAATTGACGAGCGCCGAGTAGGGGTCGGTCGGGTTTGACGTAAGGATGATCGTGAAATCGGCCTTCATCCCGGTAGCGATTTTTCCGCGGTCATGCAGGCGGAGCGCTTTCGCGGGATTTTCTGTCACCATCCGGACAAGCAGTTTATTATCTATTTTTTCGCCGTATATCTGGTGGTAGAGGTTCGACGCGAACTGCAATTCCTCGAGGATATTCATACCGCCGGACATCGGCGAATCCGTTCCCAGGCTGATATTGACGCCCTTCTTCAGGAGTTCGCGGATATCGGTCGTCTCGTGGAACATGAAGAAATTCGATGTCGGGCACCAGATCAGGTTCGCCTTTGCCTTCGCGATAGCGGCGATATCTTTTTTCGATAATGAGATACCGTGAACAAGCACCGTGTATTCGTCGAGCACCTTCATCTCTTCGAGTATCTCGATCCCCTTCGTCGCTTCTTCGTCATAACCCTCTTCGATATGGGTGATGAACGGGACATCGTTGTCCATTGCGTATTTGTGCTCTACGGACATCGGGCCGCCCCAGCGGAGATCGTAACTGACGCATTCGTGCTGGAGACCGTATTTTTTGAGGACGGAGATGGGCATTTTATCGATGAACTGCTCGTTGACCGCATGCGGGATATGGTCGGCTACGATATGGACGCCGGATACGAGATTGCGGTATGCGCCGAGAAGGTAGAGGTCGATATTCTGGATCAGCCCTCGTTCTTCATAGAGAGGGCATTCCTTTAGGTCGTTGTCCCACGGTTTCCAGTTCAGGTAGGGGCCGAATCCGATGCGGGGATAATATGTTCCGAGTAGATGGTCGTGCGCGTTAATCAAGCCCGGGAAAACAAGCGTGTTGTCGTCCAGACGAATCGTAAAATCGATACCAGAGACGTTATCCGTGATATCCTCGATTTTATCGCCGTTTATGATGATCTTCTTGTTCCGAAGGATGTCCTCCGGTGTGATGATTGATCCGCCTTCAATTACATATCTCATCATTCCCCCTGATTCTGGAATGCTTTCAATTTTTCGGTAAATAAGGATGAGAACTGAAATAGAGCGGGGAATTATCTGAATATGGAAGAAGGAATACGGAAAGCGGGGCTTAGAGATCGAATAAGGAGACGATTTCGTACTGACGGAGGGTCCAAAGAAGCACGCGGCTGTCTCCTTAGACTGGGCTTGTTGACGAACTCATTTTGTCATTGCGAGGCGTCATGGTGAGCTTGCCGAACCATAGCCGAAGCAATCTATTAATTATTGGGTATATAAATTTAACAGACTGCTTCGCCGCTTCGCGTCTCGCAGTGACAAAAATCGTGTATTTCATGGTTTCGTCATCAAGCCGGACAGCGCGCGCTTTATCGGAAATAATCGATATACAGGTCACACATGGAAAGGTCTGTTCCTTCGGAGTTTCATTTCCGCTGCGTCATGTCTGTTTGTAGGTATCGAGGAACTCGGCAAGCGAGGTGAACACAGTTTTCAGGTCTTCGACCGGCGGAAGGAACACGATCCTCATATGATCGGGCGATTTCCAGTTGAATCCGGTGCCCTGCACCAGAAGGATATGCTTCGAGCGCAGGAGGTCGTATGCGAACTTCTCATCGTCGGTGATGTTGTATTTCTTAATGTCGATTTTCGGGAACAGGTAAAATGTCCCCTTGGGCTTGACACACGAGAAGCCCGGAAGATCGATCACATGGTCGTAAGCATAGTTCCTCTGCTCGTATAGACGGCCGCCGGGACGCGTCAGGTCCTTGATACTGGTGGTCTCGCCGAGAGCGGCCTGCACAGCGTACTGCGCGGGGACGTTCGAACACATCCGCATACTGGTCAGCAGATTGATTCCCCTGATGTAGTCTTCCGCAACCGCTTTGTTCCCGCTGATCGTCATCCACCCGATACGGAAACCCGCGATCCGGTGCGACTTGGATAAACCGTTGAGAGTCATCACCAAAAGGTCGTCGGCGAGCGAAGCGGTCGGGTAATGCACCGAGTCGTCGAAAAGGATACGGTCGTAGATCTCGTCGGAGAACACGATCAACTGGTTCTCACGGGCGATCTGAAGGATGTCTTCCAGCACCTGCTTGGAATAGACCGCTCCGGTCGGGTTGCTGGGGTTGATAATGACGATCCCCTTTGTGCGGGAATTCACTTTTTTCTTTATATCGTCGATATCCGGATACCATTCGGAAGCTTCATCGCAGACATAGTGCACGGCGGTGCCGCCGGAGAGGCTGACCGCGGCGGTCCATAACGGGTAATCCGGCGCGGGGACGAGGATTTCGTCGCCGCTATTGAGCAAGCCCTGCATCGCGATCATGATGAGCTCGCTGACCCCGTTGCCGAGGAATATATCTTCTACGTCGATGCCCTTAATACCGATGCTTTCGCTGTAAAGCTGGACTGCGCGGCGCGCGGAATAAATGCCCTTGGAGTCGCAGTATCCCTGCGAACGGTCGAGGTTGGAGATCACATCCTCGAGCACGGGGTCGGGGGCAAATAATTGAAAGGGCGCGGGGTTTCCCGTATTCAGCTTGATGATCCGGTGGCCTTCGCGTTCGAGCCTCATCGCCTCGTCGAGAACCGGCCCGCGGATATCGTACAGCACATTGTCCAATTTGGTAGATTTTGAAAACTCTTTCATCGTAGGTTACCTTTTCCTCCATTACTCTATTTCTATTATATCGGAATGTCGTGAAATAATCCAATATTCAAGGTTATGGATGATAATAACAGGCATTAAATAACCGTTTCACGTGGTGAGCACGCAAGGAAAAATGCGCATACAAAAAGTGAAATAGGAGTCATCCCGAGCCTGTCGAGGGATAGTTGAGAAGGGTTTATCGAGGTATTATATTGTTTTAAAAACTATAAAAATAATCTATGCACAATAATCTATGCGTTCGCTTGAATTTTAATTTATAAAGGTGTAAAATAACCATTGTTAAAAAAGGAGGATATATGATAAGCGGAGCTTTTAACAGGATCAGGGTTTTAACAGCGGTAACTTTTAGTCTGCTGATTGGGTTATGGACCGGATGCAGTCCGACTACAAATCCGAATAACGATTCGGGTGCGGTCTCGATAATACAAATAGAGGCAGGCTGTATTCACAATTTTGCGCTGAAGAGCGACGGGACGCTTTGGGTAACGGGGTATGGCGGTAACGGTCAGCTCGGGAACGGGAATAATAACAATACGAACGTCTGGGTACAGGTACTGACCGGGGTAAGCAAGATGGCTGGCGGCGCTTCTCACAGTCTTGCGCTGAAGAGCGACGGGACGCTTTGGGCAACGGGGGATGGCGGTTTCGGTCAGCTCGGGAACGGGAATACTAACGATACGAACCTCTGGGTACAGGTCCTGACGGGCGTCAGCGCTATATCCGCCGGTTACGATCATAGTCTTGCGTTGAAGAGCGATGGGACGCTTTGGGCTACGGGGTATGGCGGTGAGGGCGAGTTTGGGATCGGGAATAATAACAATACGAACGTCTGGATAGAGGTACTGACCGGGGTAAGCAAGATGACCGGCGGCTATTATTGTAGTTTAGCGTTGAAAAGCGACGGGACGCTTTGGGCAGCGGGGTATGGCGGTGCCGGTCAGCTCGGGAACGGGAATAATAACAATACGAACGTCTGGATACAGGTACTGACCGGAGTAAGCGCTATGGCTGGCGGCAATTGTTATAATTTCGCGCTGAAGAGCAACGGGACGCTTTGGGCAGCGGGGTATGGCGGTTTCGGTCAGCTCGGGAACGGGAATACTAACGATACGAACGTCTGGGTACAGGTCCTGACGGGCGTCAGCGCTATATCCGCCGGTTACGATCATAGTCTCGCGTTGAAGAGCGATGGGACGCTTTGGGCAACGGGGTATGGCGGTTTCGGTCAGCTTGGGAACGGGAATACTAACGCTACGAACGTCTGGATACAGGTACTGACCGGGGTAAGCAAGATGGCCGGCGGCTATGATTGTAGTTTAGCGTTGAAGAGCGACGGGACGCTTTGGGCAACGGGGTATGGCGGTAACGGTCAGCTCGGGAACGGGAATAACGTTAGTACTAACTCATGGATAAACGTCCTACAATAATCGCGGGAGCTTACCAGGATGACGATAAGGGCGGCAACTCCAATGAGGTCTATCGTTATACATGGTAATGGTTCGGCAACACTTCGGCAGGCTCAGCGCAGGGCTTACCATGGCAACACTCGGCGGCTGTTTCGGTTGCATCCCGTTCCTTACCGCGCCTCAAAAATGATTGTAGCGCGGCATCACGGGACTTCCCCCTCGGCGAAAAAACGCCTTCGGGGATCGCTTAACGGAAACGGTCGCGGATCAGGAGGATGATCAGGACGAACCCGACGACGCCGGACGCGATATAGCCCAATATCCCGATGATCGGGATGCCGTTCCAAAGGGGCGGCAAGCCCGAATGCACGATGAGCGACGAGCCGATGATCCCGGCGGTCAACACGATGGAAAGGGTGATATCGGTCGCGATCCGGTAAAGGGTGTCCTGTATGGGTATCAGCGAACGGTCGCTCAGATCGATATTGACATGGCCTTTCTTGATCTTCTGCGTGATCTCCTTGAGGTCGGACGGCAGGTCGCGCAGGAGAATCGTGAGGTCGGTCAATGTCTGGGTCAGTTCGCCGGCAATCCGTTTCGGACTAAGGCTTTCTTCCATAAACTTCTTCGCGTAAGGTTTCGCGAATTCCGCGATCTGGAACCCGGGGTAAAGCTGGCTTGCTATCCCCTCGATAGTCGTAACCGCCTTTCCCAGGAGATAGAGGCTCGCGGGCACGTTCATCCTGAACGATACGAGGATGTCCATCGCGTGTATGAACACATCCCCGATATTGATCTCCTTCAGCGGCAGGAAGTAGAACTGTTCCACCATCTCGGCGAGTATCCGTTCGAAGTCCTCGAAACGGTCGGGAGAGGCACTGCCGGTGAGTTTCAGCAGGGAATGCGCGAGCGCGGTATAGTTGCGGTTGACTATCCCGATGATCGCGTCGCCCATCGTCTGCCGGAGATTGTCGGTCAGGTATCCCACCATCCCGAAATCGAGGAAGCAGATGTGGTTGCCGGGCAGGATGAAAAGGTTCCCCGGGTGCGGGTCGGCGTGAAAGAAACCGAACTCGAACACCTGCCGGAACATAATATCCGCGATGTTTTGGACGATCAGTTCCGGGTCGTAGCCTTCCGGCCTCGAGCGATAGATTTGAGAGAGCTTGATCCCCGGCGCGTAATCCATAGTCAGCACCCGGATAGTACAAAGCTCGGAATGCACACCCGGGACGTAGAACAACGGGTCGTCCTTGAACGCGTTCGCGAAACGGACGAGATTGGTTTTCTCTAACGAGAAATTCGTCTCCATCTTGATGATCCGTTCGAACTCCAGCAGAATCGTGACGGGATTGATATACTCCATTTCGACGATGTTATTTTCAAGCAGGGCGGCGAGATGGTACATGACTTCGATGTCGCTCGACACGATCTCCTCGATTCGCGGACGCCGGATTTTTACCGCTACGGCGGTGCCGTCCATGAGCCACGCCCGGTGCACTTGAGCGATAGACGCCGAGGCCGCCGGTTCCATCTCGAACTTCCCGAAAATCTCGCCGATTGGCTTGCCGAATTCCGCCTCGAGTATCTCGACCGCTTCCTCCGGCGGAAACGGCGGGACGCTGTCTTGGAGCCTCGTTAGTTCTGCGATCAGTTCGCGCGGGAGCAGGTCGACACGGTTCGAGAGGATTTGCCCGAACTTGATAAATGTCGGGCCAAGTTCCTCGAAGATCAGCCGCACCCGTTCCCACGGATTCGAGGTCTTCGGTTTATATCGCGGACGGCCCGCGAATAGTTTCGCGGCCGCTCCCGCCATACGCCCGAGCGCCGAACGGGTGATGAAGTCGCCGAATCCGTAACGGACGAGAATCGCGACGATCTCTTTCATCCGGCGGATCTGGTTCCGGTTGAGCTTTCTGCGCTTTTTATCGAACAGGCGGAATTTCGGCATCGGCAGTCCTATTTGTTCAGATTATTCTGGATATCGTCGAGCTTTTGCTTCAGTTCGTCGACATCGCTCTTTTTAGCAAGACCCATCGCGTCGAGCGCTTTCTTCACGGCGTTGTCGACCGTTACCTGGAAGTTTTTCCGGGCTTCCTCGGTGTCCTTCGCGAGTTTCTCGGCGAACTTCCGCCCTTCTTCCTCGGAAAGTTCGATCTCATTGGCGAGCTTTTTTACCACTTCCTGTATCGCCTCGCCGCTGCGCGAAATAAATCCCATTCCGGCATAGAACGCTTTCTCCAATGTTTCTTTAATCTCGGGCATAGTATCCTCCTATCGTTGTGTTATCTGATACTCTATTCGGCTATCCGGTTATTTCCCCAGAGAAATCTTTTCGAGTTCGATGTGACCGTCTTCCTCATGGATCAGCGTCAGGTCGCCGTCCGGCCGGTTGTAGAGCCATGCGTTCTTGTACGGGCCGAGTTCCGTCAGGCTGCTGATATTAACATAGATGCCGTTCCCGCGCCGGAAGGTGAACGCGAAGATGTCGCCGCTCGAATTGAGAAGGCATTCGCCGGGCTTCTCGAAGCCGGTATACTCCTCGCCGTTGACACAGACCCCGCTCGTCTGATCCTTATCGAACCCGTAGCAGAACGCGCTCGAATCGCGGGAAAACCTCGGCGTATAGACGAAGCTGTACGGGCCGAACACCTTGCCGTCGATACACACGAACTTGTCGTCGCCGTTTTCGAAGTGGAACCCGAACCTCGTGCCGTCGGGACTGAAGCGCGGCGCGTAAATCTCGTCATAGCCCCCGAAAACCTGTTTCTCGACGGAGATATAGCATTGATGGTCTTTTCGGAATATGAACGCCGTACAGGCGTCGTTAGGCGCGAAAAACGGCCCATTGATCATATCGTAAGGTCCGGATACCGCGCCGTCGAGGAGTATGAACATATCCATCCCCTTTGCGAATACGAGCCCGTAACGGGTATAGCCGGGGCTCTGGAACAGGCATTGCTCCGACTCCTTCGAGATGGAATAACGTTCCCCGTCTATCCGGTAAACGATCTCATGGGCATCGTCGGTCGAGACGGCAAGGGTATTGTGACCGGAGAGCAGGCTGAAATCCGTGACTGGATGCCCGCTTTCAAGCGCGATCGAATCGAGTTTGGTCAGTTGCACCGGTTTCATATTCACTCCGGGACGTTTATTCGAAATACCAGTATTCCACGTTCCACCAATGCGATCCGCTATTCTCGCCGGGTTTCCACTGCTTCAAGTTGTTCTGTGTAGCGCCCCTGTCCGCGCCGAACGCCAGGGAAATGACGGGGACTTCTTCGGCGAAGATTTTCTGCATCACCTTAGAAAGCTCCAGTCTCCGTTCGTCGTAGAGGGAGGCGGTGAAGTTTTCCGAGCATTGCTTCAGGTAGGGCGGGAGCGGGGTGTATTTCCAGAAATAGAGCGGTTTGGAGAATTGACTCTGCCTGTTGACATAGACCAATCCCCCGTGATTCCCCTCGTTGAAGAGGTTTGCGGCGGACGACGCGTTCGTCATCAGGATGACCTTCAGGCCTGCGTTTTCCAAATATGCGCGAACCGCGAGGATCACCGGGGCTTCCGCCGATTTCATCACACCTGTAGAAGCGTATAGTTTTATCGCGATGTTATAACCGAACTGCGCGAAAATCGCCTTCGCCTTCTGGGGGTCGTAGCCGTAATGCGGCAGGCCGGGCTGGAAGTCCGGGGCGAATTCCGGACGGTAGCTGTCGGGCACCTTGCCGTCATCGCCGAAGAGCAGTTGAGCGATCTTTGCCCGGTCGATCGCATACATCAGCCCCTTTCTGAATAACGGATTATCGAACGGCGGCGTATTGCAGTCGGGCTGAAGGAGATAGAGATAGCCGGACGGATTATTGTAAATCGTGAGGTTGGTATAACCTTTGATCGTTTCGAATGTCTGGACGCCGAGATTCCACAGGGCATCCGTCTTACCGGCCTTCGCCAACTGGTCGAACACTTTATTCGTGACATGGATCGTGATTTTTTCCAACGACGGCGTATCGCCCGGGAAATAAGGATTCCTGATAAATACGGCATACTTACCCGGTACGAATTCCTGCACCATGAACGGCCCGTCGAGCGGCGGGGAGTTTGTATCGAACTGTTTCTCGAAGTCGTCCTTACCGTGCTTAATAAGGTACGGTTCGCAGAAATGTTTGGGGTAAAGCCTAAATTCTTCGAGGATGCTGTACGATTTCTTCCGGTAAAAGACTTCGATCGTTTTATCATCCTCGATCTCGACATCGATCCGGTTGGAGTCGTCGCCGAGAAGGATACTGAAATATAGGTCTTGCGAAGTGATCGGAGTTCCGTCACTCCAGAAAACATCCGGCTTGAGCTGCCATTTCACTGAAACCGAGCCGTCGGGATAAAACCTGAGGAGGTCGTTGGTGAGGCTCGGGATGGACGTGATCAGGAACGGAACGGGATTCCCGGCTTCGTCCGTGTGGATCAGTCCCCGGGCGATCAAGCCCTGGTATATCCCGTCGAGAGTCAAGGTGTTCATCTTCGGGACATAGAATACCGCTTCGGTCTTCGACGTCGCGTGCGGGGGGGGTTTGGGCAACGGTTTATAGGATTCTCCCAGGGCGTGATAGGAATCGACCGCGAGGATAAGCGACATCCCCGCGATTATCACCCCGGCGGTAATCTTCCATCCCCAGCTATTGATCTTCCTCCCGAGGCTTTCCTTCATCTCCGAGAAGTTGAAACCGGTCACAGACGAGGCAATATTGACCATGATGACGAGATAACTGAAGATAAAGAATTTATCCGCGCTGACCATATAGGAAACGTTCGGCAGGCTGTCGGTGAGCGAGGAATGGAGCGCCACCGATGTCAGGAGCGCCGTGATCCCCACTGCGAGATTGGCCTCGATATTGTTCTTTGTGAAAAAGACCGACAGCGTAATGAGCAGGATGATCGTGAGCGGCAGGATGAATTTCAGGAAGTAGGGAGTGAACGGCCGTGAGAGCTGGACGCTGAAATAGACGGAACGGCCTATCCACGGTTCTCCCTCGTTGAGAACCGAGCCGAAGTCGGAATAGTAGTGCTCGCTATGGAGCTTCACGGTAAAGTAAGGCTCGTAGTTCCACCCGGTGATCGAGAACTCCTGTGACATTCCGCTTCCCGCGAGATCAGGCATAATTTCGTAGCCGTCGCCGGGAATCTCGATCTGTATCTTGAGAGTCTGACGGTCGAACGGGAACCGCTGCAGCGGAAAGGTTCCCCTGAACGTGCCCTGCACATGCCAGAGGATGCTGTGCCAGTTGCCGTCGTTCTCCACTCCATCCATCGTCATCCGGTCGATTTCGCCGTTGACAAAACGGATAGGGGGAGTATTCGTCCCGCCTGCCCATTTGCACCAGACATACAGGTCGGCCTGAAAACGCCCGAGCGGGAGGTCGAACCCGGAGATGTCGTTGAGATACACCCCGATATAAACCTTCTGCGGCGCGGTGAAACCGGCGGCGGAAATCCCGAAAATTAAAACGACCGTACACGCGAGGGAGATTAAAAAACGGATCATATTCGCTCCGTGAGTGGGATACAGATATTTTACAACGGTTTCTCCGAATGCGCAAATCCGGCGAAAATAGATTAACCTTTGACGGCGGGACTTGCACCTTCAATAAAAAAGAGGCTGTCTTTCGACAGCCCCCTTCTATTAATGCTTATGCTTTTTATCGTGGCCCTGCTCTTGGTCCATCAACTGGTTATACTTCCCGCGTTTCGTGTAATGGGTGTGCAGGAGATGATGCGACTTTTCTCCGAGCGGCTTTTTCAGGTAGTCGTCGTAGAGCTTGACTATAAACGGGTTCTCGTGCGACTTGCGGAGTTCTTTGCCCTCATCCTCGGTGTAAATCGCGTTCATCCGTTTCGTGCGGACATCGTTATTCACCGGACGGGGCTGTCCGCCGCCGGAGATACATCCGCCGGGACATCCCATAACCTCGATAAAGTGATAGGGTGATTTCCCGTCGCGGATCTGCTCCATGAGGTAACGCGCCCCCGCGAGTCCGCTTGTGACCGCGACCTTTACTACTACGCCGTCGAGGAACTTGAACTCGGGCTTGGGATTCTCTATTTTCAGTTCGGCTTCCTTGATCTTCTCGAGACCGACGATAGGAGTGACATGAAGATTTTTGAACGGCAGTTCGCGGCCGGTGACTACTTCGTAGACCGTACGCAGAGCCGCTTCCATCACACCGCCCGTCACGCCGAAAATGTCCGCCGCGCCGGTGGAGTAGCCGAGCGGTTCGTCGAACTTGCCGTCGCTCAGGTTCATAAAGTCCACGCCGGCGTCCTTGATCATCTTGCCGAGTTCGCGGGTGGTCAATACCGCGTCGACATCGGGATATCCGCTCGCGTTCATCTCGGGGCGCGTGATCTCGAATTTCTTCGCGGTACACGGCATCACCGAAACGACATACATATCCTTGGGGTCGATACCGATCTTCTCGGCGTAGAACGTTTTCGCCAAAGCGCCCAGCATCATGTGCGGGGACTTACAGGTCGAGAGATTGGCGAGTTGGTCGGGATACTCGTGCTCGATAAACTTGATCCATCCCGGGCTGCAGCTTGTGATCATCGGGAGGGCGGCTTCTTTGCCGTTCAGGGCGTTCGCGACCCGTCCGAGGAACTCGTGCCCCTCTTCGATGATGGTCAGGTCGGCGGTGAAGTTTGTATCGAAAATGTCATCGAAACCGATTTCACGGAGCGCTGACGCCATTTTTCCGGTGACGCATGTTCCCGGCTCCTGCCCGAAGCATTCGCCGATAGCGGCGCGGACGGCGGGCGCGGTCTGGACGACCACGCGCTTCCCTTGTTCGAACAAAGCGTTCCAGACTGTCTGGGTCGCGTCTTTTTCCTTGAGCGCGTCCACAGGGCAGACTAATGTGCACTGGCCGCAGTTCGTGCAGTTCACCGAGTTCAGCGGAAGTTCCGCTGCGGGAGCAACTACCGCGTCGAAACCGCGATTCTGGATATTGAGTACGCCGACCCCCTGTATCTCGTTACACACGATGACACAGCGGCGGCAGAGCAGGCACTTCGACGCATCTCGGACTATCGACGGGCTTGAGAAATCGATCTCCGGCTTGGACTTTTCGCCCTCGAAACGGGTTTCTTCGATCTGGATCATCGCGCCGAGCTTCTGGAATTCGCAGTTCTGGTTGCGTTCGCAGCTCAGGCAGTTCTTGGGGTGGTCGGACAAGAGGAGTTCGTAAACAATCCTCCGGGCTTTTTTGGCCCGTTCGGAATTGGTCATGACCTTCATTCCATCGCGTACCTTCGTGATACACGACGGCACCAATGTGCGGGCGCCTTCCACTTCCACAAGGCAGATTCTGCATGCCTCGGGCTTATTCACACCCTCGAGGTAGCAGAGGTTGGGAATGATGATGTTATGGTCGCGGGCGGCGTCCATAATGGATACACCGTCTTCCGCCTGAATCGTTTTATTGTTGATCGTAAAGGTAACCATGTTATGCCCTCCTGTCGCATCTTAGACAACGCATCGATTCGGCGATAGCGTTTAGCTTATGGAAACCGAGCGCCACTTCGTCGAAGCTGTGGCTCCGGACATCCGCCTCGAGATATTTCATCGGGAAACGCTCGTGTTCGACAATCGTCGTCTCTTCCGAGGCGGACGGGAAATCGATCGTTTCGCCGATATTGAGCACGCCCTTTCCGCCGAGGTAGATATCGATCGACTTAGCGGTGTTCTTGCCGTCGGCGATGGCGGTAATCACGGTATCGGAACCGCGAACGCAGTCTCCGCCCGCGAAAACGCCGTCTATATTCGTCATGAACGTGTCGGGATTGATGATGAACGTGCCCCACTTGCTGACCGTCTCGGCCTCTTTCTTGATGAACGGCAAGTCCGTATACTGGCTGACCGCGAGGATAGCCATATCGCAGTTCAGCTGGAATTCCGAGCCCTTGATCTCGACAGGCTTGCGCCGTCCGCCGGAATCGAACTCCGCGAGCTCCATCTTAATACATTCGACCTGTCCGAGTTTACCGTTGCCGGTGAAACGCAGAGGCGCGACGAGAGTCTGGACATTGATGCCTTCTTCCATCGCCTCGCGGATTTCGCGCTGGTCGGCGGGCATATCTTCGATCTCGCGGCGGTAGAGGATAGTGACTTCCTTCGCGCCCAGACGGCGCGCCACGCGCGAGGTGTCGATTGCGGTATTTCCGCCCCCGATGACGACGACATGGTCGCCGATCTTCACGTCCTTCTTCAGGTGGACTTCGCGCAGGAAGTCGAGGCCGTGATGCACGCCCTTGAGCTCTTCGCCGTCCACGCCGATCTTGCGCGAGAACTGGGTGCCTGTCGCGACATAGACCGCATCATGCTTGTCATATATCTCGTTAAATATTTTTTCACTGTTGACTGACGTATTAAGATGGATTTTTACACCGGCCTGTTCGATCGCGCGGATTTCCGCGGCGAGAACGTCCTTCGGCAGGCGGTACTCCGGGATACCGAACGCGAGCACGCCTCCGGCGACGGGCGCCTCTTCATAGACGTCCACGTCATACCCAAGTCTCGCGAGGTAGTAGCCGCATGTCAGCCCGGACGGCCCCGCGCCGATGATGCCGATACTTTTACCCTTCTTCGGGAAGACGATGTCCTTGTACGGCTCGTCGCTCGAAAGGGCGATATCCGCCGCGTAACGCTTCAGATCGCAGATCGCGATAGGCTCGTCCATCTGACCCCGGCGGCATTTGCTCTCGCACGGGTGCGTACAGACACGCCCGCAGATCGCGGGGAACGGGTTGTCCTGACGGATCAGGTTGTATGCGTCGCGGATACGCCCGGCGGAGATGAGCGAGATGTAGCCCGGGACATTGATCCCGGCGGGACAGGCGTTCTGGCAGGGCGAGATGAACATGTCGCTGCACACGCCCGCCCGGCAGTATTTATGTTTGATATGCTCCTCGTACTCGTTACGGAAATAACGGATCGTGCTCAACACCGGGTTCGGGCCGGTCTGTCCGAGGCCGCAGATCGCGGTATCTTTGATCGTGTTGCCGAGCTCTTCGAGAAGTTCGATATCGCCCTCGCGTCCGTGACCGTGCGTGATCCGTTCGAGAATTTCCAGCATCCGCTTCGTCCCGAGACGGCAAGGGGTACATTTTCCGCAGGACTCTTCCTGCACGAACTCCATGAAGAACCGCGCGACGTCCACCATACAGGCGTCTTCGTCCATGATGATGAGGCCGCCGGAACCCATGATAGTGCCGAGCTTCTTAAGGTTGTCGTAGTCCATCGCGGTATTGAGATTTTCCTTGGTGATACATCCGCCCGACGGCCCGCCGGTCTGCGCGGCCTTGAACTTACGCCCTTTGGGGATACCGCCGCCGATATCGTAAACGATCTCGCCGAGGTTGACCCCGATAGGGACTTCGACAAGCCCGGTGTTCTGGATATTTCCCGCGAGCGCGAACACTTTCGTACCCTTGGAGTCCTTTGTGCCGTATGACGCGAACCAGTCGCCGCCCTTGAGAATGATGGGCGCGACGTTGGCGAACGTCTCGACGTTATTGATAATCGTCGGTTTACCGTAGAGTCCCTTTTCAAACGGGAACGGGGGCTTCTGGCTGGGCTCGCCGCGTTTGCCCTCGATAGAGTGCATGAGCGCGGTTTCTTCTCCGCAGACAAACGATCCCGCCCCGATACGGATCTGGATATCGAAATCGAATCCGCTGCCGAGGATGTTCTTGCCGAGAAGGCCGTATGCGCGCGCACGGTCGATAGCGTCATAGAGACGTTCGATAGCGAGCGGGTATTCCGCGCGGATATACACGAAGCCCTGGTTCGCGCCGATAGCGTATCCGCCGATCATCATCCCTTCGATAATGGAATGGGGGTCGCCTTCGATCAGGCTTCTATCCATGAACGCGCCGGGGTCGCCCTCGTCGGCGTTACACACAATATACTTCTGGTCGGACGGGGTTTTGCGCCCGGCTTCCCATTTGATGCCGGTGGGGAACCCGCCGCCGCCGCGTCCGCGCAGGCCGGATTTCTTCATCTCGCCGACAACCGAGTCGGGATTTTTTTCCTTGAGGACTCTCGCGAGCGCGAGATAGCCGTCGTAAGCGATATACTGCTCGATAGAGGAATAGTCTATCTTTCCGCAGTTACGCAGGGCGATCTTCTCCTGCTTATTAAAAAAGTCGATATCCTTGATATAGGGGATATGCTTGCCGGTCTTTTTGTCGATATAGGTTTTCTTACCGAACAGGACGCCGTTCGTGAAATGAGAGTCCACGATATCGGGAATGTCCTGCGCTTCGATGCTTGTATAGAATACGCCGTCGGGTTCGACGATCATCACCGGGCCGAGGGCGCATGTGCCGATACAGCCGGTGACATTCACCTGCACCTTGTCGGAAAGTCCGCGGTCGGCGATTTCCTTCATGAGCGCGTCCTTGACAGCCTGACATCCGCACGAGACGCATCCGGCGCCGCCGCATATCTGCGCGATATACTTGTATCCCGCCATCGATTTCAGGGTGCTGTTTTTCAGGAATGTCAGTTCCTCGATATTGCGGATAGGTTTGACTTCTGTTTGATTCATTGATTTTCTCCCTTACAAGTTCGCGATAAGCGATTTCAGCTTATCGGGATTGACTTGTTTATACACCTTGCCGTTGACAGTCAACGCTGGCGCGAGTCCGCACGCGCCGATACAGCGCATGACCTCGAGCGAAAATTTTGCGTCGGGGGTGGTTTCACCCGGCCCGATAGAAAGGATCTCTTTCATACGCTCGATGATCTTCTTTCCGCCGCGCACATAGCACGCCGTTCCGAGGCAGACCCCGATCGTGTACTTCCCGCGCGGGGTGGTGGAGAAGTAGGAATAGAACGTGACGACACCGTGTACTTCCGATAACGGAAGATGCAGCTTATCCGCGATGAACCGCTGCAGTTCGATAGGCAGATACCCGAAAATCCCTTGTGCCATATGAAGGATTTGAATAAGATTTGTCTTCCGCGCGCCGTACTCTTCGATTACTTCGGCGATACGCTGGTATTTCTGCTCGTCGGTTTCCTGCGCACAGGCGCAGGTTTGAGTCTCTTTACTCATAGAATTCCTCCGGTCGACTTGTGAAAAAATTCACTATGGGGAATATTATAACAAGGAAAATAAAATTTGCAAGACCTTGAATATACTATTTATCTTACTGAAAAACACTCGTTTATAAAAGTGAACCAGCCAATGAATATGAGTTTAGTAATAATATTGCTTAGATTTGCATAAACAAGCAAGGCTATGGGCGTGTTGACGAACTCATAGAATACATGATTTTGTGTCACTGCGAGGAGCAGAGCGACAAAGCAGTCTGTTTAATTTATATACCTAGTAATTAAATAGATTGCTTCGGCTATGGTTCGGCCTGTCTCCTTCTCCCAAGGAGAAGGCAGGCAAGCTCACCATGACGCCTCGCAATGACAAAATGAGTTTGTCAATCACACCCCTGCCGGAACAACCTGATTTTTCTGGTTTATTTTTCGTTCTCTCATTAAAATGTTTCATCACGAGGAGGAACACATGAAAAAATTCGCGGCGGCGCTGAGCTTGTTTATCGCGCTTTTGGCTATGACGGTATACGCTTCGGACGGCAGTTTTGTCAGCTATAAGGGTAAAAATTTCATCCAGTCCAAGTACCTGAAGTTTACGCCCCCTATCACGGTCTACCTCCCCAAGGACTACGCGGTGTCGGGAAAGAAGTACCCCGTGCTGTACGCCCATGACGGGCAGAACCTTTTCGACGCCAAGAGCTCGTTCGCGGGGGAATGGCAGATGGACGAGAATATCGACATCCTTGTCAAGGAAGGATTGATGAACGATGTGATCGTCGTGGGGATATGGAACACCGCGAACAGGATAGGGGATTACACACCGACTCTGATCAATAACGAGTATGTCAAGAACCAGGGGGGAAACCTCACTAACTACGCCAAATTTATTATAGAAGAACTGAAACCGTTCATCGACACGAACTTCCGCACCCTGTCCGACCGCGCGAACACCGGCCTGATCGGCTCGTCGCTCGGCGGCCTCGCGTCGTTCTATCTCCTCGGGATGTATCCGAAGGTGTTCGGTAAGGCGGCCGCGATCTCTGCGTCGTTCTGGTGGGACGACGAACGTGTAATCGCCGATATGGACAAGATGACGTTCCCGAAAGATGTCAAGCTCTATCTCGACGGCGGATTTAAGGAAGGCGCGGACGAGTCCTCGATGATAAAATATATGCGCGACGTCTACGCGAAACTCAAGACTAAATTCAAGCTGAAGGATATCGACAACCTCTTCTACTACGAAGACCCGGCCGGGACGCATAGCGAGAAGGACTGGGCGAAACGCGGGAAGATGCCGCTCCAGTTCCTTTACGGCAAATACGACAAAAAGCCAACGGGCGTTCAGTTCGACCTCGAGCCGAAGATTTATCAGGTAGGCGATGCCGTCGCCGTGACCCTCGCCGCGCAATACGGCCCGTACCTTCTCCAAACCGTTCTCAATCCCGAGATCAAGGCTAAAGATAAAAAGGCCGTCAGCGCGGGTAAGGACGGCAAGGTGACATGCCTCAAGGCCGGGGTGACCGAGATCGCGGCGAAGGCCGGCGGGAAGAATTTCCCATTTCAGATGAACATCCTGCCGAAGGTCGACGGGCATGTGCATACCATCCTTAAGGTGAGCGTGAACGAACCTGCGGGCGAGTTTTCGGTTGTGGTGAGTAAGATCAATGACACGCCGACCAACATCGTGCACCAGAGCTATGCCGCGCATAACCTCGCCGCGATGTTCGCGTTGACCTATCCGGTCAATTCCAAACTGACGCTGAAATTTATCAGGAAGGACGGGAAATACGCCGCCGGGAGCGACGGCTCGCAGTTTATCAAACCGCTCGTGTTCAAGGCGAACCAGTACGCGGAAGTGATACTGAAGGCTTGGGAGAAGTAGCCGGCTCGCCGGATTTGAGTAGATGATTACCATGTGAACAGAACAGATTCTGGGGAAGCAAGACCTTTTCTCGCCCAGTGTTCTTTTTATATTTACGGTATTTGTAAATGCATAACACGCCCCCGCTTCTTTAATACTTGGTAGAAAATGCATTTCACGCGGAGTACGCGGAGAAAAATATTTCGACCTCTTTTTGAAGAGAGCTTTGCTTTTTCACTCTGCGTTCTCTGTGTGAAACCCGGTGATTCATGGTGATTTATTTTCGTGCTCATTCGTGCTTATTCGTGGATGCATTTTGAGAGTTTTAACGGCGGTTTATTGATTGTTTGATCGAGGAGCGGAATATGAAGTTTTCCATAGTACTATTGGTTTCATTTATTCTCGCGGCTTGTTCCGGAGCGGCGGTGAAGCCCGCGAAGGAGCAAGGGTACGCTGTCGGCGGGACGGTGATACTCAAGTCGCAGTACCTAAAGCCCGCGCCCGCTTTGACTGTCTACCTGCCGCCGGATTACAAACAATCGACGAACAGTTACCCGGTGCTCTACATGTTCGACGGGCAGAACCTCGATAAATGGAAACTTGTTCCGGCGCT
Source organism: Spirochaetes bacterium GWF1_51_8 (assembly GCA_001829415.1). Classification (GTDB taxonomy): domain Bacteria; phylum Spirochaetota; class Brevinematia; order Brevinematales; family GWF1-51-8; genus GWF1-51-8. Next base: position 30,138 of record MIBE01000026.1, read on the forward strand.
GAATTCGCTGACCGAAAAAGGCCTCCTGCCCGGGATCATCGTCGTCGGCATCGACCATCGCGGGGCGAAACGGATATTCGATATGACGCCGACCGAGGGCGGCGAGCACGGCGGCGGACTGCCGGATTATGCGCGGTTCATTGTGGAAGAGGTGAAACCTTATATCGATAGTCATTATCGCACCCAGCCCGATCCTAAACACACCGGTGTGATGGGGTCGTCGCTCGGCGGGCTGTCATCGTTCTATATGCTCGGATGGTACCCGGAGATATTCGGTAAGGCTGGGGTGATCTCTCCGTCGTTCTGGTGGGACGATAGACAAGCGTTGAAGGACGCCGCGACGGTGCTGAAGTTTTCGCCAGGGGTGAAAATCTATTTCGACGCCGGGTGGCGCGAGGGCGGAGAAGAGGCGTATATGATCGCAGATATCCGCGATATTTACCTCAAGATGAAGTCGCTCGGGTTCAAGGACGGGGCAAACCTCCATTACTACGAGGACGTTAACGGTTCCCATAACGAGGACACATGGGCGAAACGACTGCCGATGGCGCTCCTGTTCCTCTTTTCCGATTACAAGCCCGTGTATACGAATACATCGCTCGCGCTCTTCCCGCCGAAAGTCGGGGTGGGAGATGTCTCGCACCTGATCGCGGCGCAGACCGACACGAAGGGGTTGATGAAGAAGACGATCTACCCTGCGGTGTTTACCGCCGATCCCGCGAACAAGGTCTCTATCGACGGTAAAGGCGGGCTGAAAGGCCTCATCGCCGGGACAGTCAAGATCGCGCTCAAAGACTACGGGGTATCTCTGCCTCTCGATATCCTCGCGGAAAGCCGCGAGCTTGTGACGGTAACAGTCAAGGTGCTCTCGCCGGTCGCGGTGAAGTCGATGAAGCTCGAGTGGGTCGCGATGAACGAGAAGAAGACGAACGGGTCGTTCGCGCTCCAGCTTTCCGCCGACGGTAAGTCCGGGACGGCGGTACTGAAGAAGCTCAAGGGGCTGAGGCTGGAAGCGTCGGTCTCCGCCGACGGCGGGATGAAGGGGTATTCGCCGAAGGGCGAAGCGGTGATCAAAAAGATCATTTTTACTGCGGATAAAGAAACCGAGATTACGATAGGAGAATGGAAATGAAAAGGGGATTTAAGTTACTTGGAATTGTTATCGTGTCGTCGATGCTTTTCTCATGCGGACAGGGCGCGGTCAAACCGTCGAGTCTGTACCCGAAGAATCCTTACTCTATTCCGGTGAGCGAATACGAGACGTCGTATATGACGACCACGCCGCAGGTGGATATTTTCCTGCCGAATGACTACAAGACCTCCGGCAAGAAGTATCCCGTGCTGTATATGCATGACGGGCAGAACCTCAACAAATGGATGGTGGCCGAGAATATCAGTCAACTGGTCATGGAAGGGCTGATGGACGAGATCATCGTTGTCGGGATATACTGCCGCAATGAACGCGCGTTCGACTATCTTCCGCCCGCCGAGGGATTGCCCAACCAATGTCCGAGCGGAGGATTGAGCGAGTACGGAAAGTTTATTGTCGAAGACCTGAAACCCTATATCGACAGCCATTACCCCACTCTCCCCGGCAAGGAACACACCGCTCTGCTCGGGTCGTCGTTCGGGGGAATAGCGACGTATTATCTGACCGGCTGGATGCCGGAAGTGTTCGGCTACGCGGGAGTAATCTCGCCGATTTTCAGGATCAGCGTGGATAACGCCGAAGCGCTCAATCCGGGGCTCCATTTCTCGAAGAATATAAAAATGTATATCGACGGGGGGTGGATCGAGAACAACTATAACTGGTGGAACATGATCGATTCGATGCGCGTCACAAAGCTCTGGCTGCTGCAGCAGGGTCTGGCTGACGGCACAAACCTGCTGTATTTCGAAGACCCGAAAGGGATGCACAACGAAGTCTCATGGGCGGACAGGCTACGGAATCCTCTGCTGTTCTTCTTCGGGAAGGCGGATAGCCCGCTGGAAAAGATCGAGATCGGGATGAGTCCCGCTAAGATCGGATTGGGCGACGAGAGCCGGATTTACGCGACAGCGTACTATGCCGACGGCGTCCGCGAAACGCCGTTCCCGCCGAAGTTCGTTTCAAGCGATCAGTCCGTGCTGGCGGTCGACGCTCAGGGGCACGCCAAGGGCCTCAAGCCCGGTAAGGCGACGGTCACAATCGAATACAAAGGTATTACTGCGAAGGAAGAAGTGACAGTTCTCGGGAAGTCGGTCAGCCTGATGACGGTGAAGTTTACGGTGAAAACACCGGAACCCGTGAAGAGCATGACCGTAAAAATAATCGCCAAGAGCGGGGATGATGTTCAGGGCGGGATCGTATTGAACAAGATCGACGGGAATACATGGAGCGCCTCGGTCGAGAATAAAAAGGGCGCATGGATCGAGTTCAGTATAGTCAACGAGTCCGGCCTGAAGGGTATTCTTTCGAAGGACGGCAAGAGCACGAAAAAGATCGTTTTCACCGCGAACTACGAGACGGAAATAAAAATCACGGGATGGAAATAAAACATGAAGAAATATTTTTCTGTTCTACTGACAGCCCTATTTATACTGGGTGTGACCTCGTGCGGCGGTAATGACGCGGCGGTGAAAAAACCCTCGCCCGCGAAGCCAGCGCTTCTGCTCGAGGGGCCGTTCAAGATACCGGCCTTCAAGTCAAAGTATCTATCGCCTGCCCCGCAGGCCGAAATCTATCTCCCGTCTGGGTATTCCACGAACGGAGCCGGATACCCGGTGCTGTATATGCATGACGGACAGAACCTCGGGAACTGGAAGATTAAGGAGAATGTGAGCGCGCTTGTCGAGAAAGGCCTGATTCCCCCGATCATCGTCGTGGGTATCTATCACCGGGGTAACATGAGAATCTACGATTATTCCCCGACCTATATCAGCAGTAATATCGGATTCGGCGACCTCTCGGGCGGACTGACCAACTACGGCAAGTTCATCGCCGAGGAGCTCAAACCCTATATCGATAGCCATTACAACACCCTGACAAACCGCGAATCTACCGCGGTGATGGGCTCGTCGATGGGAGGGCTTGCGTCATACAACCTGCTCGGATGGTATCCGGGAGTATTCGGTAAGGCGGGATGCCTTTCTCCGATTCTCAGATGGAACGTTTTTGTCGGCGAGAAGCTCAATAAGAGCTTAGTTTTCCCTAAAGACGTGAAAATATACATCGACGGCGGGTGGATGGAAACGGTCGAAAGGTGGGAGATGATCGCCTCGATGCGGAAAACGAAAGAATGGCTGATCGGCAAGGGGTTTAAGGAAGGCGTCCAGTTCTACTACTACGAGAGTCCCAAGGGTATCCATAACGAGTCCGACTGGGCGTCAAGGCTTTATATGCCGCTATTGTACTTTTTCGGCGGCTACGCATCCGGCGTGAAGTCCGTCAAGCTCGTCTCGAACCCGGCCAAAACCGGGATAGGCGACATTTCCACGATCATCCCCGAGGCGGAACTTTCCAACGGGATGAAGCTGACGCCCATACCCGGCGCATTCAAGTCGTCCGACCCGAAGTCGCTCTCCATCGACGGATGGGGACAGGTCAAGGGGCTGAAGGCGGGCGAGGTGACTGTCAGCTACGAGTATCAAGGGATTTCCGCGCAGATCAAGATCAATGTCCTGCCGAAGAGCCGCGATGCGAAATCGGTTAAATTGACGATCAAGACTTCGGCGGCTGTGAGCGGAATAAAGATCAAAGTGCTGACGTTCAACGGCGCGCCGGACAAAACGGTGCTTGTGCCGTCGAAGAATGCCGTGGGCGATTGGGAGATCGAAATTGAGAAACTGAAATCCGACTATTTGACCTTCGAGGTCGTCGACCAGGACGGAAAAAAGGGATACGATTCCAAAGGCGAGGCGATCCTGAAGAAGATCATCTTCTCCGCGAATACTCATTCCGAGTTAAACGTCGCGGAATGGAAATGATCAGCCCATTTTATCGATCAGGTCTTTGATAAACCTCGCGGTTATCCCCCAGACAGGCGGATCGGTGCGGTAGTAGTAGATATTGTAACGCTGTTTACCCCACGGCTTGGTGTAGCGTTCGGGAAGTCCGAGCTCTTTCGCCGGGAACAGCACACTGCCTTCGTCGGGGCCGTCGATAGCGCAGGGGTGCGAGCAGAGGACGCCCTGGTATACTTCAGGCGGATTGTTCCGGAAGAACTCTACCGGGATAGTGAAGACGCATTCCACTTCCATTGGATCGGGTTTGATATCGCCGAGCGATTCGATTTTAATGATCCCGATAAACGCGTCGACGATCATGAGGTAGGGCGAGACGACGGCGTCTGTCCTGCCGAGTATCTCGATCTTATCCTTCACTATGCCCAGTTCCTCGGACGCTTCGCGGAGCGCGGTATCCATTAAGCTGGAATCCATCCCGGGCTGGTAACGCCCGCCGGGAAAACAGACTTCCCCGCCCTGCGGGATATGTTTCGCCCGTACTTCGAACAGGATGTGATAGCCGTCCGGCATCTCCACAAACGGGATCAGCACCGCCGGGTTGAAATAGTCTTCTCTTCCGAGAATTCCCGGATCGCGGGGTAAATGCGCGAGCAGATTTTCAAATTCTTTTTTATTCATACTCCCTCCGGCCGGATATAGTATACAACACCGTCGCATTCCGCGATACTTTTTAACAAGTAAGGTTTCGCGAGGAAGAAATATCCGATCGCCGAACACACCGCCGCGTCCGCCTCGTCCGAGTTCCCGAAACGGAGCCCTGTCAGACCAGGAAGCCGCGCTGAAAGTTCGACCGCGACCTTGGCCAGATACTCCGCGCCGTTCTTATTCAGCCCCTTCGGTGTCAACGCGCCTGGATAGGACTCGATCACCGGAAAATCGTTACCGAGGAAACGCCGGAGCTGGTTTTTACTAAAAAGCGCTTTATAGTAGATGTAGGTGAGCATATACCACGGCATGCTTTTCCCGGTCATCCGTCTCAGTCCGATATCCGCTTGACGGTCGATGAGCGCGGGGGTGAAACGGGGCGAGGAAAAGAGCGTCTCAGGATCGATACCCTTTGGCGCGGTGAGCGGGGCGTCGATAGCGGCGGCGCCGATCCCGGGATGCGTGCGCAGGAACGCCGTGATGGAGCGGCCGTCGGAGAAGTCGGCGGTCGTGACCGGGGTGACGGATATTCCGTCGCAGAGAGCGGCGCGGGTCTTCTTCTCCCCGCCCAAGTCGATGCCGAGCGCGAGGGGCATTTTTCCTCCTACGCGGCGGGAAGCATCTCGCCGTTACGGGTATAGCTGACGTAATGAATCGGCCGGACGAGACTCATCTTCCGGTAGAACAGGGTGGGGAACTTCTCGTAGATATTGACCATATAGGGCCGGTCGTAGTTATTGCGGAAGAACGGGAAACGGGACATCGTCTCCGAGGCGTACGCCGCGTAGATATCGATATCGGTGACGAAGCTCAGGATACCGCCGGGTTTGAGAACGCGCGCGGCATGAATCAGTACCGCCGGGCGGAGAATCCGCGTTTTCCAGTACCGCTCCCGCATCCACGGCTCGGGAAAATTGATATGCAGTTCGTCGGCGGAGTTCGACGGGAACATACGGCTCAGGGCGTCTTCGCCGGACGCGACGATCATGCGGAAGTTTTCGATATTTCGTTTCGCGAGACGGTGCGCCGCCTTATGGGCGCGTTTACGCTGGAGCTCAATCCCAATGAAGAGCGTGTCGGGGTGTCTGGGCGCGAATTCGATCATATAGTCGCCGTGTCCGCACCCCATATCGATCACGACCTTCCGTCCCCGGACAATATCGTCGAGGACGGGATCGTACCTTTCGATCTCGTTGGGAATATCGGGGAAGAGCTTACTTTTCGCCATGATTAGTGTTCGATGACTCTGGGGACGACGATACTGCCGTCCATCGCTTTCGGAACGGTCTTCGAGAAAAGGTCGACCGGCATGGATTGCTTGACAGTGTCGTCACGCACGACATCGCGTTTTTCTACGGCGTGAGTGGTGGGCGGGATGTCGTCGGTGTTGAGCTCGCCGATCTTCTCGACAAACTTGACGATCTTCGAGAACTGCTCCGCGAACTTTTCCTTCTCCGCGCCGGAAAATTCCAGCTTGGCGAGTTTCGCGGTGTTTTCGACGTCCTTTAATTCTATGTTCGGCATAGTTTTCTCCTGAAAATAGTCGGGATATTATAAAAGGAATCGCTCTGTTTAGCAAAAATATCGCGATTTTTAGTGTCGCGGTTTTAGAATTTGACACACGCGGTATTTATATTTATTATTTTTACTGTCCGATATTGTATATTTGTATCGAGAAGTTCGGGAGAAATATATGAGACCAATAGAAGAAATCGTCACATTATCGATGGATGGGGATGATAAAGAGATTTTTTACTTTCTTCCTTACATTTTACAGGATTTTTGGGAAATCGGTGCATCCCCAAATATCATCATCGACTTGATAAAAAAACATATACCTGATCCAACGAGTTTAAAAATACTTGATTTAGGCTGCGGTAAAGGGGCGGTATCCGTATTGCTTTCTAAAGAGTTGAATTGCCGATGTCTTGGTATCGATGCAATAAAAGAGTTTATCGATGAAGCGAAGAAAAAAGCCATTGAGTACGGAGTAGAAAATTATTGTAGATTTGAGAGAGGCGATATCAGGATAAGAATCGGAGAATTAAAGGACTATGATATAATAATTCTTGGAGCTATCGGTCCCGTTTTCGGGGATTATTTCAATACTTTAACTTCACTCTTAAGATGTTTGAAATCGGGGGGATTTATTCTTATAGATGACGGGATAATAGAAGATGATAGTAGTTTTTATCATCCGCTAATGATGAAGAGAAAGGAAGTTAAAGCTCAAATCGAAAGAGCCGGGATGCGGCTAATTGATGAAATAGGTATCACTGGAGAGGAACTGAAAGAATCCGAAGAACTCATGGAATCGGGTTTACGTAAGAGGTGTACTGAATTGATCGAGAGGTATCCGGATAAGCGGAATCTATTTCTGAACTATATAAAAAAACAGGAAGAGGAATCGTTTATTCTTAAAACGAAAGTAACCTGCTCGACATTAGTGATAAAAAAGTTGAAAAACTAAAAAAGAAGTTCAGGCGCTTTTTTCTCAGATAGAAAAATAGATGCCGAATTCACATTTTCTCTTTCCGGCGATCATCGCCGCGACCAATGCTTCAATTCCTGTCAGGATTATTCCGACGAGCCATAACCCCAAAGAATGTGATCCTGACATGTTTTAATCAGTGAAAATCCATAAAATCAGCGACAATCCGCGCGGTAAGGAGTCCCCGCGAAAGCACGATACTGCGTAGGGCAAATCCCATTACGGCAGGCGGGTGGAAAAGTCCGTAGTCAGTCTGCGGAGTACCGGGTAGTCCCCGCGAAAGCACGACACTGCGTAGGGCAATTCCATTACGGAGGGCGGGTCGTCATTTACGGGTGGAGTTCAGGGCGATGAAAACCCCCAGTAGAAATAAAAAGAGTCCCAGCGAATTCAAGACGAGCGGGATAAGCCAGAGTCGTCCCCAGTCCTCGATGATGGCGGTTTCCGGGTTTTTTGGATCGAATCGCACTTTAACGTGATCGCCCGTATAGTACTGCTGGGGATAGGTACTGATAGGGTCTTTGAAAGAGTAGGTGTCTTCCCAAACAGTGAACTCGACGACCGGAGCGTATGTCAATGTGTTTTTATGACCTATCAGTATTTCGTTTGTGACCACCGTTCCCTGTACGGCCCGGTATGTGTTCACAATATGCATGCTTTCTGCCAGACCTGTCAGCCCGAGGATCAGAAATGGCGAAGAGATGAGTGTCAGGATGATGAGTTCGGTCAACGCGGAGCGGTTCCGGAAAACCCGCGCGAAAGCCTTAAACACTGTGCCCCCCTTCGAAACGTTATGTCTCTCTATCCCCTGCGTGAAATAAACGCCGCTGTTAAAAACCCCGCCGCCATCAGGATAATCCCGACCCCGCTGAGGATCGTCCCGGCCAGCCACCTTCGCGCCCATGTGTCGACTACGGCCTTGTAGGGATTTAACGGGTCGTAGAGCACGCGCACGGATTGGCCGTTCGTGAACTCCGGCGGGATGGTTCCCGATACGTCCTGAAAAGTGTACGATTTATTCGAAAGGGAGAATTGGACGATTGGGACGTATGACGCGCCGCCTTCTGCCGAGGGAATGAGCTCGTTCGCGATCACAACCCCTTCTGTGGCGCGGAACGCCGAGGATATCCTGATCGAGTGCTCGAGCGACGCGGCGCCGAAGATGACGAACGGGATTCCCGCGAGGGTGAGCACGATCCAGACGATGGGCGCAATCGGGTGGCGCAGGATGAGGCGGAATAGGTTCAAATTATCCTCCCGCGAGCCAGTTTTTCAACTTATTTTCCATTGCTGTATCCGGGCTTGCGCCGTTCATCCGGGCGGCGTATTTCGCGAGGATGTTCACTTCGATATTCACATTAGCGCCGGGCTTCTTCCGGGAGAGACTCGTGTTCGCGATAGTCTCAGGAATGACCGCTGCCTGAAACGTGTTTCCGGCGATATTGAAAAGCGTGAGGCTGATCCCGTCGATAGAGATCGAGTCCTTCTCGACAAGGTAGAACGCGGTTTCCTTCGGGAGCGAGAAGGTGTAACAGCGCGATTCGCCCTTGGCCTCGATATCCTCGATCCGCCCGATCCCGTCCACATGGCCCTGCACGATATGCCCGTCCATCAGCGAATGAGGTGTGAGCGGGAGTTCGAGGTTGACCTCGGAACCCGCGGTTAACCCGCCGATAGTAGTGCGGGCGAGGGTCTCGAAGCTCGAGTAGACGGTGAAAGCCTTCGTGTCGAACGTCTCGGCGGTGTGGCATGCGCCGTCGATAGCGATGCTCGTGATGCCCTTTTCAAGCCTCGCGAGGAATTCCGGCGGCGCCGAAACGGTAATGCGTTTCCCCTCGCCTGACGGATTGACCGAAACTACCTTGCCTGTATGCCGGATGATTCCCGTGAACATAGTTTCCCCTTACTTTTCAGTCTGACCCAGAAGGTCGAATTTGATCTCGTCGCCCGCCGCGAACTTCTTGTTCTTGACAGCCGCGGGTTTCGCGAGAGTACCCATCATGATCGTGCCGTCGGGATAGAGCATCAGCGCCGTCCCGCCCTTGAGGATAAGACCGTCGATCTCGGTATCCTTCGCGAGGATGCCGCGCGCGGGCGCTCCCGAGTCGTAGAACGATACCATAGTATTGGACTGGAACTCGATCCCGCCGGTTTTAAGATTGTGCTTGGGAAGGATCAGTTTCAGACTGCCGGACTCGTGAAAAAACACCGGGTAGTCGTCGACAGGCGAGTATCCGCAGATCTGCGCGCCCTTCTCGAGATAGGCGTTCATCACTTTGCCGCCGGGATAGAACTCGATCCGTTCGGCGCGCAGATTATACCCATAGACTTGTGTTTTCTCGGCGAGGTAGCCCCAGTTCAAAGTTTTATCGGGATAGAACCCGGCTTCCTTACCGCCCGCGAGCTGGACTTTCATCGCACCTGTATCGAGCGTAGTCGAGATGCCCGTGTCGATCAGTGTGTCCGACGCGAGGGTGCCTTTTTTAGGCGAGCCGCCGGGATACTCGGCATAGGAAGAATCGTCTATAAGGAAGACCGGCGCGCCGTTGATAGTGACCTTTTTCGTTTTCGGCGGCGCGGGGTCCTGAGGCTGGACAGCCGTTCCCTTGGCCTCTCCGCATGACACCGGCAAGCCGGCGAGCAGGAATACCCCCGCTAATAATAAGTATCTTATTTTCATTACATCACCCAGTTGACCTTGACACGGGCGAACTCGATATCGTCGAACTCGTGCGCGAAGCTTTCCAGTATCGAGAGCGCCAGTTCGACCGGCTCGACCTTCATCTCCTGAAGGCAGGAGATGGGGACGGGCGCGCCTGTGGGGAGAATATTGAGCGCGGAATGCACCATCACGGAGACCGGGCTCGCGGTCGCGATCGAGACCGACAGCTTACGCTCTTTGAAGAAAAGGTCGTCGCCCTTGCGTAAGACTTTTATGCCGTTCAGACGGCGGTTCAGTTCGTCGGCGATCTTGGACATGAGCAGCCTCTGCATCCACACCGCGCCGTGCAGATCGAGATCGAATACCTCGACGATCAGGTTCAGCATCCTGTCCGACGAGATCGGCTCCTTCGCGCGGACATCTTCGATATCGACCATCTCGGACAGTTCGACTTCCACCGGGCCGATAAACCCGACGATACTGTTCCCCGCGAGGCCGAACGTCTTATACGCGAAATGGGAACTGAGCTGTCTGCCGTCATACTTGATCTGTTCCTTCAAAAAGCAATACTCCATGCCGCGCTCCTCAGCTATTGAAACCGTAGCGATTGATTTTCTTAAATTCGTCCGCGAATCCGGAAACGTCGAGCGCGCGCAGGAGCCGCCTGCACGACTCGCATTTGCCGCACATCCGACCGCCGCCGTGATAACAGCTCCAGAGATACTCGAATGGCGCGCCGATCTGACGGCCAAGCCCCACGATCTCAGTCTTGACCATATCGATCGTATAACAGACGACCTTGGGCTTCACGAGGGTCGAGTACTCGAGCGACCGATTGACGCGCATGAGGTACTCCGGTGTGTTGTCCGGAAAGGTCGCGCCTTCTTCCTTGTTGAATCCGACGACGATATTCCGCGCGCCGAGGGCTTCCGCGAACGACGCAGCTATATTGATCATCACCCCGTTCCTGTTCGGCACCCACACCGCCTTCGCCGTCTTGTTCGCGTAATCGAGGTTGTCAAGCTGGGCGGGATCGTAGTCGGGGATGTCGCCCGATGTCAGCCCCTTGTCGATATCGGTCATCCAACGGAGAGGAATGGAGCGGAACGGCGCGCTATGGGCGTTCGCGATATCCCGTGATGCAGTCGTCTCCATCACCGCCGCCTGCTGGCCGTAATCGAAATTCAGCACGAGCGCAATATCGGTATCATCGAAGGCTTTTTTAAAGTTCACCACGGAATCGAGCCCGCCGGAAAGGAGAACGACGCTTTTTTCACGCATGATACGCTCCATATTCAGTCGGATTATTATAGCGAATCGAGTGTAAAGTGACAAGTTAATTATTGCATGGTTCGGCATCCCGCCGGGGAAGACAGGAGAAGCGCACACGGTACGGCAGACTCACCGCATATGGTCATCCGTCACCCCGAGCGCTTGTCCCGTAAAGCGGGATGTCGAAAGGTGAGTCAGTCGAAGAATGAACTGAAAATAATACCCTAATTTATCTCGGATGCTTCGGCACACTCTGCACAGGTTTAGCGGTGACAGTAATATTCGTACAGTTTGATGAAACATGTCATCAGCGGGAATTAAGAAGTTCACACGGAGTACACGGAGAAAAAAGTGAAGTCTTACATATAAGAGATCGCTTTTTATTACCTAAGCTATTATGTCAATTTGGATAAGAAAGAGAGCTGGCGGATGGACAAATGCAAAAGATCAATCCGGATGCCGAGTGCGGAGCGTATCGAGGCATCGGTCTCTTACGCCGCGCGGTGCTTCGGTTTGACAATGCACTCCAGCCTGCGGATGGACGATATCAGTTTCTGCCTGAACGCCGGCGTCTCGACAGTCTGGGGAATAGGCTTTTCCAGCGTCTCCGAACGCTCGATCCGGTTTAGACGGCACTGGACATCGCGGGGCAGTTTGGAGACATAGGCGAGAGTGGGGATTCCGCACGACGACGCGAGTTCGATCATCACGCTCGAACAGTCGTCCTCGTCCCATTCGTGGATGACGATATCCGGCTGCCAGACCCGCATCAGGCTGCAGGCGTTAAGATAGTCCTTGACAAACGCAATAGCGCGGTCTTTGTTGTCCCGAAGGAGATAAGTTTTTACCGCGCCGCCGAGAAACTCGGAGCCGATGAATAGAATTTTCATTGCCGTCCTCTCATTGTACCCTCAACTCGAGGACTCGTCTAACCGTTATGTATATCGGATACGGAAGGCTGGAAGTGAAATCAGCGGTCTTTCTTTTTGCCGAATCTTTTAAATTTCCCCCACGGCTCCGAAATGGCCTTCAGGGTGAATTTCTCCGGCAGGGGGTCGTCGCCGCCGGTGAAGAACGCCGAGTTGCAGCGGAGGATTCTCGCCGCGCCCATAAAAACTCCCGGGAAGATTCCGAAACGGAGGATGGCCTGCTTAGCGTATTCGGAGCACGACGGCTCGTAGAGGCATGACGGCGGCAGGGCGGGGGAGATGACTCTCTGGTAGAAACGGATCGGGAGGACGAAGATCTGACGGATGACTTGGAGGACTTTTTTCAGGAATTGCATTTTTCCGCCAGCCGCTCGAAGAGTTTGAGCAGGTCGATAGAGTAACCGTCGGGCTGATGCGAAATACGCTTGAAGAGGACGACGATTTCGGCGGGACGCGTGAAGAGATGTTTCGAGTGACGGAACGCCTCGCGGATCAGGCGCTTGTGCCGGTTGCGGAAGACGGCCTTGCCGTGACGCTTCGGGACGGACACTCCGAGCCTGGATTCCGGCGATGCCCCGGCAACAAAAAAAGCGGAGTAATAATACCCGCTTATTTTGTTGCCGTCTTTATAAATACGCTGAAAATCGGAAGAGTTTTTAATGCGATTATTGTTTGAAAAGGATAAATCGCTTTTCATCGGATACCGTCAGTTTTTTGCGGCCTTTGGCGCGGCGGCGGGCCAGAACGTCGCGGCCGTCTGCTGATTTCATCCGCTCGCGGAAACCGTGTTTGCGGAGTCTTTTAATCCTGCTGGGCTGATATGTTCTCTTCATCTTTTTCTCCTGTTCAACTGGGTGGTGAAATCCATCCCGCTGCTGTCAGCGGGATGGTTCTCGACTGCCGAGACGTGGAATCGAACCGCGGACACGAGGATTTTCAGTCCTCTGCTCTACCAACTGAGCTATCTCGGCTTAAAGTGTCGTTTATTATATAAAGAACCTTGAAAACTGTCAAGAAAATTAATAATTCAATTTGCACCAAAATCTCTGTTTGTCTTTCCCGAGCGCGAGCGGAATTCCCAGCGCTTCGCTGAGTGTTTCGCCGGTCAGGATTTCCGCGGCGGAGCCTTTTTTCAGCACACGCCCTTTTTTCAGGATGATGATCCTGCTGAATTCCGGCAGGATTTCTTCGACATGGTGCGTGACAAAAACGATCGACATTTCCGGATGGGCGGCGGCGATTTCTCTCAGGGTCTCGAGGAGCATCTCACGACCGGCTATATCCAGCCCCGCGCACGGTTCGTCGAGGACGAGAAGTTTCGGCGAGGGCATGAGCGCACGGGCGATCAGCACCCTCGACTTCTCGCCGTCGGAGAGCGTGCCGTAGTCGCGGTGTCCCAGTTCGGCGCATCCGGTCATCACGGTTAGTTCCTCGGCGCGGGCGCTATCCGACTTGGAGGGTTTGTCGTAAAGTCCGACTGTGGCGAATTTTCCGCCGACTACTAGTTCGCGCACCTTCTGTTCGGGATGGATCAGGCTCTTCACACCCTGCCCGAAGTAGCCGGTGAGTTTCCGCATCTCGCGGGTGTCGATCCCGCCCGCGGGCGTCCCGAACCATGTCACACGGCCGGAACTCGGCCAGAGATAGCCCTCGACGATCTGAAGGGTGAGAGACTTCCCACTCCCGTTATGCCCGAACAGCACCCAACGTTCGCCTTCCCCGATCGTCCAGTCGATTTTGTGGAGAAGGGTCTTGCCGTCGCGGATGAGCGAGATATTCGACAGCTCGATCAAAGGACGGACCTGCAGAGCTGGGTGACGGCTTTATCGGCGAGCGCGAAGAACTCGCGCCCTATCACTGAATCGGGCGCGGAGATGACTATAGGGCTGCCGTTATCGCCGCTCTCCGACACCGACGGATCGAGCGGGATTCTCGCGAGCAGGGGAACTCCGTTATCGGTCAGGTTTTTCAGTTCTTTGGCGGTAGGGTACATCGGGGTGATCCCGCCGCACTTGGGACAGACAAAATCGGCCATATTGAGGACGAGCCCGATGACCGGGAGATTGAGCTGACGGAACATCGAAACACTTTTCCGAGTCTCGTCGAGCGCGATCGACTGCGGGGTGCTGACAAATACCGCGCCGGTGATCGGGATGTTCTGCGCGAAAGTCAGCGGAATATCGCCCGTTCCCGGGGGGAGGTCGACGATCAAATAATCGATATCGCTCCATGCCGTATCCTCGAACAACTGCTTCACCGCGGAATTCGCGATAGGCGCGCGCCAAATAAGCGGTTTATCGGGATCGCCGACAAGGAATCCCATCGACATCACCTGAAGATCGAATTTCCTCGGCGGGACAAGCTGATTGCCGAACACGGCGGGCTGTTCGGTAATACCGAGCATCCT
>MIBE01000026.1:44563-97671 GCA_001829415.1 Spirochaetes bacterium GWF1_51_8
GTAGAGGTCGAGATCGAGCAGGCCGGTCTTGAAGCCCCGTATCGCGAGTGCCGCCGCGAGGTTGACCGCGACAGTCGATTTCCCGACACCGCCCTTCGAACTGTACACCGGAATGATGCCGCGTATCTCGTCGAACGCGTGAGGCGAAATGAACGAGCCGGGGGTTGTGCCGAGCTGAACTTTTCGCGATGTCACCTTGATATATATCTCGGCGGCGCCCGCTTTCAGCAGTACGGCTTCCGCGTTCTTTTTCATGAAGTCTTTCATCGGACATGCGGCGGTTGTGAGTTCGAGGTCGAATTCGACTTTTTTATCTTCGACTTTCAGGTTCTTGACCATATCGAGTTCGACAATATTCTTTCCGAGTTCCGGGTCCATCACAGTGGAGAGAGCCGCGAGTATTTCTTTTTCCGTCATAGTAACAGTTCCTTGATTGATGTTTGTTTAATATATCGAGGAAATCCGTTTTCGTCAAATCGGGCTGAAAATTGTATTTCCTTACCGGGTTAGTTATAATTATTGGTTGACGGAGGAATTTATGGACAAATCGCTTTACCGTTCGAGGACGAACCGCAAGATCGGCGGGGTATGCGCGGGAATCGCGGAATACACGAATATGCCCGTGGGCGTAGTCAGGTTTCTATTTATCCTGCTCGTGCTTATGTCCGGCGGTCTGGCTTTCTTCCTTTATCTCTTTATGATGATCTTCGTTCCCGAGGAACCCGCCGGGTTCGGACGTGGCGCGGAAGAACCTAATCTCCAGCCGGTGAATATGACGTTTACCGCGTCGAAGAGCGCGCCGAACAAGACCGAGTTCACGACGCCCGAACCTCCCCGCGCTTCGGAACCGCCCAAGCCGGAAACTCAGACGGAATTCGAGAAGACTTACCAGGAGTTCGTCAAGGGGAGCGGGACTTCCACGAGCGAAGCGAAACCGGTCAAAGCCGCGATGCAGTCGATAGGGCTTGTGCTGTCGCTATTCGTCGCGCTCTGTCTGATCGCCCTCGGCGTTTATCTCATTATGCCCGAACAGCTCATCGTCTTCCGGAAGGCCGGGAGCGTGGTCATCGGGTTGCTTCTGTTTGTCTTCTCCGCGCAGATGATGGTCACGACGATCTCGAAAAAAGTCTATTCCTTTTTTATATTTTCGCTCGGGGCGGTGTTCCTGACTATCGCGTTTTTTATGGTGGTGACCGGTTTCGATATCCTCAGCTACAACGTGTTCGGGGCATACTTCCGTCTGCTGCTGCCGGTCGGGCTGGTGGCGTTGGGAGTGAAGGTCGTCGCGCAGACGTTAGCGAAACGCGGCGAGTATAGGCCCGCCGGGATTCTTGTCGTCTCGATCATGTTTCTTTTCTTCGGATTCTATGCCGCCGATCAGGTCAAGGCGATGGAACCGGGGCTGAAGAGTATCGAACTTCCGTCCGAACTGAAAAAAGTGTTCGCGACTTCGAATATCTCAAGCGAGTTTTCTTCCGCGGACATGCCGGAAGATATCACGATGGCGGTCTATAAAATAGTCAATAATACCGGGAACACGAAGATCGGGGTCACCGGCGGAGATATCACCTATAAGTTTGACGGTTCCAAGCCAAATATTTCCGAAGTAATCGACAGGGGTTACTTGAACTGGTCGTATGAACACACGACGGGGGACTCCGAAGTCAATCTCAGCGGGAAGTATCCCGCCGATATCGATCTCAAGGTCAGCACCGGGAATATAAAGGCCGATGTGTCCGCGATGAAGATTAAAAACGCCTCGCTTCTTGTATCGAGCGGCGATATGCGGATCAAGTTCGGCGGAACGGTCTCCTCTGTCTCGATGACAGTCTATGCCGGCGAGGGTGTAATCGAAATTCCCGAGACGGCATCGGTACATATGACTTTCAAGGACGGCGCTGGAAGTATTGCTGTTCCCGGGGAGTTCGAGAAGGTAAGCGATACCGAATGGAG
Source organism: Spirochaetes bacterium GWF1_51_8 (assembly GCA_001829415.1). Lineage (GTDB taxonomy): Bacteria > Spirochaetota > Brevinematia > Brevinematales > GWF1-51-8 > GWF1-51-8. The sequence continues at coordinate 46,517 of MIBE01000026.1, forward strand.
CTATAACGGCGGCGGGATGAAAATTGAAATCGATGCCGAGGTCGGCTCCGGAAATATAAAAATCCGCTTGTATTAGGATAGAACATGAAATCGTTTAGGAAAGAACTCTGGTTCAATACAGCCCAGCGTTTCGAACTCGTGAATATCACCCGCGACGTGGAAACAGCGCTTGCGGAGAGCGGTATCCGCGAGGGGCTCTGCCTTGTCAACGCGATGCATATCACGGCGAGCGTGTTCATCAATGACAACGAGTCCGGGCTTCACGAGGACTACAAGGACTGGCTCGAACAACTCGCCCCGCACGCCCCGGTTTCCCGTTACCGCCACAACCGAACAGGCGAGGATAACGGCGACGCGCACCTCAAGCGTCAGGTGATGGGGCGTGAGGTGGTGGCCGCGGTGACTGACGGACGGCTCGACTTCGGGCCGTGGGAACAGATATTCTACGGCGAGTTCGACGGGCGCCGCCGGAAAAGAGTACTCGTGAAAATAATCGGGGAATAGGGAACTATGAAAACACTCATGGACGGACGGCTGATTGTCAAGTCCGGCGACATCACGAAAGAAAAAGCGGACGCGATTGTGAACGCCGCGAACTCGACGCTCTTGGGCGGCGGGGGAGTGGACGGCGCGATCCATAGCGCAGGCGGCCCGTCGATCCTCGAAGAGTGCCGAGCGATCCGCAAAAAGGTTTATCCCAACGGGCTTCCGGCGGGCGAAGCTGTCGCGACGTCGGCGGGCGAACTTCCCGCGCGTTTTGTCATCCACACAGTCGGGCCGGTCTGGCACGGCGGGAACCAGAACGAGCCGGAGATTTTAGCGAACGCTTACCAGAACTCGCTCAGAGCCGCCGAAGAAAAGGGATGCGCGACTATCGCGTTCCCGGCGATCTCGACCGGAGTCTACGGATTTCCGCGCGAGCTTGCGGCGAAAATCGTCTCGCGCGTACTGATGGAATATTTCTTATCGGACGGCAAGATTTCCACGGTCACCCTTGTGTTCTACGGAAAGTCCGATTACGAGATTTTCCTCGCTCATTCGGATTTGGAGTAAACCCCGAAAAGCCTTTCCAGTTCCAGCACGATCTTCCTGAGCATGGCGATATCCGATTTCGCGCTCAGATCGAAAAATATCTCGCGTTTCCGGGAAACATTTTCCATCACGGCGATAAACTCGATTTCGGGAACCCCGAGTGCGGTTTCCATTATGGCGAGAGTCTGCTCCATATTCTGATGCGGCTCCGACCCGAATTTTAAAAGATGCAGGTCGCGGATAGTCTGGAGCATGGTTTCGATCACGATGTCCTTATCCGCTTGGGCGTTATCGGCGTAGGCGGTATCCTTCATCACCCTGATCTGGTATTTTAATCCGTCGATAAAGTGTTTCATGTATGTCCTTTGGTTGAATATTTCATAAGAATCTATTATAATATATTCCTGCGGATTTTTCCAGTGAAGGAATGAGGAAACTATGAAACGTCTATTTGCTCTCGGGATCATGTTTTTGACAGTATCCGATCTCTCGGCGTGGCGGGCGATCGGAAGGTATTCCCTCGGGAGCGAGGCGAACGGGATCGGCGGGGCATACGTCGGTTTCGCTGAAACCGAGCTTTCGGTGCATTACAATCCCGCGGGAATCGCGCAGATCGCCGGGCAATGGGAGTTTATGTACGAGGTCTCAACAGGCATCCAGTCCGAAAACCTTCTCAATTTTAACCTGAAGTTCTATCCGGATATATTTCCGTTTTTCAGTACCGTAGTTTCGGCCGGCGATCTCCGTCTCGCCCTGTCATGGTCTACCCTTTTCGACGGCTATTCCCATGACTCGATTCTCGTGCGCTCGCTGAAAGTAACGGTCGCGTATCCCATTTTGAAAAACCTTTCGGTCGGCGCGGGGTTCGGTCCCGTGTTCGCGTTCGAGAGTTCCGGGATCGCCTACGGATGGTCAGCGAATTTCGGCGTCCTGTGGAAGATCACCGAAGACTTCCAAATCGGGGCTTGCTTCCATACCGCGATTGCCGTAAACTGGGTGAATCCGGTTTCCGGTTCGAGCCTGTCCGAGACTTATCCCGCCGTCTTCGATATCGGGATATCGTGGAAAGCCGCGAACACGGCGATCCTATTCGCCAGCATGGAATATATCGATATCACGGGAATCAAGTACATCCTGAACGGCGTCGACCATTCGCCCGTCTTCGATTCGAATCTCTTCTCACGTCTCCACCCGCACTTGGGCGTCCGTTTCCTCGAGGCGTTCACCGGGGCGCACCTGAGTCTCGGCTTTATGATCGACAGCGAGTATTTCGAGACCGGCGGGATCAACCAGTACCTCTTCACCATAGGAGTCCGAGCGTTCGCGAAGAACGCGGTTTTCCACGCTTCAATCATCGACGCGCTCTTATTCTCGATCTTCTACCCATACAATTCGTCCGAGGAAAGGATCAATATCGGGGTGACGTTCCAGATATATTAGGATCGGCTTTTTCTGAACATCGCGAGATATTCGACATTTCTGCTCCGCGCTCCGGATATCGGCGATTCGATGACATCGCTATGATCCAGCCCGATCCTCCGCGCGAACTCCAGCACGTTTTCCACCGCCTTGTCACGGAACTCCGGCCGGGCGATTCCGCCCTTCGATATCTGTTCGCGCTTCAATTCGAACTGCGGCTTGATTAACGTGACGATCCTGAAATCGCCGGTGAGGACTTTTACTAACGGCTCGAAGATACGGGTGAGCGAGATGAACGATACATCGACTACCGCGAAAACGGGCGGCGGGTCGAATACGATGGACGGCAGATCGGCGGCGTGCGTCTTCTCCATGCAGCGGACACGCGGGTCGGAACGGAGTTTCCACGCGAGCTGGTTCGTGCCGACATCTACAGCGTAGACCACTGACGCGCCCTTCTCGAGGAGCACCTCGGTAAATCCGCCCGTGGATGCGCCGACATCGATAGCGGGAAGCCCATGGATGTCGAGAGCGAAATACTCGAACGCCCGAAGGAGTTTCAGTGCGCCCCGTCCGACATAAGGAAATTTCTCCTTGATTCGAACTGCGGCGTCGGGAAAAAATTTATTTCCGGGTTTGGTGACGAGGGTTTCGTCGATAAGAACGTTACCGGCGAGGATTTCGGCATGCGCCTTCTCGCGTGAATCGAAGAGTCCTTTTTCGAACAGCAGAACGTCGAGACGCTGTTTGACCGGTTTACTTTCCGGGTCCCGCACCGAAAACCTCTTTGAAGCGCGAGATGAATACCGCCTGCCCGGTCGTTTTGTCGATATCGACGATGATCCCGTTGACAAACGTCGGGCCGTTCTCCTCGGGGGAGAAACGTACCGGCAGGTGCTGGACTATCTTTCGATAGGAATCGGCGATCTTCATGCCGATGATCGATTCCTGGCATCCGCACATCCCGATATCGGTGATGTACGCGGTTTTATTCGGCAGGATAGTCTCGTCGGCGGTCTGGATATGCGTATGCGTTCCCCAGATCGCGCTGGCCTTCCCGTCGAGATAACGGCCGAACATCTGCTTCTCGCTCGTGGCTTCGGCGTGAAAATCGACCAGAATGATCTTCACCCCTTCCTTCTTGAGCTGTTCGATCTCACGTTCCACCGTATGGAACGGGCATTCGATCGGCTCCATATAAATCCGGCCCATCGCGCTGATGACAGCGAAACGGACTCCGGTGGGGGAATTGATTACCACGGAACCGTGGCCGGGGGTGTTCTCGGGAAAATTGATCGGACGGAGAAAGCCCGGGTATTTATCGATAAACTCGAATGTTTCCTTTTTCTGCCAGACATGGTTTCCCGATGTGATCGCTTCCACGCCGTACTGGAAAAACTCTTCCACGTTGGTACGGGTGATACCGAATCCGTGAGCGGCGTTTTCGCCGTTGACGATCAAGGTATCGGGCTGCCATTTCTCACGGAACGCGCGCAGACAGGCTATAAACGCTTTTCTGCCGGGATCGCCGATAATATCGCCGAACGCGGCAACTCTGAACACATTTGAAGACTTCATATATATCCTTATCTTTCGAAATATCGCTTTAAAAAACAACCGGTATTCCGGTATATGTGCCGTGCCGCCTAACGGACGTAGACGATTTAACTTTAACTGATATCAGGATTTGAGACAGCACATACTTTAAAGCATGACGGACAAAAACGCAAGATTTACATTTTTCTTTCGACGATGAGAATCGAAACATCGTCCTCCAACTGGCGGTCGGCGCGGTGACGTTCGAAGTCCTCGACCACGAGCTGGAGAAACTCCTCGGCGGAAACCCCGCTCCATTCGCGGGTGAACTCGACGAGGTGTTCCATACCGAACTTCTTCCCGGCGTTGTTCCGTGTGTTGACAAATCCGTCCGAGAAGATCAGTATCTTATCGCCCCGTTCGAGCTTATCGCTCTTGTAGCTGAATTTGACGATCTGTGTGTCGAACACTCCGATCATCGACGAGGATGACGAAATGAGCTGGCAGGACTTCGACGATTTCCTGAAAAGGATTGCGGGGATATGCCCGGCGGAGATGTAGTCGAAACTCAGGTCGGGATGGAACACCACCACAAACGCCGTGAAATAGTTGATATACTTTATCTCCTGGCGGTTGATAAGGTCGTGTATTTTATGATTGACTTCCTGCATGATATCGATAATCGACTGTTTGTTCTGGATCGCGTAGAGGAATGAGATTTTTGTCAGCATTGTGATCATCGAGGCGGGAATGCCGTGCCCGGAGATGTCGGCGAGGTAGGTGACGAGCTGGTCGGGTTTCACGACTATATCGATCGTATCGCCGCCGATCCCTTCCATCTGGCGGACGAACGAGGTCACGGTCAGGTCTTTCCATGTCAGGTGCGGCGGAATGAGGCCTTTCTGGATAGACGCGGCGAACGAAAACTCGTGACGGGCCAGTTCGTCCTTCCTCTCCAACTGCGAAAGCGCGAATTGAAGTTCCTCGGTTCTCGCATCGATAATCTCGGACATATGATTCCTCACCTCGCGGAGATGATCGCGCATCACGGAAATCTTGCCCGCGAGCCTGCCTATTTCGTCCGGACGGTCGGCGATGATTTCGGTATCGAGATTGTTCGATGCGACAGCATCGGCGGCGTCCGCGAGCTTATTCAGCCTCGATGTGATATTCCGCGACACCATCGTCCCCGAGAGGATAATCAGGATCGCGAAAACTAATACAAGGCCCGCGCAGTAGAGCACTATCCGTGTGCGTAGGCTTCCGAATAGGAAGTCGTCCGATGCGCCGTTGATCAGGTACCATTGCGAGGGAAGTTTCACAGTCGACTTTAACAGTGTCGCGGAGTAGAAATACTTCTGATCGTTTTTGTATACCGGCTGGAACCGGCTCCAATCCTGCCATGGGGGTGCGGAGGCTATGTGCATGTCCTTGTAAAAAGTCTCGCCCTCGTAGAACATCATCCCTTTTTTTATCCGGATCGTACCGTCGGAATTGACTATTGCCATATCGAGGAAATCGTCTCCGCCGGGCAGGCCGTCGAATTGTCCGTCTTCGATCTCGATCCTGTCAAGGAACTCGCCCAGCTCAATTCCATAACCGAGAATACCGAATCCGGTTTCCGGGCGGCCGACTATCCGGATGAGCCAAACATACGGATATTTGAGAATCTGGAACCAGTCGGTGAAAATGACCTGCTGGAAATTCGTTTCTTTTAATTTAAAATACCAACGGTCGGATTCGATCGAGGGATCGAGGATGCCGCCGGATTGCCCGTCGATAAATATCTCACGGGTCTTATCGTTTACTAAAAGAGAATTCATCGAGTACGGCCCGGAGATACTCGAAATCGCCTCGAATGCCGCCTTCGTATTCGCGGCGGATGGGTCGCGGAAGAAACTGAGGATTTCCTTGGATTCGGAGCAGATTTTCAGTAAGGTCAGTCTTTCGTTGAGAAGCGAGTCGATTTTAACGGCTTGCGGTACCGTGATAGACGAATGAAAATCAGACATGATTTTATTGTAGTTCCGGTCATGGAAAATGATGATCGCGGGGATTTGGACAACAAAGACAATAAAAAGCAGTGAAAGGGTCATGAAAAAGAGAAACTTGGATGTGATTCCTGATTGAATTTTCATATCACCTTTTTCATTATTGAGTTTTCTTAGTTTAGCCTGTTTTATAAGATTTGTAAAGCGGATCGACGTTGAAGGGATTGGTTTCCTTAATGAAGGAATACGAAATATCTTTACAATTACCCCGGATAAGGTACAATATAGGTTGGCGAGGTACACTATGATAGAAAGACTGCGGAATACCGCACGTGAAATACAAGCCTTGTTCGAGCAAATCGATTCGGATGTCAAGGGCTTCCAGCACCGGACAGGGATAACCTGCACGGCGGGTTGCGGGCATTGCTGTAACAATCCCGGTATCGAAGCCGCGCCCGAGGAGTTTTTCCTTCTGGCGCTCTCGCTTTGGGAAAACGGGACGAGCATGGAGTTCCTGCGGATGCTGGAAAAGGATGAAGGCGGCGGTGTATGCGTGTTTTATTCTCATAAGCAAAGCAATCCTGACGCCGGATATTGTACCCGTTACGAACATAGGGCGCTGATTTGCCGTTTGTTCGGGTTTTCGACGATGCACGATAAAACGGGATCGCTTCATCTCGCGGCGTGCGCGGCAATACGGAATCAGGTTCGTCCGGATAGTCTCGAGACTTCCGGCGGCAGTACCCTATCCCCCGGGATGGAAATATACTCCGGACAGTACGAGGATATTTTCGGCGGGGCTTTCCAGAAAAAATACCCGATCAACACTGCGATGAAAATGGCAGTCGAGAAAATGGGATATCTATTTGACAACACTCCTGCTGTGTAGAACCTGACATAGAGGTTTTCTTGGCAAATCGCGTAAAATCGGTTAGAATGATGGCATCAACCAAATGGAGCGAAAGATGATCGAAGAGAAGATAACAGCATTCGGGGAACGGTTACGGGATGTTTTCGGCGAAGACCTCGCCCAAGCCGGATGGAAACTCCAGAAATTCGGACGGGTAGGGACGGACGATAATCCGCTCGATCAGGGGTATTTTATCTTCTCTAAGAACGATGACTCCGGCGAAGCGGTGTTTAATTACGACTTGAGAACCTCATTGACGGCAATCCAGCTCAAATTGATCGCGGGCGGTGTTGAAGAACGTTACGGCCAACAGGCGATGAACGCCCTCTTCTCGCGCGATCCGGGAAAGACCGTGAATTCCAACGACGATACCCTTTCGAAGCTCGCTGAAAAAGAAGAAGCGCTATTTAAACGGATACTCCATTATTTTAACCTCAAAGCCCCTGAAAACATCTATGAATAAAAAAGTCCCGCCTGAACAGCGGGACAAAATTGCCGATAAATTCTTCATTTGATAACCCCGCGCGCATCGTCAGCAGGCGGCAAGAGGATGATAACGAAACTATTCGTAACTGTAACGCTTATTGGGATAAGAGTTATTCGTCTATCTCGACTATCTCGGCCGACTGGGAATTCTTGATCACCGAATCGATCCCGTTCTTACAGCTTGCCTTGCTGGTATAGCCTTCGCTTGTCGCGATGATTTCCCCGTTTCCAGCCTTCAGCCTGAACTGGAATTCGCCTTTCTTGTTCTTAAAGATTTCGAACTTTGACGCCATGGTAGCCTCCTATTCGTTTAAAAATATCCGTATTATTGGTTCACGCCGATCGATTGAAAAAACTTGATGATGCTGTCATTGCCCTTCAGTACGGCGAGCTGATAGGGTGTGTTGCCGAGGTCGTCCTTCGCCGTCACATCCGCGCCCGCGTCGATCAGCATCTTCACGCCCTCGATACTGCCCTTCAGCACTACCGCATGCAATGGCGTCGCGTCGTTCCCCGCGCGTGAGTTTACATCGCCGCCCGCGGAAATCAGTTCCGAGATGATTTCCAGGTATCCTGACGCACATGCGAAATGGAGAGGCGTTAAACCGAAATCGGTGATTTCATTCGGTGAAGCCCCAGTACCCAGCAGCTTCCGTACATCGCTGAGATTCCCGCGTGCGGACGCGTCCGTTAATTCCCCCATTGAAAACCCTCCGCTATACCCACAACATTTTTTATTCCATTCTTTTCCCGTGCCGACGGAAAAGTTTTTCACTGATAAAGAAACCCTCTCAGCATACGGGCTTGATGACGAACTCATTTTGTCATTGCGAGGCGTCATTGTGAGCTTGCCGAACCATAGCCGAAGCAATCTATTTAATAACTGGGTATATATATAAAACAGACTGCTTCGCCGCTTCGCGTCTCGCAGTGACAAATAATCGTATATTTCATGACTTCGTCAACATGCCCAGCATTCGAGACTGTGCTTATTATAACTCAATGTGAAGTCCCTATCAATTTTTAAATCCGAAAATTTTCCTTCACTGTATACTTCACCAATCATCTGTAGATTACAAAAAACCGGTTTTTAACGGACGGAGTGACCGTGTGAAGGATCGAAACGGTCAATTCTCTTCTATCTTTTCCGCGAATACGCCGACCGTCATAACCGGGGCGTATTCTTTCTTCAGCGGCTTGATCTTGACGAAACCCGTCAGAACAGGTCGGTCTACCCAGAGGAAAAACAATGTAAACTGGTACACGATACGTCCTCCGACTGTCACGTCGAACGCGAAAGAATTCCCGTCTTTCGACAGCTTCCCGGCAAACTTCATCTCGTAGAACTTCTCCCAATCGAGAGGCAGGCGCGCCTCGGGGCCGATTGACCAATCGATACCGATCTTGCCGGCGACTATTTTACCGTCGGCCTTGTCTATCGAGATATAGTCGGTTCCCCAACGGGTCAGGTACCCGCATTTCAGTTTATACTTTCCGATCGTCGCATCGCTCATCTCGGACCACCCCCTGCAAAGGCTGATAAAAATCACCGCGATTGCAAATATAGTTTTCCGCATGTTTTACCTCCCGTGAGAGAGTCTAAAGGGAAAATAAAGTTATCGCAAGCCCGGAAACCATTCTTAATGGACGAATCTGCGGGAATGGATATTCGCGAGAAGAGCCGCCGCGATAATAAAGGTCAGGTATGAAGAACCGCCGTAGCTGACGAACGGGAGAGGAAGCCCGGTCACAGGCGCCGTTCCCAATGTCATCCCGATATTAACGAGAAAATGGATGAAGAACATCCCCAGAATACCCGCCGATATCAGCATCCCTTCCTTATCGTTCGCGTTCGAAACGGTGCGGAGTATATATAGGAAATAGATGCAGAAAAGCGCGATCACTATCGTCCCGCCGAGGAATCCGGATTCTTCGCTGATGATCGAGAAGATAAAGTCAGTACTCTTTTCAGGCAGAAAGCCGAGGATATTCTGCGTGCCCCGGAAAATCCCCTTACCGGCAAATCCCCCCGAACCGATGGCGATCTTGGACTGGATGATGTTATATCCCGCGCCCCAACGGTCGAACTCGGGATTGAGGAATACGAGCAGCCGTTTCCATTGATAGGGCTTCAAAAGCACGGTCGAGACCGCGCCCACCCCGAACGATATCCCCGCGATGACCGTAAACGGCAGAATCTTACGGATTATCTCCACGGGGTTGAAGAACTCCAGAACGACCGCGACAATCGTGTAAAGGAACATCGAGATCGCGACGATCAGCATAGTATTGAAATTGAAGATGATCTCGAAAAGCTCTATCTTCGATTGAAACATTTCGAGGAAGTAAAATTTATAGTACGCGTTGCCGAGCACGAGGATTGAGGTCACCAAACCGGTCAGCATGATATACTTGATATATCGGTCGTCGGGCATCCCGAGGAAACTCATGACGATATAGATGCCGAGGAAGACAAGCGACGTACCGAGGTCGGGCTGGAGAAGGATCAGTCCCAACGGCAAGGCGAGCATGACGATACTGATCACGAACGTCCTGAACTTGTTTTCGACCGGCGAGGCGTTGGAGAAGAATTTCGCGAGCAGGAGGATAAAGAAAATCTTCATGATTTCCGACGGCTGGATACCCAGTCCGCCTACGCCGAACCAGCTTTTCGCGCCGCGGATTGTCTTCCCGATCACGAGGGTGGCGAGGAGCACTACGATCCCGATCAGGAAAAGTATTTCGGCGACTTCTACCAATTGAGAGTAATCCATGCTGAGTATCAGGATCGCCAAACCGATCCCGGCCACCATCCAGATGATCTGTTTGATGTATTGCCCGGTGTTACTGCCATCGGGGATGATCCCGGAACTGTAGATGAAGATCAGGCCGATCACGGACAGGACGAGCGGAATGATAATCAAGCCCAGATTTATATTTTTCAGGTTTTCTTTCAGCATTATTGGACTTCCTTTTTCGGGGTGATCTCTATCTTCATGATCTGCTTATAGTAATAATCGATTATCTGGGCGGCGATAGGGGCCGCGGCGGCGGAACCGCCTCCTCCATGCTCGACTACGACCGTGACGCAGATCATCTCTTCGAGCTTGGTGTGGCCGTAGGGCGCGAACGCCGTAAACCACGCGTGGTCTTCCTTCGTGCCGCCGGCCTGCCCGGTCCCGGTCTTTCCGGCAATCGGAACATCCGCCACAAGGTAATTCTGCACCCATCCGGCCGTACCGGATGTGCATACCTCGCGCATCGCCTGCTGAAGGAACTCGAAATGCTTCGGGTTCAGGTTGACCTTGCGGAGCACCACGGGCTGTTTACTCCAGATCACTTCCTTTTTATCGAAGGACAGAATTTCTTTCATGACGAACGGCTGGTAGACGAGGCCGTTATTGACTATCGCCATCGTGAGGACATTGATTCCGATCGGCGTCGCGAGAAGGTCGCCCTGCCCGATAGAGATGTTGGCGGTGTCGCCCTGCGACCACGGGCGTTTGTACCGTTTGACAAACCAGTCCATTTCGGGAATGAGGCCGGATGTCTCGCCGGGGAGGTCGATCTTGGTTTTCTGGTTGATTCCGTACGCGCGCGCGAACTCGAGAATAAGGTCTCTGCCGATCTGCAAGCCGACATTGTAGAAGAATGAGTCGCATGATTGCGCGATAGCCGATTTAAAATTGACCGTTCCGTGTATATTCCAGCATCTGAAGACACGGTTGCCGATCTTTGTCTCCCCGGTACATTTGACCGACTTGGAGAGCGGGATGCCGAACGAGAGCGCGGCGGAGGCTGTAATCAGCTTGAAGATTGAACTGGGAGGGTACGTTCCGCCTATCGCGCGGTTCAGGAACGGTTTATCGGGATTGTTTTTCAGAACATTATAATCGCTCTCGGAGAATCGTTCGGTGAAGATATTCGGGTCGAACCCCGGCGAACTGACGAGCACGAGGATTTCCCCGGTAGCGGGAATAGACGCCACGACAGCGCCCTTTCTCGCGGCGAGGAGCTGGTATGCGAGTTCCTGGAGGTCCTTATGAATAGTCAGTACGACCGGATTACCCGCGATAGCTTCTTTCTGCACCGATTGTTCGATCACATTGCCCTTCGCGTCCACCATCCGTTCGAGGATGCCTTCCTTTCCGCGTATCTGAGCGTCATACATCTTCTCGATACCCATCTTGCCGAGCACGCTTCCGAAATGGTACTCCGGGTTGCCCTTGAGCTGGGCAAGTTCCTGCTTGCTGATAATACCCGTGTAGCCGATCAACTGGGATGCTTTTTCCATCAGGGGATACACACGCCTCGGGCGGTTTTCCCATAAGAGGCCGGGATACTTCTCGATATGCTCCGCGAACTTGACGAGCACCCCGGGATCGATATCGTATTTCAGAACGACGGGCGTGTATTTATCGAACGCTTCTTCCTGTATTTTCAATTTTATGTTACTGACCGACATTCCCAGCAGAATGGATGTGTTGGAGAGGACGTTTTCCTGCTGTAACGGGTCTTCCGGTAAGTTGGCCGGGATGACAACTACGCAAAGCGATTTCCGGTTGTAAGCCAGCTTATTTTCCTTGGTGCGGTCGTAGATAACGCTCCGGTACGCGGAGATTTTTATAATCTGGGTCTTGTTGAGAAGCGATTGCTTGAGATAATCCTCGCCCCTGATGATCTGGAGATAAAAAAGGCGGATAAACAGGATTCCCACCAGCGCATAGATGACGACGGCCAGTATATTGACACGGGTTTTTACTTTCGAGGATAATTCCTGCATACATACTCCATCAGAGCATACTCAGCGGGTCGATGTCGATTTCGAGAAAGAGAGACGGTACGGACTTAGACGACTGAAAGTAATCGCGGATATTCTGGGCGATACTCTTTATCTGCTGGTACTTTCCCGATTTAATAATTATATGATACCTGTACTGATTATTCAACTTTTCAAGCGGACAGGAGACCGGGCCGAGTATCTTCGTGTCCGCGCTGATTCCGCGTCTGAGTCCTTCGATATACTGTTTCAGCTTCTCGACAAACGCCTCGAGTTTTTCTTTGTCTTTCGCCCGAAAGACCAGACGCGCGATCCGTGTGAACGGCGGATAGCCGAACATCTCCCGTTTCTTGATTTCCATATCGTAGAATTCGACATAGTCCTGTTTCGCGGCGGATGTGATCGAATAATGATCCGGCATATAGGTTTGGATGATCGCCTCGCCGGGAATATCCCTGCGCCCGGCCCGCCCGACAACCTGTGTCAGAAGGATGAAGTTCCGTTCGGGTGAACGGAAGTCCGGCAGGTTCAGCGTGATATCCGGAAGGAGCGCACCTACCAAATGAATTCCGGGCAGGTCGTGGCCCTTCGCGACCATCTGCGTCCCGACAATCAGGTCGGCCTTATGGTTCCGTATTTTTTCCAGTATCTCGTCGAACCCATGCTTGTTCCGTGTGGTGTCCAGATCCATTCTGAGGATAGAGTGCCCGGGGAACATCGCGCTCAGGCCGTCCTCGATCTTCTCAGTCCCCATCCCGACACTTTTCAGATCGATACTCCGGCAGGAAGGGCATTTTTCCGGCAGCGCGGCGGTGTATCCGCAATGGTGGCAGACGAGCCGGTGATCCTTTTTGTGGTAGGTGAGACTGACATCGCACGAGGGGCATTCGAAACGGTGGCCGCAGTCGCCGCAGATCATCGACGGCGAGAAGCCCCGCCTGTTGATGAAAAGCAGGACCTGCTTCTGCTTGTCGAATGTCTCGAGGATTCGCTTCATAAGCGGTCCTGAGATCATCGAGTTGCCCTTGCCCTCGGCCTTCATATCGACAATGTCCGTCTTCGGGATGGTCGCCTTGCCGTAACGGTTCTTCAGTTCGATCAGGCGGATCGCGCCGGTCCTAGCATGGAAATATGTCTCGAGCTGGGGGGTGGCCGAACCAAGCACCACGGCGGCATTCTCCATACGGGAACGGTACATAGCGACCTGTCTCGCGTGGTAACGGGGCGCGCTACCGGACTTGTAGGACGGCTCGTGCTCCTCGTCGATGATGATGAGGCCGAGGTTTTTCACCGGGGCGAATACCGCCGAACGCGGGCCGATCACCACACGCGCCTCGCCCCTGAGCGCGCGCATCCATTCACCGAGACGCTCGCCGTCGGACAGCCTGCTGTGATAGATGGCGACCTCGTTGCCGAAGCTCTCGTAGAAACGGCGGAGCGTCTGCGCGGTGAGCGAGATTTCCGGGATCAGGATGATCGCCGAACGTCCCATGTCGAGGGCGCGGCGGGCGAGGTGCTTATACACCTCGGTCTTGCCGGAACCCGTGATGCCGTGGATCAGGAACGAGGCGGGTTTGCCGATCTCAGGCTCGATCGCGGAAACCGCCTCCGCCTGTTCGGTGTTGAGGCGCGAGAACTCGCCCGTGTACGCGAACGGGTGCTTGTGCGGGGCGGGTTTTCTCGCGGGCGGCGCGATACAGAAGAGCGATTCTCCGAGAGGGGAGAGGTACTGCCCGCTCATCCATTCGGCTATCTTCAATGTCGTATTGTTGATGACCGGGACCCGGTCGAGCGTGCCGGATATTTCTTTCAGCTTAATGTCTTTCAGTTCGCCACCCGCCTCATTTGAATCGAGTAGTCTCAGGACGAACGCGGGCAAATTCCGCCCCGCGAAGTTGACCTTGACACGGGATAGCGGGACGATCTCCATTCCATCGGGGACGATATAATAAAAGGTTTGTTCGAGCGGGACGTTGACAACGACCTCGGCGAGTTTCATCGCGGGATACCGTTAGCGATACCGAACGCGGTCTCCAGATCGCGGGTGAAGTCCGGGAAGGCGGTCATGTTGCGGAGGATGTAAGCCGGGTGAAATGTCGGGAACACGAGAAAACCGAAACGGGATTTCTGCGCACGGCCTCGGAGTTTTGAGATAGTTTCCTCGGTGTCGAGAAGATACTGCGCGGAAAACTTTCCCATCGCGATAATGACCTTGGGATTGATGATTTTAAGCTGTTCTGCCAGATGGGGAGTGCAGGCGGCGATCTCGTCTTTCTCCGGATTGCGGTTGTCCGGCGGGCGGTGCTTCGCGACGTTACAGATATAGATTTCCGGGCGGTATACCCCGAACTCGTTGAGCGACCTTGTTAATAGTTTCCCGGCCTGTCCCACGAACGGGCGCGAGAGCAGGTCTTCGGTTTCCCCCGGGGCCTCGCCGACAAACACGATTTCAGCATCGGGATTCCCTTCGCCGAAAACGAGGTTGGTGGCGGATTCCGCCAGTCGGCAATCCCGGCATTTCACGCAGAAGTTCCGCAGTCTCAGTAACGCTTCTTTCTTCTCCGAAGCGGGGTAGGGATCGGGCAACTGCTGTAACGGGGTATTGAGCGGGACGTTGTACTTCAGGCTGGTCTGGGCTCCGGTTTTGACAGCGCTGGGCGCGGGCTCCCCCCCGATCAGGCATGTCGCCCATTCGTCCTGCAGGTGGCAGATAACGGACTTGATGATTTTGTCTTTTTCCATATCCGCCTTCTATTTGGTATTCAGTTCCGCGAGCATGGATTTTACTCCGGACAGCGCGCGCGAACGGTGCGAGACCTGATTTTTGATCTCTGTGGGCAATTCCGCCATCGAGAACCGGTACTGGAACTCGACCGGGAGAAACACGGGGTCGAACCCGAAACCGTTGTTGCCTCTCGGGAAATTCCCGATCATGCCGTAACATTCGCCGCGCGAGGTGAACACCATCCCGTCGGGAAGCAGCATGACCATCACGCAGACAAATCTCGCGCCGCGTTTCTCGTCGGGGACGCCGTTCAGTTCGAGAAGGAGCTTATTAACCATATCGCTCTGGATGGGTTTCGGGCCGGCGTAACGCGCGGAATGGATGCCCGGGCGGTTGTCGAGATAGAAGACCTCGAGCCCGGAGTCGTCGGCGAGCACGATGCTGCCGGGATACTTGGCGTGAATAGTGCGCGCTTTCTTGAGCGAGTTGGAGAAATAGGTATTGCCGTCCTCGACGATCTCGTCGGTAAACCCGACGTCTTTCAGGCTTTTCGGCTCGAATTCGAGTCCGGCGAACATCTCGCGGATTTCCTCGACCTTTCCATGGTTATGCGTTGCGACGATCAGTTTCATTTCCCGCTCCCGGATATGCTGAATAATGATAAAGGAGCGGTATGTTCCTGTCAATCTTGGAGAATGTACAGGTGTTTATAGAGATGCAAGAAAAGTTCGAACGGCTAATTTACGATTTCGAGGTATTCGCCCCGCATGGCGATGATAAACACGCCGTTTTTGGACGCATAATTTTTGACGGATTCGTTATCACAGGAGAGTGTACCCAGCAGAGCGATAACATCGCGGTCAGGATAAAACAGTTCTTTAAGATTACGAGCTTTTTCCAGAGCGGACTCGACTGCGTTATTGTTAATTTTGCTTTTCACTTCGACCGTATAGATTTTATTATCATCACCGATAGCGATTAGGTCAAATTCTTCCTGCATCTTTGTCTGCGGGTTACGGAGTTTAACCCGAACGGATATATTCTGTATTTCGGTGCCGAATTTCTTTTTTAGAGCAAACGGAGCGCCGGGGAGAATAATATCTTCTATAACCGTGCCCAATCGATTGGCAAGCTCACCCCAGCGTTTATTGTGTTCCTGGCGTTCTCTGATACCTTCATTTTTAAAATCGGCCATCTCATTTTTAAAATCGGCCATCTCATTTTTAAAATCGGCCATCTCATTTTTGAAATCGGCCATCTCGTGCTTCAGATCGATCATTTCTTCCGCCAACCTTGACATTACCTCTTCAAGACGGTCAACTCGCTGTTCGACAGTGCTCATCACTTATCTCCTCAAATATAGAATAGCATAAAAAGAAAATACTGTCAACGGCAGGAAAGCATGAATAATGAGAATAAATAAAACAAATTGGAAAAAGTATTTACTTTTTTCATTAAATTTGTATAATATTACTTGCCGATAAGAATGAGGGAATTTCTTGATTCAGCAAATAAATAAGTTACGAGGTATCTTTTATGACCGAAATTATCGAATTCGGGGCAATGCATTACAACACGGAGAAAGTTCCCAATATCTCCAGGGTGGTTTGCCCGCCCTATGATATGATAGACGACGAAGCGAGGAAAGGCCTTGAAGAACAGGATCCCTATAACTTTGTCAGCGTCATTCTCCCCGAAGGCGACGGCGATGAAAAATACCGGGCCGCGATGCACCGGATATTCGGCTGGCTTCTCAGAGATGTGATGGTGATCGAAAGCGACCCCGGTTATTATATCTACGAGCAGACTTTCAATTTTGACGGCGAAGAGTTCTCGCGCCGTGGTATTCTCGGGCTCCTGAAACTAGAAGAGGAGTATGGAAAAACCGTCAAGCCCCATGAAAAAACCTTCGACCAGTTCATCGAAGACAGGATGGCGCTTCTCAAAGAAACTCAGTCCTCGTTGGAAAGCATTTTCTTCATGTATAAAGACCAGCAGAACACGATGAAGAAAGAGATCGACGGTAACTCCGCGCAGGAAACGTTGATTTTCGAGGCCGCGGACAATGACGGCGGAATACACAGGCTCTACAAGGTCAAGTCCGAGTCGTCGCCGAGTATCCGCGCGTTCTTCGCGCAGCAGCCTGTTTATATCGCCGACGGCCATCACCGTTACGAGACCGCGAGAAAATATATGTCGTTACAGAAGGCAGAACTGGGTCCGAAATACACCGGTAAGGAAGCGTTCAATTACATAATGGGCGTATTCTTCAACGTCTTCGAGCCGGGGATCAAGATATTACCCACCCACCGTCTGATCTCGAACAGCAATATCAATCCCGCCGAACTGTTGAAGAAGCTCGGCGAACAGTATAAGGTGGCGGCTCTCGAGTTTACCGATAGCCGTATGGAACGCGCGGCCCGTGTGAAAATACGGAAGCTCCTTACCCAATACAAAGGCGCGGATAAGAAGGCGTTCGGGCTGGTTTTCAAGAAAATACCGAACAAGTTCTTCCTCCTCGTGCTGAAGGACGAAGTTCAGGTCAATGTCAACCGTCAGGTGTCGGCGGACCTCAAGGCGCTGGACGTCATGGTGCTCGAGGAAACAATTCTCGCGCCGCATTTTAAGATCACATCGGACGATGTCGAGAAAAAGATTTTCTACGTCCGCGGGGATAATAAGGCGTTCGAACTGGTAAAGTCTTCGGATTATGATGTGGCTTTTATTTTAAATCCTGTAAATCCTGTTAATGTTGTAAAAATTGCCGATAATAACGAAGAGATGCCGCATAAATCCACGGATTTCTTCCCGAAACTGCTCAGCGGATTGACGGTGTTCTCGTTCAAGTATTCGAAGTTTAAATAATTTCGGCGGCAATCGGAGGGATATGTGAACAAACTGCCGGTTTACCTGTTGATATCGGTAGTGGTCTTTTTCAGCGGGTGCGATCGCGGACAAGGCGCTAAAAAGCTCGATGCGACTAACGACATGCTGATGGAGTACATTAAAGAAGATATTCTTAAAAACGCGGCCGGCGGAAATATCCAGCAGGGTAACACCGCGTCCGTGATGGAAGATGTATATACGACCAACCTGATTGCAGATAATACAAAGGCCGCCCCGGTGGTCACGAATGCGCCCCCGAAGCAGATACCGGTCGAGGACGAAATCGCGATGAATAATCAGGCCGTGCCCGCTCAGGCGCTGCCCGGTAAAACGAAGGAAAATAACCAGAAGAAACCCGGAGATTATACATTGGATGAAGGCCTGCTGCCGGTCGAACAATCGGTCACGCCTCCGGGGAAACAGTACCAGCCGATAGACCAGGCGGATATTATTCCTCCTGCCGCTCAGCAGAAGCCTCAGAAGCAGGTTCAGCAGCAGCAGAAACCGCAGGCACAGCCCGCGGCATCGGTGTCGGGCGCCAAGGGAAGCTATATTAAGATGGGGAACGATTCGATCGGTCAGGGTGTGTCGCCTCGCGATTTCATCAAAATCACGCTTGCGGTGTTCACCCAGAATAAGAACGCCCGTTATTGCGAGTTTCAGCTTTATGCCGTTCCGGTCGGCCAGCCGTTAAAACGCACCGGGTATTTCCTGCTCGCGATATACAAATATATCGATGTGATCAATGGACAAGCCCAGTTGACCCGTTACTGGAACGGACTGAATGTTTACCAGCAATTTCTGCCGGTGGGTAAGTACAATATATACTTATATTACAAGGTAAAAAGCGCAAACGGCACAATTCTATATACCGACGGAAGATACTGGGGGAACAGCAGGGACTTTTTTATCAGGTTATTTTGAGGGGAAATTTGATTAATTTGCGGAATTCGTTTAATATGTTTCGAGGGGAATAAATTTACATGCTGCTTACGATATTAAAGTCAAAGATACATAAAGCCGTGGTCACGGAGACCGATATTGATTATGTAGGAAGCATCACGATCGACGAAGACTTGATGAAGGCTTCCGGTCTGCTGCCCTACGAATTGGTGCATGTTTGGAATATCACGAACGGGAACAGGCTGGAAACCTACGCGATCCCGGGACCTGCCGGGAGCGGAGTGATTTGTTTGAACGGAGCGGCGGCGCACCTGAACAGGGCGGGCGACAGGGTGATAATTGCTTCTTTTGCGGCGATGACCCCCGAGGAGCTGAAGTCCCATAAGCCGACGATTGTGATTGTGAACCACGACAATAAAGTTGAAAAAGTGATATAGAGAAATCAGTTCTAAGGAGAGAGCTATGAGATACAAATCGTCGTTATGGCTTGCGGCATTCATGGTCGCTGTGCTCATATCAGGGATGGTAAATTCTGTTTCGCCTTACGGTTTCAGTAAGGAGCAGCAGAACACGGTGAACCTTCAAACTTTCGTTGTCTCCGACTTCGGCGATACTGTCGATAAAGCGAAGCAAGTGATCTGGAAGTCAAAGTTTTCCCGTTTCGCTACACCGACCGATCCTAAGCAGGTTATGAGCCCGCCTAATCCTAACTTCTGCGCTATTCAGTATATCAAGGGAAAACCCTTGGGTTTGCCCCAGGAAGTCGATACCAACCAGGTCTTTTGTCTGGGTATCAAGGCTCAGTGGATCAAGCAATCTTATAACTGGATAGAAATTATTCCTCACAAGGCCGACGGCAGTATGCCGAAGGATAAGTATGAGGCTCCGGACCCTACGAAGAACACGAATGAAGATGTGACGAATATCACTCTTCCGGGCGTGATCAAGAGTCTCGATATGTGGGTATGGGGCGGTAACTATCATTACTGGATTGAATTCTATCTTCAGGATTACAAAGGATTTATGCATCGCCTGAATGCCGGCGACCTTGCGTATATCGGGTGGAGAAACCTCAGAACTCCGATCCCTCTGTATATTCCTCAAGCGGAATTCAATGTACCGTTTCTGAAATCGCTGAACCTCACGATGATCAAGCTATGGTCGTATCCTACCGAACGTATCGACCAGTTCTTCGCGTATTTCGATTATCTGCAAGTCCAGACAGATGTATATATAGAGCGGTTTAACGGCGACGATCTGGCAAATATTAAATGGTAGCCGGGAGGAAAACTATGAGATTTCGTTGGATAACAGGTGGTATCACCTTATTAGTAATAATAGTAACAGCGGTAGCTTTCTCCCAGAACGCTTCGGAGAAGGCGGCGGGCCTCACTTCCCAGATGCCGGTCGTCGATACTAACGCCGGATTGGGCGGTAACCAGCTTCTCCAGAGATTTCTGGTGGAAGATTTCGAGTCCGCAGGCGAATGGTCGTCGTTTATGCCCCGCGATTACGGCGTAACCATGGCTATGCTCCGTGAGGGCGGCCCGATGAAGGTCACCAACGACGCGAACAAGTACGTTCTCGGCGTCAAGACCGAATTCATGAAACGCGACTGGGGCTGGATGACAATCACTCCTCCCAAGCCGATCAAGATCCCCGGCATCACCAAGGCTCTCAATGTCTGGGTGGTCGGAAGAAACTATAAGCACAAAATGCTCATTATTCTTCGCGACTTTCTCGGCAGAATGAAGTTTGTCGATGTCGAGAAGCTGATCTGGACCGGGTGGAAGATGGTCACTATCCAGATACCTCTTACGATCGAACAGGATAACTACAAAATTACCGAAGAACGCGGTATTACGTTCCTCGGCTTCAGGATCGATTTCGATCCGGAAGATATTCTCGGTACTCCGTTCTATATCTATTTCGATTATCTTACTGCGGATACCGATGTATTTACCGAGGTCAATCAGAACCCCGACGATATGTGGGACAACTGGTGATTGTATTGGACTTTTGAAAAAAACGTGGTACATTAACTAAAAGGCTGAGGGTAAGGGTCCTTAGCCTTTTATTATGACGGGGTTTTTGTAGGTATCCGGTATGAAAACATTATTTAGGGCGGGTATAGTTCTCAGAACATTTCTCTGCTTGAGCTCGATATCGTGCGGTGATGCTGTCGTGAAGCCTCCCGATAAGGTAATAGTACCCGATACGATAAAGCCCGATAAAGGCGGAGAACCGAAGCTCGAGCTGATACTTTTACGGAACCTCGCGGGGCACGATCAATATGTGTTCTACGTCCAGTTCTCGCCGGACGGTAAGAAGCTCGTTTCCGGCTCCGCCGATAAAACGATCAGGATATGGGATATCGACGCCGGGATAGAAGAAACCCGGGTATGGGGAATTTACAACGCTGTCTGGGGTATCCCGGTGGCATATTCTCCTTCCGGGAAGTATATAGTCGGCGGAGTATACGAGAACCTGATTGTTTACGACGCCGCGGATAAAATGAAAGAGTTGAGCAAGCAGACGGCGCATGAGAAGGGTATTCAATCGTTGAAAATATCGCCCGACGGCAAATATGTTATTACCGGCGGAGTGGACGGGACGATTAATGTATGGACGTTGCCCGACTTGACGCCGGTAAACAAGGTACAAGGACACGAAAAGGAAATATGGAGTTTGTGCCTTACGCCGGACGGGAAATACCTCCTGACCGGCGGAGAAGACACACTGGGTAAGATTTGGTCGTTTCCCGACCTGACGTTGAAAGAGGAGATCAAGTACCATTGTTTTCCGATCGAGTATGTGGATATATCAAAAGACGGAAAGATGTTTCTGATGGGCAGCGCGGATTCATCCACCTCGGTTTGGAAATGGGGGCAGTATTCGGAACCTTTCAGGGTGCTGAAGGGGCATATGGGGAATGTGCTGGTTGCGGTATTTTCGAAAGAAGGGAAATATATCTTCTCCGGCGGGGAAGACGACGAGATTATCGCATTTAATATAGAGAGCGGACAAGAAGTCGCGCGATTAAAGGATCATTGGGGGGATGTAATGAGTTTGTGCGTAAGTCCTAATGGAAAGTATTTAGCTTCCGGTTCGCGTGATAAGACCATTAAAGTCTATCTTGTACAAGAATAGGGGAGCGGTATGGATAAAGACAGTATTAAAAAATCGGAAATTGTTTCCGTATTGAATCAAGTACGTCTCAAGCACATCGGGGTGAGCGTCAAGGGGATGAATAACAATACCATCATTTCCGGTTTTGTTACTAAAAGCGATTCTAATTATATGACCATTTTCTTCGATAAGATTCCCGATCTTATTCCTATCAAAAACCTGAAACTGACATTCGAGTACAACCGGATGTTCTATTCCTCTGAACCAGCGGATCTCCGCTCATTGAGTCTCCCGTTAAAGAATATCGATATGCTGATCCCGGAAGGGATGTCCAGCCACCTGATGAGGAAATACACACGTGTTCAGCTCCCGCAGGACGGGATCAAGATGGCTATCCTGTCTCTGGAAAGCAGTTCCGATCAGCCCCAGCCGTCCAAGCCGAATATGGAAGAGCTTCCGCCGAATATGCAGAAAATCTATATCGAGCTTTCCGGTGAAAATCCAGATATCAAGAAGATCGTGCAGATGATCGGCGAGGAACTATCGCGTTACTCCAGCTTCTACAAAACCAATATCTTCAAGGACATCAACAGCTTATCGCCGCTTGAAAAGGTCGTCTACCATTACCAGAAGACTTTCTGGATTAACGACACCGACAACCTGAACAACTATGTTCATCTCGGAGCGAAGTACAACATCATAGGCTACGAGAAATATTTCGAGATGGCGGGTAAGACGCTTTCGCCCGAAATCCTCGAGCAGATTCGCGCGAATTACCTCAACCGCAACGTGATCTCATATTGTATGGTGCCGATCCTGATCGGCGATCTCGTCTCAGGGGTGATCGAAGTCTCGGTGCCGAACGATCCCAAATACAAACACCTTACGATCTACGATATCTACTACATCAAGGGGCTGGCTGATATTCTCGGCGAAGTGGTCGTCAAATCCAAGATGAAGACCGCCACCGAATCGGACGCTTTTTCCGTCATCGATATTTCGATGGGCGGACTTCTCGCGAACACAAAGAACGTCTATTTAGCCCGTTCATTCCCCGAAAACTCGATAGTCAAACTCGCGCTCTTTGTCAACGATAAAAAAGTAGAAGTTACCGCCAGGATTGTCCGTTACGACTATATCCCCGGGGAAAACGCCGGGTTGAATATCGCACTCGAGTTCCTAACACTTACGGAAGAGAACAAGGCGGAAATCGGAAACTTTATCAGGAATTTCCTGAAAATATCGGTAAAGAGCGAGGCGCCTGGGGCTTCCTCGTGAAGAGAATAAAGCAGGGATTTTTCCGAAACATTCTTTTCTTTATAAAAACGAAATGGAGCGAACCGAGCGGACGGATATTCCTTTTGATCGGCACCATTCCGTTTATCCTTTGGTATCTCATGTATTTCGTCGAATTTCTCAACCGGACACCCGATACCCAAATTACAAACCTTTTCGATTCGGCATGGTGGCTATTAGTCACTATCACCACAGTCGGTTACGGCGATTATGTCCCGAAATCGGTGCCGGGTAAACTTGTAGGTATGGCGACCGTGTTTGTCGGAGTGTCGGTATTCTCGGTTGTATCCGGTAGCGTCGCCTCGATTTTGGTCGATCTCAGATTAAAAGAAAGGAGGGGATTAAACAAAGTGAACCTAAAAGATCACATCCTGATCCTGGGATGGAACCCCAATTTGGAAAAAACAATCATGTCCATTCCCCTGTTTTTGGGGAATAGAAACTTCAACCTCGTCCTTGTCAATGACGGTAACGAGGACGAATATGATGAAATCCGCACGAAGTTCATGGGCTATAACATCCGCTTCGTCCACGGCGATTTCACCAAAGAGAGCGTGCTCAAACGGGCGAATATCGACTTCGCGAGCACGGTTATCATACTTGCCGACGTATACGGGAAGAAAGTGTTCGACGAAGCGGACGAGCGTTCCCTTCTCGCCGTGCTGACCATCAAGGCGATCAACCCCGAGATCAAAATCTTCTGCGAAGTCGTCAAGCAGGAGAAGGTGAAGCATATCGTGCGCGCGGGCGCGGATAATATCATCCAGAACAGTGAATTCAACCCGATACTGATCTCGAGCTCGCTTGTATCGCCCGCGATCCCGTCCTTTTTCCGCGAACTGATCGTGAACTATGACGAGCCGAAGGTGAAGCTGGAAAGTATTCCGCGTCATCTTGTGGGTAAGAAGTTCATCGATCTCTTCCATTTCTTCCGGGAGAAGGCTAAAGGGATGGTGGTGGCGTTGATGACTACCGAGCGCGAACTGACGATCGACGACCTGCTTACCAGCGACAACGCCATCGACGCGTTCATCCGCGCAAAGTTCAAAGAGGCTGAACAGGGGTATTTCGAGAGCGAGGAAGAGAAGTATAAGATCAAGATTAATCCCGACGACACATATGTGATCACCGAAGAAGATTCCCTCGCGTTTGTGATATATTAGGAGGCCGCTGTGTCCAACGACGACATCAACTTTCTGACGGAAATACAGTTTTTCAAACAGCTCACGCCTCAGGAACTCGATATGTTTTCGACGATCCTCAAGAAAGTGAAGTTCCGCGAGAACGAGACTATCGTGAACGAGGGCGAAGAGGGTTTTACGATGTATATCTTCCGCGAGGGAGTGGTGCAGGTGGTAAGCCATATCACCCTCAAGGTCGGATCGCATAAATGGAGCGAGGCGGAGAAATCCATTGCGTCGTTCGATTCCAAGCAAATGAGCGTTTTCGGAGAAATGTCGCTGATTACCGGAGCGCCGCGTTCGGCGACGATCAAGGCGATCACCCCGTGCGTGCTCTATGAAATCAACAAGGACGATTTCGACAAACTCGCGATGCGCGAACCGTCAATAGGTTATAAGATCATGAAAGAAATCTCCGCCGTGCTTTCGAACCGTATCAAGGGAATGAACGGGACGATCCTGAAACTGACGACCGCGCTCAGTATCGCGCTTTCCAAGAAGAAAAAATAATTATCCTATCCGCATTTCGAGTAGCCGCAGGAAAGGCAGGACATACAATCCTCTGTCCTCACGAGCGCCATCTCCCCGCATGACGGACATGCCGTCGCTCCCGGAATTTCTACCGGATTTTTATAGTCGATCTCGTTAGAAACAGCCTCAGTCGCGCCCTTATCGAAAAGGGTTGTTTCGCCATGGGCTTCGCTCTTAGCCTGCTCGGAATAGAGACGCAGGACCCGGCCGACGGCGTCGGGGATGCTCTTGATCAGCTTACCGTTGTCCCATGTCGGTTTATCGCCGACAATCCCGATAATCGAATCGGCGATTCTATCGCTCGGAACGCCGTTCTGCAAGCCTATCGAGATCACCCGTCCGAGAGCCTCCGCGAACGACGATGTCTCCGAGCCGTGCTTCGAGATATTGATGAAAATTTCGATAGGCGTGAAGTTCTCGTCGAGGCCGATAGACGTATAAAGCGTTCCGCTACCGGTCTTGGTTTTAACGATCTCGCCCTTCAGCAGGTTGGGTCGTTTATACGGCGCGCGGCAGACAAGATCGGGTTTCGGCGCGTCTTCTTTTTTCTTTTTCGTCGTCGTCATCGGCTGGAACGATTTGCACCCGTCGCGGTAGATGGTGATGCCCTTCAGGTTCATCTCCCATGCCTGGCGGTAGATTTCCTCGATCTCCTCGACAGTCACTTCGGTGGGGAGATTGATAGTAGACGAAATACTGTTCGAGACATAACGCTGGATAGCGGACTGCATTTTGATCCGGTCGAGATAATTGATATCGTGCGCGACGGTAAAGACCCGTTTAATCTTGTCGGGGATGCCGGGGACGTCGGCGCATGAGCCGCCGTTCTGCGCGACCTTCTCGATCAGCTCCTTGTCCTGCCCGAGCGCCTGTTCGAACGCCGGATCGACATAGGTAAGGACTCCGCCGTCTACAAGGTTTTTATGGTATGCGAGCGCGAACTGAGGCTCGAGGGAATAGGTATAGGAATCGAGGATGAGGCTGATACTGCCGGTAGGCGCGAGAGTCGTCCAGTTGCTGTTCCGGATACCGTTGCGGCGGATCAGGTCTTCTATTTCAGCCTTTTCGTCGTCATCGTCGAAGAAAGATACAGCGACCTTGATGAGGGCCTCTCTATTGGTCTCGTATATTTCGAATGAGCCCTTCTCATGGCCGAGCTCGATAGAAGTCCGTATAGAGGTCTGGGTCATGATTCTCGCGAGGTTTGCCGCGAACTCGCAGCCTTCTTCGGAGTTGTACGGGATGCCGAGCATGAAGAGGACTTCGCCAAGACCGGTATACCCCAGCCCTATCGGGCGGATCATCCGCGTATTCCGGGTGAAATCTTCGGTGGGGAACGCCGCCATGTCGATCACATTATCGAGCGCGCGTGTGGCGATAGCGATAGTCTCCGCATATGAGTCGTAGTCGAACGAGCCGTCCTTCATGAACGGAACAAGATTGATCGACCCGAGATTACAGCTTGTGTAATGGTGCAGGCTCTGTTCGCCGCACGGGTTGGTGGAATCGATCCTGCCGAACGAGGGAACCGTGTCGTACTGGTTTGCGCGGTCGATAAACCACACACCGGGATCGGCGGTTCTCCATGCGGAAAGGGCGATCTTGTGAAAAAGCTCGCGGGCGACGACAGTCCGTGTTACACCCTTATCTTTATGCCGGTCGAGTTCGAAATCGGTATCGTCGGCGACGCACTTCATGAAGCGGTCGGACACCGCGACGCTGATATTCATATTGGAGAGCGGTTCGAACAATGTCTTCCGGATATTGCCGGTCAGGTTGCTGACATAATCGTTGTTGTTCAGGTAGGTGGATAACGATGCTGAAACCTCGCCCATCGTCAGGTCGACGAAATGGTCGGGGATGTCCGCGCCCGGGTTCTCGCCGCGGATCTGCGCGATGAAGTCCTTGGATGTGATAAACGCCTCGACATCGGGATGATTGATATCCATCATCGCCATGAACGCCGCGCGCCGGACACCGCCGCTTTTCACGGTCTCGCCGACTTCGTTGAAGAGGTGCATGAAGCTGACCGGCCCGCTCGATGTGCCTCCCTGCCCGACCGAGGCGCCCTTGGGGCGAAGCATCCCGAAGTTCAGACCCATCCCGGCGCCCGCCTTGAACGTGATCGCGGTATCGGTGGCGGCCTTCATGATCGAGGACATATCGTCTTCCAGCTTCCCGACAAAACAGCTCGACGCGAGCGGGAAATCCCCGCCGGCATTGAACAAGGTGGGCGAAGAGAACATGAACTTTTTATCGAGCATGTGATGATAGATTTGCTTTCGGAATTCTTTTTTCTTTGCGGGATCGGTTTCGGCCTCGGCGACAAAATCCGCAACCCTCGCGAAAAGCTCCTCGGGTGTTTTTTCGACAAGGTTTCCCGCTTTATCCTTACGGAAATAGAGTTTTTTCATGATATAAAGAGCGTTTTCAGTGAAAGACATAGTCTCCTCCATGTGTCTGAGAAAGGGCAGAGATATTTTAAAGGGGAGCGGAAGGAAAAACAAGAAAAGGGACTGTCGGCGCGGGGGCGAACCGGCAATGGATATAACTTCTAACTATAATCGGGATAAGGAAAAAAAGATTCGACTTGGGAAAGGGATAAAAAAATAAAAATGAGGGAGAAGGCATCCCGGTTCGGCCGCATAAAAGACCGGATGATACGGATAGTCGGCAGTATCATCGATACGTGCGGCGTTTCCGGGATAAATCTTCTCCCTCTGTTTCTGCAAATTTTACTTTTTACCTAACGCCTGACCTTTATATAGATTTACGATGTCGACGATTTTAACTCCGCCGGCGCCTTCTTTCATAAATGCTTCGTTGAGGTAAGAGGTGTTCTTATCTCCCTCGATCACCGTAATGCTGTAGAAGACCTTTTTCGATGCGGCCTGGTTCGTGCCGGTGACATCCGATACTGTATAGGGGAATAATTCGAATACTCCGCCCTTTACCGCGCTGACTTCGCCGGTAGTCTTCAGATTGCCGTCCGCCCAGAATACGCCCGCGTTGGTCGAATTGGACGAAAGGTCTGAATAGTAATCGCGAAGACAGCCGATGAACGGATTGGATACATCGAGCGAGCTCAACGAGCAGGTGCGCCAGACACCCAGTCCGATCAATATGATAAGAACGAGAGCGCCGAGCAAAAATTTGATAGTATTGCTCTTCTTCTGCTGGCCCGCGTTCATGTCTCCGATTTCATTTTCTCCCATTGGATCCTCCTGTAACTGTAAAGTTTTTATTTTTTTATCTGTTTAATGCTTTCCTGTATGCCGCGAGAATAGGGTTCCAGACTACCGATGTTTTGGGCGAGTAAGCGTAATCGACGTCGAACAACTGATCGAGCGTCAAGCCCCAAGTAATCGCAATCGCGAACTGGTCGATAAATTGCGCCGCGGCGCTCTGCGAGACAATCGACGCCCCGAGGACACGATGCGTGTTCTTCTCGTAGACGACGTTGACAAGGCCGGGAACCGTATCCTCGAAGCCCATGATCCGGTGTAACGACTTGACATTCACCTTCTCTGCGTCGAACCCGTTATCGAGCGCGGCCTGGTAATTCAGCCCGGTTACCGCGATCTGCCATTCGAATATACTGGTCGCGGCGGAACCGATCACTCCCCTGAACTGAAGCGGCGAGCCCGCGATAATCCCGCCCAAGGCTAAGCCTTGTTTGTCAGCGACATCGCCGAACGGCGCATACACAGGCTTCCCGGTGAGCAGATTGCGCGTCCAGACCATGTCGCCCAATGCGTAAACGTCGGGGATGCCCGTTTCAAGGTTCTCGTTCACTATCAGTTTGCCGTCCGGCGCATGAAACCCCGATTTCTCGAGTAAGCTCAGGTTGGGACGGACGCCGATACTGACGAGCAGAAATTCCATCGGGACGGATGTACCGTCCGAGAGAATAGCCGCTTCGACACCGTCCGGACAGCAGACGATCTCTTTCACCGTCGTACCGAGCCGAAGGGCGACTTTATTCGCCTCAAGGCTTTTCAATATCTTTTTCCGCTGTTCGTCAGTCCCAAGCATCGGGAGGATGCCGTCGGCCATTTCGACTACCGTGACGGAAATCCCGAGGTGGGTCAGAGCTTCGGCCATCTCGAGGCCGATAAATCCGGAACCAATAATCAGCGCGTTTTTCACTTTTCTTTTATCGATATACTCTTTAATGTTAAAAGCGTTTTCAGCATCACGGAGGATGAATATCCCCTCGTTCAGCTTTCCGTCGTCCGAACGGAGTCCCGGGATCGGCGGGACGACCGCCTTCGCGCCGAGACTGAGTATCAACTGATCGTAAGGAAACTCGCCCTTTATCTTCTCGCCGTTCACGGAAACTATTTTCCGTTTAAAGTCGATCAGCTCGACGGGTGTATGGGTATAGACATCGATTCCGCGATCGTTTTTGAAGTACTCCGCGTCGAAATGAACGACAGACATCTCGCCGACAAGTCCCGCGATATAATAAGGAGTAGGGCATCCCGCCCAGGAAACGTAAGACCCGCTCTCAAACAAAGTTACTTCGATGTCGGGATTCTGACGCTTGATTTGAGTCGCCGCAGTCATACCGCCGGCTCCCCCTCCGGCAATCAGCACTTTCTTTCCCATTAACCCTCGATAAAAATATTGATAATATTATACACCCAAAATTGAAAAAATAAAACTATTAGTCAAGATAATCTGTTTAGGTAAAGAGGTGTTTAATAAGAATATTTTTTCCGGTGCATAAATTTGTCGTAATCTCCGACAATGATGATTCCGCGCTTATAGAGGATGACGTTGGAGTAGGTATGCTGGATGGGAAGCTTAGCTTTATCCATATAGACATACACGCCTGAAAAGAGGTATTGTCTGACGATGATGGTACGTTCGAGTTCGTCGTCGTTTTTCTGTTCGATCGAGAGTTTGCCGCGTTCTTCGCGGAGTTTTTCCATCTGGACTTTCAGCTCGTTATACTTTTTCACCTTGAGCGCGAGGTCCTGTTTCTTCTCCATCGGCAATGTGATGACCTTGTTCCCGAGGAGCCGGATGACCTCGATGAACTTTTCGAGATGTGACATCTGGTCGGTGATTTCCTTAATCTGATAATCGAGACGGGTCAACTGAGCGAAAAGCTCGCGCTGTTTAAAGTCGGATATCTTCACGACCGTCGATACACCCGTGTTGTTGCCGACAAGATTCGCGACGATATCGATCCCGGCTTCCGTTTCGCCCCCTTCGATCTTGCCTTCGCCGTCGAAGACGAAAAGCGAACGTTTCGCGATCAGGTGGGCGTCGATAGCGGATTCCATGATATGGATATCGGTCTCGGATTTGACCGTAGAGTTATAGACATACTTAGTCCTGACCTCGCCGCCGTTGGCATAAACAATGGAATTGACCCCGGCGATCCCGGCTTCGATAGTGATATTGCCTTTGATTGATTTTACTTTTGAGTTTTGGACTTCACCGATCACATGGATATCGCCGGTAGCGACAATGAAACTCCCGGATTCGATATCGCCTTTTATGGTCAATGGGCCGTCGTGCTCGATATGATTCATTTCGGCGGTGACATTTCCCTCGATTTCTCTCAGGTTTTGGATCATAAGCGCCTCTTATTCTATTCTGGATAAGATTGCGAACTTATCTTCAGTTTCGTCGGGATATTTCACTGAAAGGAAATCGAGCCCTATATCGACTTCCTGATCGTCCTTGAAATGGTTTTGGCTGACGGTCAGAATAGTCTCTTTTATATCGTCGAAGTCGGTTGGGGCGACGGCGGGCATGATGAATAGGATGCGGTTCGATCCGTAACGCACCGGTTTGACTGTCTCGGGTAATTCCTTCCTGATCTTGACGGATAGCCCGTCGAACTTCAGAAACGCCTTCCCTCCGCCGTAGAACTCGATGTACTTGTTGAAGTTTCCGAGTTTCAGCATCCCGAACGTGATATCCATGCCGAAGTTCTCGACCTTTTCGATCTCTTTATTGATCAGGTCGACCAATGGCGTGAACGGGTCCTGGATACGGGTCTTCTCTTCCTTGATCATCCGGGTCATGAAAACCGGCGGCGCGATCTGGGAAGCGATAATCGCGAAGAGGTTGATGATGTCGGTATTATCGGGATGGATGGAGTAGTTTTCAAACTCGAGGATGACAACCGCGCCGACCTTGGCCGCGACGCTTCTTAACGGGACGAAGAGACACCTTGCGAGGTCGCCCGCGAACGGGGTAATATCCGGATTGATCTCCAATATACCCGTGATGTTATCTTCCATCATCTTATTCTCGGTGTTCGTCAGGTTGATCTCGGTACCTTTTACCGAGGAGTCAAGCCCGACGGTTTCATTAACGATATAAATCTCTTCCTCACGCGAGAGCAGGATTGCTTTCTTCACACCGAATCCGGTCGTGATCGTCTCGAGGATCAGCCCGAGGACGAGGTCGTAATCGTCCGAGGAGTTGATGACATTGCTGACTTTATAGAGGGTGGAGAGTTCCTGGTAACGTTTATCGAGCTCGCTGTACAGGCGTGCGTTATCGAGGGCGATACCTGTCAACGATGCCATCGTGTAGGTGAAGCTCTTTTCCTCGTCGGTGAATTTCTCGTTGTTCATCTTCATGCCGAGGACGATAATCCCGAGAAGGCGGCTCTTGCCCCGGACAGGAATAAGCAGAGTGGCGTTTGAGTTGAACAGGTGTGTATATTCGTCGGGGTATTCGAGGATATCTTCGATAGGGACTGCGGTATCCTTACTCCCGATAAATTCGACGAAGCGTTGGGAGAAATCGAAGCCGGGGAGTTCGGGAAAGCCCTTTTGCGCGTGAAGCTCGGAGCGGCCTTGATTGAGGAAATAGATAGCCACGTCGAAAACCTGAAATTGGCCCATCAGGGTGAAAATGACGATCTGCATGAGGTCGTCGACCAAGAGGGTGGAGTTTAGTTCTTTGCCGATCTCGAACAAGGTGTTCATATCGAGCAGTTTGCGGTCGAGTTTGGATGTGATTTCGCTGATCTGGCGCTTTATTTCCTGCTTGAGTTCGGAAAGCTCGGCTTGTTCGAGCGATTTACCGGAGTAGAGCAGGTCTAAATTGTCGATGAGGTCTTCATGTTTCTTGATTCGGTAGCGTGAGGCTCTTTCTCTCAGACCCATGTTATACACCCAATTTGTCGAGTATTTTTACATAAAGGTCGTAGTATTCCGACTGCGAGAACTGTTTGATCTTGTCTTCGGGAAGATTTTCAAGCAGGGTGTCGAGATACTTCAGTATCTTTTTGACTTCGCCCTTAGTATCGTCGCTTAGCGCGGTCACCTTTTCTTCGATGATCTGAGATTTTCTTTCATGTGAAAGATGGATATCTTCATCGGCGATAGTATCGGATTCGGCGGAACTTTCCATCGAGTAGGGGATATCCGATAGCATGGCTTCGCCCTGAATGCCGGACTGGATTTCATTCAGTTCGTCAAGCGCGATCTCGACATGTTCATCGGAGGAAATAACCGGTTCTTCGGCGAATTCCTCGTCGATCTCCGTCTGGGGTTCCGGTTCCGGTTCCGGTTCCGGCTCGGGTTCGGGTTCTGTCGGGACGCCGGGCTCGTCGATGTTGACCGAATCGAACTCCGATTCCTGGATCCCCTCGAACTCTTCGGCTTCTTCGATCTTCGCGATCTCCTCGAAGTCGTTCTGGGACATCTCTATTTCTTCCTCGAGCGGAACCATCTCGACCGACGGGCCGGACTTCTCGGCTTCTTCGGTAGTGACTAAGGTACGCTGAGGCGTTTTCTCCAATTCATGCGGGTGCGGCGCGGCCTGCGCGGCCGACTCGGGCATTGCTTCGACTTCCGAGATAGAATCGAACGTAACGGGTTCATCGAAGGTCATTTCCAACGGAGGCTCTTCGATCTCCAAAGGCGGTTCTTCCATACCGGTCGTTTCTTCGACAGCGGGAGTTTCCTGAACAGCGGCCGATTCGGCCTCGGAGATTTCTTCGAATTCAAACGATGAGGGTATCGAGGAACTGAGATCGCTGCTGTCGAAAACGATCTCGTCGGTCGGCGTATCTAACGGTTCGAACATTGGCTCTTCATAAACGGGCGCTTCGGAGGACGCCGCTTCCGGTGCGGGAGCGGATTCGGGTTCGGTTATATCGATAACATCATGGATTTCCTGTACTTCTTTCACCCCGGGCTCGACAGGCGATTCCGCGGCCGATTGAGGAAGCTCCTCAGGCATCGTGATATCATTGCTGGAGATAATCAGCGGCTCATCGGGTAGAATAGGGGATTCCATCATCTGGAACTCCGGCTCTTCATGTACCGTCGAGAGCTGGATAGGTGTCTCTTCGACTTCCGGTTCGGTCACCGCGTCCATAGCGGAGGGTGTTTCAAGTGCGGTATCCATTCCCATGGGAACATCTTCGGATACCGGTTCAGATACTGCTTCCATAGAGACAGGTGTTTCGAACGAAGTATCGATTTCCATCGGTATGTCTTCGGCCGCCGGTTCGGATACTGCGTCCATGGTGAAAGGAGTTTCGAGGCCGGTATCCATTTCAAGAGGCATCTCTTCGGATATAGGTTCGGACACCGTGTCAACAGCGATAGGTGTTTCGAGCGAGAGGGTTTCCGAAGGTATTTCTTCAAGTTCAGGCTCGGCTCCGGCATCGAATGAGAGATTGTCGAACTGCGCCGGTGTTTCGAGACTAAGCTCATCCTCGGTGGCGGGTTCGGCGGTTATTTCATTGACTGTGATTTCCTGCGGTTCTTCGATCATCAACTCAAGGCCTTCTTCTTCCTCGTTCAGGTCGGTGACAGGTTCCAGAGGAGGCTGAAAGTCGTCCATCGGCTTGGTTTCGAAACTCGAAATCTCCATCGAGGCAGGCGCTTCGAGCTCTATTGTTTCCGTATCGAAATCGTGAGCGATATCGAGCATCGGTGCGTCTTCGGCAAACGGTTCCTCGAGTGTGACTTCGACCAACT
This sequence comes from Spirochaetes bacterium GWF1_51_8, assembly GCA_001829415.1. Taxonomy (GTDB): domain Bacteria; phylum Spirochaetota; class Brevinematia; order Brevinematales; family GWF1-51-8; genus GWF1-51-8. The sequence goes on from MIBE01000026.1 coordinate 80,288, forward strand.
CCTCTTCGACTATGGGGATAGATGCGCCGGTATCCGCCGGTTCTTCGGATCCGAAGGATTCGGGAGCGGCGACTCCGGCCATCTCTTCCGTCTCTTCGGAAACTTCGATATTATTCAGTTCATCCATCGAAAGCGCGATAGGGCCGTCGTCCTCGTCATCGCTGATATTGGTCACTGCGGAGAGATCGAGGTCGAGCTCGGGAATATCGTCTTCGATCTTCGGACGGATTTCCTCGGTGGGTTCGGACGTAAAGACTATTTCCTTTTCCTGAGTTTGTTCATCGTCTATATTGAGTTCGAAGTTTTCGTCATTGACACCGTTAAGATCGATAGGGGTTGAAACCTGTTCCACCGGAATTGTCTCGACAGGTGTTTCTTCTATCTCGGTAGGAGCGTCTTCCATCGTGTGCGGTTCATCGATAAGTTCGATACCGCCGATCGAATCGTCGGACTTTAGCTGGGATTCGCCGGAGTTATCGATAATCCGGTCAAGATCGCTTCCGTTGATGGAAATGATCTCGTTATTATCAGCCTCGAAGACATAAGCGTCTTTGAGAGCGTTCGATTGATTGAACAAACGGTCGTCCTCGGAAGGAACGGGGAGGGGCTCGTCCTGCGGAATTTCGGGTTCCGGAGTGACTTGAATAATCGAAAGGGTTTCGCTCGCGCCGAGGTTGGCGGGCGGAGCCTCTTCTTCGATCTCGGACTCTATCTCCATTTCCATCACGGGCTCAGGCATTTCGGGTATTTCAGCCGATTGAGGTTCGGAAACAGCCAGACCCGGCGAAGACGGGAAATCGGTCACCGGGGGCGTCTCGACCGATTCGTGAGTCTCGAAAACGATGTCCGAAGATGCCAGAGGAGTATTGAGATCGCCGGATGAATACTCGGTGAGTTTCACCTCGTTCAATTCCTCATTTGAAAAATCAGTCGAGTTATCGATATTCTGATCGTCGATATCGGATAGTTCGATATCGTCAAGAGTAATTTTCTCGATATTCATATCGATTTGAAGATCGTCGAAGATCTCGTTTTTCTCCAAAGACATCTTTTTCCCCAAAAAATATTATTGGTTTACCCGGAAATATTCAGCCGCGATGAAGCCGTCGCCTTTGCGATCTCGGGCTTCTGGTTCCTTAAAAGAATATCCCACGCTTCTTTCAGCGTATTGAGCAAGCGTACGACTTCGTCAATGATATCTTTATTCTTCTGCAAATTAGCTTCCAATAGACGCCTGTTCATATAGATATACAGGCTATAGAGGTTGTGCGCGATCTCGCCTGCTTCGAAATTGAGTGAGGTGATCAGCTCCGAGACTATGTCCTGCGCCTTGATGATATTGTTATTCACAATATCGAGTCTGCGCTGGGCTAAAGCATCCGATGCGGTATTCAGAAATTTGATCGCGCCGGAATACAGCATTACAACGAGCTTAAGTCCGCTCGCGGTCTCGATCTCGACTTCCCGGTAATTCTTATACCCTTCCATGGCAGAACCCTCGCTGAAAAAAACATTTCTATTATTAAATCGGCATAAAGGAGTGTATCCTTAAGAGAAGTTCTCTTCGTGAAAAATATTATTTTGAGTCACTTCTCATTCCCGCCGAATCTCGGCGGTAATCCCACATTCGATAGTGCAAAGAAGATCAAAGATGCGGGACAAGGAAGCGACCATCGGGCGTAATATAAAGAAATATCATCATTAATGTAATAAATGTTAACTGTGTGTAGAACCGCCCGTATTAAAACATGGAAAGGCAGGGTTGCCCCTGCCCTTACCCTATTTCATGAACATTTTAAACATTTCAATCGGCACGGGGAAGACGATAGTCGAAGCATTTTCCGCGGATATTTCATTCAGGGTCTGCAAATAACGGAGCTGAATAGTAACAGGTTCCTTAGCCATGCACTGGGCGGCCTGGAGAAGTTTTTCCGACGCTTCGAGTTCGCCGCTTGCGGCGATGATCTTTGCGCGTCTTTCGCGTTCCGCTTCAGCCTGTTTTGCCATCGCGCGCTTCATTTCCTCAGGAAGGTCGACATGCTTGATTTCGACAGCGGAAACCTTTATCCCCCACGGATCGGTCGCGGCGTCGAGAATGGATTCAAGCTTTTCGTTGATCTTTTCACGGTGGGAAAGAAGTTCGTCCATGTCGAATTCACCGACTACGCTTCTCAGGGTTGTCTGCGCCATCTGGGAAGTGGCATAGGTGAAATCCTGTACTTCGATGATAGCTCTGTCGGGATAGATGACGCGGAAATAAACGACAGCGTTGACATTCACTGAGATGTTATCACGGGTGATGACATCCTGAGGAGGAACGTCCATCGTGATCGTACGTGTCGTGACACGAGTGACCTGGTCGACACCGGGAATGATAACCACAAAGCCCGGGCCCTTTACTTTATAAAACCGCCCGAAACGGAAAACCACCAGTCTCTCGTATTCCTTGACGATCTTTAGACTGGACAGAACGATAATCAGGAAAATCGCGGCAACTGTAATGATTAACCACTCCATTTTTCCCTCCTGGAGAATAGCATTTTTTATATCATATCGCTCTTTAAATTTTTAGTCAACTTTGAATTGCAAGTTTTTATCGGGAATCCGCGGCCTCTTTATCAGGGTCGAGAAGGTCGAAAACATTCTCCTGAAAATGCTTTTCAACTATTATGTTCAGCTCCTTCATGACATAGCTGAACTGTGGATTGTGGAGAGTCTCGGTGATGGTAGGGTCTTTTATCCCGAGGATGTTATTGATTATCATACCGAGATTCTGTTTGACAGGCTCGTGATACGGGATATAGCCCCGTTCGTCCGTTTTCAGAATGAGCTTCCTGTCGATCAGAGAAACGATGGAGCGGAAGATCAGTTCCGGATCGAATTCCGGGAATCTCGCCTTGATCGCTTCGCTGTGAAGATTTTCCTTTTCATCCAGATAGTTTTTCACGATGTAGAAGAACACCCCGAGTTCTATCACAAAAAGGTTCTTTTCATCGAAATTGCTTTCTTCAAGAAGCGGCGGGTATTGGATGTAGTACGAGATTTCCGCTCCTATCAGAATAGTGATCCAGATGAGATAGATCCAGAACAGGAAGATAGGCAGGATCGCGAGCGCGCCGTAGATCTTCTCGTAGTTCAGGCGGGAGGTGATCTCACTGAAATAGTTCCTGAGTATCTCATAACAGAATCCCGAGAACAACGCGCCGCCGAGAGCCGCGCGGATTTTTACCTTATGGAACGGCATCACGAAGTACATCAGGAACATGAGCGCGGTATTCAAAAGGAAAGAAGTCGTGAATCCGATCAGTCCCGCGAGCACTGGGTAGGTGATCGCGTAATCCTTCATGAACTCGGTGATATAGAACGACGCGCCGAGGAATACCGGCCCTAACGTCAGCACAGTCCAGTAGTTGATGACAGAACGGACGAAACCGCGTCGTTTCTTCTCCTGCCATATTTTATTGAGAAAGTTCTCCAACGCGACCAGAAGGAACACCCCCGCGAGCAGGACTCCGATGATACTCAGGGCGTTCATCGCCTGTACGTTTTTGGAAAACTCCTCGATATACTGTTCGAGGACTTCCGCCTGCGAGGGAATAAAACGGTCGAAGACGAATTGCTTGATGCTCTTTTCCACGCCCTGAAACGCTTCCATCGATGTGATTATCGCGAAGACGAGGGTGAAAAGCGGAACCATCGAGAGGAGCGTATTGAATGTCAGCGCTGAGGCGCCCTGTACGCACAGGTCGTCGTTAAACTTGCGGTAGATGATCGAGAACAGCCGGCCGGCCTTTCGGAAGAACCTCATGGCCTTTTCGAGGAACAGGTTTAACGGCGCGCTTTGTTTTCCCATAACGTATCCGCCTTTATGAGTAATTCGATAGCGTTATCCATACTGCTTTCGTCCGCGATGCCCTTCCCGGCGATATCGAAGGCGGTACCGTGATCGGGCGATGTGCGGAGGAATGGAAGGCCGAGGGTGACGTTCACCCCGTCCATAAAGTGAAGCATCTTGAACGGCGCGAGTCCCTGGTCGTGATACATCGCCACCACCATATCGTATTCGCCGAGTCTGGCATGGTGGAACACCGAGTCGGCGGGTAACGGCCCATGGATGTCGTAGCCCAACTTTTTATATTTTTCGACAGCCGGGGCGATCACAGACAAGTCTTCGCACCCGAGATGCCCGTCTTCTCCCGCATGGGGATTGAGGCCGCAGACTGCTATATTATACTTTTCCTGATCGATGAGCCGGAAGAAATCCACCGCGTTCTTAAGCGCCGTTTCGATAGCCGCGGGAGTGATGAGGGCGGGGACGTCTTTCAGCGGGTGATGGATCGTGACAAGAATCACCTTCATATCCCGTGAGTAAAACATCATACTGTATTCGCCGGCGCCGAACGATTCGGCGAGGTAGTCGGTATGCCCCCGGAAACCCCCGGTACCCGGGATGCCGGAACGGACGATCAGCGATTTCGAGACCGGGGCTGTGACGAGATGCCGGGCATGATTCGCTTTGATCAGTTCGACGGCGCGGCGGAGAAAGCAGAAGGACATCCCGCCGGAAGCGGCTGAAGGTGTCCCGGGCGAAAACCGGAATTCCAGCGAACAGTCTTCCGGTTCGATTGTTTCGAATGTACATGCGGAAAAAACAGGCGAAGAAAAATACTGATCGAACGAGGCGGGCTCGCCGATGATGATGAAACGGCTGATGACTTCTTCGGGGAGTTTAGCGAGAGACTTGGATGCTACTTCGGGTGCGATACTGTTCGGGTCGCCGATTGTCAGCAGAAGCCTATTCTTCACTATTATAGAGCTTGATAATAGTTTCTCTCGCGGGGTGAGTCATATCCGTGCTGATATGGCATTTCCCCTCGAGGATAACCCCGTTGTGGATTATTAATTCGGGGGTATGGATATCGCCGAGCATACGCGCGGTCGGGAGAAGCATGACGCGGGTGTGCGCCTGGATATTTCCGACAACCACTCCCTCGACGACTATCGAAGACGCGACGATATCGGTTTTTACCTTTCCGGTCTTTCCGACCTGAATCGTATCGACCTTCAATATCTGTCCTTCGAACTTTCCATTTATCTGTATTGTACCGTTGATGAGAAAACGTCCTTCAAAAAAAGACTTTTCTCCGATTATGTTCGTAGTCCTTGCTGGTAGGTTTGGAGTTGCCATTATTCTTCCTCTATTTTCTTAATCTCAGGTATTTTGAGAAAATCAACAAATTCCTCGACAAACCGGTACAGGTCGAGCAGTCCTTCCTTCGCCGCCATTCCGTCGATACTCGCCTGCATCCCGCTGATCACTATAGGCTTATCAGGTTCCAGAAGCACCCTTTCGCCAAGCTTCTCCGCATCAAGGATGCTCTCGATAAAATTATCGAGGCTATGCAGGAACTTGCCGGTGCGGATGATGACATCGCGGTATTGCTTACCCTGTATGGAAATAAGCCGTTCGCGGTACTCTTTGTTGCCGCGCGCGGTTGCGTCGTCTATCTGCTCGAGCAGTTCGCCGTAACGCTGGATAAAACGGCTCGTCTCGTTGAACGCGGTAAAAAACTGGTCGCGCTGAAAAGCGTGGCCGTAGTCCAAACGAAGATTCTGTTCGCTGAGAAGGCCGAGGTACTCTTTTTCAAAAAACTGCATGTAGCTCCAGATTGCGTTGATCTCGGTATTGAATGAATGGGAGTTGAGGTTCACCACCGGAACATTGCGCAGGATCTTGTACTCGCCGATCCCTTTCCCGGAACTCGCCCCCGTGAGGTTGTTTTTCAACTCGTCGGGATCGATTTTATATTTTCTCAAGTCCGATTCCGTAAATAACCCGGCACGAAGTTTTTTATAATCGCGTTCCACTTCACGGATAGCTTCCATGAGCTCGCTTTTTTTCTTTGCATCAGACGAGGAAGCTACTACCAATTCGAACTTTTTACGTGTCTGGTTCAATCGTTGTTCGATAAACGGTTTTGCGGATTCAATCAGCTCTTTTAAATCACGTTCCATTGCAAAGCGTCCTCGCAAAACTAAACGTATAATATTTTAGCTGAATTACGAAAAAAAGGGAAATTATTATATCTTCTTTTTGGAAATCGCAAGCATTTTTTCATCGATTTCTTTGGGTTTTTCATACGGGACATAACGGATTTCCGGCCCTTCCTTATAGAAGGTGACGAATTTGAATTCCGACTTCACAGGCAGCGTGATGTTCTTGATTTTTATTTTAACGCCGGGGTAGGTGGTCTTCGATGCGCTGATTTTCGCGTCCTTACCCAAAGATTCCAGGTATTTCTGAAGTTCTTCGAACTGCTCTACCAACGCCCCAAGTTCTTCCTTGAGCTCGATATTCTTTAGTGAGAGCATCTGGTATGATTCCTCTTTGTTCGGCGGTAACGGGCCCTGTGCCATCATCATCGAAAGGTTATTGAGCTGTTTCGTGATCTCGGAAAGCTCCTTCGAAATATCGTCCCTGCGGTGCACTACCTCGATCAGCTTGTCTTCTGCCTCGGGATCGATCCCGGCTTCAAGCAGGGTTTCCGTATAAGCCTCAGCCCCGAGGAATTTAGCGTTAATCTCCTTTAAAGCGCGGACATGGCCGCCCGCGATCTGGGATCGTTTTCCCCCTGTGACATAGATATTGCTCTTGCAGTCGACATGGCAGTGCAGGATGACTTCTGTGACGAAGATATCGCCTTCCGAACGGATATTGGCGCGTTCGACAAACCGCGCGAAGAGTTCCCCGCCGCATGTCAGTTTTGCCTCGTCCTTACCCTGAATACCCTGTCGGACAATGATATTTCCCTCAGCGACCACTTCGGCCTTACCGACATTTCCCTTGATTTCGATATTTCCGCCGGAGTACACTTTGAACGTATCGTTGACGTTGCCGTAGATGATGACCGTGCCGGGATAGTTGATATCCCCGGTCGTCATATCGACATCGCCGGTGACTTCCCAGACCTCTTCGACATTGACACGGCCGTTCTTGAAGTTGACATGTCCATTTATGGTGGAAACGATTTGCATTCCGTCAGGAGAGGGCTGTGTGTTCGTCCCTGGAATCAGCTTGACATCGCGGCCGTCGCGCGCGGGGATAATCCTTCCCGTGATAGTACGCCCTGCTTTCCCCTTCATACCCGGAACCTTCGTGGCGAGAACCTGTCCCACCACCACGCTCTGAATGATATCGAGCTTATGGAAGTCGACGCTTCCGTCTTCATCCACCGCGAATTTGACTTCGTCGGTCGCGGTTTTGAAATGATAACGGATTTCCGCGTCTTTCCCCTCAATCGGCATATCGCCCTCGGCGACGAGAATAGGCATATTGAAGAGTTCGTTGTCGATAGCGTCGGCTACCACGTTTTCCTTGATACCGTAATGAACGTTTTTACCCTTCAGGCCGGAAACAAGTTCATCGGGATCGGGAACACGCCCGAAACGTTCCGGTTTCGAGAAGGTGACAAACGCCTTCATTTCGTCGGGAGATATCTGAATTTGGAAGTTGCTGTCATTGGGGGAGGGGATATAGTCGCCGATCCTGACCCAGTCGCCCGACGCGCGTTCGTGCGCTTTTCTGACCGCGTTCTGGTCGAAGTTGGCGATCTCGCGGCGCTGGAGATGTCCGATGATCGACGCAATGTCGACGGGTTTGCCTTCGCCCTTCGGCGCGGTAACTTTCAGCATAACCCCGGCTTTACGCACCTGCACCTTGAACGTACCGTCCAGGTTCATGATCATCGTGTTGTGTGAGTCGAAATCTGGATGCATCCCTTCGCTGATCTTCGAAGTGTCCATATAGGAAGTACGGCGCACGAGGATACGGTTGGGTTTCTTGCCGAAACCGAATACCCCGTTGGATCCCTTTTCAAGAATCTCGTATTCGAGGTTTACGATACTTGTACCCAACGCGTCCGCGGCATTCTGAAGGGCTTGCTCTATCGTAAACGCGTAGACCTCGACCTCGTTATCGAAATCGCCGTCTATGGAGTTTTTCGCGTTCTTTTCAAGTTCGCTGGATTGATCGTTTTCCAATATCTCACGTAAACGGTCCATGAAGACCCCCTTATAACGGGTTCCGGCGCATGAAGGCCGGCTGTATATTCAGTTCAGCGCGGTATTTTGCCACAGTCCTGCGGGAAAGGTTCATTCCCCGGTTTTTGAGAAGCCGCACGATTTTGTCATCGCTGAGCGGAGAGTTTTTATCCTCCGCTTCCACTATCTTCTTTAAAATTTCTTTAATGCTCTTCGACGAAACATCGTCATTGCCGACCTGTGTGGAGAAGAACTGTTTCAGGCAGATAATTCCCCTGTCGGTCTGGATATACTTTTCCTTGATCGCACGGCTGACCGTAGATTCATGGATACTTAATTCATCGGCAATATCTTTTAATTTTAAAGGCATTTGATACTGAACGCCCTTTAAAAAGAAGTCTTTCTGCTTCTCGACTATTTTCAGAATCACCTTGAAAATAATCTCCTTTCGGGATTTCAGGTTCTCCACCAGTATCTTCGCGCGGTCGATATTCTCCTTCAGGAAACCCCTTGTTTCACGGTCTTTCGCCTGAGTGTAGATATCGAGGTAATACTTGTTGAATTTGATATTCGGTATGTACTCGTCGTTCAATATGACCTGAATTTTGTTTTCCTGTACCTCGACCTTGGCGTCGGGAACGATATACTTGACCGCCTCACGGGAAAAATTGACGGCGGGCGAGATATTGAGCTTTTTGATATTCTCTACCGCGCGGACAACATCCTCGAACTGCACGTTCATCTTCCGCGCGATTTTGGAGTAGAGTTTTTTTTCAAGCAGGTCGATATGCCGTGTAATAATCCTGTACTCGATACTCCGTTTGCCGTGGCGTTCCTCGATCTGGATAGTGAGAAACTCGGTGAGGTCGCGCGACGCAATACCGAGCGGATCGAGCTTAATAATCGTCTGGCGCATCTTCTCGAACTGCTCGAGGGTAAATTTCCCCGGAACGATCAGCTTCTCGGGATCGATTGTCAGGAAGCCGGTGTCGTCGAGGCTTGTGACAATGATCTCGGCGATCTCCTGCTCGACAGCGTCGAGTGTCATGAAATGGATCTGCTCCATCAGGTGATCGTAGATATTGATCTCTTCAACGGAAAGATTTTCGATGAAGTCCTGCTTGTCATAGTCGCGGAATTCGGATTTTTTCTGCGATGGAGTGTCGTAACCGGTGTCGCTCGAATCGGTGAAATTGTCCTTCGTATGTTCGACCTCGTCCGCCTCGAGAATGTCCTCAGACTGCGATGGAACCGTCTCCTTCTTGTCCTGCGGATATTCCAGTTCGAGCACGGGATTCGCTTCAGCTTCCTGCTCGAGTTTCTCGGTCAGCTCGACTGTCGGGATGGTCAAGAGTTCCAATGTCTGCATGATCACCGGCGAGATGATCTGCTTTTGGGTTTGAGATATTTCCAAACGCATGGCAGCCCCGTATTCCGAATTAGCAAAAAACTTTCCAATCGGTCTAAAATGATAAAATAAATTTGAAAAAAGTCAATCCATGAAACGGTTTGATATGAAGAAAAGCGTAAAAATTTCTATTATCATCATATGATAAAATTACATAAAGATTTGTTGATAAAAAAAGGGGCTGTCCCAAAAGGCAGCCCCTATGGTATAGGTAAGGGTTTACTTTTTGTTGATCTTGGCGATAAAGCCGTTCAGGGCGTCGACAAGTTCTTTCAGCTCGTCGCCCTTTCTCAGGCGGAAATGAACCTTGGAAACATCGACAGTCCCGTCGACAACTTCCTGCAGGGTCTTCTTGATCCTGTAGACAGGCCCGGCCATCTTATGAGAGATAAACAAGCCGAAGAAGATGATCAGGACAAGGTAAAGGATGCTCACGCCGATGATCGGGGTGAGATAGAGATTGAACAGGTTGTACGGTTCGGTCAGGTTGATAGTCAGCAGGATGGCTTCGGTCGGGTTATTCTTTACCGCGTTGTAGTATATAAACGATTCCATATAAATATCGATCGCCATCAGGACGTCGAGGGAGCTTTTGATCGCGGCAAGCGCGGCGGCGTCGGCATGGTTGCTTTCGAGTGTGCCAATCCCGTTACCGATAGACTTTATCTCGTTACCGGCCATACCGGAAAGCGAAGTGGAATCGAGGATGGATAACGCTTCTTTCATCTTCTCGGTGATCTTGATCTCGTTCGTCTTAGGCCCTTCGTTCATCGGAACGACATCGGACACCGATATCTCGCCGGCCTGAAGCTTCGCGAGATATATGTTCAGCGAGTCGATCGATTCGACGATCTTAATCATATTATCCGCGTTCTTCGCCTGGAAGAAGATCGGGCTTGTATACTTATTCAGGTTGGTTATCAATATCAGCGCTAGCGAGAGAATCATACCCAGCAGGATAAGAATTGCAAAGCGGCCTATGAAACGGAGCTGGAAGGGTCTATCGATAAAATATCTCCATCTGAAACTCTTCTTATTCATGTCGGCCATGAGTGTCCTCCTTGTGATATGCTATTGGATTTTATCGGCAAAAACATCCCTAATACTGTAATAATACTTTATGTCCAAATAGGAATTTTGTCAATAGAATTCTTTATTCTCATTTAGTTTTCAATTTTTTATATTATGCACCGATATTAATATAGAGTACCGTCATCAGGAGGGGTATATGCGGAAATCCGCGATTTTCGTTTTTGGGATCGTTCTTCTCACAAGCTGCGCGTCCGGGATGTCGAATGTTCAGCCGGGATGGACGATCGACGACAAGACCGGCGCCGGAAATGTCCAGCTCGACGAGGGCTCGATCAAGCCGGAGTACGACTCATATGCTCCGGAAAGCCAGTCCGCGCCGGCCGAGTACGGCCCGTTCTTCACACCTGCCGGCTCGGACCTTCAGTCCGTCACGCTCAATTATTTCACGGCGAAGCCGCAGAAAACGATCGTCTATTTCAGCATGGTCGGCGATATCGACTGGGTGCGCCGCGACAATAACCTGACCCTTTTCCACCAGATGACATTTCCCCATCTCGAGGAAAACGCGGTTTACCGTTTCGAGCTGGAGACGGATTCCCCCCTTATCCAGAAAGTGTCCTCGATCAAGACTATTCCTTACGGGAGCTCATACCAGTTCACTTTCGGGGTCGCCGAAGCGTCGGGAAATAAAATAGATGCCAAGAACCCGCCGAACTTTCTCATCCTGCTCTCCCAGAAGGAAATGCTGTCGCACAACGAGTTCGGGAAGGTTTACGCGAATAACTCCGCGCTGCTGTCATCGACTATCATCATACCGGCGTTCACTTTAGATTATCTCGGAAAACCGATCTCGATGATGAATGACGGTATCTTTTTCTTCCGTTATGTCAATTCCCGTTTCGTGATTATCAATAAAGAACTTGCTAACCCGATGGTTCTCTCGAAATGGTTCACCGAAGAGAAGAACCAGAAAAACTTCATCATTTTCGGCGCGGTCTCCAAGGAAACGGTGATGAAGACGACCCAGATGTATTTCTCCAAGGTCAGCGGGATTTTTACCCTGAACCAGACGGGCGTTCCGGGAACGGAGGCGGTGAACGGCTACAAATCTCAAGTTGTCGACAGCGCGATGTCCGCCCTTCCGGGCGGCGGCAAACTGGGGATGAAAGATGGCTGGTAAAACAATGAAGCTCCTTCTTGTCAACGGGCCCAATCTCAATATGCTCGGTGTCCGCGAACCGGAGAAGTACGGCGCGGACGGGCTCGATTCTATCACCGCGCTTGTCAAGGAATACGCCGCCGGGCAGGGATATAAGCTCGAGGCGTTCCAGTCGAATATCGAGGGCGAGATCGTGAGTTTCATCCAGAGCGCGGGGATGAACGCCGCCGGGATGATTCTGAACGCCGGGGCGTACACCCATACATCTATCGCGATCCGCGACGCTATCCTCGCGGTGAACCTCAAGTTCGTCGAGGTACATTTGACAAATGTTTACAAGCGCGAGGAGTTCCGGCATAAATCATATCTCTCCGATATCGCGGCGGGTGTGATCGCGGGTTTCGGAGCCGATTCCTATCTGCTGGGGATACGCGCATTGATTAATATACTTGATAAAGAACGACATTAGTACTATAATATGCCTGAAATGGAAGGTGAGGTTCGTATGAAGAGACGGTTAATATTTTTTCTCCTGCTTTTCTTCTGCACGGGAGTTTATGCATTAGAAATCACGGACGTAAGGGATATATATCTCAAGGCGGTCAAGGAGCTCGCGGAGAACAATCTTTCCGAGGCGATCTCCGGTTTCAAAACAGTGACCGCGATCAAGGATATCGCGCCGGGCTCGAAAGAAGCCCTGATCCGTTATCAGGCGCGCGCGTACTATTTCCTCGGCGATGCCTATTTTATGGAAAAGGACTATGTTCAGGCGGTGCAGAATTACGAGATAGTCGTTAAGAACTATCAGGACTCGGAAATCTACACCAAGGCGCTCTACAAACTCGGACGCGCGCTCATCCTCGATAACCTCTATAGCGATGGAATTAAAATACTCAACGACTATATCGCCAAGTACGGCGATAAGGACAGTCTCGGCGATAACGCGCTCTACTGGCTCGCCCGCGGGTTCATGGGGCTGAAAGACTATCATGTCGCGCTGAACACGATGGAGCTGATCCTCAATAAGTATCCCGATACCGCGCTTGCATACGATATCCGGGGCTTTATCGACAAGCTCCAGTCGATTATCAACGCAGAGGCTGAGCAGGATAAAAAGGTCGAAACGATGATCTCCGAGGTCGACCAACTGAAGGAAAAGAACCTGAAACTCGCGAAGGAAAAAGAGCTTCTCGAAAAGATTTCCGAACTCCTCCTGATCAAACAGAGGCTGCTTGAGATCAAGGCGGAAAAAATCTCGCTTCTGATCCAGATTAAGGAACAGAGGAGCGCACAATGAAAACATTCATGAAACTATATATGGCTTTGGTGATGGTATTGGCCGCGGGCGCGATTTACGCGAAGGTGTTCGAGGTCGAAAACGCCTATATCAAGATCGGTGTGGACGATAACACCGGGAGATATATCCTCGAGACAATTCAGGGCGATCCCGAAAATGTCTATGATGATAACCAACAGCTGCTCTATAAAAAAATCCCGCCTACAAGTATGACGACCGTTTATATCGACGACGAACCGTATATCTTCGGGTCGTCGAGCGGATACTTCCGCAAACGCGCCGAAGTAGTCGGCAACAAGATCGTTACCGAATGGTCGATCAAGGGTGTGGTCATTATTCAGGAAGTGGAGATCGTGAAAGGTCCGAGCACGGGCTTGATGGATAGTATGCGCGTGCTGTATAGAATCAAGAACGAAAACGCCGGCAACGTAAAAGTCGGCCTGCGTATCATGTTCGATACGTTCCTCGGCGATAAGGACGGAGCGGCGTTCAGCCTGCCCGACCTCGGCGATATCTCGCACGAGGCGCAGTTCTACCGTGACAGCATCCCGGCCTACTGGTACTCGTTCGATTCCTTTGTAAACCCCCTAATCAAGACTCAGGGTATTCTGAAAGGGTTTGGAGTAACCACGCCGGATAAGATCGTATTCGCTTCATGGGACAGACTTTACGATAACCTCTGGGATTTCGTGGTCGATTCCAATAAAGAGTTTAAGCGTGTCGGCACGGGCCATTACGACAGCGCGATCGCGCTTTACTACGAACCCGTGGTGATGGGCCCTAACGAAATGATGTACATCTCTTCGATCTACGGGCTTTACGGCGCGACAATGTTCTCCTCGCAGGACCTTGCGCTCACCATCAGCATCCCCGCCGAACCAAAAAATCCGCCCATTCCCGTTTCGGTCGATATCAAGAATATGTCCGAGACCTCGTTAGATAAGGTGACCTTGAAGATCACATTCCCCAAGGGTTTCAGTCTGGCAGAAGGCGAGAAGGACTTGGTCGAGTTTGTGAAGGTCGGGGCGGGCGAGTCTAAGAAAGGTTTGTGGAACCTGACATGCAGTAGTATCGGCGGGAATTTCAATATCACCGTGAAGGCGACCGGCGAAGTCAATAACAACTCGCAGGAAGTGATCGCGCAGAAATCGTTCAAGATGAACTATGTCGAAAATCTCGTGGTCGCGGATAAAGACGTGCAGAAAGACCTCGAGAACAAGATCGAACAGAAGATTGTCGCCGCGACCAATACCAATAAGACGGTTGCCGTTGGCGGAACGAATAAAATTGTTAATAATGTCGTTATCCCGGATAAACCGAAAGTCCAGAAGGACTATGTGCTCTCGCAGGAAGAACTCGATCTGATCTCCGAGATCGAAGAGCTCGATAAGCTTCTCGAGAATATCAACAAGAAGTACGAGGTGATGATCGAGATCTACAAGAACGCCTATCTCACCAACATGGCGCTTGTGAATATCGATAACGATATCCTTCAGTACGCAAACCGCCTGCTGGATGAAGAGATCAAGCTTTCGAACCAGAAAGCGGCGCTCGCGGGCGAGAAATAACTCAAAAGGTCCTTTATGAATCGCTATGAATTACGGATTGAAAATGTCCAGAAGCAATTAAAACCCGGCGAAGCCTGCTTCGTGCTTCAAAAGGAAGACGTGAGCTATCTGACCGGTTTTACAGGCGACAGTTCCTATCTTTTCATCGCGCCCGGGTATGTCTCGTTTATCACCGACGGCAGATTCACCCAGCAGTTCCGTGAGGAAACACAGATCGAGGCGGAACTGATCGAGATCGGGCCCGGAAAGTCGCTTTCCGCCGTCATGACATCTCTCACAGCGGTGCATTCTGTAAAAAACCTCCTGATCGATCCCGAGGATATCACAGTCGCGCTGATGCGGAAATTTGAGACCGCACTCCCCGCACTGCATTATAAGTTTTGCGACATCGTGAAAGCAATGCGGATGTACAAGGACGAGATCGAGATCGAGACGATCCGGCGGAATATCCGGATCACCGAGCTGGGATACCATTACATCATCCGCGAGGTCGCCGAGGGCAGGAGCGAGCTGGAGATAGCCGCCGAACTGGAGCATTACCTGAAGGTGCACGGGGCGGAAAACATGTCGTTCGAGACGATTTGCGCTTCCGGGGCGCGTTCCGCGCTTCCTCACGGCCGTGCGGGGACGAAAAAAGTGGCCGATGGCGAGGTTGTGCTGTTCGATTTCGGGATTCTTAAAGACGGATACTGCTCGGACTTTACAAGATGTTATTATTTTGGTAAAATATTAAGTTCGGAATTCGAGAAGATAAAAAACATCGTCCTCGAAGCGTTGAAAGCGGGTGAAGCCGCGGTCAAGCCGGGGATACCCGCGAAGGCAGTCCATCAGGCTGTGTACTCGGTAATCGAGCGCGCGGGGTACGCCGAATACTTCACGCATTCCACCGGCCACGGGGTGGGAATGCAGGTGCACGAGGCACCGCGTATCGGGGCGAACTCGGAAACTATTTTATCCGAGGGAATGGTGTTCACTGTGGAGCCGGGAATCTATCTCCCTGGTAAGGGCGGTATCCGCCTCGAAGACATCGTGACTGTCAGGAAAAACGGATGCGAGGTCCTGACAAGTACGTCCTACGATTTGTAAAATAACCAGGAGGAATAAATGTTTTATACTGAAATACGCAAAGGAAATGTGCTCAAGATAGAAGGTGAGCTATATCTTGTCCTTTGGGCGCAGAACCACAAGCCGGGAAAGGGCGGGGCAGTGATGCGGACGAGACTGAAAAACATCATCCGCGGTACGGTCATGGAAAAGACTTTCCGCGGCGGCGATACCTTCGAAGAAGCCTATGTAGAGAAAAGACAGGCGCAGTTGTTATATAAAGAAGCAGACGGCAGCTATGTGTTCATGGACAACGAGACGTTCGACCAGAACCATATTCCCGCCGACACGATAGGCGAAGACGCCAAGTACCTCAAGGAAGAAATGATCTGCACACTGCATATGTACGAAGGCGATGTGATCCTTGTCGAACCCCCGATGTTCGTCGAACTGGAGATCATCGAGACCGACCCCGGCGCCAGAGGCGATACGGTCTCCGGCGGCACGAAACCCGCCACTCTTGAAACTGGCGCTGTCGTGCTGATCCCGCTTTTTGTTCAGAAGGGCGAAAAAGTCAAGGTCGATACCCGTGACGACCGCTATATAGAACGTGTGAAGTAACAGTCCGCTCGAGGAGGTGTAATATGTTTAATGTGAAGGATATGAAGGATATTCAGGAGATATTTAAGGATTCCGATATCGGCGAAGTCGAGATCGAAACCCCCGAGGGACGATTACGGATGCTGATGGGCGGCAAACCCGCTCCTGCGCCGAAACCCGCGCCTGTTCAGGCGGCAGCGCCCGTTTCCGCGTCCGGCGCCGACGACTCCGGAAAGTCGCCGGATAGCGTGTTCGAACTCCGGTCGAAATGGGTCGGGTTTTTCACCCGCCTCAATACCAAAACCGGCGAGTATTATATCAAGCTTCGCGACTCGGTGAAGAAGGGCGATGTGATCGCGCATGTCCGTGTTCTGGGCGTGCTGCAGGACGTCGTCTCCGATGTCACCGGAAAAGTGAAGGAGATTTTAATAGAAGAAGGCCAGCCGATCGAATACGGCCAGCCTATGATGCGTTTCGAGATTTAGGAGGGAGCGATGTTTCGTAAAATATTAATTGCTAACCGCGGCGAAATAGCGGTCCGTGTTATCCGTGCCGCGAAAGAATTGGAAATCCCGACAGTGGCGGTTCATTCCGAGGCGGACGAGACGTCTCTACATACCAAACTCGCCGATCAGGACATCTGCATCGGGCCCGCTCCTTCACCGGAGTCGTACCTGAAGATACCCGCGCTGATCAGCGCGGCCGAGATCAGCGGCGCCGACGCTATCCATCCCGGATACGGCTTCCTCGCCGAGAACTCGAAGTTCGCGAGAATCTGCCAGGAGCACAAGATCACCTTCATCGGCCCAAAGCCTGAAGTGATCGACCTTCTCGGCGATAAGGCCACGGCGAGAAAGACGATGTCCGAGGTCAACGTCCCGATCACTCCCGGCACCGGTATTATCACCGATGTCGAGGAAGCGGTGCGTTTCGCCAAGGAAGTCAACTATCCCGTGATCGTGAAGGCGACGGCGGGCGGCGGCGGTAAGGGGATGCGTGTCGGGTGGAGCGACGACGAAATCCGGAAAATCATCCCGATCGCGCAGGGCGAAGCCAAGACAGCGTTCGGCAACCCCGATGTCTATGTCGAGAAGTACATGGAGAACCCGAGGCATATCGAAATACAGTTCATCGCCGATAACTACGGCAACGTCGTCCATTTGGGCGAACGCGATTGTTCGATCCAGCGCCGTCACCAGAAGCTGATCGAAGAAGCGCCCAGCCCCGTGCTCGACG